>NZ_JBHVPX010000001.1:0-415748 GCF_042887155.1 Streptomyces sp. NPDC057963
GCTCGGAGCCGTACGGCTCCGAGCCCGCGGGGGCCCGTCGTGCGTCACCCCTCGGCGGACGTCACCCCTCCGGATCCGCGATGGCATCCTGGACCCTGGGGTGGAGAAGAGGGAGGACTGCGCAATGGCGATGAGCACGGCACAGACGCCGGCCCGGCCCATGCGCGCCGACGCGCGGCGCAATTACGACCGGCTGCTGAGCGAGGCCCGTACCGCGTTCGCGGACCACGGCACCGACGCGTCCCTCGAAGACATCGCGCGCCGCGCGGGCGTCGGGATCGGCACGCTGTACCGGCACTTCCCCAGTCGGCACGCGCTGATGAACGCCGTCTTCCAGGAAGCCCTGACCTCGCTGATCTCCCGTGCCCACGAGCTGGCGGGGGTGGAGCGGCCGTGTGCGGGCCTGGTGGAGTGGCTGGGCGCCCTCATCAGCCACGCGGGTGAATATCGCGGGCTCGCCCAGGCGCTCATGTCGACGTCACGGGACGAGACGTCCGCACTCTCTCCGTGCAATGTGCCACTGCGCGAGGCGGGGGCGGCTCTGCTGACGCGGGCGCAGGAGAGCGGTGCGGTGCGGGCGGACGTGTCCATCGACGACCTGATGCAGCTGACGAACGCGATCGCGCTGGCCGCGGAGCAGACGCCGGACGACCCGGAGTTGGCGGGCCGGCTGCTGACGCTGACCTTGCAGGGGCTGAAGAGGAGCGCGGCGGGGAGCGGTTGAGCGGGCGCGGCCGGCCGGCCGTGGGCGGTGCGGGGTCGCTGCGCGGGGAACCGTTCCCCTGCCCGCCCCTTCCCACAACCGGGGCCCTGCCCCGGACCCCGCGCCTCCGACCACCGGTGGGTCCGGCTTCGCCGGGGTGCACCCCCTACCGGCGCCGCAGGTCCGCCACCCTCGCCCGGTCCCCCGGCCCCTGGCCCTGTTCCGCCAGCGCCGCCGCGCTCCGGAGTTGCTGCGCCCCCGGGCCCCCGGGGCCGCCACGCGTCCGGCGCTGGCCGGGGAGCGGCATCTCGCGGCGGGGCTGGCGGCCCGGTGCAAGGGCTTCGGCCGGTGCGGGGCCGCTGCCCGCGCCGGCGACCGCGATCTGCACGCCCTGGTCCGCCAGGGCCTGCAGTTCGGTGGCGGCGCGCTCGTCGTGACCGGGCGGCTCGTCCGTCACCAGGCGGGTGATCAGATCCGTCGGCACCGTCTGGAACATGGTGTCGGAGCCGAGCTTGGTGTGGTCCGCCAGGACCACCACCTCCGCCGCTGCCTGCACCAGGGCCCGGTCGACGCTCGCCGAGAGCATGTTGGACGTGGAGAGGCCGCGTTCCGCGGTGAGGCCGCTCCCGGAGAGGAACGCGCGCGACACCCGCAGCCCCTGGAGGGACTGCTCGGCGCCGCTGCCCACCAGGGCGTAGTTGGAGCCGCGCAGGGTGCCGCCGGTCATCACCACTTCCACCCGGTTGGCATGGGCCAACGCCTGGGCGACCAGCAGCGAGTTGGTGACGACGGTCAGGCCGGGGACCCGCGCGAGCCGACGGGCCAGCTCCTGCGTGGTCGTACCGGCGCCGACGACGATGGCCTCGCCCTCTTCGACGAGACCGGCGGCCAGGTCGGCGATGGCCGTCTTCTCCGCGGTGGCGAGATGGGATTTCTGCGGAAAGCCGGACTCCCGCGTAAAACCGCCCGGCAAGACCGCACCGCCGTGCCGGCGGTCGAGGAGTCCTTCTGCCTCCAGCGCCCGCACGTCCCGCCGTACGGTCACTTCGGAGGTCTGGACGACGCGGGCGAGCTCACGGAGCGATACCGCCCCGTTGGCACGCACCATTTCGAGGATCAACTGACGACGTTCTGCAGCGAACACGAAACTGACAGTAACGTGATGTCCGAGCGTTTTCAGCGGTTTGCACCGAATACCAGAAGTTGTACATACACGGGGCCGCCAAGTGGTATAGGCGGCCCCGTTGTTGTCCCGTACTGACCGGACGGCGGCCGGACGACCGCCGTCCGGCCGCGAGTTGACGGGGATCGCCGGGTGTCGCCGGGGCCCCGAGGCGCTTACGCCTCGCCCGCGCTCTTACGGGTGTGCAACTGGCGGGCCACTTCCGCGATCGATCCCGACAGGGACGGGTACACGGTGAAGGCGTTTGCTATCTGTTCCACCGTCAGATTGTTGTCGACGGCGATCGAGATCGGATGGATGAGTTCACTCGCCCGCGGCGCGACGACGCAGCCGCCGACCACGATGCCGGTGCCGGGCCGGCAGAAGATCTTGACGAAGCCGTCGCGTATGCCCTGCATCTTGGCGCGCGGGTTACGCAGCAGCGGCAGCTTGACCGCGCGGGCGTCGATCGTGCCGGCGTCGACATCGGCCTGGGTGTAGCCGACGGTGGCGATCTCGGGGTCGGTGAAGACGTTCGACGAGACCGTCTTCAGGTTCAGCGGCGTCACCGCGTCCCCGAGGAAGTGGTACATCGCGATGCGGCCCTGCATGGCGGCGACCGAGGCGAGGGCGAAGACCCCGGTGACGTCACCGGCCGCGTACACGCCGGGGGCGCTGGTGCGGGAGACCCTGTCGGTCCAGATGTGGCCGGACTCCTTGAGCCGGACACCGGCCTCCTCCAGCCCCATGCCCGCGCTGTTCGGGATCGCGCCGACCGCCATCAGGCAGTGCGAACCGGTGATGACCCGGCCGTCGGCCAGGGTGACCTCGACCCGGTCGCCGACGCGCTTCGCCGCCCGGGCGCGGGAGCGGGCCATGACGTTCATCCCGCGGCGGCGGAAGACGTCCTCCAGCACGGCGGCCGCGTCCGGGTCCTCGCCCGGCAGCACCCGGTCGCGGGACGAGACGAGGGTGACGCGCGAGCCGAGCGCCTGGTAGGCGCCCGCGAACTCGGCGCCCGTGACACCGGAGCCGACCACGATGAGCTCCTCGGGGAGCTCGTCGAGGTCGTAGACCTGGGTCCAGTTCAGGATGCGCTCGCCGTCGGGGAGCGCGTCCGGGATCTCCCGGGGGTGGCCGCCGGTCGCGATCAGCACGGCGTCGGCGGTGAGCCTCTCCTCCGTGCCGTCGGCGGCGGTCACGACGACCGTGCGGGAGCCGTCGGCGGCCTGGAGGCCGTCGAGGCGGCCGCGGCCGCGCATCACGCGTGCGCCGGCGCGGGTGACGGAGGCGGTGATGTCGTGGGACTGGGCGAGTGCCAGGCGCTTCACACGCCGGTTGACCTTGCCGAGGTCGACGCCGACGACCCGGGCCGCCTGCTCGACGTGCGGCGTGTCGTCGGCGACGATGATGCCCAGCTCCTCGTACGAGGAGTCGAAGGTGGTCATCACCTCCGCCGTCGCGATCAGGGTCTTCGAGGGCACGCAGTCGGTGAGCACGGACGCGCCGCCGAGGCCGTCGCAGTCGACGACGGTCACCTCCGCGCCGAGCTGGGCGCCCACCAATGCCGCCTCGTACCCGCCGGGTCCGCCGCCGATGATCACGATCCGGGTCACGAAATGTCCGCCTCGCGTGTGTCATCCCGCGGCCGTCTGCTGCCCCGGCCGGGGGTCCGGGGGGCCGCCCCGGGGAATGCAGTACGTACTTCATTGTCCCGCACGCGCCCAAGGTGCTTCGCCCCGGGGCCCTCCATACGGGCACCGGGGCGTACGGGACAGGGGCGCGGGACCCGCTTCCCGGACCGGAGCGGAACCCCGTACGGAGTCTTCCTCACAGGAATCGACGTTCCGGCCACCACCTCCCGTACCCTCGATCACATGTCGCTCTACGCCGCGTACGCCGGCAACCTCGACGCGCGGCTGATGACGCGCCGCGCACCGCACTCCCCCCTGCGTGGCACCGGCTGGCTCAACGACTGGCGGCTGACCTTCGGCGGGGAGCAGATGGGCTGGGAAGGCGCGCTCGCCACGGTGGTGGAGGCCCCCCGTTCCCAGGTCTTCGTGGCGCTCTACGACATCGCGCCGATGGACGAGGACTCCATGGACCGGTGGGAGGGCATCGGCCTGGACATCTACCGGCGGATGCGGGTCCGCGTGCACACCCTGGACGGCGAGGAGCCGGCCTGGATGTATGTGCTGAACGGATACGAGGGCGGGCTGCCGTCCGCCCGCTACCTGGGCGAGATCGCGGACGCCGCGGAGTCCGCGGGCGCGCCGCACGACTATGTGATGGAACTGCGCAAGCGCCCCTGCTGACCGACCGACCAGCGCTTTTGTGTGAATGTACGAAGAAGCGTGCGCAGTCTCTGCGCCAGGGCATCTACGCGCGTAGGGAATCACCGGCTACCCTCATCCGCGTGAACGCATCAGTTATTCCGGACAACATCCAGGGCGACCCGCACGCCGCCGCCGCCGACGCCGCCGCCCGCCTGCGCGAGCTGACCGGTGCCGAGACCCACGACGTCGCGCTCGTGATGGGTTCGGGCTGGGCACCCGCGGGCGCTGCGCTCGGCACTCCGGAGGCCGAGTTCCCGGTGACCGACCTGCCCGGTTTCCCGGCGCCCGCCGTACAGGGGCACGGCGGCACGATCCGCTCGTACCGGATCGGTGCGAAGCGCGCCCTGGTCTTCCTCGGCCGCACCCACTTCTACGAGGGCCGGGGCGTCGCCGCGGTCGCGCACGGGGTCCGCACCGCCGTCGCCGCGGGCTGCAAGACCGTCGTGCTGACGAACGGCTGCGGCGGCCTGCGCGAGGGCATGCGTCCCGGGCAGCCGGTCCTGATCAGCGACCACATCAACCTGACCGCCGCGTCCCCCATCGTCGGCGCCAACTTCGTCGACCTGACCGATCTGTACTCGCCGCGGCTGCGCGCGCTGTGCAAGGAGGTCGACGACACCCTCGAAGAGGGCGTGTACGTGCAGTTCCCCGGCCCGCACTACGAGACGCCGGCCGAGATCGGCATGGTCCGGGTCATGGGCGGCGACCTGGTCGGCATGTCCACCGTGCTGGAGGCGATCGCCGCACGGGAGGCCGGCGCCGAGGTGCTCGGCATCTCGCTGGTCACCAACCTGGCGGCGGGGCTGAGCGGAGAGCCGCTGAACCACGAAGAGGTGCTCCAGGCCGGGCGGGACTCCGCCACGCGGATGGGCGCGCTGCTCGCGCGGGTGCTTGAGCGGATCTGAGCCGAACCGGGGCTCCGCCCCGAACCCCGCGCCCCGAACGCCGGTGAGGCCGGCTCTCACGCCGCACCCGCCCGGGACCAGGCCCCGCCGGCGTTCGAGGAGCGGGGGTCCGGGGGCCGGCGGCCCCCGCAACCCACCCCACCCCGCAGAAAGGCGGACACCGTGCAGCAGGAGCTGATCGCGCAGGCCAGGACGTGGCTCGCGGAGGACCCCGACCCCGAGACCCGTGACGAGCTCGCGGCGCTCATCGACGCCGAGGACCTCGACGAGCTGGCCGCGCGGTTCGCCGGCACGCTGCAGTTCGGCACGGCCGGGCTCCGGGGAGAGCTGGGGGCCGGGCCGATGCGGATGAACCGCGCCGTCGTCATCCGCGCCGCGGCCGGCCTCGCCGCCCATCTCAAGGCCGAGGGCCGAACCGGCGGGCTCGTCGTCATCGGCTACGACGCCCGCTACAAGTCCGCCGACTTCGCCCGCGACACCGCCGCCGTGATGACCGGCGCGGGCCTGCGCGCGGCCGTGCTCCCCCGCCCACTGCCCACCCCCGTGCTGGCGTACGCCATCCGGCACCTGGGCGCCGTCGCGGGCATCGAGGTGACCGCCAGCCACAATCCGCCCCGCGACAACGGCTACAAGGTCTACCTCGGCGACGGCTCGCAGATCGTCCCCCCGGCGGACGGCGAGATCGCCGCCGCGATCGCCGCGGTCGGCTCGCTCGACGGCGTGCCCCGCCCCGACGACGGCTGGGAGGTCCTCGGCGACGAGGTCCTGGCGGCCTACCTGGCCCGTACGGACGCCGTGCTCGCCACCGGATCGCCGCGCACCGCCCGGGTCGTGTACACGGCGATGCACGGCGTCGGTACGTCCGTGCTCACCGCCGCCTTCGCCCGCGCCGGGTTCCCCGCCCCGGTGCTCGTCGCCGAGCAGGCGGAGCCCGACCCGGCGTTCCCGACCGTCGCCTTCCCCAATCCGGAAGAGCCCGGCGCGATGGATCTCGCCTTCGCCACCGCACGCGGTACGGACTGCGACCTCGTCATCGCCAATGACCCGGACGCCGACCGCTGCGCCGTCGCGGTCCCGGACCCGCTGGCCGAAGGCGGCTGGCGGATGCTGCGCGGCGACGAGGTCGGGGCGCTGCTCGCCGCCCATCTGGTGGACCGGGGCGCGACCGGTGTCTTCGCCGAGTCGATCGTGTCGTCCTCGCTGCTCGGCCGGATCGCCGCCAAGGCGGGCCTCGGCTACGAGGAGACGCTGACCGGCTTCAAGTGGATCGCCCGCGTGGACGGCCTGCGGTACGGGTACGAGGAGGCGCTCGGTTACTGCGTCGACCCGGACGGCGTACGCGACAAGGACGGCATCACGGCCGCGCTGCTCGTCGCCGAACTCGCCTCCGGGCTCAAGGAGCGGGGGCGTACGCTCCTGGACCTCCTCGACGACCTCGCGGTCGACCACGGACTGCACGCCACCGACCAGTTGTCGGTCCGGGTGGAGGACCTGTCGGTCATCGCGGACGCCATGCGCCGCCTGCGCGAGCAGCCCCCGACCGCGCTCGCCGGGCTTCCCGTCACCTCGGCCGAGGACCTCTCGCGGGGCTCCGCGCAGCTGCCGCCCACCGACGGGCTGCGCTACCGCCTTCGGGGTGCCCGGGTGATCGTCCGCCCGAGCGGCACCGAGCCGAAGCTCAAGTGCTACCTGGAGGTCGTGGTGCCGGTCGCCTCGGCGGACGAGCTGCCGGCGGCCCGTACGAGGGGTGCGGAACTGCTCGCCGGGATCAAGCGGGACCTGGCGGTGGCGGCCGGGATCTGACGGCGGGGCCCGCCCGGCGGTTCGGCCCGATGCGTGGCCGTCCGCCGGTCCGCGCGCCATTCGCGCATCAGGTACGTGAAGCCGGTGTCCGGCCCCGGTACGGCCGGTGGCCGGGGGTTCGCGGCCGGACACCGTGCGGACGGGTCCGGGCCCGCGGAACCGCGGCCGGACCCGTCCGCACGGGCTCCGCCCGCCGGGACCGCAGCGGCGCCGCCGCGGGCTTTCACACGGAAGTTGCCCGTAGGGCGCCCGGCATACACGGAGGCGTTCCGCCCGGCGCCACGGCCGGTCGGCCTGAGGGCCGGGGACGAGGAGCGGATCACGGAAGGGGTGGGTCGGGCGCCGCCTCACCAGGACGTGACGGTCGGCCCCCGGTCTGTCACGTCCGGTCGGCCGCACCCCCCGCGCCGGGCCCGCCGACCCGGCAGGATCCGCCCTCCGACGGGCAGGCACGCGCCGCGGTCGGGTGCGGCCGCGCATACTAGGTAGACTGGTCTACCTAGTACCGGAGAGGGGCAGCCATGACGGACGCGAGGGCCACCGAGAAGCAGCCGGGGAAGCGGCGGCAGGGGCCCGCGCGGGGGCGGATCCTCGATGCCGCGGCGCGCCGGTTCTATGCCGACGGCGTGGCGGCGACGGGGATCGACACGATCACGGCCGAGGCCGGTGTGGCGAAGATGAGCCTCTACAACAACTTCGCCTCCAAGGCCGACCTCGTCCGCGCCTACCTCCAGGCCCGGCACGAGGAGTGGCTCGGCCTCTACCGGCGGCGCCTGGCCGAGGCACAGGGACCGCGGGCGGCCGTGCTGGCCGTCTTCGACGCCTACGCCGACCACGCCGGCCTCGCCTACGAGCACGGCTTCCGGGGCTGCGGGCTGCTCAACGCGGCCGCCGAGCTGCCCACCGGGCACGAGGGCCGCGCGGTGGTGCGCCGTCACAAGGAGGAAGTCGAGAGCCTGCTCGCCGCCCATCTCCGGGAACTGCTGCCCGACCGCGAGGAAGAGGCCCGAGCCGCGGCGGAGCACCTGGCGTTCCTGCTGGAAGGAGCCATCGTGCGCGCGGGTCTCGAAGGAGACGGCGTACGCATGCGGCACGCGCGCGACATGGCGGCGCACCTGGTGGACGGCCTGTGACGCGGCGGGCCGGGCGCGCCGCCGGGCCGGGGGCGGGCGCGCTCGCCGTGCTGCTGGCCTCGGTGCTCTGGGGCACCACGGGCACCGCGGCGACCTTCGCGCCGCAGGTCGGGCCGCTCGCGATCGGCGCGGCGGCGATGGGGCTGGGCGGCCTGTTGCAGGCGCTGATGGCCGGGCGCCGCATCGCGGGGTTCCGCACGGAGCTGAGGGCGCAGTGGCGGATCGTGCTCGTCGGCGGAGCGGGCGTGGCCCTGTACCCGCCGGCGTTCTACACCTCGATGCATCTGGCCGGTGTCGCGGTGGGGACGGTCGTCTCCATCGGCTCGGCCCCCCTGGCATCCGCCCTGATCGAGCGGATCGCCGACCGGCGGCGCCTGTCCCGGCGGTGGACGGCCGGTGCCGCCCTGGGGCTGGCCGGCACCGTGCTGCTGTGCGCGGCCGAGGCCGCGCAGTCCGGTTCCGAAACGGGCACGGGCTCCGCCGGGCAGACCGTCACCGGCGTCGGACTCGGGCTGGTCGCGGGCGTGACGTACGCCGTGTACGCGTGGGCGGCACACCGCCTCATCACGCGCGGCATCACCTCGCGCGCGGCCATGGGAGCGGTGTTCGGGCTGGGCGGGCTGATGCTCGTACCGGTGCTGGTGGCCACCGGCGCCCCGCTGCTCACCTCCTGGACGAACGCGGGTGTCGGCCTCTACATGGCGCTGGTGCCGATGTTCGCCGGGTACGTCCTGTTCGGGTTCGGCCTGTCCCGCATCCCCGTCAGCACCGCGACGACCCTGTCCCTGCTGGAGCCCGCCGTGGCGGCCGTGTTCGCGGTCCTGGTGGTGGGCGAGCACCTGCCCGCCCTCGGCTGGACCGGCATCGTGCTCGTCATCGCCTGCCTCGGCGTGCTGACCGCGCCCTCCCGGCGCCGGCACCCTCCCACCGTGCCGCAGGAGGCCGGGGCCGCGCCGGGTGCACCCGGACCCGAGGCCGCCGGGCGCCCGATCCGCCGGGCGCGGCGCGACCGCTCCGGAACGCTGCCGGCCAGGAACACGTAGCGGCGCGAACGGCCGGTGCGGGCGGCCGGGGTGACCAGCGGCGGGTTCCGCCCCGGAGGGGTCCGCGCGGCCTCAGCCGATCGCGAGCAGCACCACCAGCAGCACCACGCCCACCACCGCCGGTGCGATCACCTCGTACGCCCAGCGCACCGAAACCGAGGCCTCCGAAGACGCCGAATCCACCGAAGCCGCGGAAGCCTTCGAAGACGCCGAAGCCTTCGAGGACGCGGAAGCCTTCGAGGACGCCCCCGTCTTCGCCCGCTCCACCAGCTCCCGCAGGTCCGCCATGGTCTGGTCGGCCGTCGCCATGCGGGACCGGCTGTCGCGTACGTCGGCGTGCACGGAGGTCCGGCCGTACGGGTCGTCCAGCGACTGCCGGGACTGCTGGCGGGCCGCCTTCTTCCGCTGCCGCAGCGACACCGGTACCGCCCACAGCTGGAACTTGGCGCCGCTCTCGGTGAACAGCTCGCTCGAATACCCGGCCCGCAGGTCCACCACCTCGGTCCACGGCATGGTGATCGTCCGGAACGGATTGCGGATCCGGATGCGCTGCTCATTGGCGTACACGACGGGCCGCAGCGTGAACGCCACGACCAGCGGCACCGCGGTCAGCAGCCCGGCCAGTGCGAGCCAGGGCACCCGGCCGTGGCCCCGGAACACGGCGTCGCCGCCGATCCAGCAGACGAGGAGAAGCAGCAGGACACCCCCGACGATCCCGGCGGGCGACCGGAAGGTCCGGTCGGCGTAGGTCGGCTCGGCGGGCGGTGTGGGGCGTGTCATGGGCCCGATTCTGCCTGACGTACGCCAGGAGTACCGGGGCGGCCGCCCCGGTACTGCGCGACGCTCGGAGGACCCGGCCCCCTGTACAGGTCGCTACGCGCGTAGATATGCTGATCTGGTGACCATGCCCACCACAGCTCCCGCATTCTCCGACGCGACCGCGTCCGACAGT
The DNA here is from genome assembly GCF_042887155.1 of Streptomyces sp. NPDC057963. NCBI lineage: Bacteria > Bacillati > Actinomycetota > Actinomycetes > Kitasatosporales > Streptomycetaceae > Streptomyces > Streptomyces sp. NPDC057963. The sequence continues at coordinate 10,038 of NZ_JBHVPX010000001.1, forward strand.
GCGCTGCGCCGCTTCCTGCACGGGCTGCCCGGCGTCGACGCCGTCGGCCTCGAAGCGCGCGCCGCGTCCCTCGGAACCCGTTCGATCAAGACGACGGCCAAGGCGTACGCCATCGACCTGGCCATCTCGATGATCGACCTGACGACGCTGGAAGGCGCGGACACCCCGGGCAAGGTCCGGGCTCTCGCCGCCAAGGCCGTCCATCCCGACCCGACCGACCGCACGGCCCCGCGCACCGCGGCGGTCTGCGTCTACCCGGACATGGCGGCGACCGCCGTCGCCGCGCTGGCCGGTTCCGGCGTGAAGGTGGCGTCCGTGGCGACGGCCTTCCCCGCCGGCCGCGCCGCGCTCGACGTCAAGCTCGCGGACGTCCGCGACGCCGTGGCGGCCGGGGCCGACGAGATCGACATGGTGATCGACCGGGGCGCCTTCCTCTCCGGCCGCTACCTGAAGGTCTACGAGGAGATCCTGGCCGTGAAGGCCGAGTGCGGCAGCGCGCGGCTGAAGGTCATCTTCGAGACCGGCGAGCTGTCCACGTACGACAACATCCGCCGCGCCTCCTGGCTCGGGATGCTGGCGGGCGCGGACTTCATCAAGACGTCGACCGGCAAGGTCGGGACGAACGCCACCCCGGCGAACACCCTGCTGATGCTGGAGGCCGTGCGCGACTTCCGGGCGCAGACCGGTGTGCAGATCGGGGTGAAGCCGGCCGGCGGCATCCGCACCTCCAAGGACGCGATCAAGTTCCTGGTGCTGGTGAACGAGACCGCGGGCGAGGACTGGCTGGACAACCACTGGTTCCGCTTCGGCGCCTCCAGCCTCCTGAACGATCTGCTGATGCAGCGTCAGAAGCTCAGCACCGGCCGTTACTCCGGCCCCGATTACGTGACGGTGGACTGATCCCCATGGCATCTGCATTCGAGTACGCACCCGCCCCCGAGTCGCGCTCGGTCGTCGACATCGCGCCCTCGTACGGCCTGTTCATCGACGGCGAGTTCACCGACGCGGCCGACGGCAAGGTCTTCAAGACGGTCTCGCCGAGCAGCGAGGAGGTGCTCTCCGAGGTCGCGCAGGCCGGCGCCGCGGATGTCGACCGGGCCGTGAAGGCGGCCCGGAAGGCGTTCGAGAAGTGGTCGGTGCTGCCCGGCTCCGAGCGCGCCAAGTACCTCTTCCGGATCGCCCGGATCATCCAGGAGCGCAGCCGCGAGCTCGCCGTTCTCGAAACCCTCGACAACGGCAAGCCGATCAAGGAGACGCGCGACGCGGACCTCCCCCTGGTCGCGGCGCACTTCTTCTACTACGCGGGCTGGGCCGACAAGCTGGACCACGCCGGGTACGGCGCGAACCCCCGCCCCCTCGGCGTCGCGGGCCAGATCATCCCGTGGAACTTCCCGCTGCTCATGCTGGCCTGGAAGATCGCCCCGGCGCTCGCCACCGGCAACACGGTGGTCCTCAAGCCCGCCGAGACGACCCCGCTCTCGGCGCTGTTCTTCGCGGACATCTGCCGCCAGGCGGGCCTGCCGAAGGGTGTCGTCAACATCCTCACCGGCTACGGGGACGCGGGCGCCGCCCTCGTCGAGCACGAGGACATCGACAAGATCGCCTTCACCGGCTCGACCGCGGTCGGCAAGGCCATCGCCCGGCAGATCGCCGGTACGGACAAGAGGGCCACCCTGGAGCTGGGCGGCAAGGGCGCCAACATCGTCTTCGACGACGCCCCGCTCGACCAGGCCGTCGAGGGCATCGTCACCGGCATCTTCTTCAACCAGGGCCAGGTCTGCTGCGCGGGTTCGCGCCTGCTCGTGCAGGAGTCGGTCCAGGACGAGCTGCTGGACGCCCTGAAGCGCCGGCTGTCCACCCTCCGGCTCGGCGACCCGCTGGACAAGAACACCGACATCGGCGCGATCAACTCCGCGGAGCAGCTCGCCCGGATCACCGCGCTCGCCGAGACGGGCGAGGCGGAGGGCGCCGAACGCTGGTCCGCCCCCTGCGAGCTCCCCTCGTCCGGCTACTGGTTCGCCCCGACGCTGTTCACCCACGTCACCCAGGCACACACCATCGCCCGCGACGAGATCTTCGGCCCGGTGCTCTCCGTGCTGTCGTTCCGTACGCCCGACGAGGCGGTCGCCAAGGCCAACAACAGCCAGTACGGCCTCTCGGCCGGCATCTGGACGGAGAAGGGCTCCCGCATCCTCGCGGTGGCGAACAAGCTCCGGGCGGGCGTCGTCTGGGCCAATACGTTCAACAAGTTCGACCCGACCTCGCCCTTCGGCGGCTACAAGGAGTCGGGCTTCGGCCGCGAAGGCGGCCGTCACGGCCTGGAGGCGTACCTCGATGTCTGACCGCTTGACTGTACTGAAGACCTACAAGCTGTACGTCGGGGGCAAGTTCCCCCGCTCCGAGAGCGGCCGGGTGTACGAGGTGACGGCGAAGACATCAGCTGGCGCGGCGGGCAAGGGCAAGTGGCTGGCGAACGCCCCCCAGTCCTCCCGCAAGGACGCGCGCGACGCGGTCGTGGCCGCACGCAAGGCGTTCGGCGGCTGGTCGGGCGCCACCGCGTACAACCGCGGCCAGGTCCTCTACCGCGTCGCGGAGATGCTGGAGGGCCGCAAGGACCAGTTCGTCCGGGAGGTGGCGGACGCGGAGGGCCTGTCGAAGTCCAAGGCGTCGGCCGCCGTCGACGCGGCGATCGACCGCTGGGTCTGGTACGCGGGCTGGACCGACAAGATCGGCCAGGTCGTGGGCGGGGCGAACCCGGTCGCGGGCCCGTTCTTCAACCTGTCCACGCCCGAACCGACCGGTGTGGTCGCGGTCCTGGCGCCCCAGGAGTCGTCGTTCCTGGGTCTGGTCTCGGTGATCGCCCCGGTGATCGCGACCGGCAACACGGCGGTCGTCGTGGCCTCGGCGGACTCCCCGCTGCCGGCCCTGTCCCTGGGCGAGGTGCTGGCCACTTCCGATCTGCCGGGCGGTGTGGTGAACATCCTGTCCGGGAGGACGGCGGAGATCGCGGCGCCGCTCGCGTCCCACCAGGACGTGAACGCCATCGACCTCACGGGGGCGGACGCCGCGCTCGCGAAGGAGCTGGAGATCGCGGCGGCGGACAACCTGAAGCGGGTCCTGCGGCGGCAGCCTGCCGGGGAGGACAGCACCTCCGACTGGACGGCCGATCCGGGCACCCACCGCCTGACGGCCTTCCTGGAGACGAAGACGGTCTGGCACCCAACGGGCGCACTGGGCGTGTCGGGGTCCTCGTACTGATCCGCGCGGGCACACCGGCCCGCACGGAGACGGCCCGCTCCGCCGGATTCCCGGTGGAGCGGGCCGTCTCCGCGTACGCGCCCCGTGCGTTCCCGCGACGGTCTCAGCCGTGCAGGACCGCTGCCGCCTGCCCCACCACCGGCAGGTCCTTCAGGGCGCCGCCGCTGGTCAACGGGTCGGTGACCGCGCTCGTGGAGAGCGGCTTGAAGTCGGCGACCTGCGTCCCCACCGCGTTGTCCAGCGGATCCGTGCCGGTACCGGCCAGCGGGTCGAGCCGCAGATGCGTCACCGGGGCGACGCCGTTCCTGAGCGAGTGCCCGAGCCCCCCGGTCACCGCGCCCGTGGCCGCCTCACCCGCCGCGCCGAGGCCGGTGTCGGCGTCCGCGGCCGGTACGAGGGGAAGCGGCGCCGCCTGGGCCGCCGCACCTCCCGCTCCGAGTGCGGCGCCGACCGCCGTGACGGTCAGACCTGCCCGCAGCAGGGCGCGGCGCCGGGACGTGGAAAGTGCGTGACGTGCCATGGATTTCCCACCTGATCGAGCCGATCGAGTAACCATTTGAGTACGTAGAGTAGTTGAGGTGTGATGCTTGATACCAACCCGACCTCCGGGGGATCCCCTGCGTGGGTCAATGCCTCACACTCGTGTCCTGTGAATTCCCAACCGCTCCCGACCCGCGTCGTGCTGCTCGCGGGCCCCTCCGGCTCCGGCAAATCGTCCCTCGCCGCCCGCACCGACCTGCCGGTGCTGCGCCTGGACGACTTCTACAAGGAGGGCGACGACCCCACGCTGCCGCTCGTCCCCGGCAGTACGGACATCGACTGGGACTCCGCGCAGTCCTGGGACGCCGATGCGGCGGTCGCCGCGATCACGCAGCTGTGCCGCACGGGGCGGACGGATGTCCCGGTGTACGACATCTCGACGAGCTCCCGCGTCGACCACGAGGCCTTCCACATCGACCGCACACCGCTGTTCGTCGCCGAGGGGATCTTCGCGGCGGACATAGTCGAACGGTGCCAGGAGCTGGGCGTGCTCGCGGACGCGCTGTGCCTGCGCGGCCGTCCGACGACGACGTTCCGCCGCCGGCTGCTGCGGGATCTGCGGGAGGGCCGCAAGTCGGTGCCGTTCCTGCTGCGGCGGGGGTGGCGGCTGATGCGGGCGGAGCGGCGGATCGTGGCGCGGCAGGCGGCGCTGGGCGCGTATCCGTGCGGCAAGGAGGAGGCCCTCGGACGGCTGGCCGCCGCAGCAGCGGGCCGGTGCCGCCGGGCGCCCGCGGCACGGGGCGCGGCGTAGCGGACTTCCCGCGCCCGGGGCCCCGCCCCGGGCCCCGGCTCCTCCGTTCCTCGGTCACCGGCGCAGCCGGGCTGCGCGCCGACGGGGCCGGACAGGACCCCCCGGCCCATCCGACCCCGCAGCACTCCCCCGTGCACCGCCGCCTCCCCCGAAGCAGCGGTCCCACTCTCCCCCGTATCCCCCGTTCGTCCCCCGGTTGTTCCCCCGTCCCCTCAGGCCACCAGCTCGCCGAAGGACTCCTCCTCGTCACGGCCGAAGCTGAGGACCTCGTCCTCGCGCAGCCGGCGGAGCGACCGCCAGATGCTCGACTTCACCGTGCCGACACTGATGTCGAGGATGGCCGCGATCTCCGGGTCGGTGCGGCCCTCGTAGTACCGCAGGACCAGCATCGTGCGCTGGAGTTCGGGCAGCCGCGCCAACGCCTGCCAGAGCACGGCGCGCAGTTCCGTGCCGCGCATCGCGTCCGTGTCGCCCGCCGTCTCCGGCAGCTCCTCGGTCGGGTACTCGTTGAGCTTGCGCCTGCGCCAGGCGCTGATGTGCAGGTTGGTCATGGTGCGGCGCAGATAGCCGCCGACCGCCGCCTTGTCGCTGATCCGGTCCCATGCCCGGTACGTCGAGAAGAGGGCGCTCTGCAGCAGATCCTCGGCCTCGAACCGGTCACCGGTCAGGTGGTAGGCGGTTGCGTACAGGGAGGCGCGGCGCTCCCGGACGTAGGCCGTGAACGCCGTTTCGGCGTCGTCGGCCCCCGCCGGGGACTTCCGCTCCCCCATGGCCTTCCCGTACGCGGATCCCCCGTTGCTTCCCCCGTTGCCCCCCGCAGGCACGTCAACCACCGTCATGTACGACGTGTGCTGACGCCCGGCGCCACGAGCGCACCCCCGCCCAGTCGCGACGCCGGACTTCTCGGCGCTCCGGCCGACATCGTGGAGACGCGTGACAACTGCGCTTGCGGTGGTGCTGTGAGCTGCGTTCATCTCGCGCCCCCCATCGGTGGAGTCCGTTCGTTCCTTGTGCCAATGAGCTTGCCGGGGCAGTTTCATCACGCTGTCCGCCGACTGTCACAGCCCTGTCACAGGGCCTGCCGTCGGTGCGTGCGCGGTGTGCCGGATGTATGAGTCGGCACCAACTGTCGAACTGGGGCTCCACCATGGGTCAGAATGACCAGCGTGCCTTTCCTGTTGCTGATCGAGGACGACGACGCCATCCGCACGGCCCTCGAACTCTCACTGTCACGCCAGGGCCACCGTGTGGCCACCGCGGCGACGGGAGAGGACGGCCTGAAACTGCTGCGTGAACAGCGGCCTGATCTGATCGTGCTGGACGTGATGCTGCCCGGCATCGACGGTTTCGAGGTGTGCCGGCGCATCCGGCGCACCGACCAGTTGCCGATCATCCTGCTGACCGCGCGCAGCGACGACATCGACGTCGTGGTCGGGCTGGAGTCCGGCGCCGACGACTACGTGGTGAAACCCGTGCAGGGCCGGGTGCTCGATGCCCGTATCCGGGCGGTGCTGCGCCGCGGCGAGCGCGAGTCCACCGACTCCGCGTCCTTCGGGAGCGTGGTGATCGACCGCTCCGCGATGACCGTGACCAAGAACGGCGAGGATCTGCAGCTCACGCCGACCGAGCTGCGACTCCTGCTGGAGCTGAGCCGCCGACCGGGCCAGGCCCTGTCCCGGCAGCAGCTGCTGCGGCTGGTCTGGGAGCACGACTACCTCGGCGACTCCCGGCTCGTGGACGCCTGTGTGCAGCGGCTGCGCGCCAAGGTGGAGGACGTGCCGTCCTCGCCGACCCTGATCCGTACCGTCCGGGGTGTGGGCTACCGGCTGGATTCGCCTCAGTGAGCGATGCCACCAGGCGGAGCCTGCTCACGGGACTCCGCTGGACGAGTCTGCGGCTGCGCCTCGTCGTCGTGTTCGCGCTGGTGGCGCTCACCGCCGCGGTGTCCGCCTCTGGGATCGCGTACTGGCTGAACCGCGAGGCCGTCCTGACGCGTACCCAGGACTCGGCGCTCGGGGACTTCCGCCAGGAGATGCAGAACCGGGCGGCGTCGCTGCCGCTGCGACCCACCAAGGACGACCTGCAGAACGCCGCCGTGCAGATGGCGAGCAGTTCGCCCGGCTACAGCGTGCTGCTGGTCGACGAGCGCGACACGGGCAAGCCGATCGTCGGCAACTCCGATCTGGACACCTTCACGCTCGACAACGTGCCGCTGTCGCTGCAGAAGGCGGTCACCGAGAAGCAGCCGGTCGAAGCGGGCAACAAGTACGAGTACCACCTGTTCTGGCAGCGGACCAGCATCGGCGGTACGCCGTACCTGGTGGGCGGCACGAAGATCATCGGCGGTGGCCCGACCGGCTACATGCTGAAGTCCCTCGACCAGGAGCGGCAGGATCTGAACTCCCTCGCCTGGTCGCTGGGGATCGCCACCGCGCTCGCCCTGATCGGTTCCGCGCTGCTCGCGCAGGCCGCGGCGACGACCGTGCTGCGGCCCGTGCAGCGGCTCGGCGACGCCGCCCGCAAGCTCGGCGAGGGCAAGCTCGACACCCGGCTCGTGGTGTCCGGCACCGATGAGCTGGCCGATCTCTCCCGTACGTTCAACAGGACGGCCGGTTCGCTGGAGAAGAGGGTCGCGGACATGAGTGCGCGGGACGAGGCGAGCCGGCGGTTCGTCGCCGACATGTCACACGAACTGCGCACCCCGCTCACCGCGCTGACCGCCGTCACCGAGGTGCTGGAGGACGAGGCGGACGGCCTCGACCCGATGATCGCGCCCGCGGTGCGCCTGGTGGTGAGCGAGACCCGGCGCCTCAACGACCTGGTGGAGAACCTGATGGAGGTCACCCGCTTCGACGCGGGGACGGCCCGGCTCGTCCTCGACACGGTCGACGTCGCCGACCAGGTCACCGCCTGCATCGACGCCCGCGCCTGGCTGGACGCGGTGGATCTGGACGCCGAGCGCGGCATGATGGTCCGCCTCGATCCGCGCCGGCTCGATGTGATCCTGGCGAACCTGATCGGCAACGCGCTCAAGCACGGCGGTTCGCCGGTACGGGTCGCGGTACGGACCGAGGGCGGCGAACTCGTCATCGAGGTCCGCGACCACGGCCCCGGCATCCCCGAGGACGTCCTGCCGCACGTCTTCGACCGGTTCTACAAGGCCAGCGCCTCCCGTCCGCGCTCCGAGGGCAGCGGTCTGGGTCTGTCGATCGCCATGGAGAACGCGCACATCCACGGCGGTGACATCACGGCCGCGAACTCCCCGGACGGCGACGGCGCGGTGTTCGTCCTGCGGCTGCCGCGCGACGCCGAGCCGCTCACCCGTTCCGCCGGGAGTGACGGGGATCAGGACCCGGGGGTCCAGGACGAGGAGGGCGACGCGACGTGAGGGGCAGCAACCGCCGGGGGCGCCGTTCGGCCGTGGCGCTGGCCGGTGCCGTGACCGCGGCCGTGCTGGCCGCGGGCTGCGGGATCAGGACCACCTCTGTGCCGGTGGACGCCGGAGCCGCGCCGTCCCAGGTACCGTGCTCGATGTCCGCCGAGGACGTCACCACCCAGGCGTTCCGGGGCATCCCCATACAGATCTATCTGATCTGCTCCTCGCAGCTGGTCACGGTGGACCGCACGGTGCGGGTCGACGAGACGACGTCGGACCGGGTCCGGATCGCGCAGGCCCTCCTGGCGGAGCTGGAGCAGAAGCCGTCCGCCGAGGAGCGGCAGGCCGGTTACTCCACCGCCGTACCGGCGGGCCTGCGGATCGGAGCGGCCCGCGGCGGCGACCGGCCGGGCGCGCTGCGGCTCAGCGAGCAGCCCGAGGACCTGCCGGCCGAGGCGCTGGCGCAGATCGTGTGCACGTACACGGAGAGCGACGCGCTCGCCCCGGACGGCAGGGTCACGCTGGGCGGGCCCGGGAACTACCCGGCGCGCGGATATCTGTGCACCTCGGAGACGAAGGCCCGGCCGAAGGCCGTGCCCACGCCGGAGGCGGGAACGGGCGCGGGGGCCTGAGCGGGAGGGGCGCCGGGGCCCGGTCCCGCCGCCCGGGGCCGGGCTCGGTTCCGGGCGAGCGGAACCGATCCTGCCGCCCGGCGCGTCTTGGGAAACGTGCGTCCAGGTTCGGGCAGTCAAACTGTCATCCGCTTCCGCGCGGCCGGAGTCTCCCTCCTTCTCGCGCATCTGCTGCTTGTCGGGTGGCTGACTCTGCGTCCGCTCGATGTGCCGTGGATGACCGCCTCGAATCTCCGACCGCTCGCCGGCATCAGAGCCGACCTGTCCCTCGGTCCGGTCGAGGCCACCCGCCGCATCGGTGAGGGGCTGCTGCTGCTCGCCCCGCTGGGCGTCCTGCTGCCGATGGCCGGGGGCCGGCTGTTCGTCTCCCCGTGGGCCTCGCTGGCCCGTACCGTCGCGGCGGGGGCGCTCATCTCGATGGCGATCGAACTGGCGCAGACCGGAGTCCCGGGGCAGGTCGTCGACGTCGACTCACTGCTGCTGAACACCATCGGGGTGGCGCTCGCCCATCTGCTGGTCGTACCCATGTGCCGGGCGCGGCTGCGCCGCAGGAAGCAGCGGCGGATCAGGGTGATGCCCCCTCCCAGGGACGAGACGGCTCAGGGACCGACCCCGACGATTCCCAGGGTCGGTATCGCACCGTAGAGCGACGCTTTGCCCCCGTTCGCCCGGCGACCATGGATGCATCGGGAGCACGACGGAGCTGCTCCCTCAGCAACGGTTCGCGAAGGAGCCCACCATGGCCGCACTTGCCCGCCCCCGTGACGGACGCATGATCGGCGGAGTGTGCGCAGCGCTGGCACGGCGCTTCGGCACCTCCGCGGGAACCATGCGCGTCATCTTCCTGGTCTCCTGCCTGCTGCCGGGGCCGCAGTGCCTGCTCTACCTGGCGCTGTGGGTGCTGTTCCCGTCGGAGAAGACGGCGTCCACCGCCTGGTGACCCGCGTACGCACGACATGCCTGTGGGGCGGGCACCCGGTCCGGGTGCCCGCCCCACGGGCGTGTGTACGGGGATCAGCCGCCGAACGGGAGACCGTTGGCCGACAGGCCGCCGGTCTTCAGGCCGCCCGCGGGCAGGCCGCCGAGCAGGCCCTTGACCGGGGCGGTGGCGTCGCCGACGAGCTTCTGCTGGCCGGTGCCGAGGAGCTTGGTGGCCGTGTCCTGGACCGGCAGGGACTGGGTCGCGGTCTCCAGCGCCGAGCCGGCGACCGGAAGGGCGGTGGCCGCGGCGTCGGCCGGCAGCACCGCGGCGGAGGCGGTACCCGCGGCGGCGGCGGCGAAAGCGGCGCCGAGAACGGCGGCACCGAGAGTCCTGACAGCAGACTGCTTCATGTGAAATTCATCCTTGGGGAGAGGGATGTGAGCGGCTCTGAAACGTAGTCAGCTCACTACCGGTCCCGCAAACATGCCCCACACGGAAAACAGCCGGGCAGCGGCTTCGATTTCGCCGTCCCGGCCGTTGCCCGAAAGCGCGGATCAGCCCGCGGAGGCGGAAGACGCGCTGGTCGTAGCGGTCTGCTCGAAGAGCCACTCGGACTTCAGCTCGGCGTATCCGGGCTTGATCACGTCATTGATCATCGCGAGACGTTCATCGAAAGGGATGAACGCGGATTTCATCGCGTTGACGGTGAACCACTGCATGTCGTCGAGCGTGTATCCGAAGGTCTCGGTCAGTTTCTCGAATTCACGGGTCATGCTCGTACCGCTCATCAACCGGTTGTCCGTGTTCACGGTGGCCCGGAAATGCAGCTTCCGCAGCAGCCCGATGGGGTGCCCGGCGTACGAGGCGGCGGCGCCGGTCTGGAGGTTGGAGGTCGGGCACAGCTCCAGCGGGATGCGCTTGTCCCGCACGTAGGAGGCGAGGCGGCCGAGCTTCACGGCGCCGTCCTCGGCGACCTCGATGTCGTCGATGATGCGGACGCCGTGGCCGAGCCGGTCGGCGCCACACCACTGGAGGGCCTGCCAGATCGACGGCAGGCCGAAGGCCTCGCCCGCGTGGATGGTGAAGTGGTTGTTCTCTCGCTTGAGGTACTCGAACGCGTCGAGGTGCCGGGTGGGCGGGAAGCCCGCCTCCGCGCCCGCGATGTCGAAGCCGACGACGCCCTGGTCGCGGTAGCGGTTGGCGAGTTCGGCGATCTCCAGGGAGCGGGCGGCGTGCCGCATCGCGGTGAGGAGGGCGCCCATGCGGATGCGGTGGCCGTCCCGGCGGGCCCGCCGCTCGCCCTCGCGGAAGCCCTCGTTGACCGCTTCGACGACCTCTTCGAGACTCAGCCCGGCTTCCAGGTGCTGCTCGGGCGCGTACCGCACCTCGGCGTACACCACACCGTCCGCGGCCAGGTCCTCGGCGCATTCGGCGGCCACCCGGACCAGTGCGTCGCGGGTCTGCATGACGGCGCAGGTGTGGGCGAACGTCTCCAGGTAGCGCTCCAGCGATCCGGAGTCGGCCGCCTCGCGGAACCAGATGCCGAGCTTGTCGGGCTCGGTCTCGGGGAGTCCGTCGTATCCGCTCGCGAGGGCGAGGTCGACGATCGTTCCCGGGCGCAGGCCGCCGTCGAGGTGATCGTGGAGAAGGACCTTGGGGGCACGTCGGATCTGATCCTGGCCGGGCACATGGAGGGTCGGGCTCATCATTTGGGCACTCTAGCGCCTACGCGCGTAGATTGTCGCTTGCCGATGCGTAACAGTGACCGCGAATACGGGTGGAGTACACCTGTCCTTCTGACACTGTTCTGTCATGGCACAGCGCGCACTCCCCCCGCCTGCTGCGAGGCTGGGACGGGCCGTCAGAACGGCCGGAGCACCAAACGCGGTCAGCGGCGTGGTTCTGCTGCTCCCGGACGGCGAGGCCGACTCGCACCGCCGCCCTTCCCCTCTTTCGTACGCCCTCCAGCTGCCGCTGGCCCGGACCCTGGCCCGCGCGGGCCGGGAGGACGGGCTCGCCGCGCATGTCGTGCGGTACCGCTGCCGCGGCTGGAACGCGACCGACGCGCAGCTCGCGGCGGACGCCCGGTGGGCGGTGGACGAGGTCGTACGACGCTACGGCGACGTCCCCGTCTGCCTCGCCGGCCACGGCATGGGCGGCCGGGCCGCGCTCCGGGCGGGCGGCCACGCGGCGGTCGGCTCCGTCCTGGCGATGGCCCCTTGGCTGCCCGAGAACGCCGCGGACGAGCCGGAACCGGTGAAGCACCTGCTCGGCCGGCAGGTCCTGCTCGTCCACGGCACGAACGACTCCCGCACCGACCCCGAGCTCTCCTTCCGGCTGGCCGAACGGGCCAAGAAGGCCAACCGCGACACCTGCCGCTTCGAGGTCCATTCCGACGGCCACGCACTGCGCCAGCACCGGGCCGAAGTGGTGGCCCTGGCGACGGACTTCGTCCGCGGCTCGCTCTTCGGCCGCGCCTACGCCCGCCCGGTCGCCGACGCCCTGGCGGCGCCGCCCCCGCTGGGGCTGCGGATGCCGCTGGCCGCGGGGTTCGGGAAGTCACTGAGGAACTGAAGAGGCCGGGGCGGGGGTGGGTACCGGCCCGTGGAGCGGGTGCGCGGTGACCACGAGGACGACCAGCCAGCGACCGTCCGGCAGCCCGTCGACCGGGCCCAGGCAGTGCGGCACCGTCCGGGCCCGCTCGTTCGCGACCTGCGCGGCCGTCAGGCCGTGCCTGCGCGTACGGGGCCGGAGCCGACGGCTTCCCCACGGATGCTCCTGGGACGAGGTGCTACCGGGGAATCCCCGGACCCGCCGCTGGGAGCAGTGGTCAGCAACTCCGTGGCGTGGAACCATCAGCAACAGTCATCCCCCGGAGAGCATTTGACCTGCGGTTTCAGGAACGGTGAAACGACAGTTGTTGGACGAGACGGTGTTCCGCAGCGAAGACGTGTCGGCGGCGGACCGGTTCGACTACTGGACCGAACTCTTGGGCCGTACCCATGCGCCCATGGAGCTGCGCAGCGACCACACCGACGACTTCCAGGCCTCCCAGCGCGTGCTGGACCTCGGTGGCGTCACCGTGTGGTCCGCCACGTTCCAGCCGCTGGTGTTCCGGCGCACACCGAAGCTGATCCGGCAGTCCGACCCCGAGGCGTACCACCTGTCACTCGTCGTACGTGGGAGCGGGGCGGGCGTGTGGCGGCACCGGGAGACCGAGTACAAGCCGCACGACCTGTTCATCAACTCGTCGTCACTGCCGAACGACGTCTACAGCACCGGGGATTCGGTGCAGACCGTGGCGCTGGAGGTTCCCAAGGCCCTGCTGCCACTGCCTCGTGAGATGGCCGGCCGGATCGTCGGTGCGCCGGTGTCGGCCCAGGAAGGCATGGGTGCCCTGCTGGCACAGTTCCTCACCCGGGTGATCGCGGACTCGGCCGCGTACCAGCCCTCCGACCGGTCGCGGCTGGCCTCCATCGCGACCCCGCTGGTCGCCGCGCTCTTCGCCCAGCTGCTCGAAGCCGACGCCTGCCTGCCCCCGGAGACGCACCGGCGGGCCCTCACCCTGCGCATCCAGGCGTTCATCCGAGAGCACCTGCACGACCCGCATCTCACCCCGAGCACCATTGCCGCCGCGCACCACATCTCCACCAGCTACCTGCACCGCCTCTTCCAGGACGCGGACGCCACAGTCGCCGCGTGGATACGACGCCTGCGCCTGGAGGCGGCCCGCCGCGACCTCACCGACCCCGCGCTCCGCACCACCCCCATCCACGCCATCGCCGCCCGCTGGGGATTCCCCCGCGCAGCCGACTTCAGCCGCGCTCACCGCGCGGCCTACGGCACCACGCCCAAGGACCACCGGAACCAAGCCCTCCACGACCGCGAGTGAACCCATTGCGAACGCGGTTGTGCACTCAGCGCTAACGCTCCGACCGCCTCACACAGGCATCCTGGAGGACGTCCGTGACGGTGAGCGGGCCCGGTTGTCCCGCTGGGTTGTCGAACCCTTTCCGGCCCGAACCCGGACCCGGACTGTCCGCCCCGCCCAGCCCGCACCGGTCGCCCTTCACCCCAAGCCCTCTTGCGACCTGACGGACCATCATCACATGTCCACTCAAGACAAATCGATCACACTTTGCGTCGATTTCACCGATGAATCGGGGTACGGCCACATGATTGCCAAGCAACGGGACCGCCGCAGAGGACGGATCACAGCGGCGCTGGTCGCTCTGTCCTCGTTGGCGGCGCTGATATCGGGCGCCCAGCAGGCGGTCGCCGACGATCCCCCCAAGATCGAGGACAAGGGCAGGCTGTTCAAGAGCGAGGATGCGTCCGGCTTCGTTCTCCATCCGCGGGAGATGCCAGGTGTCGACGAGGGCCAGACGGCACGCGCGGTGATCGAGGGGGCCGAGGCGAAGGGCGTCGTGACGCGGGTCTCCCCGCTGAGCGTCGCCCAGTCGAAGCAGCACATCGGCCGCCCTCTCTGCCACACGACCGGCATCAACGGCACGTTCAAGTACAACGGCTTCTGCTGGGACGAGGAGGACGACAAGACCAATGCCTGGGCCAAGGGATGGCATCCGCAGGGCTTCACCGCCTCCCACGACGCGGACCCGAGCGGCACGGTCGACGGCCACCACCTGTACATGGCGACCTGGTACTACGGCGTCGGGGACGGGGAAAACGACCGCAACAAGAAGGCCCGCGTCTCCATCCTCGAATCGAACGGCACGGAGCGCAGCTACGGGCACGTCCTGCTCGTCCAGCCCACCGGGAGCCGGGCCAACCCGGATTTCACCACCGCGGGCATCAAACAGCCGACCGGCGAGGGCGGCATCCACGCGGACGGCATGGTGTGGTACGGGAACAGGCTGTTCGTGGCCAACGGCGGCGAACTGCAGATCTACGACCTCGACCACCTGTGGAAGGTGAACTCCGTCTCCGACAAGTTGGGCATCTCGGGCGGCACGTCCTCGGCCGAGTACCACCAGTGGGCCCTGCCCATGGTCGCCCGCTACTCGACCCGCACCAAGGCCCAGCAGGACGCGGCCGATCCGGCCGATCGCTCCGATATGAACTGCGACGGAGCCATAGCGTGCCTGAGCTCCTTGAGCCTGGACCGCAGCACGTCACCGCCGCGCCTGGTCTCCGGACGCTACGGGGATCACAAGCGCACCCCTCCTGTGGACGTGATCCGCTGGCCGATCGAACACCTCGGTGAGGGCGGCACGTCCCCCGTCAAGGCGGAGGCCGCCTATGCCGCTCCTGTCCACGGCTTGCAGGGCGTGGCCACCGACGGCACGTACTACTACATGTCAGCCATGTGCGATACGGGCCACATGGGAGTCATCAACCCCGCGCACAAAGACGCCTACTACTGCATCTGGCAGGCCAAGCCGAACGGCCCCGTATCGATCCTCACCCGCACGCCGCCCCTCACCCAGAACCTGTCCTTCTCGTTCTCCTCGGGCCGCCTGTGGGGCATGAACGAGCGCAACGGCAAGCGCGTCGTCTTCTCCCTGCTGCCGCGGAAGGCCGACAACTACCAGTACCTGTACAACGACTACAGCAAGCTGTGCTCGGGCGTCGGCAGCAAGATCGAGAACAGCAGGCCGGTCATCCAGTGGGGCTGCAACAACGCCCAGGACGAGCGCTGGGTGTTCGAGGAGACCAAGGACAACAACGGCAACCCCGCCTACTTCATCCAGAACACGCACTCCGGCAAGTGCCTGGGCACCGGCAACAGCCTCGCCGACGGCAAGGGCATGATCCAGTACACCTGCAACAGCAAGGTGGACGAGAAGTGGTGGTACGACCAGGACACCCACGAGCTGCGGAACGTCTACTCGGGCAAGTGCCTGGGCCTGGGCTCCGCCGCCACCAAGGGCAGCCAGCTCATCCAGTGGACCTGCAACGGCGCGCAGGACGAGCGCTGGACCATCTCCAAAACCGCCCCCAGCGTGTGACCTGAACACGTGCCTCCGACGGCCCGCCGGGAAACCCGGCGGGCCGTCGCGTTCCCGGGGACGGTGTGTCGCGTTCCCGGGGACGGTGTGTCGCGTTCCCGGGGACGGTATGTCGCGTTCCCGGGGACGGTGTACAGCGCCCCGCTCCGTTCAGTCCGGCAGCAGATGGCCCCGGCGCGACAGCAGGAAGCGTTTGAAGGCGGCCACCGGCGGGGTGTCCGGGTGGCCGTCCAGCCAGGCGACGCCGATCTCGCGGGCCGCCCTCGGGGCCGTGACGGTGAGTTCGACGACGCCGGGGCGGGCCACGGCGGGCGGCGGCAGCAGGGCGACGCCGAGGCCGGCCGCGACCAGGCCGCGCAAGGTCTCCGCCTCCTCCCCCTCGAAGGCGACACGTGGCGCGAAGCCCGCCTCCGCGCACAGGTCGTCGGTGATCCGTCGCAGGCCGTACCCGGGTTCGAGGGTGACGAACTTCTCGTCGGCGGCCTCCGCCAGGCGGATGCGGCGGCGCGAGGCGAGGCGGTGGTCCTCGGGGACGACCAGGCGCAGCCGCTGTTCGTCGAGGCGACGGGCGACCAGGTCGGGGGCGTCCGGGACGGGTGAGGTGAGGCAGAGGTCGAGGCCGCCGGCCCGGAGCCGTTCGATCATGGCCTCGCCGTAGTTCTGCACGAGCTGGAAGCGGACCCGCGGGTGGTCGGCGCGGAAGGCCCGGATCAGGGCGGGCACGGTCTCGGAGCCCATGGTGTGCAGGAAGCCGAAGGCGACCTTGCCGGTGGCGGGGTCGGCGTCGGCCCGAACCGAGTCGGCGGCCTTCTCGACCTCGGCGAGGGCCCGCTCGGCGGAGCCCAGGAAGGTGCGGCCCGCCGGGGTGAGGGTGACGGTGCGGCCCTTGCGGGCGAACAGGGCGACGCCCAGGTCCTGTTCCAGCCTGACCATCGCCCGCGAGAGCGTCGACTGCGGGACGCCGAGCTCGTGCGCGGCACGGGTGACGTGCTCGTGGCGGGCCACCGCCTCGAAGTGGGCCAGTCGCGGCGCGAGGACGGCACGAATGTCTTCTTCGTAACTACTGGGTGACAGCCGGGGCTGTGAGCTGCGTTCATGCACCATGGGATTGATTATCGCCATTTCGTGCATTGGACGCATGAAACCGGGGCGCCTACGTTCGAAGCATGCCTCCTGCCAGTACCGGGGCGTCCACCCTCACCGTGGCCGCCTTGCCCCAGCCGTCCCCCGTCGCCGCCGCTCCTGCCGAGCCGGACCGGCTCGAACCCGGCCGCCCCGGCTACCGCCGGATGAGTTTCGCGCTCTTCGCCGCCGGTGTCGCGACCTTCGCACTCCTCTACTCCACCCAGGCCCTGCTGCCCGCCGTCTCCGCCTCCCTCGGCGCCACGGCCGGACAGGCCAGCTGGACGGTCTCCGCCGCGACGGGCGCACTGGCACTGTGTGTACTGCCGATGAGCGCGCTCTCCGAGCGATTCGGGCGGCGGCAGATGATGACGGCGTCGCTGACGGTCGCCGTACTGGTCGGGCTGCTGGTGCCCTTCGCCCCCTCGCTGGGCTGGCTGATCGCACTGCGCGCCGTCCAGGGCGCGGCGCTGGCCGGACTGCCCGCCTCCGCGATGGCATACCTGGCGGAGGAGGTGCGGCCGAAGGCGCTGGTCGCCGCGATCGGGCTGTTCGTGGCGGGCAACAGCATCGGCGGGATGAGCGGCCGTATCCTCACCGGCTGGATCGCCCAGCTGTGGGGCTGGCGGGCGGCGCTCGGCGCGGTCGGGCTGCTCGCCGCCGGCTGCGCGGTCGTCTTCCACTTCATGATCCCCAGGGCCCGGAACTTCACCCCCGGCTCGCTGAACCCGAAGGCCCTCGCCAAGACCGTGGGCGGGCACCTGGCCGATCCGCTGCTGCGCCGGCTGTACGCGATCGGCGCGCTGTTCATGACGGTGTTCGGCGCGGTCTACACCGTGATCGGCTACCGCCTGGTGGAGGCGCCGTTCAACCTCCCGCAGGGCGTCGTCGGATCGATCTTCCTGGTCTATCTCGTCGGTACGGTCTCCTCCGCCGCGGCCGGCCGGCTGGTCGCCCGGCTCGGCCGCCGGGGCGCGCTGTACCTGGCCGTCTCCACCACGGCCGCCGGTCTGCTGCTCTCGCTCGCCGACCAGCTGGCCGCCGTACTCCTCGGCCTGGTCCTGATCACGGCGGGCTTCTTCGCCGGGCACGCGGTCGCCTCATCGTCCGTGAGCCGTACGGCCACGAAGGGCCGGGCCCAGGCGTCGGCGCTCTACCAGTCCGCGTACTACCTGGGCTCCAGCGCGGGCGGCACGCTCGGCGCGGTCGCCTTCCACGCCGGAGGCTGGGCCGGGACCGTGTCGCTGGGGCTGCTCGCGGTCCTCGGTGTGGTATCGATCACGCTGTACGGCTCGCGGGCCGCACGCGCCGAACGCCGTCGGCCGGCGCCGGCGGCATCTGTACCGAACTGAGACATACGGCGCACAACCATCCACTCCCCGGCGCGCGTCTAGCAGGCGGAATCACCTCACGACGCGCGAAGGAGAGTTGGCGTACATGGGAATCGCAGGGAACATACGGGGGGTCCGGGCGCGGCGCACGCTCGCGCTGTCCGCCGCCGCTCTGACGGCGGCGCCCGCCCTCGTCCTGGGCACCGGCGGATCCGCGCAGGCGGCGGCATCCTGCACGACATCCACCGGGCCGTACCAGAAGCAGGTCGAGAAGTACCTGCACCGGCCGGTCGATGGCAAGCAGTCGGCCGCCGACTGCAAGGCGATCCAGTCGTTCCAGCGCACCTACGGGGTCACCCCCGACATCGGTTACGCGGGGCCGGTCACCTGGCGCACGATGAAGACGCTCACGGACCAGAAGGCGGCCGGCAAGAACCCGAACAAGGCCAAGAAGTGCCCCACCAACAAGGGGCGCATCGCATGCGTGGACCTGACCCGGCAGCTCAGCTGGATCCAGGACGGCAGCAAGCTGAAGTTCGGTCCGGTGCCGGTGCGGACCGGCCGGGACAAGTACGAGACCCGCACCGGGTCGAAGAAGATCTACATGCGGCACATCAACCACTGGTCGACGCTCTACCACGTGCAGATGCCGTACGCGCAGTTCTTCGACGGCGGGCAGGCGTTCCACTCGGTGGGCCTGAAGATGTGGAACCCGCCGGGGTCGCACGGTTGCGTCAACATGCGGCCCGGCGACGCGAAGTCCTACTGGAATCTGCTGAAGAACGGCGACGACGTCTACGTGTACGGGCGCAAGCCCGGAACGTGACCTGAAGGTGCGCCGCTCCGGCACTTCCCGCCGGCTGTGCTCCGCGGGCGTTCACGCACAGCCGAACGCCCGGCGCAAGGCGCTGTGCCCGGGGGGCGCTTCATCACCTGGCTGAAGAGCCCGGTGCGCCGCGCATGGGCCTGGTAGCTTCCGAAGTGCTGAAGTGAGCGGCGTCACAGCGCAACAGGGGTGGAGCGATGAGTGATCTGACAGCGGCGGCGGACATCGACAGCCGTCTGGAGGGACACCGGGTCGAGCTGACCGGCTACTGCTACCGGATGCTCGGCTCGGCCTTCGAGGCGGAGGACGCGGTACAGGACACGCTGGTGCGTGCCTGGCGCAACTTCGAGAAGTTCGAGGGGCGTTCCTCGCTGCGGTCCTGGCTGTACCGCATCGCCACCAACGTCTGTCTGGACATGCTGAACGCGGGCAGCAAGCGGGCCCGTCCGGTCGATCTGACGGGCCCGACACCGCTCGCCCGGGCGGCGCTCAACCCACTGCCGGAGAACACCTGGCTGGAGCCGATGCCCGACGGGCGGATCCTGCCCGCCGCGGCCGACCCGGCGGAGGCCGCGGTGGCGCGGGAGTCGGTGCGGCTCGCGTTCGTGGCCGCGCTCCAGCACCTGCCGCCCAAGCAGCGGGCCGTGCTGATCCTGCGCGAGGTGCTGGCCTGGAAGGCGAGCGAGGTCGCCGAGCTGCTCGACACCTCGGTCGCGTCGGTCAACAGCGCCCTCCAGCGGGCGCGGGCCACCCTCACGGAACACGAGGGCAAGGCCGTCGACACCGCGAACCCGCTCGACGAGGAGCAGCGCAAGCTCCTCGAACGGTACGTCGCGGCCTTCGAGGAGTACGACATGGCAGCGCTGACCGCGCTGCTCCATGAGGACGCCGTGATGACCATGCCGCCGTTCGACCTCTGGCTCCAGGGGCACGACGACATCACCGGCTTCATGCTCTCCATCGGTGCGAGCTGCGCGGGCTCCCGGCTGGTGGCCACCGCGGCGAACGGCACCCCCGCCTTCGCGCACTACAAGCCGAATCCGGACGGACCGGGGTTCGTACCGTGGGCGGTGCAGGTCATCGACATCTCGGACGGTTCCATCACCGGTATGCACTGCTTCCTGGACACGCCGCGCTGGTTCCCGCTGTTCGGCCTGCCGGACCATCTCGACGCCGACACCGACACCGAAGCGATGTGAGGCACGACGTGAGGCGCGGTGTGAGGCGCGGCGTACGGAACGGGCCGGTGGTGGCGGGCCGACGAGGCTGACGGAGCGGGGGCCCGCGGGGGTGAGGGCGGGTCGGCGGTGCGCGCAGGCGCCCTCAGCTCCCGCTTCCCCCGGCCTCGGTCCCCGTCCCGCTCCCGGGCCCGCAGCGCACGTCGACCACGTCGGCCAGCCCCACCAGGTCCAGCAGGCTCCGCAGCTCGGGCGGCACATTGCGCAGCCGTAGCCGGGTGCCGTCCGCCCGGCGTGCGACGAGCCCCAGCCGCGCCACCGCCTCGACCAGGGCCAGATCCGCGTGTACGACCCCGCCCACGTCGCAGTCCACCCCGGCGTCCGGGGCGCGGGCGGCGCCTTCGGGGCCGTACAGCAGCGACTCCAGCTCGGCGCAGAGCCCCGGCACCATGGCCCGCGTGACGCGGCCGGTGACGACGAGGACCTTCGGGGTCATGGATTCCACACCAGGAAGACCGGTCCGACGGCCGAAACTCATCGCCGACCGGTTCCACGGTTTCCCGGTGCACACCCCATCGCCCCCGCCGCACAGCGGCCCCCCGGCCACCACCGGCCCCACTGGTACACCGGCGAGCCTCCTTCAACTCCGGCCATCTGTGCGTTTCTTGTGAACCCTCTCGCTCAATTCCCCCTCTAGGAACGTGAACCGGTCCGCACCGGCATCCCATCGGTGCCGACTGACCAGTGGCCCCTCAGCGGGCCGCCTGATTCTCCAGGGGGAGAGTTGCGCAGACACGTGAGAAGCGCGTGTGTTTCGACCATCGCCACGGCGGCCGCCGTGGCGCTCGCAGCCGGGATGACCACGCCGGCCGTGGCACAGCCCGACGCCACCCACCCGGCGGACACCACGTCCGTGACACAGCACCGGCTGACGCTCATCACCGGCGACCGCGTCTCGATGGACGCCAAGGGCCGGGTCGTGCACTTCCAGCCCGCCAGGGGCCGCGAGCACATACCCGTGCAGCGGCAGATACGCGACGGCCACACCCTGCTCGTCCCGGCCGACGCACACCGGCTGATCAGCTCCGGAAAGCTCGACCGCCGGCTGTTCGACGTCACCGAGCTGAACCGTGCGGAGAACCGCAGGGCCCAGAAGGCGGGCCTGAAGCTGATCGTCGCCTACCGGGGCAGCCGGGCGGCGGCCGCGAAGGCGGAGGTCCGCGACGCGGGTGCCACCCGGGTCGACCGGACCCTGAAGTCGCTGAACGCCGAGTCCGTGACCACGCCGGAACGCGACGCGCAGGACATCTGGCAGGCGCTCACCAGCAAGCCCTCGCACGGCGCCCAGCGCACCACGGCCGCCGGCATCGACCGGGTCTGGCTGGACGGCGTACGCAGGGCCAGCCTCGACAAGAGCGTGCCGCAGATCGGTGCGCCGACCGCCTGGAAGGCCGGGTACACCGGAAAGGGCGTCAAGATCGCCGTTCTGGACACCGGTGTGGACGCCACCCACCCGGACCTCCAGGGCCAGATCCTCACGTCCAAGAACTTCACCCCGTCGCCCGACACCCGGGACCGGGTCGGCCACGGCACGCACGTGTCCTCGATCGCGGCCGGTACCGGCGCCAAGTCGGGCGGGAAGTTCAAGGGCGTCGCGCCGGACGCCAAGCTGCTGGAAGGCAAGGTGCTCGACGACGACGGCTTCGGCGACGACTCCGGCATCCTGGCCGGCATGGAGTGGGCGGTCGCGCAGGGCGCCGACATCATCAACCTCAGCCTGGGCGGCGGCGACACCCCCGAGATCGACCCGCTCGAAGCGGCGGTCAACAAGCTGTCGGCCGACAAGGGCGTCCTGTTCGCCATTGCGGCGGGCAACGAGGGCGACGGCGCCGGCACGGTCGGCTCCCCGGGCAGCGCGGACGCCGCGCTGACCGTCGGCGCGGTCGACGACAACGACAAGCTGGCCGACTTCTCCAGCCGCGGCCCGCGCATCGGCGACGGCGCGATCAAGCCCGATGTGACCGCGCCCGGCGTGGACATCACGGCGGCGGCCGCACCCGGCTCCGCCATCGACCAGGAGGTCGGCCAGAACCCGCCGGGCTACCTGTCGATCTCCGGCACGTCGATGGCGACCCCGCACGTCGCGGGTGCCGCGGCGCTCCTCAAGCAGCAGCACCCGCAGTGGCAGTACGCCGAACTCAAGGGCGCGCTCACGGCCTCGACGAAGCCGGGCGCGTACACCCCGTTCGAGCAGGGCTCCGGCCGGATCGCCGTCGACCGGGCGGTCGCCCAGACCGTCGTCGCGGACCCGGTCTCGGTGAGCTTCGGCGTGCAGCAGTGGCCGCACACCGATGACACCCCGGTCACCAAGAAGGTGACGTACCGCAACCTCGGCACGGCGGACGTCACCCTCGACCTCGCGGTCACCGCCACCGGGCCGAAGGGCGAGCCCGCCCCGGCCGGCTTCTTCACCGTCGGCGCCGACCGGGTGACCGTCCCCGCGGGCGGCACCGCCGACGTACCGCTGACCGCGAACACCAAGCTCGGCGGCACGGCCGACGGCTCCTACTCCGCGTACGTGGTCGCGAGCGGCGGCGGCCAGACCGTCCGCACCGCGGCCGCGGTCGAGCGCGAGATCGAGTCGTACGACCTCACGGTCAAGACCGTCGGACGCGACGGCAGGCCCGCCGTGTTCTACGACTCCGCCCTCTACGGGCTGTCCGGCGCAGCGAACGGCGTGTGGCTGGCCCCGACGGGCCCCGACGGCACGGCGAAGGTCCGCGTCCCCAAGGGCGGTTACGCGCTGAACTCGGCCGTCTACGTGGATCCGGAGGACGGCACGAAGGGCACCGACTGGCTCTCCCAGCCGAACCTGGACGTCACCAGGAACACCACCGTGACCTTCGACGCGCGCAAGGCGAAGCCGGTGGGCTTCACCCTGCCCGCCACCGGCACGAAGGCCCAAATGGCCTCGACCGACCTCCAGTTCGACGACAAGGACGGCGGCTACGGCTACGGCTGGATCCTCGACTCGTTCCAGGGGTTCCGCACCGCGCACATCGGCCCGAAGGTGACCGCCGGCTCGCTCTCCCAGCACTGGCTCGGCAGCTGGACGAAGGGAGCCTCGACCCGGTACGACATCGCGGTCGGCGGCCCGGTGGCCCAGGCCGCGACCGGCTACAGCCGGAAGTTCACCAGCGGTCAGATGGCCAAGGTCCGGACCACCCTCGGCTCGTCCGTCAAGGGCAAGACGGGTGGGTTCGCGGCCTCGGGCTCGCTGCCCGGTTCGTCCGGCGGCTGGTCGGCCTGGTCCAGCCAGAAGCTCCCCGGTACCAACACCGCGTACGTCTCCACCGCCGACAAGGTGCAGTGGAACTTCGACTTCAGCCAGGAGGGCGCGCTCGACGAGGACGGCTACCCGGCGACCGACGCGCAGTACTCCCTCGGTGACCCGCAGACCCTCAAGGCGGGCAAGACCTACACGAAGAACGTCAACACCGCGGTGTTCGGCCCCGCGCTCGGCACCGGCTACGGGATCTTCCGCGACGGCGGCGACATCATCGGCTCGCTGCCGCTCGTGGCCGACGGGCGCGGCAACATGGGCTGGTCCACGTACAGCTCGGTCAAGACCGTCCTGTACCGCAACGGCGTCAAGCTCGCGCAGAACACCGACCCGCTGGAGGGCGGCACCCCCATCGCCGTGCCCTCCGCCGCCGCCGACTACCGGCTGACGACCTCGGTGCGGCGCAGCACCAAGGTCTCGGCCGTCTCCACCCGGATCGACGCGAGCTGGACCTTCCGGTCCAGGAAGAGCGCCGGTCCGACCCCGCTGCCGGTCTCCATGGTCCGCTTCACACCCCATGTGACACCGGACGGCAAGGTGACGGCCGGAAGGACCGCTTCGGTGCCGGTGACGGTGCAGGGCGCGGCCGCCGGAAAGAACCTCAAGTCACTGACGGTGTACGTCAGTTACGACGCCGGAAAGACCTGGAAGAAGTCCGCGGTCAAGTCCGGCAAGCTCTCCGTGAAGAACCCGGCCAAGGGGAAGTCCCTCTCCTACAGGGCCGAGGTCACGGACAAGAAGGGCAACAAGTCCTCGGTGTCGATCTACAACGCGTACTTCGGCAAGTAGGCGAGCACGCAGGTGGGCGGGGTGAGCGCGTAGCCGCACCGCCCGCATGAGAGCGGCCCGTCGGAACGGATTCCTCCGCCCGACGGGCCGTTCGCGTACCCGTACCCGTACTCGTCCCCGTCGCTGTCCCGGGAGGCTCCGGGTCCGGGAGGCGTTACGCGATGCGCTCGCGCACCACCGGCGTCGGGGTGAACTCCGTGCCCTGCGGGGCGATGTCGTACGAGGAGGGCAGGGCCTTCAGCGCGTAGTCGAACTTCTCCGGGGTGTCGGTGTGCAGCGTCAGCAGCGGCTGTCCGGCGGTGACCGTGTCGCCGGGCCTGGCGTGCAGTTCGACGCCCGCGCCCGCCTGCACCGGGTCCTCCTTCCGGGCCCGGCCCGCGCCGAGGCGCCAGGCGGCGACGCCGATGTCGTACGCGTCCAGGCGGGTCAGTACGCCGGTGGACGGAGCCGTCACGACGTGCTGCTCACGGGCGACCGGGAGCGCGGCGTCCGGGTCGCCGCCCTGGGCGGAGATCATCCGGCGCCAGACGTCCATCGCGGAGCCGTCGGCGAGGGCCTTCTCCGGGTCGGCGTCCTTGAGCCCGGCCGCGTCCAGCATCTCGCGGGCGAGGGCCAGGGTCAGGTCGACGACGTCCTTCGGGCCGCCGCCGGCGAGCACCTCGACCGACTCGCGCACCTCCAGGGCGTTGCCCGCCGTCAGGCCGAGCGGGGTGGCCATGTCGGTGAGCAGCGCGACCGTCCGCACTCCGCTGTCGGTGCCCAGCGCGACCATGGTGGAGGCCAGTTCGCGGGCGTCCTCGATGGTCTTCATGAAGGCGCCCGAGCCGACCTTGACGTCCAGGACGAGCGCGCCGGTGCCCTCGGCGATCTTCTTGGACATGATCGAGCTGGCGATCAGCGGGATGGCCTCGACGGTGCCGGTGACATCGCGGAGCGCGTACAGCTTCTTGTCGGCGGGGGCGAGTCCGTCACCGGCGGCGCAGATCACCGCGCCGGTGGTGTCCAGGACGCTCAGCATCTCCTCGTTCGAGAGGTGGGCGCGCCAGCCGGGGATGGACTCCAGCTTGTCGAGCGTGCCGCCGGTGTGGCCGAGTCCCCGTCCGCTGAGCTGCGGCACGGCGGCGCCGCACGCGGCGACCAGCGGGGCGAGCGGCAGGGTGATCTTGTCGCCGACGCCGCCGGTGGAGTGCTTGTCGGTGGTGGGCCGGGAGAGCGACGCGAAGTCCATGCGCTCCCCGGAGGCGATCATCGCGGCGGTCCAGCGGGCGATCTCGGTGCGGTTCATGCCGTTCAGCAGGATCGCCATGGCCAGCGCGGACATCTGCTCGTCGGCGACCTCACCGCGGGTGTACGCGTCGATGACCCAGTCGATCTGCTCGGGGGTCAGCTCGCCTCGGTCCCGCTTGGTGCGGATGACGGAGATGGCGTCCATGTCCTGGGAGTCCTTCCGGCCGGTACGTACGCAAGAGTCCCGAATGACTCTACGCGCATAGAGGGTGAAGAGAGGGGTGGCCCTCCCGGCGGGCGGGAGGGCCACGGTGGCACGGTCGCGGGTGATCGCTACTTCAGGTGGTCCGGTCCGAACGCCTGCGGCAGCATCTCGGCGAGCGTGCGCAGTCCGTCCGGCGTCTCCAGGACCAGCTCCGGCCCGCCGAACTCGTACAGCAACTGCCTGCACCTGCCGCACGGCACCAGGATCTCGCCCGCCCCGTCCACGCAGGTGAAGTGGGTCAGCCGCCCGCCGCCGGTGGCGTGGAGCTGGGAGACCAGACCGCACTCGGCGCACAGCCCGATGCCGTACGAGGCGTTCTCGACGTTGCAGCCGGACACCGTACGCCCGTCGTCGACGCGGGCCGCGGCGCCGACGGGGTAGTGCGAGTAGGGGACGTACGCACGCGTCATGACGGACCGTGCGGCGCTCCGCAGCGCCGCCCAGTCGACCTCCGCGGCGGCCGTCACTTGCCCTGCCCCTTCCGGTAGCGCATGCCGTCCGCCTTCGGCATCCGCAGCCGCTGGGCGGAGAGCGAGAGGACGAGCAGCGTGACGATGTACGGGGTCGCGCTGACGAACTCGGTGGGCACCGTGTCCGTACCGAGGTACCAGACCAGCACCGCGGCGGCGACGACCGCGCTGACCACGCCCTGGACGAAGCTCTTCCGGTAGAGCTTCCAGGCCGCGAGCACGGCCAGCACGACCACGAGCAGCAGGAGCAGCGCGTGGACGGACTCGCCGCCGTTGCGCAGCTGGAGCGCGTCGGCGAAGCCGAACAGGCCCGCGCCCATGGCGAGGCCGCCGGGCCGCCAGTTGCCGAAGATCATCGCGGCGAGGCCGATGTAGCCCCGGCCGCCGGTCTGGCCCTCGTTGTAGATGTGCGAGGTGACCAGGGAGAGGAAGGCACCGCCGAGACCGGCCATGCCGCCGGAGATGATCACCGCGATGTACTTGTACGTGTAGACGTTCACGCCGAGCGACTCGGCGGCGATCGGGTTCTCGCCGCAGGAGCGCAGCCGCAGTCCGAACGAGGTCTTCCACAGCACGAAGAACGTGAGGGCGAAGAGGACCACGGCCAGGATCGTCAGCAGGGACACGTTGGTGACCAGGCCGCCGATGACGCCTGCCACGTCGGAGACGAAGAACCAGTGGTGCTTCTCGATGGAGTGCAGCCAGTCGGAGAGGCCCGGAACCGTCACCGAGGTGATGTCGTCGGCCGGCGGGGACTGCTTCGGACTGCCGCCCTTGGCCGCCGCCTCGCCCGAGTTGAACCAGAGCTTGGCGAAGTAGGTGGTGAAGCCGAGCGCCAGGATGTTGATGGCGATACCGGAGATGATGTGGTCGACGCCGAAGGTGACGGTCGCGATGGCGTGCAGCAGCCCGCCGAGCATGCCGCCGACGACCCCGGCCAGTACGCCGAGCCAGGGGTTGGTCTGCCAGCCGGCCCAGGCGCCGAAGAACGTGCCGAGGATCATCATGCCTTCGAGGCCGATGTTGACCACACCGGCCCGCTCGGCCCATAGGCCGCCGAGACCGGCGAGCCCGATCGGCACGGCCATCGCCAGCGCCGCGCTGATCTGCCCCGCCGAGGTGACGTCCTCGGCGCCGGTGATGGCGCGTACGGCGGACAGCGCGAGCAGCACGCCCGCGATGATCAGCAGGACGACGGGGAAGGAGGGGCGGGTGCGGCCGCCCTTGCCGCCGGCGACCTTGGGGGCCGCGGGGGGCGGGGTGGAAGTCGCCGTGACGGTCACGCCGACACCTCCTGCTGGTCGGAGTTACGGGCGGCCTGTGCGGCGAGTTCCGCGCCGACCTTGCTCTGCTGGCGCTTGAGTCCGTAGCGGCGGACGACTTCGTAGGCGATGACCACGCACAGGACGATGACGCCCTGGATCACGCCGACGATCTCCTTGTCGTACCCCTCGAATTCGAGCTTGCCGGTGCCGCGCTCCAGGAAGCCCCAGAGCAGCGCGCCGAGCGCGATGCCGACGGGGTGGTTGCGGCCCAGGAGGGCGATGGCGATGCCGGTGAAGCCGATGCCGACCGGGAAGTCGCCGCTGTACTCGAAGCTGTCGTTGAGGAGCGTCGGCATACCGATCAGACCGGCCACGGCACCGGAGATCAGCATCGAGGTGACGACCATCTTCTTGACGTCGACACCGCTGGCCTCGGCCGCGGAGCCGGACTGGCCGACGGTGCGCAGATCGAAGCCGAACCGGGTGCGCGAGAGCGTGAACCAGTAGGCGATGCCCGCGACGACCGCGACGACGATGAAGCCCCAGACGGGTGCCGGGGCGGTCGGGAACTCGAAGAAGTGCGAGGACTCCGGGAGCGGCTTGGTGGAGATCTTCGTGCCGGCCTTGTCGAGGTGGCCGAGGCGGCCCTGCTGGAGCAGGTAGCCGATGACCGCGGTCGCGATGGCGTTCAGCATGATCGTCGAGACGACCTCGCTGACGCCCCGGGTGACCTTGAGGACACCGGCGATGCCGGCCCACATCGCGCCGACGATCATCGCGGTGAGGATGATCAGCGGGATCTGCAGGGCGCCGGGCAGGGTCAGCGCGCCGCCGACCGCGGCGGCGAAGAAGGCGGCGAGGCGGTACTGGCCGTCGACACCGATGTTGAAGAGGTTCATCCGGAAGCCGACGGCCACCGCGAGACCCGCGAGGTAGTACGTCGTCGCCTTGTTCAGGATGTAGACCTGGCTGTCCGACTTCAGCCCGTAGTCGAACATGATGCCGAAGGCGCTGAACGGCTCCTTGCCGGTGGCGGCCAGCACCAGTGCGGTCACCAGGAAGGCGACCACGATCGCGAGTACGGGGGCCGCGATCCCCAGGAGCAGCCGCTCCTTGTCGATCTTCTTCATCGGTCCTCTCCCCCGTTCCGGGGGTCGGTGTCGGTGCTTTCGGCACCCGAGTCGTCCGGTGCTTCACCTGAGTCGTCCGGCGCTTCGCCCGAGTCGTCCGGTGCTTCGAGGTGGCCGGTGGCCGCGCCCGTCATCGCCGAGCCGAGCTCTTCCGGGGTGATGGTGGCCGGGTCGGCGTCCGCGACCAGCCGGCCGCGGTACATGACGCGCAGGGTGTCGGAGAGCCCGATCAGCTCGTCCAGGTCGGCGGAGATCAGCAGCACCGCCAGCCCCTCGCGGCGTGCCTCGCGGATCTGGTCCCAGATCTGCGCCTGGGCGCCGACGTCCACGCCGCGGGTGGGGTGCGCGGCGATCAGGAGCTTGGGGGCGTGGCTCATCTCGCGGCCGACGATCAGCTTCTGCTGGTTGCCGCCGGAGAGGGAGGCCGCGGTCACCTCGATACCGGGGGTGCGGACGTCGTACTCGCGCACGATCCGCTCGGTGTCGGCGCGGGCGCCCTTGAGGTCGAGGAACGCGCCCTTGCTGTTGGGGCTTTCGGTGACGTGCCCGAGGATGCGGTTCTCCCAGAGGGGGGCCTCCAGCAGCAGTCCGTGCCGGTGGCGGTCCTCGGGGATGACGCCCATGCCGTTCTCGCGGCGCTTGCGGGTCGGCGTCCGGGAGATGTCGGCGCCGTCCAGGGTGAGTACGCCGCCGTCGAGCTGGCGCATGCCCATGATGGCGTCGACCAGTTCGGACTGCCCGTTGCCCTCGACGCCCGCGATGCCGAGGACCTCGCCCTTGTGGATGGTGAAGCCGATGCCGTCGAGCACCGAGCGCACCACGCCGTCCGGGTCGGTGGCGCTCAGCCGCAGCCCCTCGACGGTCAGCATCGGGACGTCGGTGACGGTCGACTCGCGGGTCTCCGGAGAGGGGAGCTCGCTGCCGACCATCAGCTCGGCGAGCTGCTTGGTCGTGGTGTGCTTCGGGTCGGCGGTGCCCACCGTCGTACCGCGCCGGATGACGGTGATCTCGTCGGCGACCGACAGCACCTCGCCCAGCTTGTGCGAGATGAAGATGACGGTCAGGCCCTCGGCCTTGAGCTCGCGCAGGTTGTCGAAGAGCGCGTCGACCTCCTGCGGTACGAGGACGGCGGTGGGCTCGTCGA
Organism: Streptomyces sp. NPDC057963; assembly: GCF_042887155.1. NCBI lineage: Bacteria > Bacillati > Actinomycetota > Actinomycetes > Kitasatosporales > Streptomycetaceae > Streptomyces > Streptomyces sp. NPDC057963. Next base: position 39,576 of record NZ_JBHVPX010000001.1, read on the forward strand.
GGATCAGGGTGCGGGCGCCGCGGTAGAGGACCTTGAGGATCTCCACGCGCTGCCGGTCGGCGACTCCGAGGTCCTCGACCATGGCGTCCGGGCGGACACCGAGACCGTACGCGTCGGAGATCTCCTTGATCTTGGCGCGGGCCCGGTCGCCGATCCCGTACAGCTTCTCGGAGCCGAGGACGACGTTCTCCAGGACGGTGAGGTAGTCGGCGAGCATGAAGTGCTGGTGCACCATGCCGATACCGCGGTCGATGGCGTCGCCGGGGTTGTGGAAGGAGACCTGCTCGCCGTCCACCGCGATGGTGCCCTCGTCCGGCTTCTGCATGCCGTACAGGATCTTCATCAGAGTGGACTTGCCGGCGCCGTTCTCGCCGACGAGAGCGTGGACGGTGCCGCGGCGCACGGTGATGTCGATGTCGTGGTTGGCCACGACCCCGGGGAACCGCTTGGTGATGCCGCGGAGCTCCACGGCATGGGGACTGCTGGACGCGTTGATGGCGCACTCTCCTTGGCAGGAGCGGAGGGCGGAGGCGGTGGGACGAAGGCAGTGGGACGGAGGCGATGGAAGCGTGAAAGGTACCGTGCCCGATGGGTGCTACGCGCGTAGCGCCACCGAATCGTTGGCCACCTGATGACAGGTGGCGGACGGTGTGCGTACGGCTACGGCGAGAGCGGGGAAGCCGTACGTGAATCGGGGCCCGCGCCGAGCCGAAACGGCTCAGCCGGGCCCCGATCGACGGGCCGGATCAGGTCGTGGACTTGACCGTGATGGTGCCGTCGACGATCTTCTTCTTCGCCGCGTCGAGCTGGGCCTGGATGTCCTTGAGGTGGTCACCCGTGGTGGTCAGGCTGACGCCGCCCTTGGCCAGGGAGTACGTCTGCGTGCCGGCCAGCGGCTTGCCGTCCTTGACGGACTTGATCAGGTCGTAGACGCCGCCGTCGACGTTCTTGACGACGGAGGTCATGATCGTGTCCTTGTACTTCGCCAGCGACGGGTCGAGGGCCTGGTCGGAGTCGACGCCGATGGACCAGGCGCCCTTCTTGCCCGCGACGGCCTCGATCGAACCGGCACCCGAGCCGCCCGCGGCGGCGAAGATGACGTCCGCGCCCTTGTCGAGCATGCCCTTGGCGGCGTACGCGCCCTTGTCGGGGCTGCCGAAGCCGGACAGGTCCGAACCGGTGGACAGGTACTGGATCTGCACCTTGGCCTTCGGCTTGGTGTCCAGGACACCCTGCTGGAAGCCCGCGGCGAACTTCTTGATCAGCGGAAGGTCCACGCCGCCGATGAAGCCGACCTGGCCGTTCTTCGACTTCGTCGCGGCCGCGACGCCGGCGAGGTAGGAGCCCTGCTCCTCGGTGAAGACGATGCTGTCGACGTTCTTCACGTCGGAGACCGAGTCGACCAGACCGAAGTTGACCTTCGGGTACTTGGCGGCGATCTTGTCGACCGCGTCCTTGTACGCGAAGCCGATCGCGACGACCGGGTTGTAGCCGCCCTCGGCGAGGGACTCGAGGCGCTGCTCGCGGTCGGCGGGGGTCTCACCGGTCTTGGCGGTGAGCTCCTTCGTCTCGGCACCGAGCTCGGACTTGGCCTTGTCCAGACCACGCGCGGCGGAGTCGTTGAACGAGTTGTCACCACGGCCGCCCACGTCGTAGGCCATGCCGATCTTCATCTTGCCCTTGTCGGAGCCGGAGCTCTCGGTGGACGACTCGCCACACGCGGTGGCGGTGAGCGCGAGGGCCGCGGTGACAGCACACGCAGCGGTGATCTTGGATACCCGGCGCAAGGGAAGGCTCCTTCAAACCTGACCGAAGCGCCTCTTCCGGCGCTGGTTTCGCGGCGATCGTAACGCGCGTAGATGTCAGATAAAGCCCTGTACGGAAGCCGTTATCGGATCGTCGCGAACCGGGGGTGACCTGTCCCGTTACGGATGGTTGCCATCGAGCAACGCGGAGGCGGTGAAGAGCTCCACCGCCACGGTGATCGCCTCCTCGTCGGCGTCGAAATCGCCACGATGCAGGTCGAGCCGGGCGGTGTCACCGGGGGTGCGGACTCCGAGCCGGGCCATGGCTCCCGGGACGTGTTCCAAGTACCAGGAGAAGTCCTCGCCGCCGAGGCTCTGTTCGGTGTCCTCGATCGCGTACGAACCGCGGCGTGCGGTCATCGCTCCGGCGAGCAGGTCGATCACGGCGGCGTCGTTGACGACGGGCGGGACACCCCGGACGTAGTCGATCACCGTCTTGGCGCCGTGCATCGCCGCCACCTCGTCGATCGCCGCGTGCACCAGGTCCGGCGCCTCCCGCCAGGCCGCCAGTTCCAGGCAGCGCACGGTGCCGGAGAGCTCGGCGTGCTGCGGAATCACGTTGCAGGCGTGCCCGGCCTCCAGCCGCCCCCAGGTGACGGCGAGCCCGGCCCGTGCGTCGATCCGGCGGGCCAGCAGTGCGGGCACCTCGGTGGCGACCTTGGCCGCGGCCGTGACGAGGTCGGTGGTCAGATGCGGCCGCGCGGTGTGCCCGCCGGGGCCGTCGAGGCTGACCTCCAGCCGGTCGCAGGCCGAGGTGATCGCCCCGACCCGCAGCCCGATCCGCCCCACGTCCACCCTCGGGTCGCAGTGCACCCCGATGATCCGCCCGACACCCTCCAGCGCCCCCGAGGCGATCGCGTCGGGCGCCCCGCCGGGCAGCACCTCCTCGGCCGGCTGGAAGATCAGCCGCACCGGCCGGGGCAGCAGCCCCTGCCGGTCCAGCTCGGCGAGCACGAGCCCGGCGCCGAGGACCGCGGTGGTGTGGATGTCGTGCCCGCAGGCATGTGCCCGGTCGGGAACGGTGGACCGGTACGGGACGCCGCTCTTGGTGTCCGGAATGGGCAGGGCGTCGATGTCCGCACGCAGGGCGAGCACGGGCCGTGCGTCGCCTTCCCGGCGGCCCACGTCGCACAGGAGCCCGGTCCCGGTGTCGAGTACCCGTGGTTCCAGCCCCGCCTTCTCCAGCCGGGCCTTGATGGCCGCGGTGGTACGGAACTCCTGGTTGCCCAGTTCGGGATGCATGTGCAGATCGCGGCGGAAGGCGATCAGTTCGGCACGCAGGGCCTCGGGCAGGGTGCCGGGCAGCGCCTCGTCCCCGGACGGTCGGACATCGGAATCACGGGACATCAACTGGTTCACCTGGTGAAGCGTAAGGCCCTTCCCCCGTCAACTGACCATGAAACAAGAAAAGTTCAGCCACATAGACGAATAAATGACTGCGTCGTGGCGTGTGAGGCGATGGCGAGGTGGGTAGACTCGCCCATTTTGCGCCCACCGCCACCCGCACGGCCTCCTCCCTGGGGACTCCGTCAGCCGGGGAGCCCCCGGCGTACCGGAAACAGCGCCGCCCCGATGCACAGGGCTCCGACCGGCAGCAGGTCCAGGCTCATGGCCATCAGTACGGTCCCGGCCAGCACGGCCACGGGGGCCCACGCCCGGATCAAGTCCCGGCGGAAGACCGCGAGCAGGGTGACCAGGCCCAGCAGCCCGACCCAGAACAGCATCGGCACCACCGTGTAGACCAACGGCATCACGCCCGGTACGCCCTGCACCCGCCCGAACATGTCGCTCATGGCCTGCTCGTCCGCGGCGACGAACCCGACCAGCAGGTCGATCACCGCCTGGACCGCCACCGCCGCCGCCCCGACCAGCCCCGCCCAGGCCGCCACCTCGACGGCGACCCGCCTGCCGCCGCGCACCGCGGCGGTCTTCCGCAGGTCCAGGAACACCCGCACGAAGACGAGCACCCCGGCCAGGAACAGCAGATGCGCCACCGACCACCACCCACCGGGCCCGTAGTCACCGACGGCCCGCCCGACCAGCCGCACCACCCCGTACCCGGCCATCAGGGCCGGTCCGACGAGAAACGCCGCCCCTGCCACCCTGGCTGTCCCGGCCGTCCCGGCTGCCTTGGCCGCCCCGGCCGTCTCGCCCTGTCGCTCCGTCGGCATCCGCATCGTCGTCATACGCCGATGCTCGTGCCCGGCCGACCCTGCCCGCTATCGGGGCTTTCCCCCAACAAACCCTGAACGTAGTCCACTTCCGGCTCAGGATGAGGCCCGACGCATCGGAGCACGACTCAACCGGACACCGACTCCCCATCCCCGCGCGGCCGGTCCTCCCGGCCCACCACCACCCGCACGGCATCGGCAACGGCGGCCCCGTCACGACCGCCCCCTTTGCGCATCGAGCAAATTCCCTCTCTCACTCCGTGCATTCCACACTCAACATGATCTCACCATTCCATGCACCATCTGTCCTGATATAGGCAGTGTAATCAGGAAGACAATCACCGTTCCATTCTGCCGAACCAGTGCCCCAACCGTAGGAACCCCCACGCTTGATGGCCCACGCCTTCTCGCGGCTGACCGAAAGTTCCCGCACCGAGTCTTCAGACACTTCGGAAAAAGTATCGATCGGAATTTCGATCCGCTTCAGATATTTCTCCGAAACCGACGGCGGCGCCGCCAGCTTAAGAGTGGCTGACCTTTCGCCATTGTCGACTGATTCACAGAACCTAACGACGCTCCCCGCCGGAGCCGGGGGTAGTGAATAACGTCGACCAGCATCTGCGGGAATATCCCCGGACACGCACTGAACCTTCTGCCGATCGGAGCCGCCGCACCCAGTGATGGCAACGCAGGCAAGCAAGGCCACAACGAGCGCACAGATCCACCGCAAGTCGTCACCTCACATATTCTCGAGTGGAACTCTTGCCAACCATCCTGAATTCTCGCGCAAACCCTCTTTCATGAAGTTCAGCGAACGGGCGCAGCGAGATGCTGATGCCGATCACCGGGAGAGACGCGGTCTTCTCCTTGTCGAAATTCCAATCCTTGTAGAGCTCCACCCGGTAGGAAGAAGAGACCTTTCGCCCTCTACCCTTACCGCTCACATGATAGGTACCCGTGAGCCGCATCTGCGCGTGGCCAATACCCACAGCGCCATCAGCGCTCGTAAAATTCGTACCCTTCCATTCACTATCCGCATGGAAGGAACAGCTACCTCGCGGACACTTGAGTTCGGCCTCGGATGCCCACTTGCCAAGCAGTTGACTGACGCCAGACGATCCGTTTCCGACGTCATTTCCGCCCATGAATCCACTGTCACTACTCATAAGGGAATCCACATCGACATTCTTCTCTCCACCTTCCCGCGAGCTGTAATACCCCCAGAGTTCACATGTCACGTCGAGCCCTTTAGCGCATGCAAGCATTTGCAGGCTGGCGAGCTTGGCAATATCCTGACCCGCTGTGCTGGCGAGTACCGCGTACCACTTGACCGACCCGTACGGCTTGTTTTTACTGGGCGTCGTCGGTGTTTCTCTTCCACTGATCCATGTCAGATCCCCATCGGTTGTGCCATCACTCTTGGACGACGTCCCGAACGAGCCGTTGCCATTCGAATCAGTAGGGGTATATGTCTCCCACTTCGGGTTCTTTTTAGTGCCGACGTTGCAGACTCCTGCACCGCCGCAGGCGCCTTCAGGTCGCAGACCGGATGGGTCGGACTGTTTCACCGGGTTGTTGTTGGAGTACGTGTAGCCGTGTGTCTGCTGCGGATCCTGCAGGTCCATAACCGGGTCGACAGAGATGAAGCGGCCGGTGGCGGGGTCGTATTCGCGGGCGCCGAGGTGGGTCAGATCTGTATCGGTGTCCTGGGTGCCGCCGACGAATCCCTTGTCGCCCGCCCATCCGGTGGGTGCCGTGCCGCGCGGGGCTCCGAAGATCGTGCTCTGGCGTCGGGTGACGGCCTGCGTGGCGTCCGCGCTGACCTGGGTGGTGCTCGTGCCGTGGTGATCGCTGATCAGGAAGGTCAGCTTCCCACCGGTGCGCAGTGCGGCGGTTTCACCGGCCGCGCTGTAGTAGCGGCTTCCGGTGACCTTCCCCGCCTTGTCCAGGTGGAGTTCGTTGCCGGCGGGAAGATAGAGCGTGGTGCCGGTGGAGTCGCGGCGGACCAAGCGCTGGCCCGAGGTGTCGTAGAGGTAGCTGGTGGTATCGGTGACCTGGGTGACGGACGCCAGGTGGCCTTCGGGGTCCCACGCGAGGTCCTGAAGGTCGCCGCTGCCGATCTTGCGGGTCCGGGTGTTGCCGGTCGCGTCGTAGGTGTAGCTCTCGTTGTGCGGGTCGGTGCCCGCCTGGGTGACGCCGGGCAGATTGTGGGTGCCGGGCTCGGGAGCCGTGTAGGTGCGGACCGTGTCGGTGGCGGGTCCGGAGGCGGTGGTGTGCCGGGTCTCCGTCTTGCGGTTGCCGACCGCGTCGTAGGCGTACGTGGTCCAGTAGGCGTCCGGGCCGCCGACGGTCGCGGCGGTGGGCTTGGCGGCGCAGCCGTCGGTGGCGGTCCAGGCGTCGGTGATGCGGCGCAGCGCGTCCGTGAGGAAGCACTGGGTGTCGCTCTGCGCCGTGGCGTCCTGCCCGGTCGTCGTCGCGATCCTGTTGATATTGCCCGCGAGGTCGTACGTGTACCGCACGTCGTCGATGCGCTTGGGCGCCACCTCGCGGTCGGTGAAGGCACGCGTCAACTCGCCGGTGTGTTCGTCGTATTCGTAGTTCTTCCCCAGGTGCTGGCCGAAAGCTCCGTACTCCTGCTGGCTCGGTCTGCCGTAGTGGTCGTAGGAGGCGGAGTAGAGGATGGTGTCACTTCCGGCGGCGACACCCATCGGGAGACCGGAGCGGTAGGCGTAGGTGTTGATGACGCTCTCCGCCGGCAGGTCCCCCATGGCGGGCTGCCTCGTCTCCATGAGCTGGCCGGTATCGGCGTTGTAGATGTCCGTCCACTCGTACGTGCCGGCGAGCTCCGCTTCCGAGCCAGGGACGGTGAACCTGGTCGCAACGGGCTGGTAGAAGGCGTTGTAGTTGACGACCGTGCTGACGTAGGCGTCGGCGCCCTCGTAACGGGTGGTGCTCGAAAGCTGGCCGATCCCCTTCGTCGCCTTGTCGTACTCCCAGGCGGCCCGCTTGGTGGTGCCCTGGCTCAGTGCGGTCGGGCGGCCGAGTTCGTCGTAGTCGGTGTGCAGGACAGTGCCGCGGGCGTCCTTGACGTCGGTCGGCCGGTCGGCCTTGTCGTAGGCCGTCGTGTCGACGGTGCCCTTGTCGGGGTCCTCCGTGTGGTTCTGGCGGCCGGCGACGTCGTATCCGTAGGTCCAGACCGCGTCCGACGGGTCGGTGACCTTCTCCAGTCGCCCGAGGTGGTTGTACGCGTACGTGGTGGACTGGGACTTGGTCCTGTCGGCATCGGTGTACTGCTTCAGTTCCACGGTGCGACCGAGCGCGTCGGTCACCGTGGTGGTGGCGGTTCCGCCGGCCGGAGGGACGACCGTCGTCGTGTCGCCGGTGTACGAGGTGGTGACGGTGCGCTTGGTGTCACTGCCGAATTTCTTGGCGATCACCGCGGTCGGGCGGCCCGCTCCGTCGAAGACCGTTTCCGTCGACGACGGGTACTTGGTCTCCTGCCCGGTCACCAGGACCGGTTCGGCGGCACCGTCGGCGTAGTACGTACCGGAATCGCGCCACGCCTGGCCCCGGCTGTCGTACGCGATCTCGGTGACCAGCCGCCCCTTGTCGTCCGGGGCCTCCGCCTGGCTCTGGCGTTCGCGGAGCAGCCCGTCGTAGAACTGGTACGAGGTCTGGTACTCGGCGTTGTGATTGAGCACCTTGCTGGTGACCACGATCGGGCCGTCGTTGCGCACCTGGTAGCCGAACGTCCGACTCGGTTTGTCCGGGGAGGTGGCGGCGGAGCGGGTCGGCAGCCAGACGTTGGTGACACGGCCCAGCGGGTCGTACGCCGTCGTCGTCACCCGGGCATTGGCGTCCGTCACCTTGACCGGCTGGCCACGCAGCGGATCGAGTTCGGTGGTGACCCGATGGCCGCGAGGGTTGGTCACCGATGTACTGGTCGGGGCCTCTCCCGTAGTGGGCGTGTAGACGGTCGAGGTCTTCTTCCCGTACGGGTCCGCGGCAGCAAGGGCCCGGCCGTAGATGTCGATGTCCGCCACCGCGGTGGTGGCCACGGTGTCGTAGCCGTCACCCGCCCCGTTGATCTTCTCGATCTTTGTGACGTCGCCCTTGGTGGGTGTGGACAGCGTCGCCGTCGCACCGTCGTAGTACGTGCGCTCGTCGCTGATCACGTCACCGGGGCGTGACACCGTCGCGCCGCACAGCACCCCGACCACCTCGGTGCGGGCGACCTTGTTGAGCATCCACTTCGGGACGTTGGGGGCGTAGGAGCTGGTGGTGCACTGCTCGTCACCGGACTTTGCCGCGTCTCCCGTGTCCGAGACAGAGGTGATGAGGCCGTAGTCGTTGAAGCTCCGGGTCAGCACCTGCTTGCGTTCGCCGCCGGTGATCGCGGTGCGCACTTCCTCCTTGAGCGTGCCGGTGAGGTACGCCTCGAGGTCGGGCATGTCCGAGCGCGTGCGGCCGGCCGTCCGCGCGGATCGCCAGGGGGTGTACGAAGTCGCGGAGACGAGCTTGGCGGTGTTGTCGCCGTTGTAGGTGGCACTTTCACGCGCCTGGCCGGCGAACTGTTCACGGTCGGTGACCGCGACGCCCGTGGAGTCCTTCACCGCGGCACCGTCCAGACCGCGGAAGTACCGGGTCTCGGTCAGAGTCCGCGGGTCCAGGCCGGCCCCTGTGCGGGTCTGCACCAGACCGTAGCCGCGAGCCGTCGAGTAGGTCCGGTCGTCCTTCTTCGTGAACTCGTCGGTGCTCTTGGTCCATGCGGCACCGTTGAGGTAGTTGTATTCGGTGGTGGTGTCCGGGGTGTCGGCCAGGTTGTCGCCCTCGATGACCTTGGTCACCACATACGAGTTGAACCAGTCCTGTTTGGCCGTCTCACCCTCGTACGCCCACTTCACCGGATAGCAGCGGCTGCTGTTCGTGCCATCGGCCGGCGGGAGAGTGGAGGCGGTGCAGTCCGGCTGCGAGTAGTACGCGCCGATGGTGCCGCCGGTCTCCGTGGTGACCTGATAGAGCCGCAGCCGGATGAAGGGGGCCAGCCCGTCGCCCGTCTTGTCGACCCGGTTGGCCTTCTGCTCACCGGCGAAGGTGACCGCCGGCAGGGTCGCGCTGCCGCCGGCCTTGCCCGTGTGCTGGATGGACTCCAGCCACATCGGTGTGGAAATTCCGTCCCCCGAGGCCGGGAAGCCCTGCTTGAGCGCCCAGGAGTCGACCTCCTTGTAGGCACCTCCCGTCAGCACCTTGGTGGTGATCGTGCTCAGCTTCCTGCGTGACCAGAAGCTGGGCGAATACTGGTCCTTGCACTCGGTCGCACCAGGCTTGCAGTACAGGTCGTACGGGACGTCGGGCCAGTTCTTGGCGTTCGTCTGGTCGAACGTTCCGCAACCGCTCAGGCAGCGCTCGTCGGTCCCGAATTCGACGCGGCCCATGGCCTTGGCCGCGTAGGCGCTGCCGTCGCGCAGCCCGTAGTCGATGTGATCGAGGTAGCTGCCCCGGTCATACGCCGTGACCGTCGCTTTGCCGGTGGTCTCCGAGACGTTGAGGCCGTAGTTGTTGGCCTCGGTGTTCCAGTAGTACGCCATGGCGTTGTCGTGCGCGTCGACGACGTAGTCGAGCTGCCAGCGCCATGCCTGCTGGCACCAGGCCGAGGCGAAGGACGCGTTGTAGCAGGGTTCACCCGACTGGTTGCCGAACACCGGTACGGTGAGCGTGGAGTTGGTGACCGGATCGTCGTCGGTGGTCGCCTTGGTGCCGTGGTCGCTCCAGCCCGGCAATTTGTTCAGACCGAAGAAGTACTGCGTGCCGTCGGTCGTGGTGATCTTCCAGTGCTCACCGATGCCGTCGACACCGGCCGTCCCCTTGTCGTCGTTGGACGCGCCGGTCAGCTTTTCGACCTTCTCGCCCGAGTCCTGGGCCGGGTGCCACCCGCTCTTCGCGTCATGGACCAGTTCGGTGCTCTTGCCGCCGAGGGAGAGCGTCGCGTTGTCGTTGTACCAGCACAGGTCGCCGACCTTGGTGGTGTTGGTGCCGTTGTCCTTGTCGTCGTTGCAGGACTTGTACCGGCGTTCGATGTAGCCGGGCTCCCAGTTCCACCCGTCGCCGATCCAGCTCGGCTGGTTGTTGGACGCGGCGGTCTGGCCGTCGACCCGCTGCGAGGAGTAGTTCAGGGAGACGCTCGGCTGCAGTTCACCCGGGACGGACGGAACGCCGATCTCGTAGGACCAGTTGAACGCCCCGGCCGAGCCGCCGGCGCTCCACGAGCCCGATGGCTGGAGCGGCGTCGCCTTGTACGAGCCCGAGGAACCTGCCGCCCCCGCTGTCGCGGCCAGCACGGTGGCGGCCGGAGCGGCCGAGGAGACCGCAGTACGCGCCGCAGTACGGAGGGTGGCGTCGGCGGCCTCGGTTTCCACCTCGGCCGCCAGTGTGCTCAGTTCGGTGTCGTTCGCCGATGTGAGCGGGGTGCTGATCCGGCACTCCGGCTTCTGCGGTGTCGTCAGCACACACGCCGGGAGCTGCACCAGTCGAAGCCGTGCCGCCCAGTCACCGCCGTAGGCGCCCCGGAAGCCGGAGTAGTCGACCTTCACCTGCACGGACTGCTTGTCGCGTCCGGAGTCCGTCCGGCTCATCGACAGCAGTACTCCGTCGACGCCGGCCTCGGCCGCGGCTGCCCTGTTCGCGACCGAGACCTTGAGCTTCGCGGGACGCGTTGCGGGACCACGTGTCCGCTTGCCTGCCGGGGAGACGGAAACAGGCAGTCCTCCCACGCGCGCGGACTTGGTTCCGGCTGCTTCCAGCTCCATCTCGGCACTGGCCGCGGTCGGCCAGGTGGTCTTCGGCGCCCCTCGCCAGGCATGAGTCCTGGCATAGTCCTTGCGCTTGTTGCCGCCGAATTTCATGGGCGCCACCGGAACGGCCCTCGGCTGCTTTACCTGGGCACCCGGATGCTCCTGCGATATTCCGGAATCCGCTGAGACAGCGGATTCCGGCAGCATCCCAAACATAAGTGCAGCAGACAATGGCAATGCCATCAAGGACTTGCCGAACCAGCTCATTCCCCACCCCTCGCCCACCCCAAGAATGACCGTCGGAAGCTAACAGATCCTTCACAGAAAAGTCACTGGTTTATCGCCGCACACCCCGAGATCGCCCCTCCATATAGGGATATGACGCCACTCCCTCCTCCCCGCCCCCCACCCGACATCCACATTTGAAAATGTCCGATACATTCACCTTGCGAGAAATATCCACCGTTGAGTCGTTTAATTTCACATTGAATGCATTCGCCCCTGACAGAGATGCCGCCCTGAAATCATGAGCCGCCCTGCACTTCATGAGGCCGAGCCGTCACCTATAGGGTCGGCGCGAAGATCCATGACTTCCTGGGGGGAGCAAAATGAATCGCTTTACCAAACGGACCGTTCAAAGACACAGAACCCGACTTCAAGCCATTTCTCTGGCACTGGCCACCGTCGTCGGATCGGCCCTAGCCCTGACACCGGTCGCCTCTGCGTCCGCGGTCGCATCCGCGCCAAACAACGCTGCCGCTGCCGCTGCCGACGACCCTGTGGACGACGGCTCGGTCAGCGAGGAAGACAAGGCACTGGAAACGGCCAAATCCACCAACGCGCCGGCAGAGTTGGCATCGGCGCGTACGGAGACGTCGGACACCTGGGCGCTGCCTGATGGCTCCTTCTCGGTCAAGCGCTACGGATCTCCCGTGCGACTGTTCCGAAACGGCGCCTGGGTCGCGACGGACCCCAGCCTGGCATTCGGCGCCGATGGCACGGTCGTACCCCGGGCGACCACGGTGAACGTCGCCTTCTCCGGAGGCGGAACGGGACCGCTGCTGTCCGGCGTGAAGGACGGCCGTACACTCACGCTGTCCTGGCCGGCCGCTCTGCCCAAGCCGGTGCTCACCGAGAACGTGGCCACGTACAGCGAGATCCTGCCCGGGGTGGATCTGCAGCTGAAGGCCGAAGTCGAGGGCTTCTCCCAGCTGCTGGTGGTCAAGACCGCCGAGGCCGCCAAGAACCCCGAACTGGCCACCCTGAAATTCAAGATGAAGACAGCGGGACTGACCGTCACGGCCGACCCCGACACCGGCAGCATCTCGGCCGGTGACCCGGCGGGCCAGACCGTCTTCACCAGCCCCTCGCCCCTGATGTGGGACTCGAAGACCGCCACGTCCGGTGCTGCCGCCAAAACCGCCTCCCCCGCCGCTGCTGCTGCCGCCGGGACGACACCCTCGGACGCCTTCGAGCCCCCGCCCGGTGCCACCGACGCCCAGGTGCCGGCCACGGTGGTCGGCGACAGCATCGAGATCAAGCCTGACCAGGCCCTCCTGACCGGCACCGACACCAGGTACCCCGTCTACATCGACCCGTCCTGGGCCTGGGGCAAGAAGGAGAACTGGACCCGGGTCTACAAGAAGTACCCCAACTCCTCCTTCTGGAATGCGAACGAGGTCGCCCGCGTGGGCTACGAGAACGAGACTCTCGGGCTCTCCCGCTCCTTCTTCCAGGCCGACACGGACAACCTCAAGGGCGTACAGGTCAAGTCGTCGACGTTCAGGATCAAGAACGTCTGGTCCTGGTCCTGCCAGGCCAGGCCGGTCGAGATCTGGCAGACCAAAACCATCTCCAAGAAGACGACATGGAACAACCAGCCGGCCAAGGTCGGCAGCACACCGCTCAAGACCGTGAACGACTCCAAGGGATGGAGCAAGGACTGCGCCGCCGGCAACCTTGAGTTCGACGTCACCTCCAAGGTGCGCGACGCCGCCGCGGGCAACTGGTCGAGCCTCACGCTGGGGCTCTACGCGTCCGACGAGCAGGACACGTACGGCTGGAAGAAGTTCGACGCCAAGACCGCCGTCCTGGAGACCACGTACAACAACCCGCCCAAGACCCCGTACGACCTGGGCACCAACCCCAAGTCGTCCTGCTCCGCGGGCGGACTCATCGGCAACACCAAGGTCAGCGTGCACGCGACCGTGGACGACCCCGATGCCGGCAACCTCACCGCCCAGTTCCAGATCTTCAAGAGCGGCAGCACCACCCCAGTGGTCGACCAGTCCCTCTCCGCCCTGAAGAAGCGAGTGGTCACGCTTCCGGTCCCGGACGCTTACCTCCCCACGGGGGACTACACCTGGAAGGTCCGTGCCAAGGACAGCGACGGCGCGACCTCCGGTTGGAGCTCGACGTGCGCGTTCTCGGTGGACCGCACACGGCCGAGCAGCCCGCCCCGGATCAGCTCCACGTACTTCCCGGACGGCGAGAACGGTTGGCCGGAAACGACGGGCAAGGCCCGTACGCCGGGATCGTTCACCCTTGAGGCGAACGGCGTCACGGATGTCGAGCAGTACGGCTGGTACACCGACTCGGACCCGGAAGTCAGCTACATCGCAGCCGGCGGTCAGCCGGTTTCCGTGACCAGCACCCCGCCCGGCTACGGGGCACATTTCCTCCACGCGTTCAGCGTCGACAGAGCGGGCAATCGTTCGGACACCGCCACCTACGTCTACTACGCCACGCGGTCGGCCGAGCGAGACGCCCCCGGTGACCTCAACGGTGATGGCATCAAGGACATCTGGAGCGTGGACTCGAACGGCACACTGCTCACCTACTCCGGGCAGCAGGGCGGTCAGTTCTCGTCGGCGACCAACGGAGGTCAGGCCTTCGAGGACGTCGACATCGCGTACCGGACGGACTGGGGCCAGGACGGGTACACCGACCTCGTCACGCTTGAGTACGACCCGCTCGCCAAGCGCAAGAACCTCTGGACCTACACCAACAACGGCCTGGGCATCGCCACCACCGACTACAAGGAGGGCAAGCAGCGGCTGACCGTCGCGTGCCCGGTCGTCGACGAGGACTACGGCTGCGTGGGCGAGCCGGGATGGACCGGGAACGATCACTGGAGCAACGCCGAGCAGATCATCGCTCCCGGCGACCTGAACGCGGACGGCAAGCCCGACCTCCTCGTGAAGCAGGGCACATTGCTCTGGGCGTACTACGGGGACTTCAACAAGCGGCTGAGCTCCCCGGTACTGGTGGGCACCGACGACTGGGACAAGTTCACCGTCCTCTGCCCCGGCGACCTGAACAACGACGGCCTCGCCGACCTGTGGCTCCGGAACAAGTCCACGGGGGAGATCTTCCGCGCCTACGGCAGCAAGGGGCCGGACGGACTGCTGGACCCGACCGCCTGGGGCAACGCCTCGGCACGGGTGAAGATCGGCTCCGGCTATCCCGCGAGTGAGTATCCGACCCTCGGCACCGTCGGTGACCTCACGGGTGACGGTGTGGCCGACCTGTGGGGCCGCAAGACCGACAACACCATGACCGGCTGGCCGGGCCGGGTCACCGACACGGTCTTCTCCTTCGGTACCGCGTTCCCGATCGATGGCACCGTCGGGGGTACGCGGATCCCGGCAGGCACGACGCTCGCTGCCGGTCAGTCCTACACCTCCCGTTCGGCGAAGCTCACCATGAAGGACGACGGCGACCTGGAGATCTCCTCCAACGCGGGCCGTCGCCTCTGGTCCACCGGGACCGCCGGTAACCCCGGAGCGAAAGCGGTCATGCAGGCCAAGGGCAACCTGGTGGTCTACAAGGCCGACGGCAGCACCGTGCTGTGGGATTCGAAGACCAGCGGTGCGGAAGGGTACGCGGTGTTGCAGGACCGGGGGAACCTGGTCGTTCACAACGTCAAGGGACAGTCTCTGTGGAGCAGTGGGACCGCTCTTCGGCACGACTACAACGGCGATGGGCGCAGTGATCTGGCCGACTGGTACGACCACGTCGACGGCTCGGACACCATTCACAGCTTCCTGACGAACTCCGACGGGACCTTCAGGACTCCGTTCGCCGGGTGGAACGTCCCGCCGGACTCGTGGGCGGCGGCTCATATGAAGCGCACCACGGGTGACTTCAACGGGGACGGGATCGGCGACGTCGCGGCTGTGTACGGCTATGCCGACGGCCGGGTGGCTCTGTGGACGTGGCTCGGCACCCAGAGCGGCAAGTTCGGAACGCCGTTCGCGTCGTGGAAGGTCGCGGCCGGCAATTGGGGCTTCGACCGAATGAATGTGCACAGCGGCGACTTCAACGGCGATGGACGGGACGATGTCGCCGTCTGGTACGACTACGTGGACGGACACGATGCGCTGTGGACCTTCACCGCAGACGTCCGGGGCGGCTTCAACACACCGTTCATGTCGTGGACCAGCCCGACGGGCAGCTGGTCGGCTTCACGCGACAAGCCGGTCACCGGTGACTTCAACGGCGATGGACGGGACGATCTCGCCGTCTTCCACGGATACGCCGACGGAAGCAACAAGATATTCACGTTCCTCACCTCGCCCACAGGCGCGTTCAAGTCCCCGGTCGGTTCCTGGACCAGTACGTCGTGGGGGAGTTGGGCACGTACGACCGTTCACTCCGGCGACTTCGACGGGGACGGTCGGGACGACATCGCCGCCTGGTACGACTACGCCGACGGCCACGACAGCATCTACACCTTCCCCAGTAGCACGACGGGCACCTTCAGCGCTCTGTCCGAGGCCTGGACCACACCGGCGGGCTCGATGTGGCGTGAGCACATGTCGATCGTCATCGGTGACTACAACGGGGATGGCTTGGACGACTTCGGAGCCCTGTACGGCTACGACGACGGCAGCATCAAGGCCTGGACATGGTCGGCCAGGCCGGATCGCATGTTCGCAAACCCTGTGAGCAGCTGGGGAGTTGCCTCCGGCTACAGCTTCGCCCGCTCCTACGTGGTGGAGCGATACGGCAGCTGACAGCACAAGGGGCTGTGGCCGGGGTCACCCTCGTGCCGGTCACAGCCCCTTTGGGCCGATTATTAATCGCGCAGAGGCAACCGCACACGACTTCTCCTCATCTTCCTTCACGGTCGGTCACATGCGTGGGGTGAGCGACCACTGACGGGCACGGCGCGGGTTCTCGTACGTCGGCCGGTCATGCAGGTCCATGACGCGTGAGGCACGAGGCCCGGCGTCCGGGTCGTCGGAGTGTGTGTCCTGTGTCGAAGGTGTCCCGCCGGAGAGCGCTGGGAGTGATCGGGGTCGGTGCGGCCGCACTGACCGGGTGCGGGGTTCCGGGCAGATCCGCCCCGGCCACGCATTCCGGCGGCGCCCCGGCCGTGCGGCCGAAGCCCGTGGTCCCCACCGGTGATTGGGCCTCGGTCCAGGGCGGCATGAAGAAGGTGACCGATACCGTCGGCCAGATCCAGGGCTACGCGTCGAAGACCTCCGTCAGCCGTGGCGAGTCGATCGACTTCCACCTGTCGTCGCACCTCGCCCAGACCTGCCGGGTGGACATCCACCGCGTGGGCCGTGGCGACGGACCGGGCACCCGCCGGCTGATGACCAGCACCCCGTTCCCCGTACGACCCAGGACCAGGCCGACCCCCGCCTCAGGCACCGGGCTCATCGCCTGTGACTGGCCCGTTTCCTGGACGCTGCGCATACCCGGATCATGGGAGTCGGGGATATTCCTGGCCGTTTTCACGACCCAGGACGGGTACCGCAGCTACACGCCCTTCGTCGTACGCGACACCGGGCGCCGCTCCGACATCCTGATGGTGGTGCCCTTCACCACGTACCAGGCCTACAACCTCTGGCCCCACGACGGGCACACCGGAAGAAACCGGTACCGCGGGTACACCCCCGCAGGTGTGTGGGGCGGGATCGACGACCGGGCCCTCAAGGTCTCCTTCGACCGCCCCTATCCGGAGTCGGGACTGCCGCACTGGTTCGCACTGGACACCAGTGCCGCGCGGTGGGCGGAGAGCAACGGTTACGACATCACGTACGCCAGCAGCGTGGATCTGCACGAGGGCCGGATCGACCCGTCGAACCACCGCGTGATGATGTTCTCCGGACACGACGAGTACTGGTCCAGGGAGATGCGCGACTGTGCCGAGCAGGCCGTCTCCGCCGGAACCCATCTCGCGTTCCTGGCCGCGAACAACATCTACTTCCAGATCCGCGTCGAGGACTCCGCCGAGGGCCGGGCGAGCCGCGTGGTGACCTGCTACAAGGAGACCGCCGACCCCGCGCCCGGGCCGACCGGCCCCACCGTGCGGTGGCGCCAGCTCGACACGGATCACCGGCGCGCGGAGCAGGGGCTGCTGGGCGTCCAGTACAACGGCATCCTCAAGAAGCCCGCGCCCCTGGTCGTCCGCGAGAGCCGTCACTGGTTCTGGTCGGGCACCGGCCTGCGGGACGGCGACGAGATTCCGGATCTGATCGCCGTCGAGGCCGACGGCTTCGACCCGGCCATGCCCCGGCCCGCGGGCACCAAACAGACGCTGCTCTCCGCGTCGCCCTACGCCGACCGGCTGGGCCGCGGCCGCACCGTGCAGAACACCAGCCTGTGCGTGAACAAGAAAGGCACGTTCGTCTTTGTCGCCGGAACGTTCTACTGGCCGCTGGCGCTCGGCGACCCCCGGCACTTCAACCCGCATGTGCAGCGGGCCACCCGTAACCTCCTGACCCGCATGCTGGAGCACTCGGGCAAATGACCCTGCCGGACCGTCCGGCCGTGTCGCCGCGTGGTCACGCCTCCGTGATCGCCGTCGCCCGCCACGGGGCCAGGCGCTGGACGTCGCGGGCCGTTTCCGTGACGCCGCTCAGGAAGCCCTGGGCGCGCGGGGACGCCGTGTCGCGGAGCCATTCCGGGGCGATGTCGCAGACCGCGACCTTGACGTCCGTGCCGGCCAGGGCCAGCGGGAGGGTGTGGACGACCGTGGAGGGGAAGCTCAGGACCGTGCGGCCGATGGGGCCCCGGCGGGCTATGAGCTCCAGGGGGAGGTCGGGGCGGACGATCTCCAGGCCGGTGGCGGCTTCCAGGGCGTGGAGTTTCTCGGTGGACTCGCGGCGGTGGGCGAAGTAGCGAGTGGCCTGGTGGGTGCGGGCCAGGGCCGCGACGGCCTCCAGGTACTGGGCCCGGTCGAGGACTCCGGTCTCGACGAGCGAGGTGCCGACCAGGTCGGCGCCCTTGGTGAGCAGCGGCGGGCCGAAGCGGGCGCGGGTCCAGGCGAAGGTGTTGGAGGTGACGGTGACACCGGGCGGGGCCTCGACCGGCATGGCCGTGAAGACCTCGACCGTGCGGGTCGCGGACGGGATGAAGCGGCTGCGGGCGCGGGCGGTGACCGGGGCCAGGACGAGATCGCGCGGACCCGGGCTGCCCTTGCGGTGCCAGCGCACCAGCCGTTCGCCGCGCGCCAGTTGGGCGACGAACTCCATGGTGGCCGTGCCGTCGTCGACCACCGTGAGGCGGCAGGCGCGGACCAGGGTGAGCAGCAGCTGGACGTAGCGGGAGAACGGGTCGCCGATGACGATGCGGTCCGCTCTGCGCAGAAGTCCGGTCAGTGAGCGCAGGGTCTTCAGGGGCGCGCCCGTGCCGCCGCGCGCCTCCTGCCAGCGGACGTTGACGCCCTCGTCGCGGGCCAGCTCCGCCATCCGGCGCAGCTGGCCGCGCGACATCGGGTCGACCGGGGGAAGGACGACGACCGTGATGTCCGTGAGGACCTGGTCGTCGCCTCCCTCTGTGTAGGCCCACTCCAGGACGTTCAGGAGCTGGACCGGGCTCTCGACGAAGGCGAGGTTCACCGGTCGGCCCGTCAGACCGCGACCGGCTCGGCGGCCGGAGCCTCGTCGGCGTTCTCGGCGACGACGCCCGCGACCCGGCGGAGCTTCTTCATCGGGCCGAGCTCGGACTCGTACACCTTCTTGATGCCGTCGCCGAGCGAGGCCTCAATGGTGCGGATGTCGCGGACGAGACGGGTGAGGCCCTGCGGCTCGACGGAGGCGGCCTGGTCGGAGCCCCACATGGCGCGGTCGAGGGTGATGTGGCGCTCGACGAACGCGGCGCCGAGGGCGACGGCGGCGAGGGTCGTCTGGAGGCCGGTCTCGTGGCCGCTGTAGCCGATCGGGACGTTGGGGAACTCCTGCTGGAGGGTGTTGATCACCCGCAGGTTCAGCTCCTCGGCCTTGGCCGGGTAGGTCGAAGTGGCGTGGCAGAGCAGGATGTTGTCCGATCCCAGGACCTCCACGGCGTGGCGGATCTGGCGCGGGGTCGACATGCCGGTGGAGAGGATGACCGTGCGGCCGGTCGCCCTGAGGGCGCGCAGGAGTTCGTCGTCGGTGAGGGAGGCCGAGGCCACCTTGTGCGCGGGGACGTCGAACTTCTCCAGGAAGGCGACGGCCTCGGTGTCCCACGGGGAGGCGAACCAGTCGATGCCGCGCTTGGCGCAGTGCTCGGAGATGGCCAGGTACTCGGCCTCGCCGAACTCGACGCGGTGCCGGTAGTCGATGTACGTCATCCGGCCCCAGGGGGTGTCGCGCTCGATGTCCCACTGGTCGCGCGGGGTGCAGATCTCCGGGGTGCGCTTCTGGAACTTGACGGCGTCGCAGCCGGCCTCGGCCGCCGCGTCGATCAGCGCGAGGGCGTTGTCGAGGTCGCCGTTGTGGTTGATGCCGATCTCGCCGGTGACGTAGACGGGGTGGCCCGGGCCCGCGGTGCGGGTGCCGAGGGTGCGCAGACGGGAGGTGTTCATGGGTGGTGTTCCTTAGCTCGGAGGTTGGGGGCTCGGGGGCCCGGGGGTGGCTCGGGGCTTGGGGGCCCGGGGGTTGCTCGGGGTTTGGGGACCCCTGGGTCGCTCGGGGTTTGGGGACCCCTGGGTCGCTCGGGGCTCGGGGCCCCTGGGCTATTCGCGGGACTGAGCGGGAGTCGTGGTCGTGAGGGTGGGGCCCAGCAGCCAGGCCGCGATCTCGCGGATGGCGCCGAAGCCGCCGGGGGTCGTGGTGACGGCGCGCGCCGCGGCCCGTACCGAGTCGTGGGCGCTCGCGACCGCGACCGGCCAGCCGGCGAGTGCGAAGCACGGCAGGTCGTTGACGTCGTTGCCCACGTAGAGGACACGTTCCGGGGCGACGGACTGTTCGTCGCACCATTGCTTGAGGGCCAGGTCCTTGCGGTCGATGCCGTGCAGGACCGGGATGCGGAGCTTGTGGGCGCGGGCGGCGACGACCGGGTTCTGTTCCGTGGAGAGGATCAGCAGCGGCATTCCCGCCTTGCGCAGGGCCGCGATGCCCAGACCGTCGCCGCGGTGGACGGCGACGGTCTCGCGTCCGTCGGCGTCGATGAGGACCCGGTCGTCGGTCTGTGTGCCGTCGAAGTCGAGGACGACCGCGTCGATGTCGTCGAAGGTGGGCAGCGGTGAGGGGTCCAGGAGCGGCGCGAGGGCGCGGGCGCGGGCCAGGTCGTGCGGGTCGTCGATCTCCAGGACCCGGGCGGCGTCGGTGCGCACCAGGGCGGTGCGGCCGAAGAAGCGGTGGCGGTGGGTGCGGAAGCCGGCGGCGTTCATGGCGTACGCGGTGCCGGTCTCCAGCAGGTCCTCGGGGCGGTCCTGCCGCATCTGCCGGACGGACTTGTCGTGGTTGACGCCGTGGTTGTCCTCCTCCGGTGCACCGCCGTCGCGCCAGAGGAAGCCGTGGAAGGGCGCGACCGTGACCGCCGTGTCGGCGCCGTCGCGGGCGACCGCCGCGGCGACGCCGTCGATGTCCTCCCGCACGACGAAGGGGCTGGTGCACTGGACCAGCAGCACCACGTCGGCCGTGCGGGAGTGCATCGCCTCGTACGCATCCAGGGCGTGCAGCACCGCGTCCTCGCTGCTCGACCTGTCCCCGGCGATGGCGGCGGGGCGCTGGACGATGTGCACCCGCTCCGGGGCGCCCAGCGTGTCGCCCGCGGCGCGGGCCGCGTCGGCGATGGCCGCGTCGTCGGTCGTCACGACGACGTCCGTGACCTCGCGGGAGGCCAGGCAGGCGCGTACGGCGCGGGCGACCAGCGGTACGCCGCCGACCTGGGCGAGGTTCTTGGCCGGGACGCCCTTGGATCCGCCGCGGGCGGGGATCACGGCGAGCACGGTCGGGGTCGGGGTCATCTCTGCTCCTGAGGTCGTGTTCACAGCTCGCCCATCCGTCGGATCACCGGGGCGACCCGCTGGACGCCCTGCCGGTACGCGCCCCGCGCCGCCTCCCGGACGGCGTCGCGCACCGCGCCGCGCACCCCGCCGGTCTCGCGCGGCCGGTCGGCGCCCGGCAGCGGACGGCCGTCGGGGGCCAGGTGGTGGCGGGCGAGGATGCCGGGGAGATAGCCGGGCGCGGTGGCGGGTGTGTAGTACGGGGCGAGGTCGGGCAGGCGGGCGGCGGCGAGCAGGGCGTCGACGCGGGCGCGGGCGTTGTCGTAGGCCGTGGCGTACGTGCCGTCGGCGGCGACACCCTGGCCGGCCAGCCATTCCGGGTCGGGCTCCGGGCGGAAGCCGCCGTCCAGGCGGTCCCAGGAGGTGAGCAGGCCGGAGCCGATGAAGTGGTGGTTGCCGAGGGTCTCGCGGACGCCGAGATCGGTGAGGACCGCGGTCGGGATGCGCCGGTGCAGGGACTCCAGCGCGGCGGTCGAGGAGACCGTGACCAGCAGATCGGCGCGGTCCAGGACCTCGCCCATGTGCCCGTACACCAGACGGAAGTTGGGCGGCGGCCCGCCGGGCAGCTTCTCCGCGAGCCGCTGGTACGGGAGTTCCTCGATGTGTGTGGTGTGCTCGCCGGGCTTGGAACGCAGCTTCAGCAGCACCTCGCGGTCCGGGTGCAGCCTGGCGTGCTCGACGAGCCTGCGCAGCAGGTACGTGCGGTCGGCGCGGGAGGCCGGTACGGAGGGCTGGGCGGCGAAGACGACCGTGTCGCGGCCCTCCTGCGGGCGGTGCGGTGCGCCGCCGAGGAACGGCAGGGCGGCCTCCGTGACGGCCGAGGCGTCGGCGCCCACCCCCTCGTACACGGCCCGGAAACGCTCCGCGTCGTGGCGGGAGTTGGCGAGGACGACATCCGCGCCGTGCCGCAGCAGCAGTCCGTCGGCGAGCTTCTCGTAGACGACGCCGACGTAGCCGGTGACGACGACGGGCCGGGCCGGCAGGCGCAGCGCGGCGAGGCCGTGCAGCATCGCCTGAACGGCTCCCCCGACGAGGGCGAGGACGACGACGTCGTACCCCTCGTCCCGCACCGTGTGCAGGAACTCGACCGCCGTGACCTCGCGCACCCGGTCGGTGTCGACACCGACGTCGCCGACCTCGGCGAGCTGGCGCGGGGTCGGGGTGGCCCGGCCGCGCAGCAGGAGTCCGGTGATCTCTACGCGCTGCGCCGTTTCCCCGGACGCACCGGTGGTGAGGCGGCGCGCGGTGAGCGCGCCCCATTTCCACCGGGTGTCGGAGTCGGCGAGTACGGCTACCCGGAGGGCGGTCGTCCTATCGGTACGTGGGGGCACGCCCCAGAACTTAGGAAGGCATTTCGATTCGCGGCCCAACGCGACGGCAACAGCTGGTTAACAGCCCGCCGACGGTCGGCGAATCCACCTCGCAAATGCCTCGCGTTGAACAAGGAATCGATCCGGTTCATCATTTCGACATTCTTCGTTCACCTGTCGTCCTTTCCGGGGCCAAGGCAAATGACGGGCCCCCGCCTAGCGTGTGACTCGTGGTTAAGCTCTCCGTCATCGTGCCGTTCTACAACGTGCAGGCATATGCTCCCGACACCTTGCGAAGTCTGCGGGCCAATGCCCGCGAGGGCTTCGAATTCATCCTCGTCGACGACTGTTCGACCGATGGGACTCCGGAGATCCTCATGCGCGCCGAGCGCGAGATCCCCGGTGCCGTCCTGGTCAGACACGAGAAGAACGGAGGCCTGGCCACCGCACGCAACACGGGTATCGACGCGGCGCGCGGCGAGTACCTCACCTTCCTCGACGGCGACGACTGGGCGGCCCCCGGCTACTACGACCGGCTCCTCGCCGCCATCACGGATCTGGGCTGCGATTTCGTACGCACGGACCACGTCCAGTTCACGGACCGGGTGCGCACCGTCCACCAGGTGCCGCACGGACTGCGCGGCACCGTCATGCGGCCGCGCGACGTGATTCTGCCGTCCGACAAGTCGACGCCCGTGGACTACGCGTACGCCTGGGCCGGCGCCTACCACCGCCGGCTCGCGGAGTCGGGGCTGCTGCGCTTCCAGGACGGGCTGCGCACGGCCGAGGACCGGCCCTGGATCTGGCGTCTGCACCGCGAGGCCGAGTCCTTCGCCGTGGTCGGCCTGCTGGGGGTCTTCTACCGGCGCGGCGTGGCGTCCTCGCTCACCCAGATCGGCGATGTGCGGCAGCTCGACTTCATCCGGGCATTCGATCAGGTGCTTGAGGAAACGGCACAGGATCCCGAGGCGGAACGCCTGCTCCCGAAGGCGGTACGGACCTATTGCGCGGTCATGGCGCACCATCTGGAATCCATCGAAAGGTTCGAACCGGCAGTGGCACGGAAATTGCGCTCCCTGAGCGCGGCGTCCCTGCGGCGTATGCCCCAGGACATTCTCGCCGATACGCTGCATTCGCTGGGCGACCGCCGTGCGGCCCAGTTGCGCCGCGTACGGCGCCGCTCCGTGTCCCGGGAGGTCGCGGCCTGATGACTGGCACGTACACCGCGCCGGTCGGCCGGTCCACCACTCAGATCTTCTTCGCGTGCACGCAGTACTCCGTCGCCACGGTCGTCGCGGCGCTGCGCGCGGGCCAGTTCGGTCCGCGGTCCGGACACCGGCGCATTCTCGTCGTGAGCGACACCTCGCCCTCCCCCGAACTGGGCACTCCGCTCCACCGCAGGCCCGGATTCGAGAAATTGGCGTTCGAATTCGACACGGTGCATTCCTGGAACGACTTCATCGAGCCGTTCCACCCCGCCGGATGGTCGCCCCGGGAGCAGGACGCCTCGCTGTGGGAGCGGGCCGTGCGCACGGCGTGGGACCTCGGGGACGAACCGGTCGAGATCGCCTGCGAGTCCATCCAGGCCAATCCCTCCCAGGCTCTCGCTCTGATCTTCGGCGAGAGCCCGGTGCACATCTACGCCGACGGCCTGATGAGCTACGGACCGACCCGCAGCAGGATCGACCAGTTGATCGGCACCCGTATCCGCAGGCTGCTCCACCTGGACCTGGTGCCCGGCCTGCGGCCCCTGCTGCTGACCGAGTTCGGCGTCGAGTCCGAAGTCGTGCCGACGGACGTCTTTCTGAAGGTACTGGACGAGCTCGCCGGATCGGCGGGCACCCACGGTCCTTCCGGCCCGGCACCGGCCCTGCTGCTCGGCCAGTACCTCTCCACGCTCGGCATCCTGACCTCTCAGGAGGAGGAGGAACTGCACGCGCGGATGCTGCGCGGTGCCGTGGCGCTCGGCCACACCCGGATCGTCTTCAAGCCGCACCCCAGCGCGCCGGGCCACTGGGCACGGCTGCTGGAGCAGGAGGCGGAGCGGCTCGGCGCCGAACTCACCGTTCTCGACAGCCCCGTCCTCGCCGAGGCGCTCTTCCGGAGCATGCGGCCGGCTCTGGTCATCGGCTGCTTCTCCACCGCGCTGCTCACCGCCGCTTCGTTCTACGGCCTCCCGGTCGCCCGCGTCGGCACCGACACCCTGCTGGAGCAGCTCGCCCCGTACCAGAACAGCAACCGCATCCCGCTGACCATCGTCGACGCGCTGCTGCCCGACCTGGAGGACCCGGCCGCCGTCACCGGCTGGTCGCTCCCCTCCGCGGAACAGGTCCGGGGTGAACCGACCGGCCTGATCAGCGCGGTCGGCTACGCCATGCAACCGCAGATCCAGGCCGGTCTGCGCCCCGACGCCGAGCGCTACCTCAGCGGCCGGCACAGCGACATCTGGCGCTATTTCAAACGGCGCCGGCTGACCGCACTGGGGCTGCCCGGCGCCCTCCCCGCGCAGCTCGCGTTCATCCCGCGCAACGCGACGGTGCGCCGCCTCGCCCGCAGGGCCCGCACGTTGAAGCGGGCGGCGGCGGGCTGACGCGTTCTCCGGCCATGTGAACGGGGCGGCGGACGCATCCGCGCTCTCCCGCGCCCCCAGCCCTTCCGGAGGAACCCGATCCGGAAGGGCCGTCGCGTCAAGCGGCCGTCACAACCGCTCGACGGGGTGGTGGACGCGGTCCCGGTGGTCGGCGATCCATCCCTTTCCGCTCTCCGGCCACCGCCCCGGCTTCCCCCCGATCACCCGGATCGCCCCGGTGAACCGGTCCGGGCCGGCTGGCCCCACTGGCCCGACTGGCCCCACCGGCCCGCCCGGATCGGACGTCGCCGCAATGTCCTCAACTCCCCCAAAACATGGACACGTTCGCATTCCCACGGCGACACCGAGACTTCACCTGATCACCATCGCCACGTGGTGGGCCCCGCACATCGCGCCCGCGTACGTTCCCAGCCATGCCCTCCCTTCTGCGCAACCGCTTGACGAAGCGCGCCCTGCGCCCCGCCATCACCCTGGTCGACCGGCACATCCGGCTGCGCGTGGACCGCACCGCCGAACAACTGCGCAGCGAGCTCGACGTGCTGCGCAGGGACGCCGAGGACATGCGGCGGAGCCAGTACGCCCTCGGGCTGCTGCTCGACGGCACGGGCCGGGGCGCGCACCGCATCCCGCCGGCCCGGGAGATGGATGAACTGGTCCGCCAGATAGCCGACTTGTGCGGCAACGAGGCGCATGCCCGGCGCAGCGCCGTCGTCGCCTACCGCACGGTCGTGGCGCTGGAGGCTCTCGGGGTGGGCAGGCTGGCCGGTTCCACGTCCAATGTGTGCGGGAAGCTGGCGACCGTACCGCTGCTCTCGCCGCCGAACGGAAGCATTCTCGAAATCGGCACCCTGTACGGGCTGTTCGCCTCCGCGCTGACGCGCATGGTGCACCGGGCGGGCATCGAACCGGACCTGACGATCGTCGACCCGCTGGCCGGCTTCCAGCTCCAGCCGGGCACCGCGCAGCCCGCCGACCCCACGGGCACCCCGGTGCGTGCGGACGTGGTACGGGCCAACCTGGCGCTCTGCGGCGGAAGTTCGGCGCGGGAGACCCGGATCCGGCAGGGTTTCTCCTCGGACCCCGAGGTGCGGGACGCGGTCTCCGACCGGGCGTACGGCGTGGTCGTCGTGGACGGTGACCACTCCCTCGAAGGAGTGGCGGCCGACCTGGACTGGGTCGAGCGGATCGCCGCCCCGGGTGGCATCGTCGTCCTCGACGACTACGGCGACGCGTCGTGGCCCGGTGTCCAGGAGGCCCTGGACAAGCATCTGGCGGACGGCTCGTCCCGGCTGCGGATGCTGGGCAGGGTGTCGACGTCGGCGTACCTGCGGGCGGTGTGAGCGACGGGCGTGGCGCGGGCCGTCCGCCGACGGGGCAGGGCCCGCGCCGGCCCCGGCCCCGTCAGCCCACCCCGTACCGCGCTTCGATGCCCGCGACGATCAGCCGCAGTCCGTCCTCGAAGTGTTCGTCGTAGCGGGCGAAGATCTCGGCACCGGCCGCCGCGGCGAGCGGATACGCGGCCATGCGGTCCGCGCGCTCGCCGATGTCGAAGCCGTCGCGCCGCTCGTCCGGCATCGGCTGGACGCCCTGCTCCTCGGTGACGAAGCCCATGGTGTACGAGTACGCGGTGGTGCCCGCCCGGACGGCCTGCCACAGCTCGAAACCGGCGGCGACCATCGTGCGCAGATGGGACTCCAGCCCGTCGGCGTGGTCGGTACCGGTGAAGCGTGCGCCGCTGTAGACCTTCGCCCCGTCGCGGTAGCGCAGCAGAGCGGTGCGCAGTGCGCTGTTGTACGCGACGAGCTGGTCCTGCCAGCGCTCCGGGGCCGACCCCGGCAGGTCCTCGTCGAGCATCCGGCGGTACATCACCGTGGCCATCTCGTCGAGGAGTGCCTGCTTGTCCTTGAAGTGCCAGTAGAGCGCGGGGGCCTTGACGTCCAGTTCCCTGGCGATGGCGCGCAGGGTGAGCCCGTCGAGGCCCACCTCGTTCAGCAGCCGCAGCCCGGTGTCGGCCACCCGCGCCCGGTCGATCTTCGTTGTGCCCACCTTGACAATTTAACAGCGTTAAGCACAGACTCCGAATCATGGAACTTAACAACGTTAAGGAAACTGGGGTCCTGATCGTCGGCGCCGGCCCCTGCGGCCTGGCCCTCGGCTGCGACCTGGCCCGGCGCGGCGTACGCGCCCTGGTCGTCGAGCGGGCGCCCGCCCTCTTCCCCGGCTCACGCGGCAAGGGCATCCAGCCGCGCACCAGGGAAGTCCTCGACGACCTCGGGGTCGGCGACGCGGTGCGCGAGCACGGCGGCCCGGCCCCGGTGGGGATGGTCTGGCAGGACGGGGAGCGGCAGCGGGAGTACGACATGTTCCGCCGCGCGGACCCGACGGACGCCGAGCCGTACGGGGCGCCGTGGCTGATGCCGCAGTGGCGCACCCAGGAGATCCTGCTGGCCCGGCTGCGCGAGCTGGGCGGCGAGGTCGCCTTCTCCACCGCGCTGACCGGACTCGACCAGGACGCGGACGGCGTCACCGCCCACCTGACCACGGGCCCGGTCCGGGCCTCGTTCCTGGTCGCGGCGGACGGCGGCCGCAGCACCGTCCGGCGCGCGCTGGGGATCGCGATGACCGGCGAGGGGGGTCTCCCCGGCTCGGACGGAGCCGGGGGTTCGGGGGAGGTGGACCCGGCGCCGATGCTGGTCGCCGACGTGCGGGTGGCCGAGGACGCGCTGGACCGGGACAACTGGCATGTGATGAGCGGCGAACAGGGCTTCCTCGCGCTCTGCCCGCTGCCCGGTACGGCGGACTTCCAGCTGGTCGCCCAGTTCAAGGAGGGCGCGCCCGACACGTCCCCGGAGGGGGTGCGCGCGCTGGTCGCCGCCCGCACCCACCTGGCGGCGCGGGACGTCACCGAGGTCCGCTGGTCCTCCGACTTCCGGCCGCGCGCGGCGCTGGCCGACCGGTTCCGCGACGGGCGGGTCTTCCTGGCGGGCGACGCCGCGCACGTGCACTCCCCCGCGGGCGGCCAGGGCCTGAACACCAGCGTCCAGGACGCGTACAACCTGGGCTGGAAGCTCGGCCAGGTCCTGCGGTACGGGGCGCCGGCCGCCCTGCTCGACAGTTACGAACAGGAGCGCCGCCCGATCGCCGCCGACATGCTCGGCCTGTCCACCCGCATCCACCGCGGCGAGCAGAAACGCGGCGCGGCGGCCCAGCAGCTCGGCCTCGGCTACCGCGAGGGCCCGCTGTCGGCGGGCCGGGCCGGCGCCCTGCACTCCGGCGACCGCGCCCCGGACGGCCCGACGGCCGGGGGCCGGCGCCTCTTCGACGTCTTCCGCGGCCCGCACTTCACCCTGCTCGCGGTCGGCACGGACACCGAACTGCCCGTGTCCGACGGCGAGACGGTCCGCGTCCACCGTACGGACGCCTGCGAGGCGTACGGAAAGGGCCTGTTCCTGGTCCGCCCCGACGGCTACATCGGCTGGGCGGGCGAGGACGCCTCGGGGCTCGCCGAGTACCTGGCCCCGCTCGGCCTCGCCGCGGTCACACGCTGCTGAGCGAGAGCTTCGCCGCGAACCCGAGGAACAGCAGACCGGCCGCCGAAGTGGCCCCCGCCGACAGCCGCTTGCGACGGCGGAACGCGGCGGACAGGCGGGTGCCGCCGAATATCAGCATCGACAGATAGAGGAAGCTGGCGATCTGGAGCAGGGTGCCCAGCACCAGGAAGGACAGCGCCGGGTAGGCGTAGCCGGGGTCGACGAACTGCACGAAGAACGAGATCAGGAACAGGATCGCCTTCGGGTTGACGAGACTGACCACCAGCGCCCGCCGGTACGGCCGCTCCATCGCCGTGGCGGCCTCGGGCCCGGCGCTCTCCCCGGTCAACTCGGCCACCCGCCGGTGCCGTTCGCGCCACATGGCCACCGCGGCCCGCAGCATGCCGATCGCCAGCCAGGTCAGATAGCCCGCACCCGCGAACTTGACGACGGCGAACAGCACCGGCGTCGTCCGCAGCAGCGACGAGGCCCCGAGCGCGGACAGCGTCATCAGCACCGTGTCCCCGGTCCACACCCCGGCCGCGGCCACATAGCCGGTCCGCACACCGCGCCGGGCGGCGACGGACAGCACGTACAGCGAATTCGGCCCCGGCAGAAGAACGATCAGCAGCAGGCCGACGAGGTAGGTCGGAAGGTCGGTGACACCCAGCATGGAACGGAGTGTCGCACGCGGGTACGACACCGCGTTCGGGGGGTTCGGGGAGAGACCGGGGCCGGTCCTCGTCACCGTCGGGGAGGCGGTCCGCGGAGAGCTTCATCTCGACACCGACCACGTCCGGCACGGTGAACGACGACCCGCGCTTGTGGGGCACCTCGTCCCTGTACTCGGCGCTCCGTGGATCGCTGCGGAGCAGTACCTGGTCATGCTTGCGATCGGCCACGACGTAGGCCGGAATGCCCGCCTGGGCGCAGCCCTCGACCTTGGGACCGAGATCGTCCGCCCAGTTGGTGGACGTCACCTCCACCACCGAGCGGAAGACGTGGGCGGCGTAGCAGTTCTTCATGGCAGGGGCGTCCCATCGACCGTGGCCGTGGGCATTCAGCGAGAGATCACCCCTGCGGGCGGACACCGCCTCAGAACGCGTCCGACGGCGCGTACGTCCCCCACACGTCGCGCAGCGCATTGCAGACCTCGCCCACCGTCGCCCGCGCCTTGAGGGCGTCCTTCATCGGGTACAGGACGTTGTCCGTGCCCTCGGCGGCCTTCCGCAGCCGTGCCAGTGCCGCGTCCACCGCGCCCCGGTCGCGTTCGGCGCGGAGTTTCGCCAGGCGGGCCGCCTGCTGGGCCTCGATCGCGGGGTCGACGCGCAGCGGCTCGTACGGCTCCTCCTCGTCGAGCTGGAAGCGGTTGACGCCGACCACGACGCGCTCCGCGCTGTCGGTCTCCAGGGCGATGCGGTACGCGCTGCGCTCGATCTCGTTCTTCTGGAAGCCGCGCTCGATCGCCTCGACCGCGCCGCCCATGTCCTCGACCTTGAGCATCAGCTCCAGAGCGGCGGCTTCGACGTCGTCCGTCATCCTCTCGACGACGTACGACCCCGCGAACGGGTCGACGGTCGCGGTGACGTCCGTCTCGTACGCCAGGACCTGCTGGGTGCGCAGGGCGAGGCGGGCGGACTTGTCGGTCGGGAGGGCGATCGCCTCGTCGAAGGAGTTGGTGTGCAGCGACTGCGTACCGCCGAGGACCGCGGCCAGGCCCTGGACGGCCACGCGCACCAGGTTGACCTCGGGCTGCTGGGCGGTGAGCTGGACGCCCGCGGTCTGGGTGTGGAAGCGCAGCATCAGCGACTTGGGGTTCTCCGCGCCGAACTCCTCCTTCATCACCCGCGCCCAGATCCGGCGGGCGGCACGGAACTTGGCGACCTCTTCGAGGATCGTCGTGCGGGCGACGAAGAAGAAGGAGAGACGCGGCGCGAACTCGTCGACGTCCATGCCGGCGGCGACGGCGGTACGGACGTACTCGATGCCGTCGGCGAGGGTGAACGCGATCTCCTGTGCGGGCGAGGCGCCGGCCTCCGCCATGTGGTAGCCGGAGATCGAGATGGTGTTCCACTTCGGGATCTCGGCCCGGCAGTACTGGAAGATGTCGGCGATCAGCCGGAGCGAGGGCGCCGGCGGGAAGATGTACGTGCCGCGCGCGATGTACTCCTTGAGCACATCGTTCTGGATGGTGCCGGTGAGCCGGTGAGCCGGGACGCCCTGCTCCTCGCCGACCAGCTGGTACAGCAGGAGGAGCAGCGCGGCCGGGGCGTTGATCGTCATGGACGTGGAGACCTCGTCCAGCGGAATCCCGTCGAACAGGACCCGCATGTCGTCGATCGAGTCGATCGCGACCCCGACCTTGCCGACCTCGCCGGACGCGATCGCCGCGTCGGAGTCGTGGCCCATCTGGGTGGGCAGGTCGAAGGCGACGGAGAGGCCCGTCGTGCCGTTGGCGATCAGCTGCTTGTAACGCGCGTTGGACTCCGTCGCCGTACCGAAGCCCGCGTACTGGCGCATCGTCCACGGCCTGCCGGTGTACATCGTGGGGTAGACACCGCGCGTGAAGGGGTAGGCACCCGGCTCTCCCAGCTTGTCGTCGGGGCTCCACCCGTCGAGCGCGTCCGGCCCGTACACCGGCTCGATGGGCAGTCCCGACTCCGACTCGCGCGTCATGTGCTGTGCCTCCCGCTGAAGCCGTTCTATAGGACTACTTACTGGTAACAAATGATTCCCGCGACGGACTGTAGCGGCGGGCACGAGACCGGTGGAGGGGCACGGGCTGGGACCTTGCTCACAGCCCTCCGCCACGGACCCCGCCGCCGCTCTCCCCATCATGCGCGGGCTTTGGCAACCGGGCAGAGCGGGAATCCGTCCAAGGGGACACCGGAGCAACCCGGAGAAGCAGGGGGCCGAGATGACAGGCAGCACCACCGCAAGCACGTCACGACGCGGAGCACGGGGCCGGCCGGGAAAGACGGCCGCGGCGGCACTCGCCGTTCTCGCCATGACCGCCGCGACCGCCGGCTGCAAGGCGCAGCTTGCCGACGGCGCGTCGGCGGCCCCGGCGGCACCGCCCCGGGCCTCGGCGACCGACGACGCCAAGCCGCCCGCCCGGCAGCCGTCCTCGCCGCACGCGCCGTCGCCGTCGCCGTCCTCGAAGGCCCCCGTGGCGGGGGAGACGCCCGCCCCGAAGCCGCCGGACCCGCAGGGCACGACGCTGATGGCGAGCGGTTCCCAGGGCAAGCAGGTGCGGGAGCTACAGGCCCGGCTGCGGCAGATCGGCCATTTCGACCGCTCCCCCACCGGCTACTACGGCACCCTCACGGCCGCCGCCGTCCGGTCCTTCCAGGGCAGGCGCGGCCTCTCCGCCACGGGCAGGACGGACACCGTGACCTGGCAGAAGCTGCTCGGCATGACGCGCGAGCCGACCGCGGCCGAGCTGAACCCGCCGACCACCGTGCCCGTGGCCAAGCCGGACAAGCGCTGCATGACGGGGCGGGTGCTCTGCATCAGCAAGAACAGCCGGACGCTGTCCTGGATGATCGACGGCCGCGTCGTCTCGTCGATGGACGTCCGCTTCGGCTCCCAGTACACGCCGACCCGCGAGGGCACCTTCTCCGTCTACTGGAAGTCCCGGCACCACGTGTCGACGATCTATCACACGGCCATGCCGTACGCGATGTTCTTCAGCGGCGGCCAGGCGGTGCACTACTCGGCGGACTTCGCGGCCCGCGGCTACAGCGGCGCCTCGCACGGCTGCGTCAATGTCCGGGACGAGGGAAAGATCGCCTCGCTCTTCGCCCAGGTGAAGACGGGCGACAAGGTCGTCGTCTACGGGTAGGGCCCGTCCGGCCGGAGGAAGCCGGAGGAAGCCGGAAGGAGCCGGAAGGAGCCGGAAGGAGCCGAAGGAAGTCAGAGGGAGCTGAGCTGAGGGGAGCCGGAGGAAGCCGGAGGGAAAGGGGCGCGGACGGGACCGGGGGAACGTGTCCCGCCCGCGCCGATGCGCTGAGCCGAAGGTACGGGGGGAACCCCGGCTCTGTGCGCCGCCGATGACCAGTCGGCTCATTCTGTACTGCGTCGCGGCCTCGAAAAACGTCACACCCGGACGTCACACCCGCTGGTGGGCGGCGTGCAGAAGGGCCGGCGCGCGGGCACTCAGCGGGATGAGCCCGCGGCTGCGCCGGCCGCTCGCCCCGCCGCCGGCGGGGCGGCGGGGGCGGAGTCCGAGGTCGACGGCGACGGGGTGGTGGTGAACCGGATCGGCGGGAGCCTGCCGGAGTTCCCTCCGCCGTCCCCGTTCGCATCGCCGTCGCCGCCCTGCTCGTCGTCGTTCCCGTTGCCGTTGCCGTTGCCGTTCCCGTTGCCCTGGTTGCCCTGGCCGCCCTTTCCTGCTCGGGCGATCACGCGGTCGCAGAACCGGTCCAGATTGCGGGCGCCCTTCGCCAGCGCTTCGAGCCTCCGCCTGCTGGCGTCGTCCAGATCGCCGCCACGGTAGGCACGGCAGGCCTTGAGCGCCCTGGTGTACCAGTCTCCGGCGGCGAGGCCCCCGGAGCCCCCGGGCGCCTTGCCGTTCCCGGTGCCCTTCGACGACCCGCCCGCGGCACCGCCGGGCTTCCGGCTCTCGTCGCCGCCCTTGCGGTTCTGGCTCTTGCCGCTGTCCCGGTGGCCGCCGGGCGCGGAGGGGTCCGCCCGGGGCGCGGAGGGCTCCGTGTCCGGGGAGGCGGACCGCCGCGGAAGCGGGGTCTCGTCGGTGAGGGTCCCCGAGCCGAGCTCCTCGGGCGTCGCCGCGGCCGAGACGGAGGTGGCCGGTACGGGGTCGTGCCCGCCGAACGGTCCGGGGAGCATCCCCGTGCCCGCGGCCACGGCCACCCCGCCGAGCGCGCAGCCCGCGAAGGAGGCGACCAGGCCGAAGCGGATGGGCCTGCTCCAGCGCGGCGGGCGGGTACGGCGGGGCCCCGCGGCCGAGGTGTTCGCCGCGGTGCCGCCGGAGGCGGGCCGGATGTGCACCGGTTCGAGTACGTCGGGCCGTGCCGGTCCGGACGTCTGCTCGGCGTGCCCCTTCACCTGCGGGTGCGCCGCCCGGGTCCGCGCGCGTGCGGAGTGCGCGGCGGTGCGGAAGGCGGCCAGCGCCGCGGCCTCGCCCGGCAGTTCGCCGGTGGCCGGGCGGGCGGCACGCGCGGCGGCGTCCAGCGCTGCAGCGAGCATCTCCGCTTCCGTACACGCGTGGCCACCGACGGGATCGGCCGGTTCGCCGCGGAGCAATCTCTCCGCCGCGTCCTTGTCGAGCCATTCGTAGTGCTCGTCGGCCATCACATGTCCTTCTGCGTCGACAGACGCGAATGCGTCACACCGGCCGGCGCCGCCAGACCGTTGCGGGAAGGGCGCTGTGCGGGTACGGCGCCGAGTTCCGCCGTCCGGCCCGCAGCGCTCTCGCGCGAGGCGGACGAGTCCGCCGGACCGCCTGCGGGGGACCGGTCCGCGGCCGCGCCCTCGCCGCCCCCGGCACCGCCGTCCCGGCCCTCGTCACCGTCCTCGACAACGCTGTCGCCGTCGCTGCGGCGTCCGCCCGCACCGCCCGGACCGTCCGTACGCAGCAGCTCGGCCAGCCGCTTCAGCCCCCGGTGCGCCGCGGTGCGTACCGCCCCCGGTCGCTTGCCCAGCGTCTGCGCCGCGCTCTTCGCGTCCAGTCCGACGACCACCCGCAGCACCACGGCCTCGGCCTGGTCCTGCGGCAGCTGGGCGATGAGCGACATCGTGCGGCCGGTGGCCAGGGCCTCCATCGCCTCGTCGGCGGTGTCCGATTCGGCCGGCCGGTCCGACAGCTCCGACTCGTCGCCGCCGGCAGCGGGGCGCCTGCCGCGCATCCGCAGATGGTCCAGGGCGCGGTTGCGGGCTATCCGCGCCGCCCAGCCGCGGAAGCGGTCGGCATCGCCGCTGAAGCGGTCGAGGTCACGCGCTATCTGCAGCCACGACTCGGACGCCACGTCCTCGGCGTCCGGCTCCCCCACCAGCGTCCGTATGTAGCCCAGCAGCCGCGGCTGCACAGCGCGGTACACAGTACGGAAGGCGTCTTCGTCCCCGTCCTGCGCCGCGATCACCGCGGCAGTGAGCTCCGCGTCGTCCCCCAGCACTCCCTCAACCTGTCCTGCTGTCCTGAATCGCAGCTGGTCATCACTGCCGCGCCACCCTGCGCGACTCAGCACGCTACGTCCTTCGCGGGGGCCGCGTCCATGACTTGTACAACCCGCAACATTCCGCCGGCACGGCGCGGTGTGACAGAAAACGCAGTGACGGCGCTGAGAAGAGTACGGGGTCGTCCTACGGCCCCGCGGAAGACGACCGGGGCCTCTCCTGTGGGGGGTGGCGGCCCCGGTCGTCGTTCCATTTCCCCCGCTCTGGCGAGGCAATGCCCGGGGCGCGGCGCTTCTGCACGGCCAACGCGTGGCCAACGCATCCGGGCGTCCGCCTGATCCTCCCCAGACCAATGCGCTGCACTGTTCCCGATGCGAGCTCCCGGGCCCTCTCCGCCCGGCGGTCGCCGTGCTGGGCCATGGTCCGGCCCAGTGAGTGGTCTCTCACCCGGGCCGGGACCGCGACGGGGTTCTCTTCCCCCGGTCCAGGTCGTTGGTGACCTCGCTGGGACGCCAGTCATGGAAGCGGAACAGACCTCCCTCACGGGTAGCTGGCTGCTAAAGGGTGACGGGCTCATGGCAGCGAACGCCGAACGCCTGAAAGCTCTCGTGCGGGCGCACGCCGAAGCCAACGACGGCCTCTTCCGCGTCGCCCTGCAGGCGGCCGCCAAGTCGGCCCGCCAGGGACAGGCCACCGGTGCACACGTCTCTCTCGATCAGAGAAGGTGGTGCCGCCAGCGGAGCGCCGGGTGGCCTTCGATCCAATAGGTGTGGGTCTCCCGTGTGATGCGCAACCGTACGGCGGAGATGTCCGGGCTGCCCGCGTCCTGCCACGCGGTGAGGGCCTGCTCGATCGTGTCCCACAGCGGCAGCGGGCCGCCCTGGCGGACTGTCCAGCTCCCTCCGTTCTCCGTAAACGACGCGAAGGACTCGCGGCCCGGGTCGAAGAGGTGCAGCAGCCAGTTCCCCTCCGGCGACGTGGCCCGGGTGAAATGCGCTCCAGGGGCGGCGAGCTGCGCGAGGAAGGCCGGCATCCACTCCTCCAGCAGCAGCGGGGACAGCTTCGACTCGCGCTCGCTGTCGGCGTAGGCGGTGCGGGCGGACAGGTCACCGGCGATCGGCACCTCCGCCTGGGACCGGGCCTGCATGAACGAGCTACGGCCGACGATCTCGCCCTCGGCGGTACCGCCCTCGGCGACCGTGACCTTGGCGAGGCCCGTGCCGTAGTGCCAGTTCCCGCCGACCGTGGCGAGGATGATGCCACCCGGCTGGGTCTGCCTGATCCAGGTGTAGGGGATGCGGCGCACGGCGCAGGTGGCAATGACGCGGTCGTACGGTGCGCGACGAGGATGGCCGAGGAGGCCGTCTCCCGTGACGGTCCACGTCGAGAACCCGGCCGTCTCCAGCGCGGCATCCGCACGGGCCGAGACGTCCGGGTCCACCTCGACCGTGGTCACATTGTCCTCCCCCAGGCGGAAGCACATCAGGGCGCTGGAGTAGCCGGTTCCCGTACCGATCTCCAGCACCTGGTGTCCGTCCTCCACCTCCAGCTTCTCGATCATGTCCACGACAGTCACCGGGGTGGTGGACGACGACGTCGGGGAACCCGCAACGGGACCGTCGGCCCGGTCGGCGGTGAGGTGTCCGTCGAGCTGGGTAGTCAGGGACTCGTCGCGGTAGGCGATCTTCGCCCACTCCTCCGGGTCGGCTCCGACAGCCGTGACGGGTTCCCACCGGTAGCCTTCCGCCGGCAGGAACACACCGGGGTGCAGGAACAGCTCGCGGGGGACGGCCTCCACCGCCGCCCGCCACGAGGGGCTGACGAGAACGCCCGCCCGCGTCAGGCGGTCGGCAAGGGCACGCCGCTGAGGGGCGGTGTCGGTCATGGGACAACTCCTTGCGTCAGCAGGTCAGCAAATGCGGCGGACATCGCAAGGCCGGTGGATTCCTCCAGCCACCCCCACTGTCCGTTCGGGTTCAGCTCCAGCCACCAGAGGTCGCCCACCTTGTCCACCGCGAGATCGAAACTCCCCGAGACCAGCCCGAAGTGCTCCAGGTAAGCAAGGAGGGCCTTCCCCATACGGTCGGGCAGGTCCACCACGCTGTATGACAGGGCCGAGTAGTCCTTGCGCCAGTCCAGCATTCCGGACTGGATCCGCACGGCGAACGCCTCTCGGCCGACGACCAGCACGCGGAGGTCGGCCACCTTGTCCACGACGGCCTGGAACAGGTGCGGCACCACGCGCACGCTCTCGTCGATCTCGGGCGCGGTGACCGGGTCGGCCCATCCGGTGACGGGAACGCCGTCTCGCCGGCAAGGCGTCCACCGGAGCGTCTTGAAGACCACCTGATCGTGGCTCGCGACAAAGGACCGCGCCTCGTCCGGGTCGTTCGTCACCAGCGTCGGTGGCACCGTGAGCCCAAGACGCTGAGCGACGGCGAGCTGAGTGGGCTTGTAGTCCGCAGCGGCGTTCCGCAGCGGGTGGTTGACCCATAGCGGCCCGTCGAGGGCGTAGAGGATGCCGCCGAGCCCGTAGCGGGCCTGCGCCGCCGCGAACCGCGCGTCGTCAGCGCCGAGGTGGTCGAAGGCCGGCCACACCGGGCGGCGCCAGTACACCGACCGGATATGGGTCAGGTCCACGGTCCGCGACGGGGTGCAGACCTGGCCGGCCACGGGGGCCGGACAGGTTCCGAACCGAGCGGAGACCGTCAGGTCCGCACCGATGTCGGCAGGGTTGAACCTGGCCACCGGCACGTTTCGCCGGTTCAGCTCGGTGATCACCATGTCGGAGGTGACATCGTCCGCCTCGGTGGCCACGAGCACCGGCCTCACGTCGGTCACCGGTCAGTCCTGCTGGGAATCCTGGTCGTGCCCTTGGTCGGGGGCGGAGTCCGAGTTCGTGTTCGTGCTCGTCTCCGTGCCACTGCTGGTGCCGTGCTTGCCCATCTCGATCGCCTTGCCGGTGTGGTCCGCGTAGATGCCAAGCTGAGTGTCGGGGTCGAGCGTGACCGACGCATACGGACGGTGGGTGACGGTCGGGTACGGGGCGAGTCGACCAGCGCCCCAAGGACGAACGGCGGTCTCCACTGCGGTAGTCATCGTGGCCTCCTTGATGACGGTGGCTGTTCCGAATCAGACGCTACGGTCACCGTGGATGAAGTAGGACTGACTGTGAGTACGGGTTGGGCGGCCGAGGGCACAGGGGGCGGCATGGCCGTGAAAGGAACTGCACGCGGGCGTGCGGCAACGGGCACGATCGCCGGGTTCGTACTCCGCATCGCCCGGGAGAGCTCAAACACCACGCAAGTCGGCATGGCCGAAGCGATGGGCGTCAACCTCGACACATGGCAAGGCTGGGAGACCGGTCGAAGGCCGCTCGCCAACGTGAAGGCCGGGGCGCTCTTGGACCTCCGGCGCCGATTACCGGCCCTGGGGGCGGACACGCGCCTCCTCCACCTTCTCGATCCGGCCATGGACGCGGACCGTGTCATCTCCGCTACGATCCACCCGGAGAACACGGCACAGCATCCTCTGGCCTACTGGGTGCACACCCGCGATACGGCCCACATGATCGCGTGGGCGCTGAACGGCACAGTCCCGCCCGTCCTCGGACGCAGGGCGACGCCGGGACGCCGCGGCCCCGTCGCTCACGCTCCGGTGCTGCCCACGCTCGACCGCAGCATGTTCTTCTCCCGACTCCGGGATACAGCCGAGTCCTCCCTGCGCGCGGGAGACGACGGGCTGCTCCTTCACCGCCAGGCGCTCTACCTGTGCTCGTACGACCGCGCCCCGGAGGCGGCAACCTGGACGAACCACGCTCTGCATACGCGCCGAGACCTGATCGCAGCCCGCGGCTGGACACCCCACTGGGCAACAGCACGGTCAACTGCCGTCGCACTGGCTCGACTTGGCGACCGACAGCCTCTCCTGGACTTCATCGACCGGGGCATGGCGGACGACGATGCCGCCGAGACGGCCAACCTCAACTACTGGGCCTACTGGCTCGGATCGATCCGAGAACCGCAGCCGGACGACGGCTTCATGCGGCGCGGGCCGACCAACTGGGAGCCCGTGCACCTCCTTCACGGACTCGCCGCCGGTCTGCACCAGGCTCCGGCATACGTGGACCTGTACGTCCACTCACTCTGGGCCCTGCTGACCGCCCACCAGTGGCTGCCTCTGGCGGATACCGAACTGGCGGACGCGCTGTGCGCGCACACCGTGCGACTGCTCGATCACGGCGGGATCTCCCCACGATCAAGGCGAGAACTCAGTTCAGTGCATTACGTTCTACGCGAGAACCGCGCATGACTCATCGGAGGGCGTATTTCATGGCGGACACAGAGCAGGAGCAGACGAAGGGCACGGCGGGCTTCCTGTTGGAAATGGGGATGCTCAAGCGTGCGAAGCGCAGCGGGTGGTGGATTGCTGGGGTCAAGGACCCCGAGACCATCGCCGAGCACAGCTTCAGGGTCGCGCTCATCGGCTCCGTGCTCGCCATGATGGAGGGCGCCGACCCGGCGAAGGCCGCCCTCCTCGGGCTCTGGCACGACACGCAGGAGACCCGCGTCAGCGATATCCCGCACATCGGTCGTCGCTACCTCGAAGCCGCCGGCAACGAGAAGGTGACCGCGGACCAGGTCTCGGCCGCGCACCCGGCGGTGAAGGCCGGGGCTCAGCGGATCGTGGAGGAGTACGAAAACGGCGGCTCCCTCGAAGTGATCTGCGCCCACGATGCGGACAAACTCGAATGCCTCCTCCAAGCCGTCGAGTACCG
Source organism: Streptomyces sp. NPDC057963 (assembly GCF_042887155.1). NCBI lineage: Bacteria > Bacillati > Actinomycetota > Actinomycetes > Kitasatosporales > Streptomycetaceae > Streptomyces > Streptomyces sp. NPDC057963. The sequence continues at coordinate 78,910 of NZ_JBHVPX010000001.1, forward strand.
CGAGCAGGGCTGCTCGAACGTCCAGCCCTGGATCGACAGCAGCATGGCCAAGCTCAAGACCGCCGCTGCCCAGAGCCTCGCCGAGGCCGCGCTCACCATGACCTCGATCGAGTGGCAGCAGACGTACCTCCGCTGACTGCCCACCAGGAGCCCGCCTCCGTCCCGGGGCAGGCGAACGCGGCCCCGCCCCGCCGTCCGCCCGCCCCGCCGCGCCGCGCCGCCCGCGGGGAGTTCCGCCCGCCCCGCTCAGCCCACCCCGTCGATCTGTCCGGCCAGCGCTTGGAACCGGTCCCAGCTCAGCGTCGGCTTGCGCGGGTCCCACAGCTTCTGGGCGGTCGCCCGCAGCGGCATCCGGATGCCCTGCGCCACCTGCGCCGGGGTCTGCGCCTGCGGGAGGTCGCCCCAGACCGCGAACCGGCCGCCGAGGATCTGGCCGGAGTAGCTCGCCGGGACCGGCTGGGTGCCGCGCAGGACAAGCGGGGTCCACTGCTCGTAGATCCGCTTGCCCGTGGGATAAACGAAGTTGTTGGGCTGGCCGAGTACGTAATAGAGGAACTCGTCGTTGAGGTTCACCACGCGCCGCCCCTCGCGCAGATACTCCTCCGGCGGCCGGGCGCCGTACTCCTTGCCCGTCCAGTACTCGACCTCGATGTCCTTGTCGGCGTGGACGACGCCGTCGCGGAAGAAGCCGTCGTTCCACGCCTTGGGCTGCTTGCCGTGCGGGCGCACCACCGCCGCGCGGTCGTTGAGCCAGCCGGTGGCGAGGTCCTTGATGCCGGCCTGCGGTCCGTATTTCTGCTGGGCGGCGCGTTGCAGCTGCGGGTACGAGGCGGCGGGGTCCCGTGCCATCAGCGCGAGGTACTCGTCGGCGCCGAGGTGCCAGTAGCGGCCGCCGAACAGCTCGGTGAACTCGCCGAGGAGTTCGTCGACGAGCTTCGCCGCTCCCGGGTCGGAGATGTCGAGCGATCCGGGCGAGCGGACCCCCGACACATTGCGCAGCTGGAGATCGGGGTGGGCCCGCAGGACCGCGCCCAGATGGCCGGGGGAGTCGATCTCGGGAACGACCTCGATGTGCAGCCGGCCGGCCAGACCGAGGATCGAGCGCACCTCCGCCTTGGTGAGGTGCTGCGGAGACACCACCTCGGGGTGGGTGTCGGACTGGATGCGGAACGCCTGGTCGTCGGAGAAGTGCAGGCCGAGCTGGTTGAGCTTCAGATCGGCCATCTCGCGCAGCCGGTCCTCGATCCACCCGGCGGTGTAGTACTTGCGCGCGATGTCCAGGTTGAGGCCGCGCTGCGGCCGGTCGGGGCGGTCGCGCACCTCGCCCTCGGGCATGCTGCCGTCGGCGCGCACCGACTGCTTCAGCGTGCGGGTTCCGTAGAAGACACCGGCCTGGTCGGGTCCGCTGATCGTGACCCGTCCCCCCTGGGTCTTGAGGGTGTACGACTCGGGGGTGCCCCGGCCCGGGGTGAGGGCCAGTTCCACGTCGCCCGCGCGGGCGGGGACGTCTCCCCGGTACTGGATCCGCAGCTCCTGGGCGAGCAGCTTGCCCTCGTCCGCGAGCGTCCCGCTGCCGTGGGCGACGACGACCCCGGTGGACGGGCCGGGCCGCCAGCCGGGGCCGCGGGCGGCGATGTGCTCGCGCACGGCGGGGATGGTGCGGGGCGGGGTGGAGAGCGGGTAGCTCCGGGTCGGCGAGGGGGCGGCCGAGGAGCCCGAGGGGGTACGGGCCCCCGACTCCCCCGCGAGTCCGCTGTCGGAGCTCTCCGGCCAGACGACGACGGCGATCGTCGCGGCGGCCGCCGCGGTGAGCACCGCACCGGCCACAAGAGCGCCACGTGAGGGCGACATCGGTCAGAGACCTCCGATACGAGCAGGAAAATGGGCAGAGAACTGGGCAGAAGCAAGACAAGAACAGGCAGGACCGAAGGAGGCGAAAGAGGGAGTCAGCCGGGCATTCTCCTCGGACCACGGCCCTTCAGCCGTTCCGAAACTCTCCCGTCCGGGTGAAGTTCGCTCATCCGTCGGACGGTCGTTGCCCGGCCTCGCTACCTTTGAGGCACATTCGTCACTCCCCTCACCCTGCACATCTCCTTTCGCTCTGTAAAACTCCCTTCACCCTGCATCCGCCCGGATCCAGCCGTCCCGCCCCACTCCGGGCTGCGGGCTGCGGGCTCACGGATGCCGCTGATTCGAGGAGCCCACGCTGTCCAGGTCCAGCGAGTCCCACGCCGGCCTCCCGAAGCGGCTGCGTCCTCCGGTCCCCCGGACGGCCGCACCCGTCCGGAATTCCGGACCGGCGCAGGGCCGGACCGGCCTCCCGGGCCTCGACCGCTTCAACACCGCGCCGTCCGCCGAGGCCGAGGCCGCCCTGCTGGGGTGCTCCGGCAGCCGCCGCTGGGCGCAGCGGCTGGCCGCCCACCGCCCGTACCCCGACCTGGACGCTCTGCTGGCCGCCGCCGACGAGGCGGGCTACGACCTGCCCCCCGCGGACCTCGCCGAGGCGCTCGCCGCCGAAGTCTCCCCCGGGCTGCACCACGCCGCGCCGCCCTCCGCCCATCTCGCGCTGCGGGCCGCGCACGCCGCGTACGAGTGCCGCTTCGGCCATGTCTTCGTGATCTGCCTGGACGGCTTCGAGCCCGCCGAGCGGCCGGATCAGGTGCTCGCCGGAATCCGGGCCAGACTGGGCCACGACCCCGACCAGGAGCGGGTGGTCACGGCGGAGGAGATGCGGCGACTCGCCCGGGGTCGCATCATCGGGCTGATATCGGGTTCATAACGGAATGGGATCGGTCCGTGGTGTTCAGCGGCCCGTTCTAGTCCGTCCGTGGCTGTTTGATTGCCACTTTGATCACACCAGAGGCCCCCGCGCGAACGAACCGACAAAGCGTCGCTACGATGGCCGGGGCCGGTGGACCGTACCCGGCCGGGTCAGACCGACAGTCAAGCCGGCCGGCCCCAATCCCCGCTCCCGGAGGGTTCTTCCGTGCCGGCTGGAACGCTGTACCGCGGCCGGGAAGGCATGTGGTCCTGGGTGGCTCATCGAGTCACCGGTGTCCTCATTTTCTTCTTCCTGTTCGTACATGTCCTGGACACCGCTCTCGTCCGCGTTTCCCCCGAGGCGTACGACGATGTCGTGGCCACGTACAAGACGCCGATCGTCGCGCTCCTCGAATACGGCCTGGTGGCCGCCATTCTCTTCCACGCGCTGAACGGTCTCCGTATCGTCGCCGTGGACTTCTGGGCCAAGGGCCCGCGCTACCAGAAGCAGATGCTCTGGTCCGTCGTGGGTGTCTGGGTCGTGCTGATGGTCGGGGCCCTGTACCCCGTCCTCGGCCACGCCGTACGCCAAGTCTTCGGGAGCTGAGGCCAATGTCCACCGAGTCCTCCGCCGCGATCGGCTCCGTCGAGGGCGTCAGCCTCTACGACGTCGACCACCCGGCCCCGGTCATCGAGCCGCCGCGTCAGCGGACGGCCAAGACCCCCAAGGGTTCGCGCACCAATTTCGAGATGTACGCCTGGCTCTTCATGCGCCTGTCGGGCATCGTCCTGGTCGTCCTGGTCCTGGGCCACCTGCTGATCCAGCTCGTGCTGGACGGCGGGGTCTCCAAGATCGGCTTCGCCTTCGTGGCCGGCCGCTGGGCCTCGCCGTTCTGGCAGGTCTGGGACCTGGCGATGCTGTGGCTGGCCATGCTGCACGGCGCCAACGGCCTCCGTACGGTCATCAACGACTACGCCGAACGGGACAACACCCGCTTCTGGCTGAAGATGCTGCTGTACACCGCCACGGTGTTCACCGTCCTGCTGGGCACGCTGGTGATCTTCACCTTCGACCCGAACATCCGCTAGGCGCCGGGCCAGAGGGACCAGAGGAAATCATGCAGATCCACAAGTACGACACCGTCATCGTCGGCGCCGGCGGCGCCGGCATGCGCGCGGCCATCGAGTCCACGAAGCGCAGCCGTACCGCCGTGCTCACGAAGCTCTACCCGACCCGCTCCCACACGGGCGCCGCGCAGGGCGGCATGGCCGCCGCGCTCGCCAACGTGGAAGAGGACAACTGGGAGTGGCACACCTTCGACACGATCAAGGGCGGCGACTACCTGGTCGACCAGGACGCCGCCGAGATCCTGGCGAAGGAGGCCATCGACTCCGTCCTCGACCTGGAGAAGATGGGCCTGCCGTTCAACCGCACGCCCGAGGGCCGTATCGACCAGCGCCGCTTCGGCGGCCACAGCCGCAACCACGGCGAGGCCCCGGTCCGCCGGTCCTGCTACGCCTCGGACCGCACCGGCCACATGATCCTCCAGACGCTGTACCAGAACTGCGTCAAGGAGGGTGTGGAGTTCTTCAACGAGTTCTACGTCCTGGACCTGCTGCTCCAGGAGGTGGACGGGGTCAAGAAGTCCGCGGGCGTCGTCGCGTACGAGCTGGCGACCGGCGAGATCCACGTCTTCCAGGCGAAGGCGATCATCTTCGCCTCCGGCGGCACCGGCAAGTTCTTCAAGGTGACGTCGAACGCGCACACCCTGACCGGTGACGGCCAGGCCGCCGCGTACCGCCGCGGGCTGCCGCTGGAGGACATGGAGTTCTTCCAGTTCCACCCGACGGGCATCTGGCGCATGGGCATCCTGCTGACGGAGGGCGCCCGCGGTGAGGGCGGCATCCTCCGCAACAAGGACGGCGAGCGCTTCATGGAGAAGTACGCGCCCGTCATGAAGGACCTCGCCTCCCGCGACGTCGTCTCCCGCTCCATCTACACGGAGATCCGTGAGGGCCGCGGCTGCGGTCCCGAGGGCGACCACGTCTACCTCGACCTCACGCACCTGCCGCCGGAGCAGCTGGACGCCAAGCTCCCGGACATCACCGAGTTCGCGCGTACCTACCTCGGTATCGAGCCGTACACGGACCCGATCCCGATCCAGCCGACCGCGCACTACGCCATGGGCGGCATCCCGACCAACGTCGAGGGCGAGGTCCTGGCGGACAACACCACCGTCGTCCCGGGCCTGTACGCCGCCGGCGAGGTCGCGTGCGTCTCCGTGCACGGCGCCAACCGGCTGGGCACCAACTCGCTGCTCGACATCAACGTCTTCGGACGCCGGTCGGGCATCGCCGCCGCCGAGTACTCCGCAAAGCACGACTTCGTCGAGCTTCCCGAGAACCCGGCGCAGCTGGTCGTGGACCAGGTCGAGCGGCTGCGCGACTCGACGGGCACCGAGCGGGTCGCCACGCTCCGTCTGGAGCTGCAGGAGTGCATGGACGCCAACGTGATGGTGTTCCGTACCGAGCAGACCATCAAGACGGCCGTCGACAAGATCGCCGAGTTGCGCGAGCGCTACCTGAACGTGTCCATCCAGGACAAGGGCAAGCGGTTCAACACGGACCTTCTGGAGGCCATCGAGCTGGGCAACCTGCTCGACCTGGCCGAGGTCATGGCGACCTCCGCGCTGGCCCGCAAGGAGTCCCGCGGCGGTCACTACCGCGAGGACTACCCGAACCGCGACGACGTCAACTTCATGCGCCACACCATGGCGTACCGCGAGGTCGCGGCCGACGGCACCGAGTCGATCCGGCTCGACTACAAGCCGGTCGTCCAGACCCGCTACCAGCCGATGGAGCGTAAGTACTGATGGCTACCCCGACAATGGAGAAGGCCGGCCAGGCCGAGGCGGGCTTCGCCGACTCCCCGTACATCACGGCCACCTTCCGGATCCGCCGGTTCAACCCCGAGGTCTCCGACGAGGCCCAGTGGCAGGACTTCCAGATCTCGATCGACCCGAAGGAGCGTGTGCTCGACGCCCTTCACAAGATCAAGTGGGACGTCGACGGCACGCTGACCTTCCGCCGCTCCTGCGCGCACGGCATCTGCGGCTCCGACGCGATGCGGATCAACGGCAAGAACAGGCTCGCCTGCAAGACGCTGATCAAGGACATCAACCCGGAGAAGCCGATCACGGTCGAGGCCATAAAGGGCCTCACGGTCCTCAAGGACCTCGTGGTCGACATGGACCCGTTCTTCCAGGCGTACCGCGACGTCATGCCCTTCCTCATCACCAAGGGGAACGAGCCGACCCGTGAGCGTCTGCAGTCCGCCGAGGACCGCGAGCGCTTCGACGACACCACCAAGTGCATCCTGTGCGCCGCGTGCACGTCCTCGTGCCCGGTGTTCTGGAACGACGGCCAGTACTTCGGCCCGGCGGCGATCGTCAACGCGCACCGCTTCATCTTCGACTCGCGCGACGAGGGCGGCGAGCAGCGCCTGGAGATCCTCAACGACCGCGACGGTGTGTGGCGTTGCCGCACCACCTTCAACTGCACGGACGCCTGCCCGCGTGGCATCGAGGTCACCAAGGCGATCCAGGAGGTCAAGCGGGCGCTGATCACGCGCCGCTTCTGACGCCCCGCGCACACCGGTCGCGTCCGTTCGCGTCAAGAGGTCCCGTTTTCCGCACGAACCGTGCGGGAAGCGGGGCCTCTTGCTGCGCCGTCCGGGTGTTGACGGTACGGTCATGCGGAACCGGGCACCGGTTCGCCGCCTCCGGCGCAGCAAGGCGCGGGGCGCACAGGCTTGATCGAGAGCGGGGAACGTTGAGCGATCCGAATCCGTACGCGGACGACTCATACAAGTGGGGGCCTCCCCAGCAGCCGGGCCATCCGCCCACCGTCGCGGACGGCCAGGGGAACGGGCAGCCCGGTCCGGGCGCTCCGGCCTACGGCTACCCGCAGCAGCTGCCCGGCTCCGCGACCCAGCCCGGCCCCGGCTACGGATACCCCCAGGAGCAGGCGGGGCAGCCGGCCTACGGCTACCCGCAACAGCCGGGCCCGCCGCCCGGCGGGGGCGTGCCGATGCTGGCGTTCGGTGACATCACCGTCATGAACGACCAGATCGTGACGCCGGCCGGCACGATGCCGCTCAAGGGTGCGGTGTGGACGGCCACGGACCTGTCGCGCACCGAGGAGAAGATCCCGACGGTCGCAATCGTGCTCGCGATCGTCTTCGCACTGCTCTGCCTGGTCGGTCTGCTCTTCCTCCTGATGAAGGAGAAGAAGACGACCGGCTTCATCCAGGTCTCGGTGACCAGTGGCGGCAGGCACCACTCGACGATGATCCCGGCCAACGGCCCGGAGACCTTCCAGATGGTGATGGCCCAGATCAACACCGCTCGCTCGATGAGCATCTGACGGCTCATGGGGAGGGCCCGAAGGGCTCGTCTCCGGCACACCGTCACGATCCTCGCGCCGGACCGCGACCGGCTCCACACGTACACCGCGCCGGTGGCTGCTCCGGCCGGTCGCCGCGTTCGCCCCGCTGCTCGCGGGTGCACCGCCGCGGCGCGGCTTCCGGGCCCCGGTGGAGCAGGCGGCCGAGCGGTCGAACGCGGCGCTCGGCAGCGCCCTGGCGCAGGGCCTGGACGGACTGCGGGCGGAGCCGGCCGATTACGCCGTCAGGGAGCCCGGCGGCGTGACCGGTGGCGCGCGCGGGGCCGGCTGAGCGCCCGGCCCCCGCGTCTCAGTCCCACCCGGCGCCGCCCCGGTCCTCCGCGACCACCATGATGCGCCGCAGCATGTCGTTGAGCAGCCCGCGTTCGTCGGCGTCGAGGACGCCGAGCAGCCGGTACTCCTCCTTGCCGACGGTGTCCATCGCCCCGCGCCAGGTCGAGCGGCCGTCGTCGGTGAGTTCCACGTCGACACGCCGGCGGTCGGTGGGGGACGGCGTACGGCGGACGAAGCCGCGCCGTTCCAGGGCGTCCAGCCGGCCGGTGACGGAGGCGGGCGCGAGGTCGAGGTCGGCGGCGAGTTCGGAGGGGGCCGCCTTCCCGCCGCGTGCGGCCAGCTTGTGGAGCGTGTCGAACTCCTGCCGGTCCAGGTCGAGGTCGACCAGTGACTGTTCGCGCACCCGGCGCAGGTGGACCGAGAGTTTGGTCATCCGGGTCACCGCGCCCTCGATGTCGGGGTCGAGGTGGGGCAGGACGGGCTTCCAGCGCTCCACATGTCCGTCGGTCCAGTCGCGTCGCTCCATGGGGAAAGCGTACGCCCGACGACCAAAGATATTTCGGTACCGAATATTCCGTTTGACGAATAATTCGGTACCGAAATAGATTGCGCGCATGCCGCACCCTCTGCGCACGCGCGCCTTCCGCCTGCTCTTCATCGGGCGCTCCCTCTCCCTCCTCGGCGACGCCGCCATCCCCACCGCCCTGTCCCTGGCCGTCTACCTGGCCACCGGTTCCACCGGAGCACTCGCACTGGTCCTCGGCTGCGCGATGGTCCCCAAACTGCTCCTGCTGCCGCTGGGCGGCGTCGCGGGCGACCGCTTCAACGCCCGTACGGTCGCGCTCACCACGGACCTCGTACGGTGCGCCACCCAGCTCTTCGTCGGCGCCGAACTGCTCGGCGGCTCCCCCGCGCTCTGGCAGATCGCGGTCGCCGAGGCGATCGGCGGCGCCGCCGGGGCGTTCGCGATGCCGACCGTCTCCCCGCTGATCCGCGGCACCGTGGCGGAGTCGGGGCTGCTGCGCGCCAACTCCCTGATGGCGGTGGTCAACAGCGCGACCCGACTCGGCGGCCCGGCCCTCGCCGGGGCCCTGATCCTCACGGCGGGTCCGGGCTGGGCCTTCGTGCTGGACGGCGCGAGCTTCGCGGTGAGCGCGGCGCTGCTGTCCGCCGTGAAGGTCGGCCATGTACCCATCCCCCGGCGCTCCCTGCTCACCGACCTCAAGGAGGGGTGGAGCGAGGTCAGGGGCCGCGACTGGTACTGGACGAGCCTGATCGCCCACGCGGTGTGGAACGGCGCGGCGGCCGTCCTGATGACCCTGGGCCCGGCGCTCTTCGTCCGCGAACCGGGCGGCAAGGGCGTCTGGATCGCCCTGCTCCAGGCCGGCGCGGTCGGCCTGCTCCTCGGCTCCCTGCTGGCCGGCCGGGCCCGCCCCCGCCGCCCGGTCCTGGTCGCCAACCTGGGCCTCGCCACGTACGCGCTCCCCCTCGGCCTCCTCGCCGCCCACGCGCCCGCCGCACCGGCCATCGCCGCGTACGGCCTCGCCCAGGCAGGCCTCGGTTTCCTCAACCCGGTCTGGGAGACCTCGGTCCAGTCCGCCGTCCCCGCGCACGCACTGGCCCGCGTGACCTCGTACGACTGGCTGCTCTCCCTCGGCGCGATGCCGCTCGGCTACGCCCTGGCCCCGCTCGCCGCCTCGGCCTGGGGCGCCGAAGTCCCGCTGGCCGCGGCCGCGGTGGCGGTCGGTGCCGCCTGCCTGGCGACGGCCGCGGTACCGGGAGTACGGCGCTTCGGCGCCCCGGACAGGCAGCCGGAGCCAGCCGTCGGGACAGCGGCTTGAACATGTTCAAAGTCAGGTCTACAGTCCATGACAACAGCTTTTGAACGCGTTCAAGGGAGGGTGGGACATGGATCTCACTGTGGTCGCGTACGTCATCTACCTGCTGATCAGCGTGGCGCTCACCATCTGGGTCGCGCGCACGCTCAGCCGCAACGGCAGGGTGTTCCTCGCCGATGTCCTGCACGGGAACGAGAAGCTCGCCGACGCCGTCAACCACCTCCTGGTGGTCGGCTTCTACCTGGTCAACCTGGGCTTCGTCACCCTCTACCTGAGGAACGACGACGGCGTCACCGACGCCCGCGGACTCTTCGAGGCGCTCTCGGTGAAGCTCGGCGTCGTCCTGCTCGTCCTCGGCGTGCTGCACCTCGGCAACGTCTATGTGCTGAACAAGATCCGCCGCCGCGGTCTGATGGAGCGTGAGCAGACCCCGCCCGTACCGCCGCAGGGGTGGACGACACCGGGCACCGGCCCGTGGACCGCACCCGCCGCCAAGGCCTGAGCCCCGCCGTGGCGACCGGAACCGGCGGACGGCACGCGTCCGTCGAACGGCTCACCGTGCTGTACGACGCGCAGTGCTCGCTCTGCGTCCATCTGCGCCAGTGGCTAGTGAAGCAGCGGCAGCTCGTCCCGCTCGACCTCGTCCCGGCCGCCTCCGAGGAGGCGCGCCGCCGCTTCCCCGGGCTCGACCACGCCGGGACGCTCGACGAGATCACGGTCATCGGCGACCGGGGGCAGATCTACCGCGGGACGTCCGCCTGGATCGTCTGCCTCTGGGCGCTGGCCGACCACCGGCCCAGGTCGCACTGGCTGACCACCCCGGCGGGCCGCCCGTTCGCCCGTGCCACCGTGCTCGCCGCCGCGAAGTACCGCTCGCTGACCGCGGCGCCGTGCGGCGACGGGGACGGGGACGGTGCCTGTACGGTCCCCGGATCCGGGGACTGACCGGGGCGGATACCCTCGGGACTGTGGTGAAGGAAGCGAAGGACGTGAAGGAAGTCAAGGCTCCCAAGAGCGAGCAGACCCGCACACTCATCCTCGAAACCGCGCTCCGGCTCTTCCAGGAACGCGGCTACGACAAGACGACGATGCGGGCCATCGCCCAGGAGGCCGGCGTCTCCGTCGGGAACGCCTACTACTACTTCACGAACAAGGAACACCTCGTCCAGGGCTTCTACGACCGGCTCGCCGCCGAACACGAAGCCGCGGTGCAGCCGGTCCTGGACGGCGACAAGGACCTCGCGGTGCGGATGCGCGGGGTCCTGCTCACGTGGTTGGACGTGGCGGAGCCGTACCACCGCTTCGCCGCCCAGTTCTTCAAGAACGCCGCCGACCCGGAGAGCCCGCTCAGCCCGTTCTCGGCGGATTCGGTCGCGGCCCGCGAGGCGGCGATCTCCATCCACCGGCGCTGCCTGGCCGGCTCCGACACCAAGACCGACCCGGAACTGGCCGAGTTGCTGCCGCAGTTGATGTGGCTGCTCCAGATGGGCCTGGTGCTCTACTGGGTGTACGACCGGACCGAGCACACCGAACGCAGCCGCCGCCTCGTCGAGCGCGCCGCCCCGATCGGTGCCCGCTCCATCGCACTCTCCCGGTTCCGGGTGCTGCGACCGCTGGTGCGGCAGATCCACGAGCTGCTGGAGGAGTTCCTCCCCGGCGCCGCGAAGCGCCGGGACTGAGAAGCCGGGGCCGAGGCTGAGGGACCGGGGCCGGGGCCGGGACCGAGAAGCAGGGCAGGTCGTCTCGGACGAAAGGGGCGGCCGTCCGACAGTGCCGGGACGACCGCCCCCGAGATCCCGTCGTACGCGCCGGATCCCGCGCGGCGGACCGTCAGATCCGCTTCAGCTCCCACAGCCGCCAGATTCCGGTGCCGTCCGAGAGGTACTGCGAACCGGAGACCTCGGTCGTACTGAGGACGTAGTCCTTCTTCTGCCACAGCGGCACCAGCGGCACGTCCTCGCCGACGAGCGCCTGGAGCTCCTTGTAGTCCGCCGCGGTACGGCCGCGGTCGCTGTACTGGAGCGTGGACGCGATCAGGGAGTCCATCTTCTTGCTGGAGTAACCGTTGTGGAGGCTGTTGTTGCTGCCGACCAGCGGCTGGCTGAAGGTGTCGGGGTCCGGGTAGTCGGGGAGCCAGCCGACGGTGTACGCGTCGTACTTGCCGGCCGCGTACTCCTTCTGGAACTTCTTCCAGTCGACGGCCTTGACCGAGACCTTGAACAGCCCGTTCGCCTCCAGCTGGTGGCGCAGCTCCGCGGTCTCCTTGGCGTACGCCTCGTCGCCGCCGCGGTAGGCGAAGGTGATCGACAGCGGCGTCTGCACGCCGGACTCCTCCATCAGCTTCTTGGCGCGGGCGGGGTCGGGCGAGGGGTAGGCGTCGAAGAACGGCGTGCTGTGCCCGATGAAGCCCTGCGGGATCAGCGAGTAGAGCGGTTCGACCGTCCCCTTGTAGATGTCGGTCACCAGCGGTCCGCGGTCGATGAGCGACGCGATGGCCTGCCGGACCTTCTTGTTGGCGAGGGGTTCGCCCTCCCGGACGTTGAAGACGAGGTTGCGGATCTCGGCGCTGTCGGCCTCGGTGACGCGCAGGTCGGGGTCGCCCGGGTTCAGCTCGTTGAGCGTGGTCGGCGGCAGCTGGCGGTGCGACACGTCGAGCCGTCCGGACTGCCAGGCCGCGAGGAGCTGGTCCGACTCCTTGTAGTAGTGCACGGTGACCGGAACACCGGTCTTCGTCAGCGCGCCCTTGTACCGGGGGTTGGGGACGAACTCGGCGAGGGCGCCGGGCCGGTACGACTTCAGGATGTACGGACCCGAGCCGTCGACCGTGTTCCCGGTGCGGAGCTTCTTCGCGGGGTACGACTCGCGGTCGACGATCGAACCGGCTCCCGTGGCGAGCTTCTGCGGGAAGGTCGCGTCGCGCGAGGAGAGGTTGAAGGTGATGGTGCGGCCCTCGGTCACCACGTTCTTGAGGCTCGGGAACAGCACCCAGGGGCCGACATCCGTCTTGATACTGATCATGCGTTCGATGGAGTACTTGACATCCGCGGCGGTGATCTTGCGGCCGTTGGAGAAGTACACGTCGTCGCGCAGCTTGCACTGGTACGTCTGGAGCTTCTGCCCGATGAACCCGCAGCTCTCGGCGGCGTCGGGTTCGGGGACGGTCGCTCCGGACTTGAACGTCAGAAGGGACTGGTAGATGTTGCCGTACATCGCCCAGGAACCGGCGTCGTAGGCACCGGCCGGATCGAGCGAGGTGACCTCGTCCGTCGTACCGACCGAGATCGGGTCACTCTTCACCTCGTCCGAGGGGAGCAGCTGCCAGGCGCCGACGCCTGCGATGACCAAAACCGCGAGAATCGCGAGAATCCGTAGTCGGATCGACCGCATTGCCGTGCTCTCCCTTACCAGCCCCACCTCGGCGTGGCGCACAGATACGCACATCACCGCATGCCCGGCTCAGCCAATCACACGATTTTCACATCTGGAAGAGCAAAACTAAGACTCATAGCCTTTTGTTCGACACTTGAAACCTCGGGTCGTCCGCAAGGTCTGTAACCGGCCATCGACGGAACGTCAGGCCTGCCGGGACGCGAGCTCCACGACGGTGATGTCGGAGGGTGCGCCGACCCGGACGGGCGGGCCCCAGGCGCCCGCGCCGCGCGAGACGTAGAGCTGGGTGTCGCCGTAGCGGTCGAGCCCGGCGACCGTGGGATTGGCGAGCTCGGCCACGAAGTTGCCCGGCCAGAGCTGACCTCCGTGGGTGTGGCCGGAGAGCTGGAGGTCCACGCCGTGGGCGACGGCGTCGTGGATGACGACGGGCTGGTGGGCGAGGAGGACGGCCGCGCGGGCACGGTCCCGGTCACCGAGCGCGCGGTCGAAGTCGGGCCCCTGCCCCTCGCTCTCCCCGGCGATGTCATTGACGCCCGCAAGATCGAATCCGCCGATCTCGACCCGGTCGTTCTCCAGGGGATGGAGTCCCAATTCCTTTACATGATCGACCCATTGGGCGGCACCGGAGTAATACTCGTGATTGCCGGTGACGAAGTAGCTGCCGTGGCGGGCACTCAGCAGCGCGAGCGGCTCCGCGGCCGGCCCGAGGTCGGCGACCGTGCCGTCCACGAGATCCCCCACGACGGCGACCAGGTCCGGCTGGGTCCGGTTGATGGTGTCGACGATCCGCCGGGTGTGGGCGCGGCCGAGAATCGGGCCGAGGTGGATGTCGCTGACGACGGCGATCCGGAAGCCGTGCGCGGACCGGGGCAGCTTGGCGAGCGGCACGGTGATCCGCTTGACCCGCGGCCCGCGCAGCACGCCGTACGTGCCGTAGCCGACCGTGCCGAGCCCGGCGACGGCGGCGGCGCCCCCGACGGCCCGTGCGACGAAGAGACGGCGCGTGGGGGCAGCGGGGCCGTGCGCGGCCGGGGCGACGGCGAGCAGGGTGCCAGCGGCGGAGGTGTCGGCAGGGGCGGCAGTGGAAGCGCCAGTGGTGGCGGCAGCGGAGGCGCCAGCGGCAGTGGAAGCGGCGGGCGCGGCGGGGGCGGCGGCGGGGGCGGAGATGCCGGCGCCCACGGTCGCGGCCTGCGTCTGGGGGGCTCCTGTCGCTGAAGTGCCGTCTGTCCGGTGCGGCTCCCGCGCGCGGCGCGCGAGTGCCCGTCGCAGGATCGGCCGCACCGCCTCGCCCACCAGCAGGGCCAGCGTCAGGTACAGCAGCGCGGCCAGCCACAGATAGCCCGGCCAGGCCAGCGCCCGCTGGAGCCAGAAGGGCGCACCCGTACGGCCGGAGACCAGGGCGCCGACGCTCAGCAGCGGCAGGAGGTACGCAGCCACCGTGCCGGTTCTGCGCAGGGCGCTGCCCTCGGCCGTGGTGTCGCCGACGAAGCGGCGCCACAGATAGCGGTGCACGCCGACGAGCAGGGCGAGCACCACGACCGCCGTCAGTGCGAGACCGGCCACTGCCACGTGCGACTCCTCCGCTTGTCGTGCGGCCTGTCAGGCACGTTCTCGGCGCAGAGCCCTGACACCACGGAACCCGATCACACCAACGGCCGTCCCCAGAAGAAAGGACGTGATGGCGAGCAGCAGATGCACCCAGAAGTAGGCAGTCGGGTCACCCGCGTCGTCGAAGGCGAGTCCGCTGCCGTCCTTCCACAGGTTCTTGACGAAAGTGATCCAGATGAACCAGCTCCACACCCCGAAAGCGAGCAGGAACCAGGAGACGGGGCGGCTGAGCTTCATGGATTCAGTATCTCCGCCGCGCTCCGGTGACGTCGCCCGGGGTGGGCTGTCCCGGGGGCATGCACGGCGGGTCAGGTCATCCGTGTCCCCAACCACATCTTCGCCCTGTACGTTTCCGACCGTGCCTGCTCTGAAAAAGATCGCATTGACGATCGCCTCGACTGCCTTTTTGTCCACTTTTGTCGTTACTCCGGCATCGGCGGTCGACAAGGACACCTCCGACGACCGGCCGAAGCCGCCCGCCGGCATGTCCCGGGTCGGTGGCGAACTGCTGGGCCGGACCGGCACACAGGTCAAGCTGGGGGCCGGCGCCCCGGTGCTGCCCGAGAAGCTCACGGGCAGGTCCTGGATCGTCGCGGACGCGGAGAGCGGCCAGGTCCTCGCCTCGCACAACGCGCACTGGCGACTGCCCCCCGCCTCCACCCTGAAGATGCTCTTCGCGGACACCGTGATGCCCGGCCTCCAGCCGAAGACCCGGACGTACACGGTGCAGGACGAGGACCTCGCGGATCTCGGCGAGGGCAGCAGCCTGGTCGGCGTCAAGGAGCACCTCAGCTACACGGTCCACGACCTGTGGCTCGGGGTGTTCCTGCGTTCGGGCAATGACGCGGTGCACGTGCTGTCCTCGATGTACGGCGGCATCCCCAAGACCGTCGCCGACATGCAGTCGCACGCGGAGGAGCTGCAGGCGCTCGACACGAAGGTGGTGTCGCCCGACGGGTACGACGCGCCCGATCAGGTCTCCAGCGCGTACGACCTGACGCTGTTCGCCCGCAGCGGTCTGCAGAAGGCGGACTTCCGGGAGTACTGCTCGACGGCCGAGGCGGAGTTCCCCGGCGCGGAGAAGAAGAACGGGAAGCGCGAGACCTTCGGGATCCAGAACACCAACCGGCTGCTCACCGGCGCGGACGGCGTCGACCCGTACAAGGGCATCGCGGGCGTCAAGAACGGCTACACCACCCACGCGGGCAACACCTTCACCGGTGTCGCCGAACGCGACGGCAAGGTGCTGCTCGTCACCGTCATGAACCCCTCGTCCGGAGAGCCGCACGCCGTCTACAAGGAGGCCGCCAGCCTCCTCGACTGGGGCTTCGACGCGAGCGGCAAGGTGACCCCGGTCGGCGAGCTGGTGCCCCCGAGGTCCGCCGATACCGGAACGGACAGCGGGAGTGGGAAGGGGCCGACGGCGAACGGGAAGAGCGACGGCGGCAACGGCTCCTCGGCCGCTGCCCGGACCGCCGCCGCGACCGGTGGGGGCGGCGGAGGCGTCGGGATCGCGCTGGGGATCGCCGGGGGCGTCCTGGTACTGCTGGCCGGCGGGGTGTTCCTGGTCAACCGGCGCTGGCCGCTGCCGGACCTGGTGCGCCGCCTCCCCCGTCGCTGACGGCCGCCGGTTCCTTCCCGGCGCCCCTGCCGCTCCGCGTCGCCGTCCAGGCGGCGCAGAACAGCAGCAGCTTCGCCGTGAAGTTGATCCACAGCAGCAGCGCGACCGGCACACCGAAGGCGCCGTACATGCTCTTCGACGCGACGCTCCTCATGTAGCTGCCGAGCAGCAGCTTGAGCAGTTCGAAGCCGACCGCGCCGATCACCCCGGCGACCAGCAGCCTGCGTCGCGGGGGCTCGACGCCGGGCAGCAGCGTCAGCAGGTAGAGCAGGAGCAGGAAGTCGGCGAGGGCAGCCACGACCAGGGCGGCCACCTGGAGCACCACACCGCCCGCGCCGCGGTCCGAGATGCCCAGTAGACCGGCGGTCCAGCCGACGGCGACCGAGCCGGCCGAGGAGACGGCGAGAGTCGCGAGCGCCGCCCCGCCCAGGCCGAGCAGCAGCCCGATGTCCTTGAGCTTGCGGATGACGGGATTGCCCTGGTCCACGTCGTCCATGCCCCACACGGCGCGCAGGCACCCCCGCATCGCACCGATCCAGCCGACGCCGGTGAAGAGCAGCAGCGCACCGGCGACCACCCCGACCGTGCCCGCGTGGGCCACCAGATCGCTGATGCCGAGCTGGTCGGAGATGCCCGGCACCTGCTCGGCGACCTTGCTCTCGATCTTGTGGAGCTGTTCGGTGGAGAGCAGCGTGGCACCGACCGCCGCACCGACCGCGATCAGAGGGAAGAGCGCCAGGAAGCTGATGAAGGTGATCGCGGCGGCGAGCCTGCTCCAGTGGACCCGTTCCAGCGTCTCGTACGAGCGCCAGGTGTGCGTCGCCATCAGCCGGGAGACGAGCGGCCCGATGACGGGGAGGTTTTTCAGCCAGTCCATGACGTACGACTACCCTCCCGGGCGCGGAAAACCGAATCCCGGTCACCGCCGGACGAGCTGACACTTCCTCAATCACCCATATCAGTGAGTGTTGTAACAAATGCCTCGAAAGGGTTTTCTCGGGCGATACGGTCACGATCATGTCTGTCGACACCGTGTCCCTGACCGGCTGGGGCCGTACCGCTCCGACGACCGCCCTGCGCTTCCGCCCCCGTACCTACGAGGAGGCGGCGGCGACGGTACGCGGCTGCGGGCCCCGCGGTTCCATCGCCCGGGGCCTCGGCCGGGCCCACGGCGACGCCGCGCAGAACGCGGGCGGCTCCGTGCTCGACATGACCGCGCTGAACCGGATCCGCACCATCGACGCCGCGACCGGCCTGGTGGTCTGCGACGCCGGGGTCAGCCTGCACCGGCTGATGGAGGTCCTGCTGCCGCTCGGCTGGTTCGTTCCCGTCACGCCGGCCACCCGCCATGTCACCGTGGGCGGAGCGATCGGCGCCGACGTCCACGGCCGCAACCACCACTTCGCCGGTGCCTTCTCCCGGCACGTCCGGGAACTGGAGCTGCTGACCGCCGACGGCGAGATCCGTACGGTCCGGCCCGGCACCCAGCTCTTCGACGCGACGACGGGCGGACTGGGGCTGACGGGCGTGATCCTCTCGGCCACGCTCCGGCTCCACCGCGTCACCAGCTCATGGATGTCGGTCGACACCGAACGGACCGTGGACCTGGACGACCTGCTGGCCAGGCTCTCCGCCGGAGACCACCGCTACCGCTACTCCGCCGCCTGGGTCGACCTCCTCGCCCGCGGCCGGGCCACGGGGCGTTCCGTACTCACCCGCGGGGAGCACGTACCCCGGTACCTGCTCCCCTCGCGCGCCCGGCGCACACCGCTGGCGTTCCGTCCGGGACAGCTGCCGTCCGCACCCGCCTTCGTACCGGAAGGGCTGCTCGGCCGCGCCTCCGTCGCCCTCCTCAACGAGCTCCGCTACCGCAGCGCTCCCGCGTACCGCATCGGCGAACTCCAGAAGCTCTCCACGTTCTTCCACCCCCTGGACGGCCTGCCGCACTGGAACCGGCTGCACGGCCGCGGCGGATTCGTGCGGTACCAGTTCGTCGTCGGGCACGGCCAGGAGGAGGCGCTGCGCCGGATCGTGCGCCTGATCTCGCAGCGGCGCTGCCCGTCGTCCCTCGCCGTCCTCAAGCGGTTCGGCGCGGGAGACCCGGGCTGGCTGTCGTTCCCGATGCCCGGCTGGACCCTCGCTCTCGACCTGCCCGCCGCCCTGCCGGGCCTGGCCGGGTTCCTGGACTCGCTGGACGAGGAGGTGGCGGGGGCCGGTGGCCGGGTCTGCCTGGCGAAGGACTCCCGGCTGCGGCCGGAGATGCTGGCCGTGATGTATCCGCGGCTGGCCGAGTTCCGGGCGCTGCGCGCCGAGCTGGACCCGAACGGGGCGTTCCGCTCCGACCTGTCACGCCGCCTGTCCCTGTGACCTGTCACATTGCCCGCTCCTCTTCTCCCGTCTTCTCTTCGCTCCTCTTCTCTTTCTCTCCTCCTTCTCTTGTCTCCTCCTCTCCTGTCTTCTCTTCTCTCCTCCTCTCCTGTCTTCTTCTTCTCTCCTCTGCAAGGAGTGTTTCCGTGAAGGACGCCTTCGGTGCCCCGCAGTCCCTGCTCGTTCTCGGCGGCACGTCGGAGATCGCTCTCGCCACCGCACGCCGGCTGATCGCCCGCCGCACCCGTACGGTCTGGCTGGCCGGCCGCCCCTCCCCCGCGCTCGACTCGGCCGCCACCGAACTGCGCACCCGCGGCGCCGACGTCCGTACGGTCGACTTCGACGCCCTGGACTCCGCGTCCCACGAGACCGCCCTGGGAAAGGTCTTCGCCGAGGGCGACATCGACGTGGTGCTCCTCGCCTTCGGCATCGCGGGCGACCAGGGGCGTGACGAGGAGGAGCCGCTCGCCGCGGTCCGGGTCGCCCAGACCAACTACACGGGCGCCGTCTCCGCCGGACTGGTGTGCGCCGGCGCGCTCCAGGCGCAGGGCCACGGCTCGCTGGTGGTGCTCTCCTCGGTGGCCGGCGAACGTGTCCGCCGCGCGGACTTCATTTACGGGTCCAGCAAGGCGGGCCTGGACGCGTTCGCGCAGGGGCTGGGGGACGCGCTCCAGGGCACGGGGGTGCAGGTGATGGTGGTACGCCCCGGAGTCGTGCGGCCCCGGAACGCGCGGCCGGAAGCCGCGGCCGGGCCGGGGGCGGCGGCAGGGACCCCGCGCACGAAGGCCCGGCTCTCCGCGGCCCGGTTCGCCGCGGCACCGCTGGAGGCGCCGCCGCTCACGACGACTCCGGACGAGGTCGCGGCAGCCGTCGTGACGGGCCTTCGGCGGGGTTCGGAGACGGTGTGGGTACCGGGGTCACTGCGGGTGGTGATGTCGGCACTGCGGCATGTGCCGCGCCCGTTGTTCCGGCGCCTGCCGGTCTGAGCCGGCGCGGGCCGGCGGGGCCCGCTCGGAGAGCGCGAGGGCGTCGGTCAAGGGCCGAGAGGGGGCTCCCTCAGGGCTGCAGAGAGGGCTCGTCCACGGTGGAGCCGCCCTGCGCGGGCACGGCGGGCGCACCGCCCCCGGCGCCGAACGGGAACTCGTTGATCTTGCGCCAGACGCTGTCCGGGCCCTGCTCGTACAGCGCGAAGGAACCGCAGGTCCAGGCGGCCTCGTAGTCGGAGAGCTCCTCGTACGCCCGGTCCATCGCCCGCTCGGGGATGCCGTGCGCCACGGTCACATGCGGGTGGTACGGGAACTGGAGCTCGCGCACCAGCGGCCCGGAGCTGTCCCTGACCCGCTTCTGCAGCCAGGTGCAGGCCGAGGCCCCTTCGACGACCTGGACGAAGACGACCGGCGAGAGGGGACGGAAGGTGCCCGTGCCGGAGAGCCGCATCGGGAAGGGGCGGCCCCCGGTCGCGATCTGGGCGAGATGCGCCTCGATCGCGGGCAGGTCGGCCGCCTCGGCCTCGGTCGGCGGAAGGAGGGTGACGTGGGTGGGAATGCCGTACGCGGCAGGATCCCCGAAGCTCGCGCGCCGCTCCTGGAGCAGGCTGCCGTAGGGCTCCGGGACCGCGATCGAAACGCCGAGCGTTACGGTCCCCACGTCGTTCTCCTCAATCCTCGATGATCGATGGTCCTCAGATGATCGATGGCCTGTTTTCGGCCATCCACCGGATCAACTTC
Organism: Streptomyces sp. NPDC057963; assembly: GCF_042887155.1. NCBI lineage: Bacteria > Bacillati > Actinomycetota > Actinomycetes > Kitasatosporales > Streptomycetaceae > Streptomyces > Streptomyces sp. NPDC057963. The sequence continues at coordinate 98,958 of NZ_JBHVPX010000001.1, forward strand.
CCGTCGCCAGTGTGACGCCTGCGGCCGCGAAACCGCCAGGGTCCTCGGACTCAGTGCTTCGCGGGCAGAAAGCCCATCCGGTCGTACGTCCGGGCCAGGGTCTCGGCCGCGACGGAGCGGGCCTTCTCCGCGCCCTTGGCCAGGATCGAGTCCAGGGTCTCCGGGTCGTCCAGGTACTCCTGCGTACGAGTGCGGAACGGTGTGACGAACTCGACCATGACCTCGGCGAGGTCCGTCTTGAGCGCACCGTAGCCCTTGCCCTCGTACTTCTGCTCCAGATCCGCGACACCGGTGCCGGTGAGCGTGGAGTAGATGCTGAGCAGGTTGCTGACGCCGGGCTTCTCGGCCCGGTCGAAGCGGATGACCGTGTCGGTGTCGGTGACCGCGCTCTTGACTTTCTTGGCGGTGGCCTTCGGCTCGTCGAGGAGGTTGATCAGGCCCTTCGGGGTGGCCGCCGACTTGCTCATCTTCGCCGACGGGTCCTGGAGGTCGTAGATCTTCGCCGTCTCCTTGAGGATGTACGGGTCGGGCACGGTGAAGGTGTCGCCGTAGCTGCCGTTGAACCGCTCGGCGAGGTTACGGGTCAGCTCCAGGTGCTGGCGCTGGTCCTCGCCGACCGGGACCTGGTCGGCCTGGTACAGCAGGATGTCGGCGACCATCAGCATCGGGTACGTGAAGAGGCCGACCGTGGTGCGGTCCGCGCCCTGCTTGGCGGACTTGTCCTTGAACTGCGTCATGCGGGACGCCTCGCCGAAGCCGGTGAGGCAGTTCATGACCCAGCCGAGCTGGGCGTGCTCGGGCACATGGCTCTGGACGAAGAGCGTGCAGCGCTCCGGGTCGAGACCGGCGGCGAGGAGCTGGGCGACGGCGAGCCTGGTGTTCGCGCGCAGCTCCGCGGGGTCCTGCGGAATGGTGATCGCGTGCAGGTCCACGACCATGTAGAAGGCGTCGTGGGATTCCTGCAGCGCCACCCACTGGCGGACCGCACCGAGGTAGTTGCCGAGGTGGAACGAGCCTGCGGTGGGCTGGATTCCGGAGAGCACGCGGGGGCGTTCAGAGGCCATGAAGCCCATTGTCTCAGGTACGGAACCCATCTCCGGCAGCCGGTGCGGAAGGGGCACGGGAGCAGCACGGAAGGTGGAGGGACTCGGGACGCGCACCGTCGCGAATGAGACGAGCACCACAATCGGGAGGCACGGCGGGAGGCGCGGGAGACACGAGGGGAGACGCGAGGGGAGACGCGGCCGGATCACGCAGCGGAACGGGCGCGCCGTGATTTGAAGGTTTCCTCGCCAGGGTTGCGACCGACGATACAAAGTGGGCACCACCCCCCGCCCACGCCGCACGACGAACGGAGATCCCGTGTCGACCACGGAAACTGCCATCGCCTCCGCCGAGGCGCACAGCGCGCACAACTACCATCCGCTGCCCGTCGTCGTCGCCTCGGCGGACGGAGCCTGGATGACCGATGTCGAGGGCAGGCGCTATCTCGACATGCTCGCCGGATATTCGGCGCTCAACTTCGGTCACGGCAACCGGCGCCTGCTCGACGCCGCCAGGGCGCAGCTGGAGCGGGTGACCCTCACCTCGCGCGCCTTCCACCACGACCGGTTCGCCGATTTCTGCACCCAGCTCGCGGACCTGTGCGGCATGGAGACGGTGCTGCCGATGAACACCGGCGCGGAGGCCGTGGAGACGGCGGTGAAGACCGCCCGCAAGTGGGGCTACCAGGTGAAGGGTGTCCCGGACGGCATGGCGAAGATCATCGTCGCCGCGAACAACTTCCACGGCCGTACGACGACGATCATCAGCTTCTCCACGGACCCGGAGGCGCGGGAGGGCTTCGGTCCGTACACGCCGGGGTTCGAGATCGTGCCGTACGGGGATCTGACCGCGCTCGCGGAGGCGATGACCGAGAACACCGTGGCGGTGCTGCTGGAGCCGATCCAGGGCGAGGCCGGGGTGCTGGTGCCGCCGCCCGGCTATCTCCCCCGGGTCCGTGAGCTCACCCGCGAGCGGAACGTGCTGTTCATCGCGGACGAGATCCAGTCGGGCCTGGGCCGGACCGGGAAGACCTTCGCCTGTGAGCACGAGGGTGTCGTGCCGGACATGTATGTGCTCGGCAAGGCGCTGGGCGGTGGTGTGGTGCCGGTGTCGGCGGTCGTCTCCTCGCAGGACGTGCTCGGGGTGATCCGGCCCGGTGAGCACGGTTCGACGTTCGGCGGGAATCCTCTTGCCTGCGCGGTCGCGCTGGAGGTCGTCGCGATGCTCCGCACCGGCGAATTCCAGCAGCGGGCGACCGAGTTGGGCGAACACCTCCACCAGGAGCTGGGGCTGCTGGCGAGCGGGGGCGCGGTGGAGGAGGTACGGGGGCGCGGGCTGTGGGCGGGCGTCGACATCGCGCCGAGCCACGGCACCGGCCGGGAGATCTCCGAGAAGCTGATGGACCGCGGGGTGCTGGTCAAGGACACCCATGGCTCGACGATCCGGATCGCCCCGCCGCTGGTGATCAGCAAGGAGGACCTGGACTGGGGGCTGGAGCAGCTCCGCGGCGTCCTGCGCGGCTGAGTCCGGGGGCGGGCCGCCGGGCCGGGATCCAGAGGATGACGTGGGGCAGGAAGCGGGCGTACTCGTCCGTGACCAGCCCCGCCGATTCGCGGATGCCGAGCCCGGCCGCCTCGTCCCTGGACGACCTCCATCCCGGTTCAGCCGCCGCCGGTGCCCGAGCAGCCGAAACCGCCGCGGTCGACCGCGGACTCGTTGATGCGACCAGCGCACCTTCACCGGCCCGATCCTGTGAAGGTTCAGTTTTCCGTCCGCTGTGACCGACCAGCGGGCATTCGCGGTGAAGCGGACGGATCGCCGGTTGTCCCGCCTCTACTTGAACCGGGGCTCGGCGGACAAACGGTCGCAGGATACGGCCGACAGCGGGTCCACCGAACGTCCGCAAGTAGAGTCCTTGGTGTGCTTCTCGGGATGATCTGCGCGCTCGGCGCCGCTGTTTGCTTCGGTACGGCCTCCGTTCTCCAGGCCGTCGCCTCGCGGGCCGCCGCCGAGCCGGGGTCGGACGCGGGAGTCGATCCGGCCCTGCTGCTGCGCGCGCTGCGGCAGTGGCGCTACCTCGCCGGACTCGCCCTCGACGGCTGCGGTTTCGTCCTCCAGATCGTCGCCCTGCGGTCCCTGCCGATCTACGCGGTGGGCGCCGCCCTGGCCGCGAGCCTCGCGGTGACGGCCGTGGTCGCCGCCCGGCTGCTCGGCGTGCGGCTGAGCGGCGTCGAGTGGACCGCCGTCGGGATCGTCTGCGCGGGGCTGGGCATGCTGGGGCTCGCCTCCGGCGGCGAGGGCCACGGGACCGGTTCGGCGGCTCTGACCTGGTGGATGCTGGGGATCGCCCTCGGCATCCTGCTGATCGGCACGGCGGCCGGACGCCTCCCGGAGAAGCCGCGGGCTCTCGTCCTGGGGCTGGGCGCGGGGTGCGGTTTCGGGGTGGTCGAGGTCACCGTCCGGCTGATCGACGACCTGTCCCCGTCCGCGCTGCTCACCAACCCGGCCGTGTACGCGCTGCTGCTGGGCGGCGGTTCGGCGTTCCTGCTGCTCACCTCGGCGCTGCAACGCGGTTCGGTGACGACGGCGACGGCCGGCATGGTGCTCGGCGAGACGATCGGCCCGGCGCTGGTGGGCGTCGTCTGGCTCGGGGACCGTACCCGTGAGGGCCTCGGCTGGCTGGCGGTCGCCGGTTTCGTGGTGGCGGTGGCGGGTGCACTGGCCCTGGCCCGGTTCGGCGAGGCACCGCAGGACGCCCCCGAACCGGCCTGAGCCCGCCCGCACCGTCCGCACCGTCCACAACCGGCGCGCACCGCCCGCACCACCTGCACTGCCCGCACCGCCTGCACTGCCCGCACCGCCCGCACCGCCCGCACCGCCCGCACCGCCCGCAATCGGCGCGAACCGCGCCGGGCGGGCGCCCGGGGAGCCGGGCGAGCTCGACGAGGGGGAGGCGCCGACCCCGGCGGCCTCCCCTTCGGTGCGGTCGTTCCCGAGTTGTCCCAACTGAGGGGTGCCCGGTGGTGCGTCAGGCTCTTCGACCGGGGTCGCGCTCGGCTCCCTCCACTGCCTTGTCCGCCGGTGCCCCGTTCGCCAGTGCCCCGTTCGCCGCGGCCACAGGGACGGTCGCCCTGCGGCGGGCCCATATCGACAGCCCGAGTGCCACGGCCGTGCCGGCGAGGAGGACGGCGACCGCGATCCAGGTGGCGTAGCCGACCGCGTCGGTGAAGGCGGTGCGCGGGTCGCGGACGTGGGCGAGGCGGTCCTCGAAGCGTGTGGTGATCAGCGTGCCGAGGATGCTGGTGCCGAGGACGGCGCCGATCTGACGGGCGGCGTTGACGGTGCCGCCCGCCTCGCCCTCGCGGCCGTGGGGGACGTGGCCGACGGCGAGTGCGGTGGACGGGGCGTTGGCGAGACCGCAGCCGAGGCCGAACAGGACGAAGGCGGCGGCGTATCCGGCGAACGCGGTGTCCGGTTCGACCCGCGCGAAGAGGGCGGCGCCGACGGCGGCCAGCAGCAGGCCCACCGTGATCAGGACGCGCGGGCCGAGTCGGCGTACGAGTATTCCAGCCAGGACCGAGGCCGCGATGAACGCGCCGAATTCCGCCAGGAGTTGCACGCCCACCTGTAGGGCGGTCAGCCCCCGCACCCGCTGCAGCCACAGCACCTGGAGGAGGGAGAGGCCGACGAAGCCGAACAGGACCGTCGCGGCCAGCAGCAGTGAGGCGCCGTAGGAGGGATCGCGCATCAGCCGCAGGTCGACCATGGGCGCCGCGCGGCGCAGTTCGACCACGGTGAAGGCGGCCAGCAGGAGGACCGCCGCCGCGGCGGCGGCCAGGGCTCGCGCCGACCCGTAGCCGTGGTGGCCGCCGTCGATCAGCCAGAAGACCAGCAGCGCCAGACCGGCAATCGCGGTGAACTGGCCTGCCCAGTCGAGGCGTTGGGCTGGATTGCGGGACTCGGCGACCCGGCCGAGCGCGACCGCCGCCGCGAGACCTGCCACAACGAGGTTGAGCCAGAACGCCGCGTGCCAGGTCCACCAGCGCAGCGCGAGGCCCGCGACGAGGGGGCCGACGGCCAGGCCCAGCCCGGAGGTGGCCGCCCATGCGGCGATCGCCCCGGCGCGGCGGCGCGGGTCGCGGACGGCGTGGGTGATCAGCGCGAGCGAGCTGGGAGTGATCAGGGCGCCGCCCAGGCCGGCGATCGCCTGACCGGTGAGGACGGTGGCCAGGCTGTCGGAGAGAATCAGCGTCAGAGCGCCCGCGGCCATCGCCGCGGTCCCGGCCAGGAAGACGCGCCGCCGCCCCCACCGGTCGGCCAGGGCGCCGGCGCCGAGCACGCAGGACGCCACGACCAGGGTGTACATGCTGGGCACCCACACCATGTCGGCCGGGTCGAGGCGAAGGTCGGCCTGGACGGCGCCGAGCGTGCCTATGGTCTCGGTGGTCTGGAGGAACACCGTGAACAGCCCCAGGCAGGCGGCGACGAGGACCGGCCCGGGGCGGCTGCCACCGGCATTGCCGCGTTCCTCGGTTGCCGGGTCACGTAGGTCAGTGGTCATGATTCGCTCCTGCAGACAGCGCGGACAGCATGGTCTTGATCCGGCCGGTGACGGCGTCGGCGAGGACTTCCTCGCGGTCGGCCTCGACGGCGTCGAGGACCTGGCCGACCACGTCGGCAGGGCTGATCTTGGGCTGGTCGACGTGGCCGGCCATGTCGGTGTCGATGAACGCGGCGTGCACGGCGACCGTGAGGGTGCCCTGCGCGCGCAGCTCTTCGCGCACCGCGTTGGTCATCGACCAGGCCGCCGCCTTGGAGACGCCGTACGAGCCGATCTGGGGCAGCGCGTGCCAGGAGAGTGCGGAGAGCCCGTTGACCAGGCCCCCGCCGCCGTTCCGGCCCAGAACGGACGAGGACGCGCTCTCCGCGGGGGCGCCCTGGACGACGCGGGCCTGCCGGGCGCGGACCGGGCGGCCCTGCCCGGCGGCCCGTTCCCGCATGGCGGTGAGTGCCGCCGCCACCGCATGGCTCCCGTGTGCACCCGCCCAGGACCGCCACAGGGGGTCGATCCGGGCCGCCGCCTCATCGGTGGCACACGTGCCGCCGGGTAGTGAAGTCCTCATTCCGGTCTCCTCGTTCGATCGAGCTCTAAGCCATGCTCGAACCAGATAGTTGGAAAACAGGACTCACTATAAAGACGTTAGTTGGAAAAACAAACGCACCCCTCGGCGACCCGTCGACCACGGGCTCACTGGTGGGTCTACTTTTCCAACTCGCGGGTTTACACTGGGAGGGCAAGCGGCCCGGACGGCAGACGATGGGTGACGTACCGCTGGGCGGCGGGTGAGCCCGGGGCTCCCGCCGAGACGCGCCGGGCACCCCTCGATCCGGGCCGCACCGGCCCGCCGCGAGACCGGCGAGGACGGGAGAGCCCGGCGGACCGGCAGACCGGCAGACCGGCAGACCGCAGGCTCTGCCGCCGAAGCGGCGCCCGCCCGCGCCGTGCCCCGCCCGCGCCGTACCCCGTCCGCACTCCGCCCCTTCCCCGGAGGTCCACACCGATGACCGTCGTCCGCCCGCGCCCCTGCTCCATCGCGAACTCGCTCGCCGTCATCGGCGAACGCTGGAGTCTGCTCGCGCTGCGGGAGGTGTTCCTCGGGGTGCGCCGCTTCGACCAGATCGCGGCGAACACCGGCGCCAGCCGGGACATCCTCACCGCCCGGCTGAAGAAGCTCGTGGAGCACGGCGTCCTGGCCAAGGAGCTCTACCAGGCCCACCCGCCGCGCTACGAGTACACGCTGACCGAGACCGGACTCGCGCTGCACCCGGTCCTGCTCGCCCTCAAGGAATGGGGCGACCGCTATGTGACCGAGGGAGAACCCCCGACGGTGTTCGGGCACGACTGCGGCGCGGAACTCCATCCGCGCACCGTCTGCGACGCCTGCAGTCGGCCCGTCCCTCTCGACAGCACCCACGCGATCCGCATCGGCGGCATCCCGCAGCACTCCGGGGCGGACGCTCCCGACGAGTCGCCGTCGACGAGCACGTGATCATTCCTTCGCCACCGAGGACCGCCCGTAAACGCGCCGTTCGCCGTGCGCCATGCGCCACACCTGCCGCCAACCGCCACAGCGCTCTCCGGACCGCCGCGGCGCTCTCCTGACCACCCGCGCCCGGCCGCCACGCGAGGAACGCTCCCGAACGGCGTTCAGGCAGGCCGTGACCGCGGCGACCGGGTGGCGTATGACGCGCTCGGTCAGTTCCCTGGCGTGGTCGAGCAGTTCCCGGGTGAGGCCGACGAGGCGAGCGCCTGGCTGAGATCGGCGATCAGGTCTGCTTCGTGTTCGAGGCCGACCGCGAACCGGATCAGGCCGCCCGGGACTCCGGCCTCGGCGAGTTCCTCCTCGGTCAGTTCGTTCGACCACATCGCGGCGGGCCGCACCAGTGTCGAGCGGGTGCCGCCCAGGCTGGGGGAACGCACCGGAAGGCTCAGCGCCGAGATGAGCTGCTCGGCCGTGGCCCGGCCGCCGCGGAGCTCGAAGCTCAGCAGTCCGCCGAAACCCCGCATCTGCCGCTTCGCGAGGTCGTGCTGGGGATGCTCCGGGAGCCCGGGGTAGTTCACCGTTCGTACCGCGGGGTGACCGGCCAGGTACTCCGCGACGGCCTGCGCGCACTGGTTCTGCCGCTCCGCCCGCAACGACAGTGTCCGCAGGCCGCGCAGCGCGAGCCAGGCATCGAACGGGCTGATCACCGAGCCCACCATGGTGTGTGCTTTCCAGAGCCGTTCGATCAGCTCGCCGCTCCCGAGCACGATTCCGGCCTGCACGTCCGCATGCCCTGATATGGCCTTGGTGACACTGTGCATGACGAGGTCCACGCCCTGCTCCAGCGGCCGCTGGTTGAAGGGGGTCGCCACGGTGTTGTCGGCGAAGGTGAGGACGCCCCGGGCGCGGGCCGCCGTGGTGACCGCTTCCACATCGGTCAGCCGGAGCAGCGGATTGCTGGGCGTCTCCAGCATGATCAGCCTGGTCTGCGGCGTGAGGGCCCGGACGAAGGCGTCGGCGTCGGTCTGGTCCACGAAGGTCACCTCGATCCCGAAGCGGGGTGCGACATCGCGCAGCAGACTCAGCGTGCCGCCGTACATGCTGTGCTGGGCGACGACATGGTCGCCCTGGGACAGCAGGGCGACCACGGCTGTGGTGATCGCCCCCATGCCGGACGCCGTGGCCAGGGCCGCCTCGGCCCCCTCCACGGCCGCGACGACACGCTCCAGCCGGGCCTGCGTCGGGTTGCCGTAGCGCCGGTAGTAGCGCAGGGGCTGGGACTGCTCGTTGAGTGCGTCGAAGTCCTCTGCCGTAGGGGCCGAATAGTTCACCGCCTGGTGGATGGGCGGCGCCACACCCAGTTCGTCCGGATCGGCGTCGGCGTGCGCAAGGAGAGTCTCGAAGGCCGGGAAAGAGTCCATGGCGTGAGCATGCAGGTTGATTGGCATTGTTTCCGATATCCAATCAGGGCAACATTGGACTGCATGGATGCCTCAAACCTGTCAGCTGGTCTCATCAGCGGCTCGTCTGGACCGCTCTACCAACGGCTGGCCGAGGGCCTCCGTGACGCCGTGCGCCGGGGTGAGGCCGGCGCCGGTTCCAAGCTGCCTTCCGAGCGCGACCTCGCACGGTTGCTGGGCGTCAGCCGGACCACCGTGATCGGCGCCTACCGGCTGCTGCGCGAGGAGGGCCTGCTGGAGAGCGCGCGCGGCAGCGGCACCCGGGTCGTCGCCTCCGGCCGCTGGATCGGTCCGGCGGTCCCGGCCGCGGCCCTGCCGTCGGGCAAGCTGACGGGCGAGCCGGCGGCCGGTGTGGTGGACCTGTCCGGATCCGCCGTCGTCGGCCCCGACGCGGTACCCCGCCTGGCACCGGACATCACCGACCTGTGCGCACTGACCACCGACTTTGGTTACCAGCCGCTCGGCCTTCCCTCCCTGCGGGGCCAGATCGCCGCCCGCTACACCCGGCTCGGGCTGCCGACCACGGCCGACGAAGTGCTCGTCACCAGCGGAGCGCAGCAGGCGATCAGCCTGCTGTTCACGCTGTTCGGCCGCAACGGCGGCGTCATCGTCACCGAGAACCCCGGCTACGTCGGCGCCCTCGACGCCGCCCACGCCGCAGGGGCGACACTCCTCGCGCTGCCCACCGACGCCGAGGGCATCAAGGTAGGCCCGCTGCGCGAGACGCTCGCCCGCTGTCCCGTCTCGCTGCTGTACGTGATGACGACCTGCCAGAACCCCACCGGCGCGGTCATGAGCACCCAGCGGCGCACCGAGATCGCCCGGCTCGCCGAGCACGCCGGTGTCCCGGTCGTCGACGACACAACCCTCGCCGACCTGGTCTTCGAAGGACGCTGGCGCCCCCTGCCGACCGCCGCTTCCGGCATCACCATCGGATCCTTGAGCAAGCTCTTCTGGCCCGGCCTGCGAATCGGCTGGCTGCGAGCGCCCCAAGCGCTGATGACCAGGCTCGCCCGCCTGAAGGTCGTGGCGGATCTCGGATCCTCACACGTCGGCCAGCAACTGGCCTCCCGTCTCCTGCCGGTGTCCGAGGACATGGCCACGGCACGGCGGGAGCAACTGACCGCGCGCCTCGACCTGCTGACCGAACTCCTGCGGACACGGCTGCCGACCTGGTCGTGGACCCGCCCGTCGGGCGGCCCCTTCCTGTGGGTGCGGCTCCCGTACGGCGACGCGGAGACCCTCGCCCAACTCGCCCTCGGTTACGGAGTCCAGGTACTCCCCGGCGCCAGAACCTCGGCCGACCGCAGCTTCGCCGATCACCTCCGCCTGTCGTTCGTGCACGAACCAGCAAACTTGCGGGTCGCGGTCGACCGACTCGGCGAAGCCTGGGCCGCGTTCCAGTCCGCCCACGACGCGAGCCACCCTCGCCCCTTCGCCACGGCCTGACGAAGGAGCGGCACCCGCCGTGCAGGCGCCGCCCGCGAGGGCCGAGCCAGACGCCGTGAGCCAGCAACTCGCGTCCCTTGAGCTTGAGTTCGCTAAGGCCACGGGAACCCGAGGGGTGCGGCGAGGGCCTTCGTCACGTCCGGGCAGCACGAAGCCCCACCATGCCGGGCACGATGGGGCGACGCCGAACCAGCCGGTCAACCGGTCAACCGGTCAGACGGTGCCGAACTCTCCGCCCCTGACGCCCGCCACGAAGGACGCGAACGCGGCAGCGGGAACGTCCAGAACGGGACCACCCGGGCTCTTCGAATCACGGACGGGAACCACGCCGCGCGAAGCGATGAGGTTTGCGGCGACCTCTACGCACTGGCCGCCGTTGCTGCTGTATGAGGACTTGAACCAGCGAGGGGATTCGGTCGTCACGGGGCGCCCTTTCGTACCTGCTCGATCACGGCTACGGACGCTGCTTGGGACAACGCTTCGGCCTGTAGTTGATGGTAGGCCGTCAACAGAGGCTGTACGAACCTCATATCGCGCTCCAGTCGCCCTTGCTGTGCCGACTCGGCGTATGCGATATGGGACCGGTCAGTGAGGGTCAGCAGTGTCACGGGAAGATCGAACGCCCTACGCTCCCCCAGGTCGTACGGGGCCACTTGCACGACAGTGGAAGGCAGCTCGGCGAACGCGGCGAGCCGGTCCAGTTGTCCCGCCATGACCGCGGGGCCACCCACCGGTCGCCGAATGCAACTCTCGTCGAGGACGACATACACCAACGGCGAGGGAGTCCGTTCCAGGGACGCCTGCCTTTGAGCGAGGAGTGCGAGTCGCTCCTCTGCCTGCTGCTCCGTGATCGCTCCCCGCCGCACGGCACCCCTGGTGATGGATGTGGCGTACTCCGGCGTCTGAAGCAACCCCGGAATGATTCCCAGTTCAAAGAGCCTGATCTCTACCGCCCGCACTTCATGCGCCACGAACTCCGGGAACCCCTCAAGTATCGCGGTGTTCCATACGGCCCGCCCCTGGCGTTCGAGCCGATCACCCGTTCCAAACGCCCTGTCAGCACTCGCCGCAAAGCGGGGGGTTGGAGGTCGCCGTCCAGTTTCGACGGCGGAAATATGCGTTCCGGAGCAGCCCATGCGCGCCGCTAACTCATCCTGTGTCCAGCCGCGCTCATCCCGCAACTGCCGTAGACGCTGACCAAAGCGCGCACCGGGCGACCTTTCAGGGTCCAGCTCTTTGCGGTTCACCATCTGGACGTCCCACTCTCCGTTCAAACGGCGCAAGTTGAAGACAGTCCGACTCTAGGTCAATGCTGGGCCTCCGGTAGCGGAATGACTACGGAGAGGAGTGGCTCATGATTGCGAAGAACAGCCTCCCGAACGGACAGGAATCCCACCGCACTCCAACCCCCGGCACGCTCATGGCAGATGCGAGTCACGGTGGCCGTGTAGGAGAGTTCCGCGGGCTCGCCGGCCCGCACTGGTCCCTGCGGCCGCTCGGTGGCGGTGCCGAGTGGGAAGCCGAGCCCGAGTGGGTCCGCGCGCTCACCCCCGCCGAGCAGCTGAGCGCCGAGAACGCGTTGCGGAACCTCAGGAGCAGGCGGGGTGGGCTGTGAGCACGAGCCCCTGCGCGTCTCAGGACCAGTACCTTGCCGAGGCGTATGCGGTCGACGGCCGGACGACCGTCTATCTCGGCGGAGTACTCGTCGCGACTCCCCGGCCTGCGCTCCGGTGGCTCCGGGGGCAGGCCGAACGGCTCGCGAGCGGGTTGGATCCGGACCCCGGCGCCCTGTGGATTCCCCTGTCCGTGTGCGAACGGGCACCCCGCTCCGCGGCTGACGCACCGACCGAGCTGCGGGCCTGGGCGGTTGACGACGGGCGTCAGGACGAGGCGTTGCAACGGCTCGCCGCGGGTGCCGAGTTCGAGTTCGTCGCCGAGGACGAGACGACCTGGTACGGGCTCACCGCCCGCGCTCTGCTCATACCGGAGTTCACCCCAAAGACGGACGCCCTGATCAGCACGTAGCCCACACGAACCCCGTCCGGCTGCCCCCAAGTCATAGGGGACGGTGGCATTCGGGCGGCTTCATCCGCCAGAGGAGAGATCGGGAAGGCATGAGCACCCTCGTCGACAGTCAGCACAGCCGCACGCGCCGAGCGCACGCAGAGGCAACGCCGGAGACGGAAGAACCCCCGCCGTTCATGGTTCCCCACGTCACGTCGCGGAGCACTGACGTCACCGTCCGGCTGTCCGAACTGACCGTTGAGATCACCCCGGGCGGGCCCCGGCTCGCCTACACCGTCCCGACGCCCACGGACCGCGACAACCACGGGAATCTCTGGATTCGCCTGTCCGACGGGCCGGTCAGGGGGCGCCCCTTGTACGAGTGCATGCACGCACACCGGCAACGCACGTGCATGGAAGACCTGCTGTGCCAGGTGTGCGCCGGGCCGGCCGACCGGAACAAGCAGGGCTGGCTGTTCATCGACTGGCGGCGCGAGGACTCGCCCCCGACAGGGCCCGAGCGGTCCATCACGTCCATGCCGCCCCTGTGCGCCCGGTGCGCCCGGGTCTCCGCGTGGTACTGCCCGTTTCTGCGCCGCACCGAGTACGCCGTTCTGCGTGTGCGGAAACCACAGCTCTACGGGGTGTCGGGAACCGTCTGCACCGTGATGGCCAACGGCTGGCGGGAGTCGGAAACCGACTTCCTTTCCGCATACAGCAAGCCCCGGTTTCCCGGCATGCTCGCGTCCCGTCTCCACCGCGAGTTGCGCGGTGTGACCGTCGTGGATCTCCCGTAGCCCCTCGCCCGCAGCTTCCGTCATCCGGCGGGGACCTCCCAGGGCTCCGGACCCACTCACGCCCGGCAGCCCACCCGATGACGGGCCGTTCGGCTCCGCGTGACGACACGGGGCGGAGTCGAACAACCCCGAGCCCGACCGGGACGGGGACCAGCAAGAGTGGATATCACCCCGCGTCTTCCCGACGGATCTTTGATCGCGGCCGCTCCCCGGCCGCCTCCTGGCGCATCCTTGTGGCGAGGGCCAGGAAGACCGACAGATTCTGGACCGTCTCCACGGGGAGCCTGGCCCACGGTTTTCCGTCGCCGTGCCGATGGATCTCCAGCCAGCCGTGTGTCACCGTGACCCGGTCGACCTCGCGCCAGCCGAGCCGGTGGTCGAGGTACCCGACACCGGCGGGATCGAGGTGGGCCCCGAAGAAGTCGACCCGTTCGCCCGCCTTCAGGCGGTCGCTGTCCTGCGGCAGCCGTACGCGCGTGAATGCCTTGTCCAGCTCGTCGGTGAACCGGGCGGCCTCCTTGTACGCGTCGGTCACCGTGATCTCGGTGCCCTCACGGGGACACACCCAGAGTTCGTGTGTGGTGGCGCTGGTGATCCCGTTCGTCACTTTGGTGCTGCGCCGCCGGATGCCCTCGATCTCGTCCCAGGAGTACGCCTCCGGCACGTGCCCGGCGAACTCCCGGACAATGCCGTGCTGGTAGTGGCCCACCCAGACCTGCACCTGCCGTCTCGTGAGCGCGAGGAAGAGGAAGTACCCGGCTACGGCGACCACGGCGGCCCCCAAAATGAGCAGCGGCAGCCCGTTGTACCAGGCGCCGTGGCTCCGCTGGCCCTCCACCGCGGTCGAAATCCCCAGCCGGAGCATCGGCAGCCCGACCAGCGCCGGCAGCAGCACCACGATCCACGGAAAGCGCTTGGGCTCGGTCCACACCAGCCCCTGGCGCGAACCGAGTTCGAAGTCCCGCGCGACTCTGCGCATGGAGGGCGGAACAGGAGTGGAACCACGATCCGACACAAGCCCCCCAAGGCCAGACAGTTGAGGGCCATTGTCGAGGAGAGGAGCCCGTACGGGAAGAGCGCCCCGGCCCGGCGCATCGGTTGCGCGGATGGTCCCGCACCACCTGCCTGCAGGCGCCGCGCGGTACTGCCCGGCTGTTCGCTCGTTGGTCATCTGACTGCACCAAACGACAGGAGCGAGCGGCAATGGCCATCAAGATCACCGAAGACTGCATCAACTGCGGTGCCTGCGAGCCCGAGTGCCCGAACGAGGCGATCAACGAGGGTGACGAGATCTACGTGATCGACCCCAACGCCTGCTCGGAGTGCGTGGGCCTCTACGACCAGCTCGCGTGCCAGGCCGTGTGCCCGGTGGAGAGCTGCCTGACGGATCCGGACAGGGTGGAGACCGAGGACGTCCTGATCAACCGAACCTTGAGCCTGCACCCCGACGACAACGAGCTCCGACGCAAGGCAGCCGCCAACGACTACCCCAGCCACTTTCGAAAGTGAACTTTCGCCGCTCTGCGGGTCAGGAGGAGCTCGCGCCGATCCGGCGGGCGTGGCGCTGACGTACGAGAGCGGTGTGCATGCGCTCCACGGCGGCGCGGTCGGGTGCGTGGTAGGCACGCGCGTCGCGGTCGTAGTTGTCGAGTAGCTGCTGTCCGACCAGTACCTTCTTGTCCAGGTCCTTGCCGCAGGCCTTGAACAGCTCGCGGTAGCGGGCCTGGTATTCCGGGCGGCCTTTCTTGCGGCTGGGTGCGGCGGCTGCGGGTTGTCCGTGACCTGCGAGGCATGACGCAGCAAGGCCGCCGAGCGTAACCCTGAGCGCCTGGCGGCGCGTTGGTTCGAAAGTCATGCACGGAAAGTAGCAGATTGGCTACGTGAAGCTACCGGGCGACCGTGGGCCCGTATCGGCCAGGCCCAGCCAATGCGCTGACGGCGGGCAGGGGCAACGTGGTCAACTCCTCCAGCTCTCCTTCAGCAACCTGGTGTTGAGATGGATTGGAGGAACGTTGCATTTCAGGGCGCTCAAGCAATTCGGCTGCCGGAACGTCAACAGGTCCGCGGGTGGCCGGGGGCAGGGGGCCGGACACCGGCTCCGGACCAGATGACGCAGCGCCGGTGCGCACTGGATGAGTACGAGGTCCACCGCTGCGTCGGCTGGTACCGGCACATCACCCTGGCCGTGCTCGCCCACGCCGTCCTGACCGCATTCGCCGCCCAGGCCGACAGCGAGGCCGGCCTGCCCGGCCGGCAGCCCGGTTGAGCCGATCGCGGCGCCCGCGGCAATGGCCGGCGGGGCGACCGTGGCGGCCGCCCCTGCCGACGGCGGTGATCTGCCGGCCGCACCCGTCCGCCCCGACGGCATCGTCGCCCCGGGCCGCCGCCCCGGGCCTTCCCGACGGACACCGCAGCTCCGGCGACCGCGCTGCGCACCCGGCTCGGCGAACCGCCCTCACACACTTATGACGAACGGCCAACAAGGTGAACCTGGTCAACCTGAAGGCGGGAAGAGCACCGGACAACGCAGGGGGGAGGTCTGATTGTGCGCGATCCAATCCGACGGTCGGTTCGGCAGAGATCTGCCCTGATGCTGCCGAAAGGCCGTCCCGCCTCCGCACCGGCAGAACAACCGAGGAGCAGGAACGACGATGGCACCCGATCCCACAATCGCCCAGGTGACCATGACCCTGGCTGCCCTTGCAGCCACCGGGGCCACCCCGCGTCCGTCCGGGGAAACCCTGGAGCATCAGACCGAGCGAATCATCACCGGCATCGACGCGCAACTGAGCGATCCCGGCCTTGCGACGCAGAACACGTGGAAGCTGGTGTGGCTCGCCCTGAGCGAGGCCAACGCCAATATGGCCTACATCGCACAGAGCACCGACGGCTCGAACGAGTTCGCCGTGGTCGCTCGCGGAACGGATGCCGATCTGACCGACATCCTCGAAGACCTCGACGTCGGCACAGTCGTCCCGTTCCCCGAAAGCGGATCTCCGAAGCCCATCGCCGTTTCCAAAGGGGCGATGGACGCGTTCAAACGGGTTGTCAACGCCCGCTCGATCGCCTCACCCTCCCCGAACGTCACGCTCGCTCAAGCGCTCGCCGTCGCACTCAAGTCGGCGCCCTCCTCGCCGCAGCCGACCGTCTATCTGACCGGTCACAGCCTGGGCGGATGCATCGCCACCATGCTCGCGCCGTACCTGCAGGCACAGACCTGGCCGAAACAGCCGAAGTTCGCGGTGATCACCTATGCCGCTCCCACCGCCGGCGTGCAGAGCTTCGTCGACTACTTCGACTCCGTGCCGTGGGTCATCGACGAGCGCCAGAACAACGCCTACGACCTGGTACCGCACGCGTGGGCCGATCTCGACACCACCGCCGGCTGGTACCCGAGCCCGGGACCGCAGGCGACCGAGGAAGTGAAGCTGCTCATCGGGGCGATCTCCAAGCGCACCAAGGGCAACGTCTACGTCCAGCCCGGCACGCTCTGCCTGATGAACACCGGATACACAAGCCTTGCCAAGAACCTGGTCAACAAGACCACCCAGGACTTCCTCGGCCAGGTCGCCTTCCAGCACGCCAACTCCACCTACCTGGACCTGGTGGGGGCGCCTGCCGTGCCTTCCGGGCCGGTGGTGACCGACGTGACCCCCACCTTCGGCGCACCGGGCGCCACCGTGACCATCAACGGCACCGGCTTCAGTCCGGACAGCGTGGTCGACTTCGGCCACTTCGCCTGCGCCAAGCGCGACATCAACCCCTCCGGCACCAGGATCACCGCTCAGGTCCCCAACGGAACCGGGGTCGTCCACGTCCGCGTCACCAACACCCTCGGCACCTCCCCGGCCGTCGCGATGGGGCAGTTCGCCTACGGCGGACCCGCACCTGTGGTGGTCAGTGCGGTCAGCCCGACCAGCGGAAAGGTCGGCACCCCGGTCACCATCAGCGGCTCGGGCTTCGCCAATGGCGCCACCGTGCACTTCAAGGACAAGGCATCCGATTCGGTCAAGTTCGTCTCCACCGGCCAGATCACCGCAACCGCGCCCGGTCAGCTCGACGACCACCAGACGGTCGACATCACCGTGACGGTCGGCAGGGCCACCTCTCCCACCAGCCCGGCCGACGAGTTCACCTACACCGGACGGTAGCGTCCGCACGCCCCCGTTCCCGTATCCGTATCCGTATCCGTCCCACACGCACCACCATCGGTCGCATCCCGCCCTCACCTGGCTTCTGACGCACCCCTGTTGCGCCCTGCCCTGCCCCCTTGGCGGCGCCGTCCGGCAGGCGCCGTCCGGCACGGGAAACAGGGGCCCTGGCACGGCTGACCGCACGGCGCCGGTACGCGCCGTGCGGTCGGCCGGGACGGCGGTTCCCGCCACCGCTGCGCGCCTGCCCGTGGCCCCCGCCCAGCCGGGCATCGTGCCTCCGACCCCCGCGGAACACTGCTGACGCGGCAGCGGTGGAAAAGAAGGTGCTCCTGTCGCGCGCGACATCCTGCCGTCCCACGTAGTCAAGAGGGTATGCACGGGGATCACGGAACAAGAGAACAGGCGGGGGCCGAGTGAAATCAGCACAGGAGGATCAGTACCTGGAGTTCGTTGCCGCGAGGGCGAAGGCGCTGTACCGCTCGGCATACGTCCTCGCGGCCGGCGACACACATCTCGCCGAGGACCTGGTCCAGGAAACCCTCAGCCGGGTGTACGTGCACTGGAAGCGGGTGGCCAGGGCGGACAGCCCGGCGGCCTACGCCCAGACGGTTCTGGTCCGCACCTCCCTCACCCTGCGGCGCCGGCGGAGCACCGGCGAG
The DNA here is from genome assembly GCF_042887155.1 of Streptomyces sp. NPDC057963. Lineage (NCBI taxonomy): Bacteria > Bacillati > Actinomycetota > Actinomycetes > Kitasatosporales > Streptomycetaceae > Streptomyces > Streptomyces sp. NPDC057963. Next base: position 116,569 of record NZ_JBHVPX010000001.1, read on the forward strand.
CGCCCCATCGGGAACATGCCCGACAGCGCGGCGGCCGGCCCGGACGCCGCACTGCGGCTCACCCTGCTCGACGCGCTCGGCCAACTGCCGCCCCGGGACCGGGCGGTGCTGCTGCTGCGCTACTGGGACGACCGCAGCATCGAGGAGACCGCCCGGATGCTCAAGCTGAGCAGCAGCGCGGTCCGCTCCCAGGGCACCCGGGCACTCAACAGGGTGCGCGCGTTGCTCGGCGACAGCCTGTCCGACCTGGTTCCGCACTGAACACCGGTGCACACAGGTCGAACCCACCGCACCATCCCCATCAGCGACAGAAAAGGTGACGCCAGCATGCCGTTCGAAGCAGACCTCGCACACGCCCTGGACCGCGCGACCGACTCCCTCGCCCCCGATCTCACCGCGCTCACGAGCGGAGCCGTCCAGCGCGGGCGGAGCCGCAGTCGGCGTCGGCGCAGCGCGGGCATCGTCGCCGGGGTCGGCGCCTGCGCCGCGATCGCGGCGGCCGGCCTGGTGCTCCCCGGTGCGCTCGCCGGGACTCTCTCCGAAGGATCCGACATGGAGACGGTGGCGCTGGCGATGCCCCGTTCCGCGATCACCGGCACCCAGATGATCGACGCTGTGAAGAAGACGTTCCCCGGGAGCCGGTTCGGCCAGGAGGACGGACAGAGCAACGACCCCTCGAATCCGTCCGGCGGGTGGGTCGCCAACGGCGGAGTGGACGTCAACGACGGGCACGGCGCCGCCAACGTCGGTGTCTCGGCCCTGCGGCTCAAGCTGCCGCTCAGGGACGGGGAAGGGCTGAACTGCGACAATACGGTCGGGCGTGCCGAGGTCGGCGACACCTGCAAGCTGAGCGAACTGCCGAGCAGCGCCGCGCTTCCCGGCGGAGCCCTGGTGATGTCGGAGAAGATCGCGGAAAGGCAGCCGATCGGTGCCGACCCCGTCCCCGACTCCGACATCGCTCACCGCTGGACGACGACGGTGACCCTGAAGTCGACCGGCGCCCAGCTCCAGATGGTGCAGTGGAACACCGCCGGCGACTTCGGTAACGGAAACAGGCCGAAGCCGACCCGTGACACTCCCCCGCTCTCCCAGAAGCAGGCGGTGGCCGCACTCACCGGTCCCACCTGGGCGCCGATCCTCGGTGCCGTCGGCTGACTCGTTGCCGCGCGCTCCTCAGCCCCGCGCGGTGAGGGACACGAGCCCCGCCCGGACCGTTCCCGGGCGGGACCTTCGCGTTCCCGGTCTCAGGAGAGCACCCGGCAAAGGGCTTCCAGCGCCCCCGCCCAGGCGCTGTCGGTCGGCGTCCCGTACCCGATGACCAGCGCGTCGCGCCCCGGCGGCGCCTGCGGGCACCGGAAGCGCGAGAGTCCCTCCAGCGCGAGCCCCTGCCACGCGGCCGCCCGCAGCGCCGCTGCCTCGGTGCCCTCCGGGAGTTCAAGGACGGCATGCAGACCGGCGGCGATACCGCTGACCCGCACATCGGGGGCCTGTTCCGCCAGTACCGCGACGAGTTGATCACGGCGGCGGCGATAGCGCAGCCGCATCGCCCGCACATGGCGGTCGTACGCGCCCGACGTGATGAACTCCGCGAGCGTCAACTGCTCCAACGCGCTCGACGACCAGTCGCTCGGCCCCTTCGCCTCGGTCACCTCCTGCACCAGGCTTCCTGGCAGCACCATCCACCCCAGCCGCAGCCCCGGCGCCAGGGATTTGCTGGTCGTCCCCAGGTGGACGACGCGTTCCGGGTCGAGTCCCTGGAGCGCGCCGACCGGCAGCCGGTCGTAGCGGAACTCGCCGTCGTAGTCGTCCTCCAGGATCAGCCCGCCCGTGCCGCGCGCCCAGTCGACCGCCGCGGCCCGCCGGTCGGGATGGAGCGGCACCCCCGTCGGGAACTGGTGCGCGGGCGTCATCAGGACCGCGCCCGCACCGCGCAGCCCGGCCAGTTCGCCGGTCCTGGCCCCGAGCCCGTCGACCGACAGGCAGGGCATGCGCAGCCCGGCGTCCGCGAGCAGTTGCCAGTGCACGTCGAGTCCGTACGACTCGATGGCCACCTCCCGCACCCGCCGCTTGCGCAGCACGGCCCCCATCAACTTCAGCGCCTGCACGAAACCGGCGCAGATCACGATCCGCTCCGGGTCCGCGTACACACCGCGGGCGCGGGCCAGATAGTCGGCGAGTACGGTGCGCAGCTCGATGCGCCCGCGCGGGTCTCCGTATCCGAAGGCGTCATTGGGCGCGGCGGTCAGGGCACGGCGGGCCGCCTTGAGCCAGTCGGCGCGCGGGAACGTCGAGAGGTCGGGCGATCCCGACAGGAGGTTGTGGACGGGCCGGGAGTGCACCGGCCGGGCCCTCGCCGTCCTCCTGGCCGCCGGGCGCGGCTCGGCCCGCTGCGCCACCCTGGTCCCCGAACCCTGCCGGGCGGTGAGCCAGCCCTCGGCGACCAGCTCCGCGTACGCGTCGGCGACGGTGTTCCGGGCGATACCGAGGTCGACGGCGAGGCTGCGGGAGGACGGCAGCCGGGTGCCGGGCGCCAGCCGCCCCGTCCGTACGGCCTCGCGCAGGGCGTCCATGAGCCCGGCCCGCAGCCCTGCCGAACCCGTCGTCTCCAGATGCAGGTCGGCACCGAAAGTGGCCCAGGGATCTGTCATGGAAATGGACCATACAGTTGTGCCGCCCGCCGCGTAGCGTCATACCCATGACGACGCACGAGCACAGCCAATCGCCCTCCGAACTCAACCCCGAGCACACTCCTCGTCTGCAGGAGTGGGCCGAGAAGGCCCCCGATGTCTTCAAAGCCATGGTCCGGCTGGACGCCGCGTCCTACAGGGGCCTCGACCCGGTCGTCGGGGAGCTGGTGAGGATCCGGTCCTCGCAGCTCAACCACTGCGCGTACTGCCTCGACATGCACTCCAAGGACGCGCTCGCGGCGGGCGAGTCCGTCGAGCGGATCGTCCAGCTCAGCGCATGGAGGGAGTCGCAGCACTTCTACACGCCGAAGGAAATCGCGGCCATCGAGCTGACCGAGGCCGTGACCGTACTGACCGACGGTTTCGTGCCGGACGAGGTGTGGGAGAAGGCCGCCGAGCACTTCGACGAGACCGAGCTCGCCCACCTCGTCGCCGCGATCACGACGATCAACGCCTGGAACCGGTTCGCCGTGGCCACCCGCAAGATCCCCGGCCACTACAAGCCGGGCGACATCAAGCACTGACCCGGCACGCCCGCCGCGTCCCGCACCCCGCCCGCCCCGCTGCCCGTCTCTCGCCCCTCTGCCCGCCCCTTTGCCGGACCGCCCCGGGAGCCCCGTGATGACCGCATCCGCCCTCCGAGCCCTGCACCACGACCGCACGCCCGGCGACCCGCTGATCCTCCCCGGTCCGTGGGACGCGGCGAGCGCCCGCGTCTTCGCCGAGGCGGGTTTCCCGGCGCTCGCCACACCCAGCGCCGGGGTCGCTGCCTCGCTCGGCTACGAGGACGGGGCGACGCCCGCCGCCGAGATGTTCGCGGCCGTGGCCAGGATCGTCCGCGCCGTCCCGGTCACCGTGGCCGTCTCGGCGGACATCGAAGGGGGTTACGGGCTGGCGCCGAAGGAGCTGGTGGAGCGGCTCCTGGAGACCGGGGCCGTCGGCTGCAATCTGGAGGACTCGGTCGACGGCGTCCTCGTCGACGCCCAGCGGCAGGCGGACCGGCTGGCGGAGGTGCGGGCGGTCGCGGGCGACCGGCTCTTCGTCAACGCCCGCGTCGACACCTACGTCCACGGCGTCCCCGACGGAACGGACCAGGAGGCGGAGACAGTGCGCCGCGCCCTGCTGTACGTGGCGGCGGGCGCGGACTGCGTCTACCCGATCGTGGCCCCGCCCGATTCCCTGCCCCGGCTGGCCGCCGCCGTCCCTGCCCCGCTCAACGCCCTCGGCCTGCCCGACGGGCCGGCCCCGCACGCGCTGGGGCGGCTGGGCGCCACCCGGATCACGTTCGGCCCCGGGTTGCAGCGCCGGGCCATGGCGGCCGTGCGCGGGATCGCGGACGAGCTGCGGAAGGGGTAGCCGCCCCGGGCCGCGCGGTCACGCCTGTCCGCCATCGATGGCCGCCGGGGTCCGCTCCGGCAGGTCCGGCCGGAGAGCGCATACGCGCCCTGTCGGCAGCCCCCGGTCACGGCCGCGTACCGGCACGAAGAACCCCTCCGCCCCCGGCAGCGACTGCTGCCGGGGGCGGAGGGGTGCGCCCCGGAGGGCGGGCGGATCAGATCGGCGTGCGGATCAGATCAGACCGAGCTCGCGGACCGCGTCGCGCTCCTCGATGAGCTCCTGCACCGACGCGTCGATGCGCGTACGGGAGAACTCGTTGATGTCCAGGCCCTGGACGATCTTGTACGTACCGTTCTCCGTGGTGACCGGGAAGGACGAGATGATGCCCTCGGGCACACCGTAGGAGCCGTCCGACGGGATACCCATGGACGTCCAGTCACCGGCGGCGGTGCCGTTGACCCAGGTGTGGACGTGGTCGATGGCGGCGTTGGCGGCGGAGGCGGCCGAGGACGCGCCACGGGCCTCGATGATCGCGGCGCCGCGCTTGGCGACGGTCGGGATGAAGGTGTCGGCCAGCCACGCCTCGTCGTCGACGAGCTCGGCGGCGTTCTTGCCGGCGACCTCCGCGTGGAAGATGTCCGGGTACTGGGTCGCCGAGTGGTTGCCCCAGATCGTCAGCTTCTTGATCTCGGAGACGGCGGCACCGGTCTTGGCGGCCAGCTGCGAAATCGCGCGGTTGTGGTCGAGGCGGGTCATCGCGGTGAAGCGCTCGGCCGGTACGTCCGGGGCGGCGGCCTGCGCGATGAGCGCGTTGGTGTTGGCCGGGTTGCCGACGACGAGGACCTTGATGTCGTCCGCGGCGTTGTCGTTGATGGCCTTGCCCTGCGGCTTGAAGATGCCGCCGTTGGCGGAGAGCAGGTCGCCGCGCTCCATGCCCTTCGTGCGCGGGCGGGCACCCACCAGCAGGGCGACGTTGGCACCGGCGAAACCGACATTGGCGTCGTCGGTGATCTCAATGTTGCGCAGCAGCGGGAAGGCGCAGTCGTCGAGCTCCATCGCGGTGCCTTCGGCAGCCTTGAGACCCTGCGGGATCTCCAGGAGACGCAGGTTGACCGGCACGTCCGGGCCGAGCAGGTGGCCGGAGGCGATGCGGAAGAGCAGCGCGTAGCCGATCTGGCCGGCTGCGCCGGTCACGGTGACATTCACGGGAGTGCGGGTCATGGCGATCTCCGTTAGACAGCTGGCGGTGGGGGCTCCTGGCCCCTGGTGCTGGACATCTCTGAATCTTGATGTGAAGAGATATCCAGCGATCAGGCTATCCGACCCGGAACCTCCGGTCGGCCCGGCCCCCTGTGGCACCGCACACAACTCGTCACACAGCGCTCACACGGCCGTATCGGTCCGCTGCCGACCCGTTGTCGCCCCGCTGCCGACCCGCTGCCGACCGCTTGGGAGACGGCCGCCCGGCGGTGGGGCGTCCTCGCAACGGCCCGTGGTGGGGCGTTCGCGACGCGGTCGGTGGTGAGGGCGTCCTCGTCGTCGCCGGATGCCCAGCCCCCGCGGCCGACCGGCGAACTCCCCTGCCTGCGGGTCGAGTTCGTCCGTCAGCACCTTCCGACGAGGCACCGCCCCCCCTCTTGCCCGGATCCGGTTCTCCATTCCGCATTCGGTCCGGATTCCGGCCCGGATTCCGGTCCATATTCCGTTTCGGATTCTGTTTCGGATTCCGTTTCGGACCGCCCAGGCGCCCGCACGAGCGCCGGACGAATGTTCTGGAGCCGGGGTGCACGGGGGTGTTCGGGTCCTCGCACCCCTCCACGCGCGCCCCCGGCGCCACCGCGCGGACTCAAGGCGCCACCGTTGCACGGTGATTGCGCCGTCGCGGGCCGATCACACCGTTGCGCGACGATCACACCGTGGCGGAATGGTCACTTCCGTGCCACAGGCCCCAGGGTTCCCTTGTACCGGCCCTCGCCGTCCACAAGGCTGAACGCAGGACGGAGGCAAGGCCGCCCATGTCGCCACATTCCGGAGCGGCCGCGTTCCGGTGAGCCCGTCCTCAGGTGTCCGTCCCTCCTCGGGGGAGGGGACGGACACCGTCCGCGCGCGGTGCAGCCGCACGCGGCTCAGCGGATCGTGAAGTGGACCGCGTCCTCCAGGAACGGAATGTCCAGCCACGGCTTGGGCTGCGCCACCAGCGCGAGCATCACGATGAGGAAGCCGAGCAGCCCGTACGTCACCAGGTCGGTGAAGCGGGAGCGGACCGCCAGCATGCCCACCGACGGGACGACGAGCCGCAGCACCGCGCCCCCGATGAGGGCCACGCCGATCAGCATCGTGCCGATCCTGAATGCCTCGGCGAACGGGTCGGTGGCCACGATCAGCAGCCCGATCCCGGCCGTGCAGAGCACGGCGAGCAGCGGCCACTGCCGAGCCGGGGCGGGCGCGTCCCCGGAGGCGGCCCGGCCACCGCCCTCGGGCCGAGCGGTGTCCCGGGTGAACGACGGAAACCTCCGCGACGAGCGGGCGGCCGGAGCGTCTGCCGGGGCGCCGCCGGAACCTGCGTCCACGACACCGGCGCCGGCGACCGCGCCGTCATCGGCCCCCGCTTCCGCTTTCACTTCCGCTTCTGCTTCTGCTTCTGCTTCTGCTTCTGCCTCACCACGAACCGCCGCGGCCTCATCCGTCACGTCGGCACCGGAACCGGCTTCCGCCTCGCCGTGGACCGGCGCCGGCGCGTCCGCCGCGTCGGCAGCGGCACCGGAACCGGCACCCGCGTCGGCACCCGTACCGGACACGCCCGCACCTGCCCCTGTCTCCGTCTCCGCGTCCACGCCCGCGTCCGCGCCTGACGGCACCGGAGACGTCCGGTCCGCCTCGGCAGCCGGGTCGGCCGGACTCCTACCAGCACCCATGGGGTTCCTTCCGGATCGGGGCAGCCGGCTCAGACGGCGTCGGCCGCGTTGCGCTCGGCCGCCTCAACCACGTTGACGAGCAGCTGGGCGCGGGTCATCGGGCCGACGCCGCCCGGGTTCGGGGAGATCCAGGCGGCGACCTCCGCCACGCCCGGGTGGACATCCCCGACGATCTTGCCGTTCTCGTCCCGGCTGACGCCGACATCGAGCACGGCCGCGCCCGGCTTCACGTCCTCGGGCTTGATGATGTGCGGGACTCCGGCGGCGGCGACGATGATGTCGGCCTGCTTGAGCTGGGCGGAGAGGTCACGCGTACCGGTGTGGCACTGGGTGACCGTGGCGTTCTCGGACTTGCGGGTCAGCAGCAGCGGGATCGAGCGGCCGATCGTGACACCGCGGCCGACGACCACGACATGCGCGCCGTTGATCTCCACGTCGTGGTGGCGCAGCAACTGGACGACACCCTGCGGGGTGCAGGGCAGCGGGCCCGCCTCGTTGAGCACGAGCCGGCCGAGGTTCATCGGGTGGAGGCCGTCGGCGTCCTTGGCCGGATCCATCAGTTCCAGGACGCGGTTGGTGTCGATCCCCTTGGGGAGGGGAAGCTGCACGATGTAGCCCGTGCACTCGGGGTTGGCGTTGAGCTCCCGTACGACGTCCTCGATCTCCTCCTGGGTGGCGGTGTCGGGGAGCTCGCGCTGGATGGAGCCGATGCCGACCTGCGCGCAGTCACGGTGCTTGCCGTTCACGTACCACCGGCTGCCCGGGTCGTCCCCGACCAGCAGGGTTCCCAGGCCAGGGGTGATGCCCTGCGCCTTGAGGGCCGCCACGCGGACGGTGAGATCGGACTTGATCGCGGCTGCGGTGGCCTTGCCATCGAGAATCTGGGCAGTCATGTCTCCATACTCGCGGATGACCCCGCCCGCATACCAATTCCGGGTGCCGGTGGTGGCCGGCAGATTGCGCTTGCACAACGCATTCGGCTATCGACTGGACAAAAAGCCGATGTCAAGACCACGATGAGCCGCGCAGTACCGCGGACAGTGTCGGGGGGACAGACCGTACTCATTGCGCATGTTTCCTCCGCCCGGACCGCGTCGTCCCCGCACTTTTTACAACGGAGGAATTTCGCCATGAGCTTCGGCGACCCGAACAACCCCTACGGCCAGCAGCAGGGCGGGCAGCCGGGGTACGGCTACCCGCAGCAGTCCCCGCAGGGCGTGCCGCAGCAGGGCGGCTACCCCGCGGCTCCGCCCGTGCAGGGCGGATACGGCTTCCCCGGCGTACCCACCGAGATGCCGGGCGGCGTGAAGGCGGCCCGCGTCATGCTCTACGTGATCACCGGCCTGCAGGTCATCGGCGCGGTCATCTTCGCGCTCGGCGCCGCGGCCGTGAGCGCCGCCAAGAACGACGCGACGCTCAAGGACGACGTCCAGTTCCAGCAGCTTGCCGACTACTCCGGCAACGCCCTGTGGGGCATCGTGGTCTTCGCGGTGCTGTGGGGTGCCTTCGCCGTGTTCCTGGCTGTGAAGTTCGGCAAGGGGACCAACGGCATCCGCATCGCGGCGATCGTCTTCGGCGCGATCACCGCGATTCTCGGCATCTACCCGTTCGTCTTCTTCGGCCTCGTGCACACGGTTCTCGCCGTGCTGATCATCGTCTTCGTCGCGAGGGCCGACGGCAACGCCTGGTTCAACCGGCAGCAGCAGCCGCAGTTCTGAGACGTTCAGCCTGCACGTTCCCCACGGGAACGAAGAAGGCCGTAAACCCGCACGCTCGCGGGTTTACGGCCTTCGGCCTTTCCGGGCCGGATGTCAGTGGCCCGACGTCAGTGGAAGAAGTGCCGCGTACCGGTGAAGTACATGGTCACGCCCGCCTTCTTCGCGGCCTCCACGACCAGTTCGTCGCGGACCGAACCGCCCGGCTGGGCCACGGCCTTGACGCCGGCCGCGGTCAGGATCTCCAGCCCGTCCGGGAACGGGAAGAACGCGTCCGAGGCGGCGTACGCGCCCCGCGCCCGCTCCTCGCCCGCCCGCTCGACGGCCAGCTTCGCGGAGTCGACCCGGTTGACCTGGCCCATGCCGACGCCGACCGAGGCGCCGCCCTTGGCGAGCAGGATCGCGTTGGACTTGACCGCGCGGCAGGCCTTCCACGCGAAGGCGAGCTCCTTCAGCTCGTCCTCGGAGAGGGCCTCACCGGTGGCGAGGGTCCAGTTGGCCGGGTCGTCACCGTCGGCCTGGAGGCGGTCGGTGACCTGGAGCAGCGCGCCGCCGTCGATCGGCTTGACCTCGACCGGGGCGGTCGGCGCGTCGGGACAGCGCAGCACGCGGATGTTCTTCTTGCGGGCCAGGACCTCGACCGCGCCGTCCTCGTACGCCGGGGCGACGATGACCTCGGTGAAGATCTCCGCGACCTGCTCGGCCAGGGCGACGGTCACCGGACGGTTGACGGCGATGACACCGCCGAAGGCCGACAGCGGGTCGCAGGCGTGCGCGTTGCGGTGCGCCTCGGCGACGTCCTCGGCGATCGCGATACCGCACGGGTTGGCGTGCTTGATGATCGCGACGCACGGCTCGGCGTGGTCGTACGCGGCCCGGCGCGCGGCGTCGGTGTCCGTGTAGTTGTTGTACGACATCTCCTTGCCGTGCAGCTGCTCCGCCTCGGCCAGGCCACCGGCGCCGGAGGTGTAGAGCGCGGCGGGCTGGTGCGGGTTCTCGCCGTACCGCAGGACGTTCTTGCGGTCGTACGTGGCACCGAAGAAGTCGGGGAAGCCCGAGTCGTCGGCGGCGGCGTAATCGTCCGCGAACCAGGAGGCCACGGCCACGTCGTACGCGGCGGTGTGCTGGAACGCCTCGGCGGCCAGACGCTTGCGGGCCGTCAGGTCGAAGCCGCCCGCCTTGACCGCGGCGAGGACGTCGGCGTACCGCGCGGGGCTGGTGACGACGGCCACGGACGGGTGGTTCTTGGCGGCGGCGCGCACCATGGACGGGCCGCCGATGTCGATCTGCTCCACGCACTCGTCGGCGGACGCGCCGGAGGCGACGGTCTCCTTGAACGGGTAGAGGTTCACGACCACCAGGTCGAACGGCTCCACGCCCAGCTCGGCGAGCTGCTCGCGGTGCGCGTCCAGGCGCAGGTCCGCGAGGATGCCGGCGTGGACGCGCGGGTGCAGCGTCTTCACGCGGCCGTCGAGGCACTCGGGGAAGCCGGTGAGCTCCTCGACCTTGGTGACCGGCACTCCGGCGGCGGCGATCCGTCCTGCGGTGGAGCCGGTGGAGACGAGCTCGACACCCGCCTCGTGCAGACCGCGGGCGAGGTCTTCGAGCCCCGTCTTGTCGTAGACACTGACCAGGGCGCGGCGGATGGGCTTATTCACCGACATGACCGAGATGAACCTTTCGTCCCTCAATGCGATAGCCGTCACGGGCGAGTCGCCCCACGGCCTCGACGAGCAGCTTGCGCTCGACTTCCTTGATGCGTTCGTGGAGAGCGGCTTCGCCCTCCGTCGTGTCCTCTTCGGCCACCTCGACCACGCCCTGCGCGATGATCGGACCGGTGTCGACGCCGTCGTCGACGAAGTGGACGGTGCACCCGGTGACCTTCACGCCGTACGCGAGGGCGTCACGCACCCCATGGGCACCGGGAAAGCTGGGAAGCAGGGCGGGGTGGGTGTTGATGAACCGGCCACCGAACCGGGCGAGGAACTCCTTGCCCACGATCTTCATGAACCCCGCGGACACCACGAGGTCCGGGCGGTGCTCGGCCGTCGCGGCCGCGAGTGCCGCGTCCCACTCGTCGCGGTCGGCGTAGTCCTTGACCCTGCACACGAAGGTCGGCAGCCCGGCGCGCTCCGCCCGGTCCAGGCCGACGATGCCGGAGCGGTCGGCGCCGACCGCGACGACCTGGGCGCCGAAGCCCTCGGGGTCGTCACCGATGGCGTCGAGCAGGGCTTGAAGGTTCGTACCGGAGCCGGAGACCAGGACGACCAGTCGGGTCGGCGTGGCGGCGGGGGGCGGGGAGGCCACGGCTGGGCCCTTTCTCGCGTGGTGAAGCAGAGCGACGCTGATTTGTATGGTCGTACGAAAGAATCGAGCCCCTCGATACGGGGAACTCTACGAACGAGCCGACCGTCAGCAACGATACCGGCACCTCGGAAGACCCCCACGGGACGGGGGTGAGAGGCCCCGGCCCGACTCCGGATCGACTGCGAGCAGTGTGATGATCGGCCTCCTTTCGGCGGCTGATCGGCCTCGGTCCGGCCTCTGGTTTGCCCTCTGATCGGCGGCTGATCGGCCATGGGACCGGCCGGGGGAGGGCGTGGGAGTGTCCGGAGAGCGGTCCTCGGCCGCACGGCGCAGCCGCTCCCAGCTTTCGGCCCCTCCTGGCCGGGAGGTAGCGTCAGGGGACAGGGAACCGTCCGCAGGGCGGAAATGACGAGATGGGGAAGACGTTCACCATATGCCGGACCGACGCCGCCGCACCGCCTTCCGCCACCCGCTGCCCGAGCGGACCTCGCTGCTGCTGCGAGAGCGCCAGTCCCCCACGGGCCCTTCTTCTTCCGGCTCCCCCGGTTCTTCCGGCTCCTCCGGTGCTTCCTCCGGCTCCTCTCCTTCGGGTTCGCCTTCCGACGACAACCCGTTCGCCCCGCCGCCCGAGAACCGGCCCGACCAGCCCTGGCAGCCCCGCCACCCCTCGAACACCGGAAACGGCAACGGCAAGGACGGCCAGGGGCACGGGGGCCGGGGCAACGGCGACGGGTCGCCCGAAGGCGATTCCTCCGGCGACCGGCCGGTCTGGGGCGGCCAGTGGAGCAGCCGGCAGCCCGGCCGCCAGGGCGGCGGCTTCGGTGGCCGTCCCGGAGGCCAGGGCGGGCCGAACAGCCAGGGCGGCCCCGAGGGCAACCGGGGCGGACTGCGCTGGGATCCGACCGATCCCGCCCAGCGCCGTGCCCGCTACGCGCTGCTCTGCGGCATGTGGGCCTTCTTCTTCGCGCTCTTCGACTTCCCGGAGATCGCCCTGCTGCTCGGCGCACTCGCCGTGTACTGGTCGATCAGCTCGCTCCGGGCGAAGCCGAGGGACGCGTCCGCACCGGGCGCCGCCGCCCGGGTCCCCGGAGCGGGCGCGGTGTCCGGTACGCCGGCTCCCGGCCCCCTTCAGGGTTCCGGTTCCGGTCATGTCCCCGGGCCCGCGACCGGGCCCGGAGGCGCGCCCGGCGCTCCCGCCCCGGGCTACGGCAGGCAGCAGACCACCGCCGCGGTCAGCGGGTTGGTGACGGCTCTGCTCGCGCTCTCGATCGTCGCCACGACGTTCACGGTGCAACTGGTCTACCGCGACTACTACACCTGTGTGAACGACGCCCTGACCAAGTCCGGTCAGCTGGCCTGCAACGACCTGCTGCCGAAGCCGCTGGAACCCTTCTTCGGCGTCAAGAGCTGACACCTCACGCACTGCCAAACGGCCCGGCCTCCTCGGGAGGCCGGGCCGCCGTCGGTTCGTGCCAGGGTTCGGCCGGCAGGAAGTCGTACGGCTCCGCGTCCCCGCCCTCACTGCCCGCACCGCCCGTCGCGGACGCCGCCCCGGCACCGCTCGCCGTGGCCGATACCCGGGGCCCGTAGGCGCGTCCGGAGGCGGGCACCGTTCCCGGCACGGGCATCGTTCCGGATACGGGCACGGTTCCGGATGGGGACGCCGTTCCGGATACGTGCATCGATCCGGACGCGGGCACCGGCTCGGTCCGCTCTCCTGCGTCCCGGCGCCCGGACCGCGTCCACCACCTCCGGCCGCCGCCCCCCGGTTCCTGCGGCACCTGCTCGGGGGCCTCCCCGAGTGCCCGGACCGCGGGTGCCCCTGCCGTCTCCGCCGTCTCCCGTGCCGGGCCCCGGTCGCCGCCCCGCAGCCGCCAGGCCCGCACCAGGAGCGCTCCGGGAACACCGAGCAGCGCCGTCCACGCCAGGGCCGCCGCACCGGTCAGCCACCACGACGGTCCGAACTCCGCCAACGCCCGGGTGCCGAGCGGTCCTCCCGCGGCGGCGGCCAGCACCGCCGTACCCACCCCGCACCCCAGCGCCCCCAGCCCGGCCGTCAACGCGGTCTCCCGCGGGCTCCACGCCCCGTCCCGTCCGGCGTCGGCGGGCGCGGCCCGCCGTACCGTGAACCAGGCGACCATTACCCCGGCCCCGACCGGCACCGCCGCGGCCGCCCAGTTCAGGACCGTCCCCGGACCCTGGTCCGGGACCGCGGCGAGCAACGGGAAGACGGGCAGTGCCGGACGCCCCGAGAACGCGAGCGGGGTGGCCGTGGACGCCGTACCGAGCGCGAAACCCGGCCCCATTCCGTACGCGGCACCCCACACCGCCGCGTTCGGCACCAGCACCAGCGCGAGCAGCAGCACCGAGACCCGGCCCGCCCAGCCGCCCGAGAGGTGGACGAACGACTGCTGCGCCGCCGACGCGTGCCACACCAGCCCCACCGCGACGAGCAGCGCCCCGCCGCCGAGCAGCGCCGCCACACCGGCCGCGGCCGACCGGCAGGCCGTGTCGGCGCGCTCCCTGAACCGGGAACGCGCCAGCTCCTCGTGCAGGCGCACCGGCGCCCAGGACGGCGGCGGCCCGATCGGGCGCCCGGATGCCGTCCAGACCCCGGCCCCCGCCGCGGCCGCCACCACAAAGACCGCGGGGAAGAGCAGCGACGGAATCTGCACGGACGGCGAACCGCCCCGCGCGTAGAGCGCGACGGCGCCACCGACCAGCAGATATCCGCCGGTGACCAGGGCGAACGCACTCGCCGCCGAGGGCGCCGAACGCCCCTCGTGCGCCTCCAGCGCGTCCCGGGCCGCGCGGTGCACCAGCCACACCGGCAGGACGGTGGGCAGCAGCGGAACGAGGCCGACCGGGGCGGGCGTTCCGCCGAGCGTGTCGGTCCTGATCAGCTCGGCGCCATGGGCGAGCAGCCAGAGCCCGGCCGCCGTATGGAGGGCCCCGCCGGGGCCGTTGTCGGAGGCCGGAGAGCTGATCCACAGCACCATCACCAGCACGGTGAGCGCACTCAGCCCCAGTCCGGCCGCGAGAGCCCCGCGCAGGAAGGTGAACGCCAGCCCGGCGGACCTGGCCCGCTCTGCCGACAACGAAGGGGTGCCTTCGGTCACTTGGGTCACACCGCCATGCTCCCAACGACACGCACTTATTCCGTGTAACGGGCGAACAGCCGTTGTGTCGCCCAAAATGCGTTTATGTACTTTTTTGCTCAGCGCAGGTCCAGGGGGGTTCGTTCATGACGCAGAGTTCGACCGATGCGGCCGCCGCCCTTCCGCTCCCCTCCCCCACGGAGCGGCGCAGGCTGCGTGAGGCGAAGTCGCTGAGTGAAGAGCAGGTCGCGATGGCGGTGGGCGTCACCCCGGCCACAGTCCGGTCCTGGGAGACGGGCCGCGCCACGCCCCGGGGGCGACAGGGCGAGGTGTATGCCACGCTCATCAGCGGCAGCCGGACGGACCCGCAGGCCACGCCTCCGCACGTCCGGACCAAGTCCACCGCCCCGAACACGCGGCCCAAGGCCGCCGCCAAGCGGGCGGCCCGCCCGGCGACGCCGACGACGACGGTCGCGAGGTGGTCCAAGCCGGTGACGTCCACGAAACCGCCGTCCCGTACTCCGACCCGTACTCCGCCCCGTACGCCGACCCCCGTCGAAGCCACCGGGAGCACCGCCATGGCCCCGACCGAGCCCGGCACCACGCCAGATCTGCCCGGCGCATCCGGCGCACGTGAAGCACCTGATGCCCGTGAAGCAACCCTGGCACCGGAGTCACGGAAGTCACGGGAGTCACGGAAGTCACGGAAGTCACCCGGGTCACCGAAGACACCGGAAGCACCGGAAGCGACAGAGGCAGCAGCTGCCGAAGCCTCAGCCGAAGCAACAGCCGAGGCGGCGGTCGCGGCCTTCGATGCCTTGTACAAGCACTACGCCGCCCCCCTTTTCCGCCAGACGTTCCTGCTGACCGGGCGCCGGGGCCTCTCCCACGAATCCGTCGTGCGGGCCTTCGCGCGGGCCTGGGAGCGCTGGCCCGAGGTCGCGGTGGACCGGGATCCGGTGGGCTGGGTGCGGGCCGCCGCGTACGAGTACGCGATGTCCCCCTGGCACCGGCTGCGCCGCACGCACCGCCGGCTCGACCCGCCCCCCGCTGAACCCGGTGCGCGCGCCCTGCTCGGCGCGCTGCTCGACCTGCCGCCCTCGTACCGTCGCACCCTGCTGCTCTACGACGGTGTCGGCCTGGACCTGCCGGAGACCGCGGCGGAGACGGAGGCCAGCACTCCGGCGGCGGCGAGCCGGCTGATGAACGCACGTGCCGCAGTCGCCGAGCGGCTGCCCGAGCTGGCGGAACCGTCGTCCCCCGCGGAACAGTCGGCGCTCCTGCATCAACAGCTCGGCGCGCTGGCCGGGGCCCAGACTCCCGCCTCGCTCCCCTCGCCCGACGCTGTCCGGACGGACAGCGAGCGCAGGGCGCAGCTGTGGACGAGGACCGTCATCTCCTTCACGCTGCTGCTCATCGGGCTGACGCTGTTCACCCTGGCGACGGCTCCGACGCGCTACGAGACCCCGGAGTCACCCGCTCGGCAGGTCGAGGGGGTGCCGCCACGAGGCGGCCCGCAGAAACTGACGCCTCAGGACCTGAACCTGCAGAGGCAGCTGCACGGCGAGCTCGTACAGGGCCCGGCCCGGCTGCTCCCCGAGCCCGGCTGAACACGTACGGGGACCGGCTGGACTCGAACGAGGGCCCACCGACGGACAGCCCCCGGACGGCGCCACGGCCGAGCACACAGCCGGAAACGCGGCCTGAGCCACGGCCGCGCGGCGAGAGACGGAATCGCCGTGCGGCGAGGCGCGGCGAGAGACGGCGCGGGCCCGTACCCCTGACCGGGGTACGGGCCCGCGCCGTCTGTGCGGTGACGCGATACTGCGGTGCTGCTCCGACGCGGTGAAGCGATCAGGCGATCAGGCGCCGAGGATCTCGCGCGCCAGCTTGGCGGTCTCGGTCGGCGTCTTGCCGACCTTGACGCCGGCGGCCTCCAGGGCCTCCTTCTTCGCCTGCGCGGTGCCGGAGGAGCCGGAGACGATGGCGCCGGCGTGGCCCATGGTCTTGCCCTCGGGGGCGGTGAAGCCCGCGACGTAACCGACGACCGGCTTGGTGACGTTCTTCGCGATGAAGTCGGCCGCACGCTCCTCGGCGTCGCCGCCGATCTCGCCGATCATCACGATCAGGTCGGTCTCGGGGTCGGCCTCGAACGCCGCGAGGGCGTCGATGTGCGTCGTACCGATGACCGGGTCGCCACCGATGCCGACGGCGGAGGAGAAGCCGATGTCACGGAGCTCGTACATCATCTGGTAGGTCAGCGTGCCGGACTTGGACACGAGACCGATGCGGCCGGGCTTGGTGATGTCGCCCGGGATGATGCCGGCGTTGGACTGACCGGGGGTGATCAGGCCGGGGCAGTTCGGGCCGATGATCCGGGTCTTGTTGCCCTTCGAGCCCGCGTACGCCCAGAAGGCGGCGGAGTCGTGGACGGCGATGCCCTCGGTGATCACGACGGCGAGGGGGATCTCGGCGTCGATCGCCTCGACGACCGCGGCCTTGGCGAAGGCCGGCGGCACGAAGAGAACCGACACGTTCGCGCCGGTCTTCTCCATCGCCTCGGCGACGGTCCCGAACACGGGAACCTCGGTGCCGTCGAAGTCGACGGACGTGCCGGCCTTGCGCGGGTTCACGCCGCCGACGATGTTGGTGCCGTCGGCGAGCATGAGCTTGGTGTGCTTCATGCCGGTGGCACCGGTCATCCCCTGGACGATGACCTTGCTGTCCTTGGTGAGGAAGATTGCCATGGTGTTGGAGTCCCTCGTCCTTTACTTCGCAGCCGCGGCGAGCTCGGCGGCCTTGTCGGCCGCGCCGTCCATGGTGTCCACGCGCTGAACGAGCGGGTGGTTGGCGTCGGAAAGGATCTTGCGACCCAGCTCCGCGTTGTTGCCGTCGAGGCGCACGACCAGCGGCTTGGTGACTTCCTCGCCCTTGGACTTGAGCAGCGCAAGCGCCTGGACGATGCCGTTGGCGACCTCGTCGCACGCGGTGATGCCACCGAAGACGTTGACGAAGACGGACTTGACGTCCGGGTCGCCGAGGATGATCTCCAGGCCGTTCGCCATGACCTCGGCGGAGGCACCGCCACCGATGTCGAGGAAGTTGGCGGGCTTCACGTTGCCGTGGTTCTCACCGGCGTACGCGACGACGTCCAGCGTCGACATGACCAGACCGGCACCGTTACCGATGATGCCGACCTCGCCGTCGAGCTTGACGTAGTTGAGGTTCTTGGCCTTGGCGGCGGCCTCGAGCGGGTTGGCCGCGGCCTTGTCCTCAAGCGCCTCGTGCTCGGGCTGACGGAAGTCGGCGTTCTCGTCGAGAGACACCTTGCCGTCCAGCGCCAGGACGTCACCGGAGGCGACCTTGGCGAGCGGGTTGACCTCGACGAGGAGCGCGTCCTCGGCGACGAAGGTGTCCCACAGCGTCACCATGACCTCGGCGACCTTCTCGGCCACCTCGGCCGGGAACTTCGCCTGGGCCACGATCTCGCGGGCCTTCTCGATCGTGACTCCGGTGTTGGAGTCGACCGGGACCTTCGCGAGGGCCTCGGGGGTCTTCTCCGCGACCTCCTCGATGTCCATGCCGCCCTGCACCGAGGCCATGGCCAGGAAGGTGCGGTTGGTGCGGTCGAGGAGGTACGAGACGTAGTACTCCTCAAGAATCTCCGGCGCGGTCTCGGCGATCATCACCTTGTGGACCGTGTGGCCCTTGATGTCCATGCCGAGGATGTCGGTCGCGCGGGCGACCGCCTCGTCGGGGGTGGCGGCCAGCTTGACGCCGCCGGCCTTGCCGCGGCCGCCGACCTTCACCTGCGCCTTGACGACCGACTTGCCGCCCAGCCGCTCGGTCGCCTCGCGGGCTGCCTCAGGCGTGTCGATGACTTCACCGGCCAGCACCGGTACACCGTGCTTGGCGAAGAGGTCCCTCGCCTGGTACTCGAACAGGTCCACGCGCGTCCGTCCCTTAATCAATGGTCTCGCGGTTCGTTTTCTGCGTGGGCGTGCCGCGAGGGGCAATGTGACTGCTCTGTCACTAGGAAGGCGCACAGGGTGACCCGGGGTACGCGGCATGTCCATCTCGCAGGTTATCCCCGCGCTCGACAGGACCCTAAATCGCAGATCCCACCTGGGCGGTGATTACGGTCACAGACCTCGCCGAGGGCCGGGTCGCGGTGGCCGACACCGCGCCGCGCGGTGCGCGGGGACGGACCCCGGACGGGCGGGGAGCGAGCCCCCTTTCACCACCGGCGCGAGCCCCGTTCCCCGATTCCCCTCCCCGATTCCCCGGCAGGCCTCGATGACGGGCCGCACCGAGGGACCTCTCCGAGGGGCCTCCCCCACGGGCCTCATCTACGGACCTCACCGACGGGCCTCACCGGGGGGCCTCCTTGTCCGGTACGGGAAGCGGCCTCTTCTCGATCGCCGCCGCCATCACTTCCGGGAAGAGGTCCGGCGTGCATGCGAACGCCGGGGCGCCCAGAGCCCCGAGGGCCGCCGCGTGGTCACGGTCATAGGCGGGAGCGCCCTCGTCGGACAGCGCGAGCAGCGTCACGAACTGCACGCCGGACGCCTTCATCGCGGCGACCCGCTTCAGCATCTCGTTGCGTATGCCGCCCTCGTACAGGTCGCTGATGAGTACGACGACGGTGTCGGCGGGCCGAGTGATCCTCGACTGGCAGTAGGCGAGCGCGCGGTTGATGTCGGTGCCGCCGCCGAGTTGGGTGCCGAAGAGTACGTCGACGGGGTCGTCGAGCTGGTCGGTGAGGTCGACCACGGCCGTGTCGAAGACGACGAGTCTGGTCCGCAGGGTGCGCATGGAGGCGAGCACCGCGCCGAAGACGGAGGCGTAGACGACGGAGGCGGCCATCGATCCCGACTGGTCGATGCAGAGGATGACGTCCTTCTTCACGGACTGCGCGGCCCGCCCGTAGCCGATGAGCCGCTCGGGGACGACGGTGCCGTACTCCGGGAGGTAGTTCTTGAGGTTGGCCCGGATGGTGCGGTTCCAGTCGATGTCGTGGTGGCGGGGCCGGTTGATCTTCGCCGAGCGGTCCAGCGCGCCGGTGAGTGTGGCCCGGGTGCGGGTGGCGAGCCGCTTCTCCAGGTCGTCGACGACCTTGCGTACGACCGCTCTGGCGGTCTCCTTCGTCGTCTCGGGCATGGCCTTGTTGAGCGAGAGGAGCGTTCCGACGAGATGGACGTCCGCCTCGACGGCCTCCAGCATCTCCGGTTCGAGGAGCAGTGCGGAGAGGCCGAGCCGGTCGATCGCGTCACGCTGCATGACCTGGACGACGGAGCTGGGGAAGTACGTGCGGATGTCGCCGAGCCAACGGGCCACGGAGGGGGCGGAGGCCCCGAGTCCGGCCGAGCGGTTGGTCCCGCCCCGGCCGCCGGATCTGCCTCCGCCGCCGTAGAGCGCGGTCAGTGCGCCGTCCATCGCGGCGTCGCGTCCGGTGAGGGTGCAGCCGGTGCTCTCTGCGCTGTCGCCGCCCAGGACCAGACGCCACCGTCGCAACCGTTCGTCGTCGGCGGGTCCGGGGCGCGCGCGGCCGGGGCGCACCGGGTGGTCCGCCGGGCCGGGGGCCGAGCCGTGAGCCCGGTGCGGTGCGGTGTCGGCCGCGTTCGCGATCACCCCATGGTCGTTCGTGATCACCTCTTGGTCGTTCGCGGTCGTCGCGTCGCTGTTCGTGGTCATCCCGTCGCCCCCAGCGGTTCCTCGACGATCCCGGCTCTCTCGTCCGTGCCGACGTCATCCGGGTCCGGATCCATGTCGGTGCCTGCGCCGGGGCCGGGGCCGGGGTCGGCGCCTGCGCCTGCACCTGCACCTGCACCTGCACCTGCACCTGCACCTGCACCAGTGTTGGTGCCGATGTCGGCGTCGGCGTCGGTGGAGGTGTCCAGGCCGAGCAGGAGGCGCAGGACCGGTACCACCGCATCGGCTCGGGCTCCGTCGAGTCCGGGGCCGAAGCCGGGTGCCGCCGCCACGGTGCCGTCGGCCCCGGCCGCCGGGCCCCCGGTGGCCGGACCGCGCCGTACGAGCTCGCCCAGCGTGCGCCGCACGCCCGCTTCGTACGCCGAAAAGGTGCGGCGCAGCAAGGGCAGCACGTCGGCGAAGGTGTCGGCGGGAACCCCGGTGAGCCAGGCGTCGACCAGGCCGAGCAGTCGCTCGTCGTGGACGAGGAGCATGCCTCCCCCGGCGGCTCCGCCGACGAACCCCTCGATCCAGGCCGCGGCGTCGGCCGGAGGTGTGCCGGGCGAGAGGGCCAGGCCCATCAGCCGTGCCGCGTCGTCCTCCGCGAGCCGCCCCTCGTCGAGCAGCAGGCGGGCCGCGCGGCCCCGGATGACGCCCGCGACCGTGTCCCGGGTGGCGAGCTTGTGCAGTACGGCGGTCCAGCGCTCGCGCAGCCCGTCCCCGTCGGTGTCCGTTCTGGCGGCCCCGGTGAGCAGGCCGATCGCGGTGTGGACCCCGTCCACCCGGCGGCGCAGTCCGGCGGCGCCGTCGGCGTCGAGTCCGGTGCAGGCGGGTGGCAGTCCGACACAGATCCGCTCGGCGAGCCCGGCCGCGACCTCGCCGAGCGCCGCGGTGTCCGTGGACCGCACGTCGCCGTAGCGCAGAGTGCGGGCCAGCGCGGGCAGGGCATCGGCGAGATGCCCGACGTCGGCGTCGAGCGCGGCACGGTCGGCGAGGGCCCGCATCACCACGGGCAGCGCGTCGGGCAGGTCTGCGAGGAGGCAGTGCTCGGCCAGTGCGGTGACGTCGGCGAGGCCGGTCGCCGAGGTCGCCTGGAACTCGGCCTTGGCGGTCGCCGCGGAGAGCACGGTGGTGCCCCAGGTCCCGGCCTCAGCGACCTGGACGTACAGCTCGGGTTCCCAGCGCAGCCGCCAGCTCTCCCGGAAGGTGCCGGTGCCGGCCCGGCCGGTCGCGGGCTCGCCCCAGCCGACGGCGAGGATCCGCAGCCGGTGGAGCAGCCGGCTGCGGGCCGCGTCGGTGTCCTTGCGCAGGTCGAGCTCCAACTCCCGCTCCAGCGCCTCCGGTTTGAGCCGGAGCGTGCGCTGCAGCCGGGCGAGGTCGCGCTGCAGGGGAACGGCGGGGGCGGCCTCCGGTACGTCGCCGAGCGTCTCGCCGACGATCAGCCGGTCCCGTACGAGCGCGAGCGGCACGTCGGACCCCTCGCACATCACGGCCCTGATCGCATCGGTGGTCTCGCTCAGCCCGGCGAGCGGCCGGCCGCGCATGGCTGCGAGGGTCTCGGCGAGCCGGACGGCCTCGATGACGTGGGCGGACGAGACGAACCGGTCCTCGTCGCGCAGGAGGCCGGCGACCTTGGTCATCCACCGCTCGATCGGGCGGTCGGTCGCGTCGAAGAGGTGTCCGTACCAGCCGGGCGAGTCGATGCCCGCCCCGTAACCGCTGTGCCGGGCGAGCCTGCGGTGCGACCAGGGCACCCAGGTCAACTCGGTCTTGACCTTGGGCAGCCCCTTGAGCAGGGCTCGGTCGGCGGCGAGTGTGGTCCTCGTGCCGAGCGCGGGCACGTGCCAGGCGCCGCAGACAACGGCAAGGCCGTCGCCGAACTCCTTCACCGCCTTGCGCAGTTGGATGCGCATGTACGCCTCCCGCACGGTGTCACGAGGATGGCCGCCGTCGCCGTACACCTCGCGCAGGGCCGTCATCGCCTCGGCGAGCACGGCGAACGGTGCCAGCGGGTCGGCGGCCGCTCCGTCCTGGGTTCGGTGTTCGACGACGTCCTCCCACCAGCGCTCCGGGTCGTCGTAACCCGCCGTTTCGGCCAGTACGCCGATGGGGTCGATCGGGACACGCGCAGGCGAGTCGCCGCCAGGCGTCCCCCCGTCCACGCTCCCTACTCCGTCCCCGTTCCCGTCTTTTTTGTCCCTGCCCCTGTCTCCGTCCCCGTTCCGGTCCCTGCCCCTCTCCCCGTCCCTGTCCCCGTTCTCGTCGACGCCCCCGTCCTGGCCGTCCCGGCGTTCCGCTGCCTGTGCCATGGCCAGCGAATGCGCCGCGGGCAGGTCGATGAAGCGGACCGGCACGTCGTGCGCCAGCGCCCAGCGGATCGCGGCCCATTCGGGCGAGAAAGCGGCCATAGGCCAGAACGCCGCCTGCCCCGGATCGTCCACGGCGTGGGCGAGCAGCGCGACCGGCGGCCGCATCTGCTCGTCGGCGGCCAGCGGAAGGAGTGCGTCACCCTCCGGAGGTCCCTCGATGAGCACGGCCTGCGGGCGGGCGACGTCCAGGGCGGCACGGACGGCACGGGCCGAGCCCGGTCCGTGGTGCCGCACCCCCAGCAGCAGCGGTCCCCCGGGCCGCGCGGCCCGGGTCATGCGGATACCTCGCGACAGGCGCGGTAGAAGTCCTTCCACCCGTCCCGCTCCCGGACGACGGTCTCCAGATACTCCTGCCAGACCACCCGGTCGGCCGCGGGGTCCCGGACGACCGCGCCGAGGATGCCCGCCGCCACATCACCGGGGCGCAGCACTCCGTCGCCGAAGTGTGCGGCCAGTGCCAGGCCGTTGGTGACGACGGAGATCGCCTCGGCCGTCGACAGCGTCCCCGAGGGGGACTTGAGCTTGGTGCGTCCGTCGGCGGTGACACCGTCGCGCAGCTCGCGGAAGACGGTGACGACGCGTCGGATCTCGGCCAGGCCGTCGGGCGCGGCCGGGAGGTCGAGCGAGCGTCCGATCTGGTCGACGCGCCGGGAGACGATGTCGACCTCGGCATCGGGGGTCTCCGGCAGCGGCAGCACGACGGTGTTGAACCGGCGGCGCAGCGCGCTGGACAGCTCGTTGACCCCGCGGTCGCGGTCGTTGGCCGTGGCGATGACGTTGAAGCCGCGAACCGCCTGGACCTCCTGGCCCAGTTCGGGAACGGGGAGCGTCTTCTCCGACAGGATCGTGATGAGCGAGTCCTGTACATCGGCGGGGATACGGGTGAGTTCCTCGATCCGCGCCGTCATGCCGTCGGACATGGCGCGCATGAGCGGGCTGGGCACCAGGGCGTCGCGGCTGGGGCCGTGCGCGAGCAGTTGTGCGTAGTTCCAGCCGTAGCGGACGGCTTCCTCCGGGGTGCCCGCCGTGCCCTGGACGAGCAGTGTCGAGTCGCCGCTGACGGCGGCCGCGAGGTGCTCGGACACCCAGGTCTTGGCGGTGCCGGGAACACCGAGGAGCAGCAGGGCCCGGTCGGTGGCGAGTGTGGTCACGGCGACTTCGACGAGGCGGCGCGGGCCGACGTACTTGGGCGTGATCACCGTGCCGTCCGGGAGTGCGCCACCGAGCAGATAGGTGGCGACGGCCCACGGGGAAAGCCGCCACCGGGCGGGCCGGGGGCGGTCGTCGGCCGCGGCAAGGGCCTTCAGCTCGTGGGCGAAGGCGTCCTCGGCATGCGGTCGCAGGGCCTGTACGCCGTCGGTGGCGGTGGTTTCGGACACGGTCATGGATCCCCCTCCAGATCGGTCGACCCGATGTGGTTCCCACCGTGCACCATGGCACTGACAATCGGCCCCGACCGCAGGTCAGGGCCGATTCGGCCGCTACGGGCAGAGAGTTCAGCCCGCCACCGGCGAGACCGCGACGCAGCCGCCCGCGGCGATGAGCCCCTCGCCCTCTGCCTCCTTGACGACCTTGCCCTTGTGCGTGATCGAGCAGGCGACGTCGGCCCCGTCCTCGTCCAGGGCGATCGGCGTGACGGCGGGCGGCATGATCCCGCGCAGTGTGACGGTCTTGCGCCACGGCAGCGTGGGTGACTCGACGGTCTCGGCCTTCGGTTCCATGGCCTTGCCCCCGCCCCCGTGGAACTGGTTCTCGTCGACGCCCGTGCCGGTGACCTCGTAGATGACCCCGTACGTCTCGTCCACGGCCTTGTCCACCTGGTCCACGGCCTCGGAGCAGGCGCCGAGGCCCAGGGCGAGGCCGAGGACGACCGCTGCGCAGAGGACGGTACGCGCGGTGCGGACGGTACGGAAGTTGCGACTGGTGCGGACGTTGCGGACGGTGTGGCTCATCGGTTGATCCCCCCGGATCCAGAGGTCGGAAGCTCGCAGCGAATCGCAAAGAGAAGGTAAAGCCAAACGCTGCGCAGGACGACGAATGAGCAGGTCAGGTTGATTGTCAGTGGTGGGCTCTACCGTCGTTCCCATGCTGCTATCTCACGGGGGAGAACCCTTGCGCACCGCCGGACCGGCGGCGCGCTGGACGGTGGAGCAGGTCCTGGCACTGGCTCCTGACGACGCCTCACGCACGGCGGGGAGCAAGCTCGGTTCGGCCGGCCCGTGGTCGGGCGGCGGGTGTGACGGTTCGGGTGCGGTGTGGGGGCTGTGCAAGGGAAGCGGAAGCAAGCCGTATCAAACGGTGGTGGACACCACCGGCCCCGCGTACAAGTGCAGTTGCCCCAGCCGGAAGTTCCCCTGCAAGCACGCGCTGGGACTGCTGCTGGTCTGGGCGTCCGGCCAATCGGCCCTGCCTGCGGGCGAAGTCCCGGACTGGGCCGGTGAATGGCTGACGGGCCGTCGCGAGCGTGCGGCACAGCAGGGGGAGCAGGCCGGGTCGGCGGCGGGCGGCGCCTCGGCCGCGGGCCCGGCCGACCCGGAGGCGGCCCGGCGGCGGGCCGAGCGCCGGGCCGGGCGGATCACCGGCGGAGCGCAGGAGCTTGAGCAGCGGCTGGCAGACCTGCTGCGCGGCGGTCTGGCGGCGGCCGATCAGTCGGGGTACGGGCTCTGGGAGGAGACGGCGGCCCGCATGGTCGACGCCCAGGCGCCCGGACTGGCCGCCCAAGTACGGGAGTTGGGCTCCATCCCGGCCTCCGGTCCGGGCTGGCCGGTACGGCTGCTGGAGGAGTGCGCGCTGCTGCATCTGCTGGACAGCGCCTGGCTGGGAATCAGCCGGCTGTCGGAACCACTGGCGGCCACGGTGCGTACCCGTGTGGGGTTGACCGCCCCCGCCGAGGGCCCACCGATCCGCGACCACTGGCTGGTCCTCGCGCAGTACGACACCCCGGACAGCAGGATCGTCACACGCCGGATCTGGCTCTACGGGAGGGAGTCGGGCCGTACGGCGCTGCTGCTCTCCTTCGGGGCGGCCGGGCGCTCCCCCGGACTGGCCCTGCCGGTGGGGGTGACGATCGACGCCGAGCTCACGCTCCATCCGGGCGCGGGCCGGCTGCGGGCGGAGCTGGGGCAGCAGTTCGGTGTCCCGTCCCCGGCCGCCACACCGCCTCCGGGCGGCACGGCGGCGACCGCGATCGGTGCGTACGGAGACGCCCTGCGGGACGACCCCTGGCTGGACGCCTGGCCGGTGACGCTGCGCGAGGTCATACCCGTGCCGTCCGGGGACGGCTGGCAACTGGCCGACGCGGCGGGCGAGGCCGCCCTGCCCCTCGCTCCGTCGGCGTTGTCCCGGCCCGGACTGTGGAAGCTCGTCGCGCTCTCCGGCGGCTCCCCGGTCACGGTCTTCGGCGAATGCGGCCACCGCGGCTTCGACCCGTTCGCGGCCTGGTCCTCGGACGCTGGCGGCACCGCGGGAGGGGCCGGGATCAGCGGCGCCGACACGACGTCCGAAACGGTGCCGCTCATCTGACGCCGCATGCGAAGGACGCGAAGGAAACGAAGGACGCGACGGATTTGAAGGGCTGAAAAGTCCGAAAGGCTCGATGTCCGGAGGGGGACCAATGCCTCGCACCACCACACCCGCGCCATGGGAAGACCTCGTCACCTCGGCGCTTCTCGGCACCGACCGCCGCCCGGCCGAGGGGGACGGCGGGCCGGCCGGACTGCTGGATGCGGCGGCGCTCCACACCGTGCGGCGCAGAGCAGGGCTGCTGCCCGCCTCCGCCGCCCCGCGGCCCGAGCCCGCACCCGCCGACCCGAGGCCACCGCTGCCCTCCGCCGCGCGACGCAGGCTGGCCCAACTGCTCGCGGACCGGTCGGCGGCGGGCGGCTCGGGCGGTCGGCGCGGTGCGGCTCCCGATCTCACGGAGCTGATCCCGCAGTGGCTGGCCACCGCCAACCAGCACGGCTTCCGAGCCCCGGCCGCACTGCTCCCGCCCCTGCTCGACGCGGCCAGGTCCCGTACCGATCTACGTCCCCAGGCCCTGGCCTTCGCCGGGCCGCGCGGACTGTGGCTGGCCGGGCTGAACCCCGAGTGGAAGTTCGCCCTGCGCGGCTCGTCCGGCGGCTCGTCGCTGCCCGACGTCACGGCGCCGGAAGCGGTCACCCGGCTGTGGGAAGAGGGGCTGTTCGCCGAGCGGGTCGCCCTGCTCGGGGCCGTACGGGCGCACGACCCCCGCGCGGCGCTCGCACTGCTCGCCACCACGTGGCCCACCGAACGCGCCGAGGACCGGCTGATGTTCCTCGATTCGCTGCGCACGGGTCTGTCCACCGTGGACGAGGCATTCCTGGAACAAGCCCTCTCCGACCGGAGCCGCAATGTGCGCTCGACGGCTGCCGAACTGCTGTCCGCGCTGCCGGAGTCGGCGTTCGCCGGACGGATGGCCGCCCGTGCGACATCCTGCGTGAGCCCGGACCTCTCGGGTGACGAGGCATCCGTCGCCGTGGAGGCCCCGCACGAATGCGACGCCGCGATGGAGCGCGACGGCGTGGTGGCGGCGCCGCCGTCCGGGCGGGGCGAACGCTCCTGGTGGTTCGGCCAGTTGGTGGAGGCGGCCCCGCTCGCCACCTGGCCTGCGCGGTTCGGCGGCCGCACCGCGCAGGAGGTCGTCACCCTGCCGGTGGCCGACGGCTGGGCCGAAGAACTGCATGCGGCCTGGTGCCGGGCAGCGGTGCGGCAGCGGGATCCGGAGTGGGCCCGCGCATTGCTCGGCGCCCCGTCCGTCCCACCGTCGAGCGGCCCCGGCACGGCGTCGCTCGCCGAGCGGTCGAAGCTCCTCGCCATACTTCCCGCGGCCGAACGGGGCGGATGGGTGGCCGACTTCATCGCGGCACACGGACTGTCGGAGGCGTTCCAGCTGCTCGGGGTCTGCCCGACGCCCTGGTCCGAGCCACTCGGCCGCTCGGTCGTCGACGCGCTGGACATCGCCCGGGACGCGGGCAGCTATCCCTGGAGCTTCAGCGGCGTGATGGGCCTGGCCGAACGCTGCCTGAACCCGGCCGAAGCAGACCGCCTGGAGGTCCTCACCACCACCCCGGACGAACCGGAAAACGCCTCACCGGGCGCGAACGGCTACTGGTCGGAAGCCTTCCAACGACTGGTCTCCACGCTGCGACTGCGCGCGACGATGGAGCGGGAGCTGACACCGGCCCGGGAGGAACCGATACCGGCCTGAAACGAATCGCCGGACCTCCACCGGGGGAGAGACAGACGCGCCCGCGGCTGAGCGCGCACCCGTCCGAGACAGATCCGCGGACGCCGGACACCTGGGCACGGGGGCAGCCGTCGAGCGCCGGGGCAGGGGGTACAGGCAAGCCGGGCAGCCGGTCCCGGGCGGGTTGCTCCGGGCCGATCAGCCGGGGACGCCGGCCCGGCCCGGAGCAACCGGCCCAGGGCGGGCAGACCGGGCGGCCGACCGAGGGGTGGCCCGGCCCGAGGCGGCTGCCCCAGGGCGGTCGGCCCGGATACGCGGACCCGACGGCCCTGCCCCCGGGCGGCCGACCCAGGGGGCCAACTCGGGGGGCCAACCCAGGGTGGCCAGACCGGACGGGCGGACCGAATGGACGGCGGACCGAATGGACGGCGGGCCGAATGGACCGGCGGGCCGGCCGGGTGGACCCTTGTCCGGGGGTGCCTCGGGGTGGTGGGGGTCAGGCTTCGGCGGGGTGACGGACGTTCGCGTTGACCCAGTCGACGATCGACGTCGTCGTCGCGCCCGGGGTGAAGATCTCCGCGACGCCCTGGTCCTTCAGCGGCGCGATGTCCGCCTCCGGAATGATGCCGCCGCCGAAGACCTTGATGTCCTCCGCCTCGCGCTCCTTCAACAGCTCGATCACCTTGGCGAAGAGCGTGTTGTGCGCACCGGAGAGGATCGAGAGGCCGATCGCGTCGGCATCCTCCTGGATCGCGGTGTCCACGATCTGCTCGGGCGTCTGGTGGAGCCCGGTGTAGATGACCTCCATACCGGCGTCGCGCAGCGCCCGCGCGATCACCTTGGCCCCACGATCATGGCCGTCCAGGCCCGGCTTGGCCACCACCACACGAATCGGACCGGTCACACCCATCACTGCCTCCACATGCGTCTCCCGTGCCTGTAGGGCCGGGGATGTGAACGAACGTTATCTACAGCATCCCGCAACCCGCCGTTTCACGGTGTACGGGGAGGGGGAAATCACACGTGGGACATGTTCACCGGGTGCCGTTCCCGTTTGACGCGGCTCACCTGCCGTGCGGGACCGGCCGCCAGGGGAGCCGCTTCGAGGTCGTCGTACCACCGCGCCGCCAGCCGCGCGGCACGGTGGTACGGCCCGTCGGACCCATGGCCATCGGGTCCGGCGACCAGCCGTCCGTCGGCCGTCCGCCTGCTGTCCGCCGGTCACCGACGGACAGCAGGGGCCCGGCCATCAGGACCGGACGCCGGTCGGACAGGCAGGCCGCCCGTACCTCCGCAACGGCACCCCACGAGGGCATACGGGGACCGGAGTCGCCTCCCCCGCTTGCCGAAGCAGGAGGTCGGCCATGCAGGTCCTGCCTTTCCTACCGCTACTGCCGCACCGGCCGTGTCCGTGCCGCACCCAGCTGTCATCCGCCCTGCTCAAGGCCACTGCCCTCGAACTGGTGGTCCTCGCCGGGCATGTGCTCCTCTACCCCACCGGCATCGCCGGGGAGCGGCGGCCCGCACCGTGCCCGGCCGAGGCGCCCACCGACACCGCACCCGCCGAGGCGTCCGCACTCCGCGCCGAGGGCGGCGAACAGCCGCCCGTCGTGCTCCTGCACGGCTTCATCGACAACCGTTCGGTCTTCCTCCTGCTCCGCCGCTCCCTCGCCCGGCACGGCCGACGCCATCTGGAGTCGCTCAACTACTCGCCGCTGACCTGCGACATCCGTGCGGCGGCCGAGTTGCTCGGCCGGCACGTCGAGGAGATCTGCACCCGCACCGGACACCATGAGGTCGACATAGTCGGGCACAGTCTCGGCGGCCTGATCGCCCGCTACTACGTACAGCGGCTGGGCGGTGACCGGCGGGTCCGCACCCTGGTCACCCTCGGCACGCCGCACGGGGGCACGGCCGTCGCCCCGCTGGCCAGCGCTCACCCCCTCGTGCGCCAGATGCGTACGGACTCCGCGCCGATCGAGGAACTGCGCAGGCCGGCGCCCGGCTGCCGCACCCGGTTCGTGAGCTTCTGGAGCGAGCTGGACCAGGTGATCGTCCCCGCCGAGGCGGCCTGCATCGACCATCCGGATCTCGACGCGGTGAATGTACGCGTCAGCGGGATCGGCCACCTCGCGCTCCCCGTGCATCCGACCGTCGCCACAGCAGTCCGGCAGGCGCTGGAATCCCGCGAAGCGATGACCGGGACCGCGGGAACCGCAGGAACCGCCAGGGCGACCGGGACCACCGGGACTGCTGGGGCTGCTGGGGCTGCTGGGACTGAAGGAGCAGCCGGGACCGAGGGGTCAGCGGGGGCTGCTTGAGCCGGGCGGGCAGGACGAGCAGGTCCTGCCCGGCCTCAGCCACCACTTCCCATCGCTTCCCACCCCCTCGCCCGCTCCCCACCCCCTCGCACCGCTTCCCACCGCCTCCCGGCCCTCACCGGACCACGCAAATAGAACGCGTTTCGAACATAAGGCCAAGGCTGTGTGGACAGGCCGTCGAAAGACGGCCGATTGCCCGTTTCCTGAGCCGCCCGAAGCCGCCGAAGATTGTCGACGCCGCATACCGCCGGGTACAGTCGCGGCCACTACTCCCCCTGGGATTCGGATTCCCCCACCGGACCCCAGACCACAGGTCCTGCTGCCGAGGCGAGAGAGAAGTTGGTGAACGACCAGCACCCCCACGCCGGGTACGCCGGATACGACAGCCAGGCCACCGGCAGCTTCGACAGCGACCCGCTCTTCGGTTCCCTCCCGGGTGGCTACGACGGCGGCTACGGCGCCGGGCAGACCGGATACAGCGGTCAGTACGACTCCGCACAGTGGGACACGGGCGCGCACCCGACCACCTCGTACGACACTTACGCCCCGTACGCGACAGAGTCCGAGCAGCAGCCGTACGCAGCGGGCCCGCAGTACGGCGCCACGGCCACCTGGACACCCGCCACCGCCGCCTTCGCCGACCTTCCGGAGCAGGCCGGCACCCCCGACGCCACGGGCCAGTGGGAGACCAACGGCTGGCACCAGACCGGTCAGTGGGCGACGACCCACACGGCCGCGTACGACACCGGCGCGTACGACGCCACCGCCTGGAACACCGGCGCCACGCCCGAACACGAAGAGCAAACCGCGCAAACTACGCAAACCGCACAGGTGTTGGACGAGGCAACGGCAACACACGGGGCACACGGGGTACACGGGGCACAACAGCCGTACGAGGCGCGCGACCCGTACGAGCCGCACGACACCGCCCAGTTCAGCACCGCCGAGTTCAGCACCACCCAATTCAGCACCACCCAATTCAGCACCGCCGAATTCAGCCTCCCCGAGAAGGACTTCGACGCCGACCGGCACGAAAACGGCTCCGCCACGACCGACGACGACGTGAGCGGCGACGACGTGACCGGAAACGCAACCGGTGATCCGGCCGGTGATCCGGCCGACGCCGTGCCGGATGTCCGCCGTCCTCTCAGCCGCCCCGCCACCCGCGGCGGTGGCGGCAGCAGTCGTAGTCGGCGGCGTTCCCCCGCGAAGCGTTCCGCGCTCCTCACCGTCGCCGTTCCCTCCGCCTGTGTGATGAGCGTGGCCGGTATCGCTGCGGCCTCCGTCGGCGGACTGGGCGGCGAGGACAAGAAGGACGACAGCAAGACCACGATGGCGGCCGCCGATCCAGGCTCCGTCAAGCCGGTCGCCGCCAACAACAAGCTGGACACCCAGCTCGCCAACCTCAGCGCCGACGCCGAGAACTTCGCGGACCGCGCCAGCCGCACCCAGGAGCGCATCGATCTGCGGGAGCGGCAGGCCGCCGAGAAGAAGAAGCGCGAGGACGAGGCCGCGCGCAAGGAGGCGTTGCGCCCCAAGTACGTCATTCCGGTCGCGCGGCACGGCCTCAGCGCGTACTTCGGGCAGGCGGGTGTCAACTGGATGTCCGTGCACACGGGCATCGACTTCCCCGTCTTGTACGGCACGCCCGTGATGGCCGCGACCGACGGCACCGTACGCACGCAGTGGAACAACGCCTACGGGAACATGGCCATCGTCACCATGGCCGACGGGACCGAGACCTGGTACTGCCACCTCAGCAGCACCAAGATCCGCTCGGGCCCGGTCAAGGCCGGTGACGTCATCGCGTACTCCGGCGACTCCGGAAACTCGACCGGTCCGCACATGCACTTCGAGGTACGGCCCAGTGGCGGTGCGGCGATCGACCCGCTCCCCTGGCTCCGCAGCCACGGCGTCAACCCGACCTGAGCCACCCCACCGGACGGCCGGACCCTACGGCCGTCACCCGGTGAACCACGGCCGTCACCCCGGCAACGTGAGCCACGGCCCTCACCCCGCGCCCGACGCCCCGCCCCCGACGCGGCATGCCCAAAGACCGGCGCAACGCACCCGGCGCCCGGTGTTCGACATGCCATGCCCAGCGGCCGGAGCAACACACCAGGCGGCCGGAGCAACGGTCCCAGTCGCCTGCGCGCCTGCCCGTCCGCCCCGGCCGTCGCGCCCGCCTACAGCTTCTCGACCGGCGCGTACCGCAGCAGCAGCTTCTTCGGCCGCTCGTCCCCGAAGTCGACCGTGGCCTTCGCCTGGTCGCCGACGCCCTCGACCGCCGTCACCGTGCCGAGGCCGAACTGGTCGTGCGTGACCCGGTCCCCGACGGCCAGCGTGACTGTCGGCTTGTCCGAGGTCCGCCGGGTCGCGAAGCCCGAGGGGCCGGAGCGCGCACGCGACGAGGACAGCGACGAGGTGATCCCCGACGTGGGCCCGGCCGGAGCCGCCATCGGCCCGGTCCGCTTCCACTCCAGGTGCTGGTCCGGGATCTCCTCCAGGAACCGCGACGGCGGGTTGTACGAGGGCTGGCCCCACGCGCTGCGCATCGCCGCCCGGGTCAGATACAGCCGCTCGCGGGCCCGGGTGATGCCGACGTACGCGAGCCGCCGCTCCTCCTCCAGCTCCTTGACCTGGCCGAGCGCCCGCATGTGCGGGAAGACACCGTCCTCCATGCCGGTCAGGAAGACCACCGGGAATTCGAGGCCCTTCGCCGTGTGCAGCGTCATCAGCGTGATGACGCCGGAGCCGTCCTCGTCCTCGTCGGGGATCTGGTCGGAGTCGGCGACGAGTGCGACCCGCTCCAGGAACTCGGCCAGGGTGCCCCTGCCCTCCTCGCCGGACTCCCCGCGCTCCTGCTCGAATTCGAGGGCGACGGCGGCGAGCTCCTGGAGGTTCTCGATGCGGGTCTCGTCCTGCGGGTCCGTGGACGCCTGGAGCTCCGCGAGATAGCCGGTCCGCTCCAGGACGGCCTCCAGGACCACCGCCGGTCCCGCGCCGGACTCGACGATCGTGCGCAGCTCCTCCATCAGCGTGTTGAACCGCTTGACGGCGTTGGCCGACCGGGCCGCCATGCCGTACGCCTCGTCGACCCGGCGCAGCGCCTGCGGGAAGGTGATCTTCTCGCGCATGGACAGCGCGTCGATCATCGCCTCGGCGCGGTCCCCGATGCCGCGCTTGGGCACGTTGAGGATGCGGCGCAGCGGGACGGTGTCCTCGGGGTTGGCGAGGATCCGGAGGTAGGCCAGGACGTCCCGGACCTCCTTGCGCTCGTAGAAGCGCACGCCGCCGACGACCTTGTACGGCAGGCCGACGCGGATGAAGATCTCTTCGAAGACCCGGGACTGCGCGTTCGTACGGTAGAAGATCGCGACGTCGCCCGCCTTGGCGTCGCCCGCGTCGGTCAGCCGGTCGATCTCGTCGGCGACGAACTGCGCCTCGTCGTGCTCGGTGTCGGCGACGTAGCCGGTGATCCGGGCGCCGGTGCCGGCGTTCGTCCACAGGTTCTTGGGGCGGCGGCTCTCGTTGCGCTCGATGACCGCGTTGGCGGCGGACAGGATCGTCTGCGTGGAGCGGTAGTTCTGCTCCAGCAGGATCGTGGTCGCGTTCGGGTAGTCCTCCTCGAACTGGAGGATGTTGCGGATGGTCGCGCCGCGGAAGGCGTAGATCGACTGGTCCGCGTCACCGACGACGCACAGCTCGGCGGGGGCGTCGCCCTCGCCGGCCGGGCCGACCAGTTCGCGCACGAGGGTGTACTGGGCGTGGTTGGTGTCCTGGTACTCGTCGACCAGGACGTGCCGGAAGCGGCGGCGGTAGTGCTCGGCGACGTCGGGGAACGCCTGGAGGAGGTGGACCGTCGTCATGATGATGTCGTCGAAGTCCAGCGCGTTGGCCTCGCGCAGCCGGGACTGGTACATCGCGTAGGTCTGGGCGAGGGTCTTCTCGAAGCCGTCCGCGGCCTGGCCGGCGAAGGTCTCCTCGTCGATCAGTTCGTTCTTCAGATTGGAGACCTTGGCCGTGAACGACTTCGGCGGGAAGCGCTTCGGGTCGAGGTCGAGATCGCGGCAGACCAGGGCCATCAGCCGCTTGGAGTCGGCGGCGTCGTAGATCGAGAACGACGAGGTGAAGCCGAGCTTCTTCGATTCGCGGCGCAGGATGCGTACGCACGCGCTGTGGAAGGTCATGACCCACATGGCGTTGGCGCGCGGCCCGACGAGCTGCTCGACGCGCTCCTTCATCTCGCCCGCGGCCTTGTTGGTGAAGGTGATCGCCAGGATCTGCCCGGGGTGCACCCCGCGCTCGGCGAGGAGGTGGGCGATCCGGTGGGTCAGCACCCGGGTCTTGCCCGAGCCCGCCCCGGCGACGATGAGCAGGGGCGAACCCGCATGGACGACGGCGGCGCGCTGCTCGGTGTTCAGCCCGTCGAGGAGCGCCGCGGGGTCGATGACGGGGCGGGGGGCGCCGTCGCGGTAGTACGCGTCCCTGGGCGGCGGGGGCCCGTCGAACACACCCGCGAAGAGGTCCTCCGGCACCGCTTCGGGTGCGGAGTCCTCGGGGGGCGGCGGGGGCTCTTCCTCCGAGTGCTGGAGGCCGGCCAGGAAGCTGTCGTCAAAGAGGCTGCTCATCGCTTGCCGAGTCTAGGCCGCCGGACCGACACACGGAGGCCGCATGCCGAACCGCACCCCGGCCGCATGACGAACCCCACTCCACGGCCGGGCACGCAAAGAGAGCGGACAGCCACTGCGGGTGAGACGGACGGGGCCCCCGTCCGTCCCCGCCGCCCCACTTCACGAAGGTCACGAACATGTATCGGGCATATCGAACATCAACCTTCACAGCGGCGTCATGGGTTGGCTAGCGTGCTCGACCGGGCGGCCCGTCCCCCCTGAGGCGAACCACGCCGAGCGGGCGCCCGCGCCGAATCCGGGCTGCCCTCGCGGGCGTTCGGAGCCGGGGACCCACACGCAGCACCGGGGTGAATCGGTCCTTATCCCCCACTCGGACCGCAGGGCAGCCTTCCGTTCCGCCCGCACCCGACAGCTGGGGTCTTTCGTTTGGATCGGGCGAGCCCGGCGTGATCCGAACGAGAGGCCCTGACCCGGCAGGCGGTCCACGGAAGGAGATGCCCGCCTTGGCGTCGCATCGCAAACCACGCACCCGGGTGCGCACCACCACTCCGGCCGTCGGGCTCACGACGGCGGCACTGGCGTCCGTGACCCTGCTCTCCACCCAGAGCGCCACGGCCGCCCCCGCGCCGAAGCCCGGAATCGAGGACGTCCAGAAGAAGGTCGACGGCCTCTACCGGCAGGCGGGCACCGCGACCCAGCAGTACAACCGGGCGAAGGAGGCCGCCACCGCCCAGCGCACCGAGGTCGACGCCCTGCTGAAGGACGTCGCCGAGCGCGCGGACAAGCTCAACGACGCCCGCAGGACGCTGGGCAGCTACGCGGCCGCCCAGTACCGCGGCGGCACCGTCGCGCCGAGCGCCACCTTCTTCCTGGCCGACGACCCGCAGTCGTACTTCGACCAGAACCAGCTGATGGACCGGATGACCAGCCGCCGGCAGAAGGCGATCACGGACTTCCGTACACAGCAGGCCGCGGCGGCGACGAGGCGTGCCGAAGCAGTGCGGAGCCTGGAGACGCTGACCACGACGCAGGCCACGCTGCGCACCAGCAAGCAGAACGTCCAGAAGAAACTGGGCGAGGCGCGCGCGTTGCTGTCGGAGCTGACCGCGCAGGAGAAGGCGCGGCTCGCGGCGCTGGAGCGGAAGAAGGAGGCGGAGGCCCGGCGCAAGGCGGAGGAACTGGCCAAGAAGCAGGCCGCCGCCAGGGCGGAGGCGGACCGCGAGGCCGCGAAGAAGACGGGGTCCGGCGGCGGTACGGGAACGGGCACCGGGACCGGCTCGGACAGCAGCGCCTCCACCAAGGCGGAGAAGGTGCTGGCCTTCGCCCGGGCCCAGATCGGAAAGCCGTACGTCTGGGGCGCGACGGGTCCGTCGTCGTACGACTGCTCCGGGCTCACCCAGGCGGCATGGAAGGCCGCGGGCGTCGACATCCCGCGCACCACCTGGGACCAGGTGAAGGTCGGCACCCGGGTCGCCACGGCCGACCTGCGCCCCGGCGACCTCGTCTTCTTCTACGACGACATCAGCCACGTCGGCATCTACAAGGGCGACGGAATGATGATCCACGCGCCGAAGCCGGGGGCGAACGTGCGCGAGGAGTCGATCTACTACATGCCGATCTACGGCAGCGTGCGGCCGGCGTAGTGGCCGGCCTCGCCGTCGCCCGAGGCGTGAGCCGGCCGTGCCGCCCAGCGGCCGGTCGGCTCACCGGCCGCCCCGCGCACCGGTCGGGTCACGCCCCGGAGCCGGGCCACCCCTGCGACTGGCTCACCCCCGAAGCCTGCCCGCCTCCCGAAGCCGAGCCGCCCCCGGCAGGCTCGGGCCTCGGGCCTCGGGGCGGCGGTCTCCGGCCTCGGTTCTCAGGTCCAGAGCGTGGCGATGAAGATGTTGGCGAGCGTCAGCCCGCCCACGGCCGCGAAGGCGCCCTTGTCGACCTTCTCCTCGTCCCGCTTGATGTAGACCAGCGCCAGGACGACGACCAGGAACAGCAGCTTGACCCCGATCTTGACGTTGTTCACCTGGCCGCCGTCGGCCTGGTTGAGCCCGACCAGCGCGACCCCGGTGACCAGCATCGTCAGCGCGCCGTGCAGCATCGCCGGGACGAACCGGGCCGCGCCCGCGCCCATCGCCTTCATCTGGGTCAGGAAACCGCCCAGCAACGCGGCGATACCGATGATGTGCAGGGCGACGAAGACATGAATGAGTACGTCCATGAGGCCGCAGCCTAGCCCCGCCCATATCACCACTCCGCAGCCAGGTGCGGCTTCCTGGCACTTCACTCGCGTCTGCACCAATTGCCTGACTCTGTTGCCATTCTTCCGATCAGATAGCGACAATGTCGCGCCAAATTCGGGCAATAGGCTTCATTACGACTCTTCCTCGTGCCCCGGGTTTAGCGTCCCTGACCAGGTGACCGGCTTCACCGCCGCTCCGCACCCGGAGGGCACGCCGGTCACCCCGCCGAGAGATCCGTCGGCGGGCCGCTCCCCCGTTGGCGGCCCGCCGACGGGCCTCGGGCGGGCCCGCCGGTAGTCCCCGACGGGCAGTCGCCAGGAAGGACGCACGCCCCCGTGGCAGCGCACCGGAAACCCAAGCAGCGCCCGTACACCGGCTCTGCTGCCCGCACCGCGGCGACCCTCGCCTTCGCCGGAGCCGCCACCGCTGCCGTACTGCCGGGCCCGGCGCACGCCGATCCCCAGCGAAGCCCCGCCCAGGTCAGGGCCGAGGTGGACCGGCTCTACCACGAGGCGGAGGTCGCCACCGAGCAGTACAACGGCGCGAAGGAGAAGGCGACCGCCGCCGCGGATGCCGTCGACACCCTGCGCGACGAGGCCGCCCGCAGGACCGAGCGCCTCAACGCCTCGCGCGACGCACTGGGTTCGTTCGCCGCCGCGCAGTACCGCACGGGCGGCCTCGACCCGTCCGTACAGCTGGCGCTCTCCTCCGACCCCGACCAGTACCTGGAGCGCGCGTCGTACGTGGACCGGATGGGCGACCGGCGGGCCGCCGAGATCGGCGAGGTGGAGCGGCAGGTCGCCGGGATCGCCCAGCTGCGCGCGCAGGCCAAGGGCAGGCTGTCGGCGCTGGCGGCGCGCCAGGCCGAGCTGGAGAAGCACAAGGCGACGATCAAAACCAAACTGGCCGACGCGCAACGGCTCCTCGCCACCCTCTCCCCGGCCGAGCGCGCCGCCTACGAGGGTGCGGACGGTGCGCGTTCCGCCGGCCGGGCCGACCGCGGCACCGGGCGCGGCACCGTCCTGGCCCCCGACGCCCGCGCCGCCGAGGCCGTCGCGTTCGCGTACGGGGCGCTCGGCAAGCCGTACGTCTGGGGCGCCACCGGCCCGTCCTCGTTCGACTGCTCCGGGCTCACCCAGGCCGCCTGGCGCTCCGCCGGTGTCGCGCTGCCCCGGACCACGTACACCCAGATCAACGCCGGACAGCACATCTCGCGCTCCGAACTGGCCCCGGGCGACCTGGTGTTCTTCTACTCGGGCATCAGCCATGTCGGGCTCTACATCGGCAACGGCCAGATGATCCACGCCCCGCGCCCGGGGGCGCCGGTCCGGATCGCGCCCATCGATCAGATGCCCTTCGCCGGAGCGACCCGGGTGACGTAGGCTCCCGGCTTCCGGTCGATCGGCTAGAGGACACCCACACATGCCCATGGACGTCGAGGTCCAGATCCACGCCCGTACGCTCGCGCTGCGCTCCCCCGGCCATCTGCGGGTCGGCCCCTTCACCGTGCGGTACAACGCCGGCTGGTCGACCAAGTACGCCAATTACGCGATACCCGATCAGGACGCCGAGCCGACGGCCGAGGAGATCGACGCGCTGATCGCGGCGTTCCGCGAACACGACCGGCTGCCCCGGCTGGAGTTCCTGCCCGGCTGGGCTCCCGCGGTCGAACCGGCCCTGCTCGCCGCCGGGTTCACCGTCGAGAACCGGGCCCCGGTCCTGGCCTGTGACCCGGGCGGTCTGCTGCTCCCGAAGCCGGTAAACGCCCTCACGATCACCGAGCCGGTGACCGATGCGGAGTTCGATGCCGCCGCGCTCGTCCAGCACCTCGGATACGGCGGTACGGGCGAGCCCGAGGGCGGCGAGGCGGCCTGGCTGCGCGAGGCGGCCGGGGGCGGCGGGGTCGCGGCCCTCGCCGCGGTCGACGGCGTCCCGGCGGGCGCGGGCGGCTGCTCGATCCCGGTCGACGGCCTCGGCGAACTGGTCGGCCTCGCCGTCGCCGCCGCCTTCCGCCGCCGCGGCATCGGCGCCGCGCTCTGCGCCCACCTGACGGCGACCGCCTTCGCGCGGGGCTGCCGGGCGGTGTGGCTGGAGCCGGGCGACGCCGATGTGGAACGGATCTACGCGGGCATCGGCTACCGCAGGGTCGGCGAGAAGCTGAACATCTCGCTCGACCCCGACTCCGCGGCCGTCGGCTGACTCAGACCAGCCGTCGCGCCGTCGCCCACCGGGTCAGCTCGTGCCGGTTCGACAGCTGGAGCTTGCGCAGCACCGCCGAGACGTGCGACTCGACCGTCTTCACCGAGATGAACAGCTGCTTGGCGATCTCCTTGTACGCGTAGCCGCGGGCGATCAGCCGCAGCACCTCGCGCTCGCGCTGCGTCAGCCGGTCCAGGTCCTCGTCGACCGGCGGCGCGTCCGTCGAGGCGAAGGCGTCGAGGACGAAGCCGGCCAGCCGGGGCGAGAACACCGCGTCGCCGTCCTGGACCCGGAAGACCGAGTCGACCAGGTCCGTGCCGGTGATCGTCTTGGTGACGTAGCCTCGGGCGCCGCCGCGGATGACGCCGATGACGTCCTCGGCGGCGTCCGAGACGGACAGCGCCAGGAACCGCACCGGGTTCTCCACGGCGCCCATCAGCGGGGCGCAGCGGCGCAGCACCTCGACGCCGCCGCCGCCCGGCAGGTGGACGTCGAGGAGGACGACCTCGGGGCGGGTCGCCGTGATGACGGTGACCGCCTGGTCGACGTCGGCGGCCTCGCCGACCACCTCGACGCCCGTCTCCTCGGTGCGGCCGATCTCGGCCTGGACACCGGTGCGGAACATCCGGTGGTCGTCGACGAGCACGACCCGTACCCGGCGCTCCGGGCCCCCGGTCGCCTCAGTGGTCTCCGTCATCGCTCGCCCTCTCCATCTCCAGCTCGACTTCCGTGCCCCCGTCGGGCACCGAACGCAGTCGCGCCGTACCACCGTTGCGCTGCATCCGGCCGATGATTGATTCTCGTACGCCCATTCTGTCCCCCGGCACGGAATCCAAGTCGAATCCCGGGCCCCGGTCGCGCACCGAGACGAAGACCGTACGGCCCTCGACCTCGGCGTAGACCTGCACGGCGCCGCCCTCGCCACCGTACTTGGCGGCGTTGACCATCGCCTCGCGCGCGGCCTGCATCTGCGCGGCCAGCTTCTCGTCCAGCGGGCAGTCGCCGACGACGACGACCTCCAGCGGGACGCCGTGCTTGTCCTCGACCTCGGCGGCGGCGCGTCTGACCGCCTCGGCGAGGGTCTCGGGTTCGTCGTCCTCGTCCTTGCCGGTGCCCTCGGGGTTGTAGAGCCAGTTGCGCAGTTCGCGTTCCTGGGCGCGGGCCAGTCTGCGGACCTCGCCCGCGTCCTCCGCGTTGCGCTGGATCAGGGTGAGGGTGTGCAGCACCGAGTCGTGGACGTGGGCGGCGACCTCGGCGCGTTCCTGGGCCCTGATCCGCATCGTGCGTTCCTCGGAGAGGTCCTGGGTCATGCGTACGAGATAGGGGCCGGCCAGCAGCGCGATGCCGGTGAGGACGGCGATCGCGGCGGTCAGGACGTTGCCGAGCTGGGCCGCGGAGCCGCGTACCACCATGAAGACGGCCAGGCCCAGGCCGACCAGGGCGACCCCGGCCAGTCCCCGGGCCAGATGGAGGACCCGGCGGCGGTTGCCGACCTCCATCCAGCGGGCGCGCCGGGCGTTGTCGGCCTGCCGCCACACCAGTACGGAACCGGCGCCGATCAGCAGCGTGGGCCAGATGTAGCGGTCGGCCTTGCTGCCCATGTCGACATTGCCGACGAA
Organism: Streptomyces sp. NPDC057963; assembly: GCF_042887155.1. NCBI lineage: Bacteria > Bacillati > Actinomycetota > Actinomycetes > Kitasatosporales > Streptomycetaceae > Streptomyces > Streptomyces sp. NPDC057963. The sequence continues at coordinate 156,902 of NZ_JBHVPX010000001.1, forward strand.
GATCATGGCGCCGATGAACAGCGCGATGAGGGCGAAGACCTGGCCCCTGTCGGGTGTGCGGAGCCGGCGGCTGCCGTCCGGGGCGGTCGCGAAGAGGGAGCGCGGCGCCTCGACGCCGCCGACGCCGAGCGGGACGACGATCCAGAACACGGCGTAGAGCAGCGCACCGAGGCCGTCCGCGAAGAACAGGCCGAGGAAGACGAACCGCACCCAGGCGACCGGCAGCCCGAGATGCCCGGCGAGACCGCGCGCGACGCCGCCGAGCAGCCGTCCGTCGGCGCTGCGGTACAGCTTGCGCAGCGGTTGCTCCTCCGGGTCGGCGTTGAGGGAGCTTGTGGCTCGGGGGGTGGCGGCAGGCATGCACCGATCGTCACATGTCCGTACGGGTGCAGGCATCAGGGTCCGCCCCGGACTCGACCCTGAGAGCCCGTCCCGAAGGTGCGCGGCCGCGCACCTTCGGGGACCCGTGGGGGCAATATCAGGGATCGGCCAGGGTCGGCGCGGGTCCCGGACCGGCGCTCGGCCCGTCACCATGGAGCCATGACCGTTCCCCAGGACGCCTCCCCCGGTGTCGCACCGCCCTCCGGACCAGGACCGCAGCTGCGGCGCACCCCGCGCCACAAGGTCGTGGCCGGGGTGTGCGGCGGGCTCGGCCGGTACTGCGGCGTCGACCCGGTGATCTTCCGGATCGTGCTCGGTGTGCTGTCCGTGACCGGCGGCGTCGGGCTGATCTTCTACGGCTTCGCGTGGCTGCTGATCCCCCTGGACGGGGAGGACGAGAACGAGGCGCGCCGGCTGCTGTCCGGCCGTGTCGAGGGTGCGTCGCTGATCGCGGCGCTGCTCGCGCTGATCGGCTGCGGGCTGTTCCTCTCCATGCTGGGCAACGGCGGCACGCTGGCGTTCTCCGCGATGCTGTCGCTCGCGGTCGTCGGCTTCGCCGTCTGGACGCAGAACCGCAGGACGGCGGCGCCCGAGGACCCGCTGCACCCGGCGACCGCGCAGGCGGTGGCGGACGCGCCGCCCGAGGTGAAGGCGCCGCCGTCGCCGGGCAGCCCGTCGTGGTGGCGGGACCCGATCGTCAAGGACGGCACCTCCGGGCCGGTGGGTCCCGGCTATCTGTGGGGTCCGGCCGACGCGGCGCCGGACGACCGGAAGGCGCGCCCCGGGGGGGCGACGCCGGAGAACCCGTTCCGCGCGCCCCGGCGGGAGCCCGGCACCACGGGCCCGGCCCCCATCGGCGGCCTCGTGTTCCTGCTCGCGCTGATCGCGGGCGGGCTGGGTACGGGGCTGAGCTGGGAGTCCCATCCCCTCGGCACGAGTCTGCAGATCGGTCTGGCCGCGGCGCTCGCGGTGTTCGGGCTGGGGATGCTGGTCAGCGCGTTCTTCGGAAGGACCGGGTTCGGCACGGTCATGCTGTCGATGGTCACGGCGGCCCTGCTGGCGGGCGCCTCCGCGCTGCCCAAGGACATCTCCACCCAGTGGGTGCGCGAGGGGTGGCGGCCGGCCTCGGTGGCGGCGGTCCAGCCGCGCTACGAACTGGAGTCCGGGGTGGCGCGGCTGGATCTCACGGAGATCGCGGTCCCGCCGGGCGGCACCGTCCGGACGGCGGTCAAGGTCGGGGCGGGCCGCGCGGTCGTCGTCGTACCGCAGGCGGTAACGGTGAAGGTGGACGCCAGGGCGGCCCTCGGCGACATCACGCTGCCGCTCAGCCGGCCGAGCGACGCACCGGCCGAGCTGATGGGGGGCGAGGTGGACATCAACCCGTCGCAGAACGAGCACAGGACGATTCCGCCGCCCCCGGGCAGCAAACCGGCCGGCACGGTGGAGCTCACTCTCGAAGTCGGCATCGGAAAGGTGGAGGTCACCCGTGCTGCGTCATGAGATCCGCCCGGGGCGGGCGGTTGCGGGCGTGGCCATGCTCGCTCTGGCAGCGGGATACGCGGCGGACGCGGCGGGGGTGTGGGACGCCCCGTGGGTCTTCTTCTTCCCGCTGTTCTTCGGCGGCCTCTGGCTGGCCGCCACCGCGACCTGGGTCAACTACCGGATCCGTCGCCGCCGGGACGCGAGGAAGGCGTCGGCGGAGAACGCCGCGGCCCCGCCGAGCAGCAGCGGCAGCCAGGCGATGAAGTAGGCCAGGTCGTTGCCGAAGTAGTACGGCTTGACCTGCCAGCTGACCGTCAGCCACAGGCTCAGCGAGATCAGCGCCCCGCCGAGCGCGGCGAGCCGCGCCCGGAACCCGATCAGGGTGCCGATGCCGACCAGGAGTTCGCCGATGGCGATGGCGTACCCGAAGGCCCCCGGGCTCTTCAGCGCGAGGTCGACGAGGGCCGGGACCGCCGCCGAGTCGCGTACCCCGTGCATGGTCTCGCCGATGGAGCCGGCGCCGCTCGCGCGGAAGAAGGAACTGTCCGTCAATTTGTCGAGCGCCGCGTAGATGAAGGTGATGCCGAGGAAGATCCGCAGGGGCAGCAGGGCGTGTTCCCGTGCCAGCTCCTTGAGCCCCCTCGACTCGCCCAGACCGCGTACGTTCGTGCCGTAGCCCAGCATGTGGCTGCTCGCCTTCCGTAGATCCGTCACCAGACCATACGTATGCACTGAACGCCCTGTTCACCCAGCAGGTCCCCCGATCGGACGGTGGTCTTGTGTCCGCCGCCCGGCCGGGCCCCTCCCGCCGGTCAGTCCGTCACATCGATCTCGACCCGGTTCGTCTCCACTCCAGCGGCGGTCACGACCTGTACCTCCACCAGCCCCGGTTCCACCTCCACCGGTACCGGCACGGTGAGCACGCCGTCGGTCGGATTGGCGAAGCCGCCGGGGACCGGGATCAGCGGCACGTGCACATGGACCCGGCCGATCCGGACGACCATGCGGGCCAGCCGGTCGGGCGTCCCGGCGCCGGGCGGCACGAAGCCCGCACCGCGGATCTCGATGTCGTCGCCGGTACGGATCGGCGCGTCCAGGTCCCCGGCCTCCCGGGTCCGGACCACCGAGAGCACCACCGGTCGCCCGCCCTCCGCGTATTTCCCGGCGAAGTACGCGACCGCCGAGACGGTGACCAGCAGCGCGAGGCCCCAGGGCAGGTCGGGCAGCTGTTCGGGCCTGCGCGCCAGCCGGACCGCGGCGAACAGCACGGCGACGGTGCTCACCAGCACGTACTGGACGTCCGTGAAGCTGCCCCGTCCGGAGTCGTCGGTGAGGAGATCGGCGGCGCGCGGCCGGTCGGCCCGCAGCTTCTGCAGCCGCCCGGACAGCGCGCGTACGGTCACCACCCGGCGTACGACCACGGCGACGGCGCACACCAGCGCCAGCACGGTCACCACCCCTGCGCCCCGGGACAGCTCCAGCCCCTCGATCAGTTCGTCGCGCTCGGTGTGGTCGGAGGCACCGGCCAGCTGGAGCGCCAGCACCAGGACGGAGAAGACGGCGAGCAGCACCCAGGACGCGGCGACCGCCCGGGAGGTGGAGAGCCGGTTGTCCTCGCCGATCACCGGGGCGAGGAGGCCGCCGCGGGCCCGGTGGAGGTGGGCGGCGCCGCTCAGCAGGCCCGCGGTGACGAGTCCGGCGACGAGCCCCGCCGTACGGGCGTTGGTCCAGCCCGCGCCGATGGCGGTGGCGGTCTCGGCGACGACCAGTACGGCGACGCTCCCCCACACCGCGATCAGGGTGCGCCGCCACACCCGGTACAGCCAGGCGTCGCCCGCCTCCCGGCCCCGTTCGGCCACGGTCCTGGCCGACTGGGTCAGCTCGTCCGAGACCCACTGGCGGGTCGCGGAGGCGGAGCGGGCGACCCCGGGCGGCAGCCCCTGGCCCGCGGCCAGTTCGTCCCGTTTGGCCAGGAAGGCGGCCACCGCACGCCGGTGGCCCTCGCGTGCCCCGTGCGGGCAGCCGCCGCACGTACAGCCGCCGCCGTGCGTGCCGCTCGCCCTCGCCTCGTCCAACGCCACGGAGAACGCCGCCCTTTCAAGCCCCGGTACAGCCAACTCGGCTGTGATTGCTGCGAATTGTGCCGTACCGCGGGGCTCCGGGCCGCATCGGGGCGGCCGGTCGGCGCGTATCGTCAGAATGTGCGACTGATCCGGCGCCACAGTGGCTGGTAGTTGATCCAGGCCACCAGGTCGCTGCCGAGCTGCTCCCGGGTGGCGACGGCGTCCCGGTGCTCGATCAGCACCGGCTTTCCGGCCGCCCGCGCGGCCAGTTGCACCTGGCAGGAGCGCTCCAGCGCGATGAACCACCAGGCGGCCGCGTCCACCGAGCCGCCGACGGTCAGCAGCCCGTGGTTGCGCAGCACGATCGCCTTGTGTCCGCCGAGCGCGGCGGCGATCCGGCGCCCTTCCTCCTCGTCGACCACGACGCCGGTGTACGCGTCGTACAGCACATGGTCCTCGTAGAAGGCGCAGGATTCCTGGGTGATCGGTTCGATGAGCTCGCCGAGCGCGGACAGGGCCCGCCCGTGCACGGAGTGGGTGTGCGCGACGGCGACGACGTCCGGACGCGCCCGGTGCACCTGCGCGTGGACGGCGAACGCCGCCTGATTGACGTGGTAGCGCCCCTCGACGACCTGCCCCTCCCCGTTGACCAGGATCAGCTCGTCCGGGGCGAGCCCGTCGAAGGGGGCCCCGAAGGGGTTGACCCAGAAGCAGTCGGTGAACTCCGGGTCGCGCGCGGTGATGTGACCGGAGACGCCGTCCTCGTACCCGTACTCCCCGAACAGCCTGAGCGCGCCGGCCAGCCGCGCCTTGCGGTACGCGCGCTCCTCCCGCGCCGACGCGTGGACGGGCGGCATCGCGAAGTGGAGCTGGTCCACCGGCAGGGGAACGGGGGCGGGCACGGGCGCGGGTACGGGTGCGGGCTCGGGCATGGCGGCTCCTCCGGACTCCCAGGACGTACGGGATCGGAAGTTACCGCCGGTTGCCGCAGGTGGCCAGAGGCATCGGGGATCGATTCGGGCACGGGCAGCCGTCCCGCGTCCCGAACGCGCCGATGCCGCCGTCCAGGTGGTGGAGCGGCGGCATCGGCGTCGACCGGATGTCAGGCAGGGCCCGTCGGGAAGGTCACTCCCACTCGATGGTGCCCGGCGGCTTGCTCGTCACGTCGAGCACGACGCGATTGACGTCGGCGACCTCGTTGGTGATGCGGGTCGAGATCTTGGCGAGCGTCTCGTACGGCAGCCGCGACCAGTCGGCCGTCATGGCGTCCTCGGAGGAGACCGGGCGCAGGACGATCGGGTGGCCGTAGGTGCGGCCGTCGCCCTGGACGCCGACCGAGCGGACGTCGGCGAGCAGGACCACGGGGCACTGCCAGATGTCGCGGTCCAGGCCGGCCGCGGTCAGCTCCTCGCGGGCGATGGCGTCGGCCTCGCGGAGCAGGTCGAGCCGCTCCCTGGTGACCTCGCCGACGATACGGATGCCGAGCCCCGGGCCGGGGAACGGCTGGCGCTGGACGATCTCGTCGGGCAGACCGAGCTCCTGGCCGACCATCCGGACCTCGTCCTTGAACAGCTGGCGCAGCGGCTCGACGAGCTGGAACTCGATGTCGTCGGGGAGACCGCCGACGTTGTGGTGGGACTTGATGTTGGCGGTGCCGGTGCCGCCGCCGGACTCGACGACGTCCGGGTAGAGCGTGCCCTGGACGAGGAACGCGACGTCCTCGCCGGCCGCGCCCGCCTCGGCGACGAGTTCGGCCTGGGCCTGCTCGAAGACGCGGATGAACTCGCGGCCGATGATCTTCCGCTTCTGCTCGGGATCGGAGACCCCGGCCAGCGCGTTCAGGAACCGCTCCTCGGCGTCGACCACCTTCAGCTGGACGCCCGTGGCGGCCACGAAGTCCTTCTCGACCTGCTCGGTCTCGCCCTTGCGCATCAGGCCGTGGTCGACGTACACGCAGGTCAGCTGGGAGCCGATGGCCTTCTGTACGAGGGCGGCGGCGACCGCGGAGTCGACTCCGCCGGACAGGCCGCAGATGGCGCGCTTGGTGCCGACCTGCTCGCGGATCAGCGCGATCTGCTCGTCCACCACATTGGTCGTGGTCCAGGTCGGCTCGATGCCGGCCCCGCGGTAGAGGAAGTGCTCCAGAACCTGCTGGCCGTGCGTGGAGTGCAGGACCTCGGGGTGGTACTGGACGCCGTAGAGCTTCTTCTCGTCGTTCTCGAAGGCTGCGACGGGCACGACGTCGGTGGACGCGGTGACGGTGAAGCCCTCGGGGGCGGCGGAGCAGGCGTCGCCGTGCGACATCCAGACCGACTGCTCGGCGGGCGTGCCCTCGAAGAGCGTGGAGCCGGACTTGGAGACGGTGAGCGGGGTGCGGCCGTACTCACGGGCACCGTTGTCGTCGACGGTGCCGCCGAGCGTGGTGGCCATGAGCTGGAAGCCGTAGCACATGCCGAAGACCGGGACCCCGGCCTCGAAGATCGCACGGTCCAGGGAGGGCGCGCCCTCCGCGTACACCGAGGAGGGGCCGCCGGACAGGATGATCGCCCGGGGGTTCTTGGCCAGCATCTCGGCCACCGGCATCGTGGACGGGACGATCTCGCTGTAGACCCGGGCCTCACGGACGCGTCGGGCGATGAGCTGGGCGTACTGCGCCCCGAAGTCGACAACGAGGACCACATCGGTGGCGATGTCGGGGGCGGCGAGGGGTGCTGCTGGCACGGGCGGCCTTCCGGCGGTGTAAGTGGGGTCGGTTTTGTCGATTCTACCGGGGTTGCGAAGCAGGCCGTCGTCCCGCCCGCGCACGCGGGTGCGGGAAGCGCGGGCCGCGGACCGGGTCCGGGCGGTGTCTCAGCATCCGGGCCCCGTGTTGGCCCACCCGTGCGGGCGGGGCCATACTGGGTGACATGCGACAGCACACGACCTTCGTCTTTACCTATGGCATCCGGCCCGCCGGCTGCCATGGTCGTGCTGCTTGATCCGCTGACAAGCAACGTTCCAGGCGCCCCGGGCCGAAAGGCCCGGGGCGTTCTGGCGTTCCGGACCGGTCGGCTCCGGGGACCGCACCCCACGAGGAGTCCTCACCATGACCAGCACCGCCCCCGCGAAGACCATGACCGAGAAGACCGTGCCGGCGAAGACCGCCGCCGAGAAGACCGGTGCGCACACCGATGAGGCCGCCGCGCTGATCGACACCGCGAGGTCCCGCATCGACGCCCTCGACGACCGGATCATCGGACTCGTCCAGGAGCGGATGGCCGTCTCGGCGGTGATCCAGGAGGCCCGGATCACCTCCGGCGGCCGCCGGATCAACCTCTCCCGCGAGATGGAGATCCTCGGCCAGTACCGGGACGCGCTCGGCAGGCCCGGCACCTCCCTCGCCATGACGCTGCTGGAACTCTGCCGCGGCCGGGCCTGACACCTCGCGGCCGGGTGCCCGGGGTGCGGGCGTATCCCAGTTCGGGCCTGCTCTCACCCGTACGGCGCGTGACCGGGTCCGCCGCGGCTTCGTTGGTCCCGGTGTCCGTGCCAGCCAGGGGCGGCTGTGGAAAGAACCACGCGTGGCTCCGTTGGAGCGTGTGGCGTACCGCAGGTACGCCGTGGGACCGCGCCCCAGCGTGCGTGACCGGTCGGCAGGGGACAGCAGCCCGGTCACCCGAAGAACGGCCGGCTCCGGGGACGCCCGGAGCCGGCCGTATCCGGTTTGAGCGGCTTCCGGTCCGGCGTATCCGGCCGGAGCGGCTTCCGGCCCGGCGTATCCGGCCGGAGCGGCTTCCGGCCCGGTCGAAACGGTTTGCGCGGGTCGCGACCGTCCCTTTCGATGCCGAGGCCGCCTCCCAGTGCTGAATCGCGCAGGGCCCGATGGACCGATTCCCGGTCCACCGGGCCCTTGCTCGTCCCCTCCCGGTCCGCAGGCGGCGTCCGCCGCGCGCAGCACGCCACCCGATACGAGTTCGCCCGCGCGGCCCTCTGAACAGTTGCGCAGCCGTGGATCACGGATCGAGCACGGAGAGACGTGAGGGGTGTCACACACATGTTCGGTGAGCATCAGGACAACCATTGCGGCGGACCGCAGGTCAACCATGCGGACCCACGAGCGCGTCGAGCGTCTCGTCACCACAGGCGCGGAGGGGCTGCACTCGGAGGGGGGTGCAGCCCCTTCTGCTGTTCCGACCCGATACGTCAGGGGCCCTGAACCACCAGGAGTCCCGCCGGCTCCTACGCCTTCTTCTTCGGCGGAACCGTGGGCAGCCCGAGGAACGGCAGCCTCAGCGCGCCGAACGCCTCCTTCGGTACGGCCGGCTCCTGCGGCTCGACGGCGGCCAGCCGTTCGTACGCCTCGCCCTGCGCCGGACGCGGGTCCGCCTCGCCCTTGTTGGGCCAGAACGACATCGCGCGCTCGGCCTGCGCGGTGATGGTGAGCGACGGGTTGACACCGAGGTTCGCGGAGACCGCCGAGCCGTCGACCACCGAGATGCCGGGATGTCCGTAGAGCCGGTGGTACGGGTCGATCACCCCTTCCTCGGCGCTCGCGCCTATGGGGCAGCCGCCGAGGAAGTGCGCGGTGAGCGGGGTGCCCATCAGCTCACCGATGTTCGAACCGGCGAAGCCGTTGATCTCGTCGGCGAGCAGCGAGGCGCTGCGCGTCGCCTCCTCGATCTGGGTCGGGTTGGGTGCGCCGTGCCCCTGCCGGGCGGTGAGCAGGCCCTTCCCGATGCCGTCCGGTTTGCGGTACGTCGTCAGGGAGTTGTCCAGTGACTGCATGACGAGCCCGATGATGGTCCGCTCCGACCAGCGGCGGTTGGAGAGCGACCGCAGGGCGAGCGTCGGGTGCTTGGCCATGTTGCCGAACCAGCCCAGCACCCGGTGGCCGCCGTACGGCACCTGGAGGATGGACAGCGCGCCCATCGCGTTGGAGCCCTTGCCGTAGCGGACCGGCTCGATGTGGGTGTTCTCGTCGGGGTGGATCGAGGAGGTGATCGCGACGCCCCGGGTGAAGTCGGCCTTCGCGGTGCCGTGCTTCCTGCGGTAGCGCCGGTCGCTGGTCTGCGAGCCGACGAGTGCCTCGGAGTTGGTACGGGTCAGCTCGCCGAGCCGGGCCGAGAGCCGGGGCAGCAGACCGCGGTCCTTCATGGTGTGCAGCAGGGTCTGCGTTCCGTACGTGCCCGCCGCGACGACCACCTTGCGGGCGCGCAGCCGCGTGGGCTTCGCCTTCCCGCGCCGGTCGGTGGGGACGGTGGTGACGCGGTACCCGCCCTCCGGGTGGTCCGTGACCGCGACCACAGAGGTCATCGGGTGGATGACGGCTCCGGCCTTCTCGGCGAGGTGGAGGTAGTTCTCGTTGAGGGTGTTCTTCGCGCCGTGGCGGCAGCCCGTCATGCATTCGCCGCATTCGGTGCAGGCCCTGCGGGCGGGGCCCGCGCCGCCGAAGTACGGGTCGGCGACCGTGCCGCCGGGCTTCGCCCTGGCCGTGCCGTCGGCGTCCTCGCCGTCGCCGAAGAAGACACCGACCGGGGCGGGATGGAAGGTGTCGCCGACGCCCATGGCCTGGGCCGCCGCCTTCAGATGGACGTCGGAGGGGGTCGTCGTCGGGTTGAGCCGGACCCCGAGCATCCGCTGGGCCTGGTCGTAGTACGGCTTCAGCTCGTCCTGCCAGTCGGTGATGGACGCCCACTGCCGGTCCTCGAAGAACGCCGCCGGGGGGACGTACAGCGTGTTGGCGTAGTTGAGCGAGCCGCCGCCGACGCCCGCACCGGCCAGCACCATCACATGGCCGAGCAGATGGACGCGCTGGATGCCGTAGAACCCGAGCGCGGGGGCCCACAGGTAGTTCTTGACGTCCCAGGAGTTCTTGGGAAGGGTGCCGGGTCCGAAGCGGCGGCCCGCCTCCAGGACGCCGACCCGGTATCCCTTCTCGGTCAGCCGCAGGGCCGACACCGCGCCGCCGAAGCCCGAGCCGACGACCAGGACGTCGTAGTCGTACGCGGTGTCGTCGCCGGTCCCTTCCGCGGAGACGGACCGATTCTGGGCAGGGCTGTCCTGGGGCATGGCTCTCCTCGGCACGAAAAGGGCAGAAGGCGCGGCGGTGCTACGGGGGTCAGCGCAGGCGGAACGCCTTCATCGCCTTCAGGCTGCGGGTCATGAACGCCGCGTACTTCTCGTCGTCCATGCCGAACGCCGGGGCGAGCGGGATCAGCCGCTGCTGCGCGACGGTCTGCGCCTCGGTGAACTTGAGGATGCCCTCGGAGCCGTGCCGCCGGCCGAGCCCGGAGTCCTTCATGCCGCCCATCGGGGACTGCACGCTGCCGTACGCGGGGGCGTACCCCTCGTTGATGTTGACCGTGCCGGTCCGCAGCCGGGCGGCGACCCGGTGGCCGCGCTTGGCGTCCTTGGTCCAGACGCTCGAATTCAGGCCGTACGGGGTGGCGTTGGCGAGGGCGACGACCTCGTCCTCGTCGGTGAACCGGTAGAGGGAGACGACCGGGCCGAAGGTCTCCTCGTCGCAGACGGCCATCGGCGCCTCGACGCCGTCGAGGATGGTCGGCTCGTAGAAGAGCGGGCCGATGTCCGGGCGGGCCACCCCGCCCGCGACGAGCCTGGCGCCCTTCTCGACGGCCTCCGCGACATGCCGGGTGACGGTCTCCAGCTGGCGCTCGCCGACCAGGGACCCCATGTCGGCGCCGTAGGCGAGGGAGTTGCCGAGCCGCATGGCCTTCGTACGGGCGGCGAAGCGGGCCACGAAGTCGTCGGCGACCGACTCGTGGACGTACAGCCGCTCGATGGAGACGCAGAGCTGGCCGGCCGAGGAGAAGCAGGCGCGGACGGCGCCCGCGGCGGCCTTCTCCACGTCGGCGTCCTTCAGGACCAGCATGGCGTTCTTGCCACCGAGCTCCAGCGAGACCCCGACGAGCCGGGCCGCCGCGCCCTGCGCGACCTCGCGGCCGGTGCGGGTGGAACCGGTGAACGAGACGTAGTCGGCGTGCTCGACGACCTCGGGGCCGACGACCGGTCCGTCACCGAGGACCACCTGGAACACCTCGGCGGACAGCCCGGCCTCGATCAGCAGGTCGCGGGCCCACAGCGCGGTCAGCGCGGTCTCCGTGTCGGGCTTCATCACGACGGCGTTGCCGGAGGCGAACGCGGGCAGCGCGTCGCCGACCGACAGTTCGAACGGGTAGTTCCACGGCACGATCTGACCGACGACGCCACGCGGCTGGCGCAGTTCGGTGACCTTGGTGAGGGTCGGCACGACTCCGGTGTGCCGCTTCGGCTTCAGGTACGCGGCGGCCCTGCGTCCGTAGTGGCGGGCCGCGACGGCGACGGCCTGCACCTCCTCGTGGGCGTGCAGCCGGGCCTTGCCGGTCTCCAGCTGGATGAGGTCGAGCACCTCGGCCTGGCGGTCGAGCACGAGATCGTGGAAGCGGAGCAGGACGGCCGCCCTGGCCCGGACGGGGGTCGCGGCCCAGGCCGGCTGGGCGGCACGGGCGCGCTCGAAGGCCGTCGCCACGTCCTCGGGGGTGGACTCGGGCAGATCGGCCAGCTTCTCCCCGGTGAAGGGGGTGTGGTTGGCCGTGCGGCCCGAGCCGGCCACACCACGGGTCAGCCGGGCGACCACCTCGGGTGTCACCACATCGGCGGCGGTACGCGCGCCTGCGGGGGCGGCGGCCACGGGGTTGGTGCCGACCGGGGCTGCGGGGGTGGACGTGGAGACCTGCGAGTCCGTCATGAGGGCGAGAGTACGTCCAGCCGCACGCTTTGGGTACCCGTGAGTAACGGGTTTTCACACTCCCCACAAACCAGCCAGTGATCACTGGCAACAAAGCCCCTGATCAGGACCCCTGTGATCGTCGGCCCGGTCCCGCGGGCCTCAGTCGGCGCTGCCGGGCGCCCGCCATCCGCGCAATATCGTGTCGAACTGCGTCCGGGTCGTCTCCCAGTCCGAGGCCGGCCCCGTCATGTACATCGCGTACTCCGGGCCGCCGTCCTCGCCGTAGTACATCTGGTCGATCGCATGACGCGGGCCCGGGTGGTCCTTGGTCTCGGTCCAGGTGAACTCCCAGAGCGAGCCCGCCCGGTCGCGGTACGTGTTGGAGTGCAGGGTCTCGCGCTGGTATCCGGGGAGCCGCTTGGCGAGCTGCTTCTCCAGGTTCAGCATGTGCATGTACGGGTTCTCGAAGTCGGGCGCCGGGTCGATGCTGATCCGGATGTAGTGCACGCCGTTGTCCGGGGTGTAGTCGATCTGATTGCCGTCCGCCCGGCGCACCCAGCCGTCGGGCACGCTCAGGCTGAAGCCCGCGGGGTCGTCCACCCGGTTCCAGCCCTTGGGTATGCCCTTCTCCGGAGTGTCGGTCTTCGGCGCGCGCGACGTGGCGGGCTTCGAGGGGGCGGGGGTCGTGCGGGCTTCCGTGCTGCTGTGCTCGACGGTGTTGTCCGCGCGGTCCCCGTACTTCATCGCGGCGAGCCCCGCGCCACCGCCGACCAGCGCCGCGGCGGCGATGACCAGGACCGTCGTACGCCATCGGCCCCGGCTGCGCCGGGTCACCGGGGGCGACACCGGGCCGTCGGCCGGGTGGGGAAGCGGGGCCGTACCGGCGGTGCCGGCGGTGCCGGGAGTACCCGCCGCACCCGCTGCACCCGTTGCGGCCACTGCGGCCACTGCGGCAGCACCGGTCCCGCCCGCTTCCGGCGTGTCGTCCGGGCCCAGCGTGCGCAGGACCTCGTCGGAAACGCGCTGCGTCGGTACGTACGCCTGCGCGGCGAGGGGTTCGCGGCCCTCCATGGCGTCCAGCAGCATCCGTTCCGCCTCGGCGGCCGACGGCCGTTCCTCGGGGTCCTTGCGGAGCAGCGCGGTGATCACGGGGGCCAGCGGACCCGCCTGCTCCGGCGGCGGCGGCTCCTCGGTGACGACGGCCTGCATGGTGGAGATCGGGGACGTGCGGCGGAACGGCGAGCGTCCCTCGACGGCGGTGTAGAGCGTGGCGCCGAGGGACCACAGGTCGGACGCGGGGCCGGGATCGCCGCCGCGTACCCGCTCCGGCGCCAGATAGTCGATGGAGCCGACCAGTTCACCGGTCCTGGTGATGGTCGAATCGCCTTCTATCGCCGCGATCCCGAAGTCGGTGAGCAGCACCTGGCCGTCCTTGGCCAGGAGTACGTTGCCGGGCTTCACATCCCGGTGCAGGACCCCCGCGCCGTGCGCGGCGCGCAGGGCGCTCAGCACGTGGAGGCCGATCCTGGCGGCCTCGCGGGGTGCGATCTCGCCGGACTCCTTGGCCGCGTCGGCGAGTGACGGGCCGTCGACGTACTGCATGACGATCCAGGGCCGGTTGTCGTACTCGATCACGTCGTGGACGGTGACCACGCCCGGATGCGTGATCCGGGCGGCCGCGCGGGCCTCCTTCTGGGTCCGCGCGTGCAGCACGATCCGGTCGGCCTCGGCCACGTACAGCCCGGCGGTCAGCTCCTTGACCGCGACCGTGCGGTGCAGCACCTCGTCGTGAGCGCGCCAGACCTTGCCCATGCCGCCGCGCCCGAGGACTTCACCGAGCCGGTACCTTCCGGCCAGCACCAGTCCCGCTTCCGTGCCTTGTGATCGATCCACGTATTCCGCCCCGTTCCCTCGGAGGCCAGATTACGGAGGGGGTGTACGACGACGGAACCTCGCCTCCCCCAAGAGACCGCACTGTGATGCTTGTCGCTCTGCCCTCGTGCGGGTGACGCCCCGCCATGCTTCAGGGCGTCACGCGGTAGGAAGCGATGGCTTGTTCATAGATGTCCGAAACCTTGTCGCGCCGGTTCTCCGGGCCGATGACCTGGAGAATGTGGTAGCGGCCGTCGACGATCATCGCGAGATTTCGGACATACACCTCGCGTCCGGCGGCGTCCTGCCAGGTGAACTGGCCCTCGGCCATGGCCTGTCGGCCGACGTCGATCCGGCGCAGCCCGCTCGACCCCGACCAGCTGGAGTCGCGGAACGGCTGCAACTCCAGTTCCTTGTCCGCCTGGTACGCCAGCGGGTCTGCGCCCTTGGCCTTGACGGTGTCGCGTCCGGGGACGATCAGCAGACTGAAGCCGTCGCTGCCGTACCGGATCTGCCGGTCCGCGTTGGCCGGGCTGCGCTGCCAGCCCTTGGGCGCACCGATCTCGAAGCCCTCCGGGTCCTTGCGCAGGGCGTAGCCGGGGGCGAGCGCCACGGCGGAGCGGCTGGTCTGCGGCTGCTGCGCGGACGGCTGCCCGCCGGAGGCACCGTCGCCGCGCTCCGGCGAACCGGACGCCGACGCCGCCGGGCCCGAGGAACGGGTGCCGGAGTCGCCGCCCGCCTTGGGCAGGAACATCACGGCGTACGCGATGGCCGCGACCAGGGCCAGCAGGATCAGCACCAGAAGCAGCCGTCCCAGCCGTCGCGGCGCCCGCCCCTCGCCCTGCTGGGGGCGGGGCGGCGGAGTGCGCAGCGCCTTGGGGCCCTTGGGCTCGCGCGGCGCCCTGGGCGCCTTCTCCGCCCGGGGTCTGTCGTGCCGGTCGGTCTTCTCCTTCGTGTGGCGGTGGCGGCCGTGGCCCGTGCCCTGGCCGCGGCGCCTGCGGACCAGCTCGCCCCGGCGGCGTACGACGGGGAGCCGGGCGCTGTCGGCGGACGGCAGCGGTACGACGTCCAGACCGGCCTCGGGCTCGGGCGCCGAGCGCACGAGGGAGCGAAGCCAGCCGCTCAGCTCCTCGAAGTCCGGCCGCTCGGTGGGGTCCTGGCGCAGCAGCGACTCGACGACGGGACGCAGCGGACCGCATTCCTCGGCGAAGGCGGGCGGCTCGGCGCACACCATCTGGACGAGCTCGGCCGCGTCCTCCTCGGGGTACGGGGCATGGCCCTGGACGGCGCGGTAGAGCAGCGCGCCGAGCGCCCAGAGGTCGGTGACGGGGCCGATCGGCGGCGCCAGCTGCCAGTTCTCGTAAACGGGTCCGGCCTGCTCGGGCGCCCAGCGCTCGGTGACCGCGCCGACGACGGCGATCCGGGCCTGCCGGGCGCGCTCGGCCGCGAGGGTGGTGGCGGGGCCGCGGTAGACGGGGCCCGTACGGCCGCTCGCCGCGAGGTCGTCCCAGCGGGCCGGCTGCTGCTCGGGCCGGTGCGCGGGCAGTGCCGGGGAGCTGCCGTGGCGCCGGGCATCGGCACGCAGGGCGTCCTCGCCCGATCCTCCGGCGGGGACCGGCCGCCCGGATCCGGGCCCGTCGCTCCAGGTGCCGGTGAGATGCAGCCGCCGACCGGACGGTGCCCGGCCGTCGCCCCCGTACCCGTCGTCGTCCTCGTCGTCGTAGGGGGTGTCGTCGTGGGAGCTGTCGTCGTACGGGGTCTCCTCGTGGGAGGTGTCGTCGTACGGGACGCGTTCGTGCGAGCCCTCGGCGTGCGGTCCTTCCGCGTGCGGTCCCTCGGTGTGCGGGCGTTCGGTGTGCGGGCGTTCGGCGGCTCGGCTCCAGGGGGAGACCGGCTGCGGTCGGTCGTGGTCCGGGTCGGCCGGTCGCATGCCTTCCGGCGGCACAGGACGCTGGACGGGGAGGTTTCCGGTGTCCTGCGCCTCGCCCGCTCCGTCCCGGCGCCGGTCCTCGCCGACCCGGGCGGCGGCGCGGGCGCCCGCGCGGTAGGCGGCGATGGCTCCGGCACGCTCGGCCCGCGACTGCGCCGCGCTTCCCGTTCCGGGGTCGGGCGCCGGGAGGGCGGGGTTCACCGACCGCGGTACGGCCTCCAGCTCGACCGTGGGCTCGCCCTGCGCGTCGCCACGCGCGGCGTCACCGTACGGAATCTCCGCGTCGGACGGATCGTCGGCGTCCTCGTCGTACGGAATCTCCGTGTCGTACGGAGCGTCCGCGGCATCGTCGTACGGAGCGCCGGTCGCGCGGCCCGTCTCGATCGCCGCCGGGCCGCGCGAGGCCGGCACCTCGGCCGGCGGGACGGACGGCACGGGCGGTACCTGGGGGACGGGAGGCGCGAACGGCCCGGACGGGCCCGTCCGGGCCGCCGGGCGGCCGAAGGCGATCTCGTCCTCGTCGTCGGGCTGCGGCGTCGGGACGTATCCGCAGAGCGCCTCCTCCGCGGCCCCGGCCGCCAGGCCGGTGAGTACGACGCGGCCGTCGTCGCAGATCAGCACCGTACGGACGGTGATGTTCCGGTGGGTCCAGCCATGGGCGTGCAGCACCCGCAGCGCGGTCAGCACGTCGGAGCCGATCTCGGCGGCCCGGAAGGGATCGAGCGGGCGATCCGTCAACAGGGCCGCGAGCGGGCGGGCCATGACGAATTCGCTCACGATCCAGAGCGAGCCCGCCTCCGCGAACACGTCGAAGACCTGGTCGAGCCTGGGGTGGTCGGGGACCTGGGCCGCCGCCTGCGCCGCCTCGATGGCGCGCCGCACCACCGGATCCGCGGGCCGCCGCACGGCACGCCCGGTGATCTGCCGGGCCGGGCCGTCGGCGTCGAGCACCTCGGCGTCCACCACCTCGGGCAACGGCACCTGCCGGACCAGGACCTCCTGCCCGCTGTAGGTGTCGAACGCCCGGATCTCGACCGGTTCGTACTCATCGGACGGAGGCAGCGGAAGGCGGTAGCGGTCGGCAAGCACCCGACCCGCGTAGTCGTCCACGACGCCTCCCCAGAGCGCGCTGTCCCCCGGCCACGATGACCGCACGAACCATCAATTGCGGTCACTCAGCGTGCAATTGACCCGCCGTTCCGGCTGCGTACGGCTTTCAGGCTCTCACGATACGTGGCAAGTCACGGCCACGCGCCAGGGTCGGCCCATCCCGACCCCTTTCACCGCGGATCAGTCGGCGGGCCCGAACGTGTCGAACGCGGTGTTGCGCAGCGTCCGGCACTCCTCGCCGTCCCATTCGCTCGCCTTGCAGCTGATCATGATCGCGTAGCCGTGGGTGGCATCGACCTTGAAGCCGCGGTTCAGCACCCGGACCCGCTGGCCCTGCTGGGTGCGCTCGAACTGCCAGTCGGCGACGGTCGGGTATCCGTTGTACTGGACCTTGCCGATGCCGAGGTGGTGGTAGCCGTTGCTGCTGGCCGCGACGTTGCCCTTCGCGGCGTTCCAGGCTGCGGCGGCGTCACCGCCGGGCGAATCGGTGTAGTCGACCTGGACGCGCGGGAAGCCGCCGTCGACGTTGTAGATGGCACCCGAGTTGATGCCCGCCGTCTTGTCGAACCGGAATTTCTCGGGCAGCGCCATCGTGAAGTGGAAGTCCTTGCTCGCGACCTTCCGGTACCCGGCGGGCGGGGCGTCCTTCGGCTTGTCGCCCCCGGAACCGTCCGAGCCCTTGTCCGAGCTGTCGCCCTTGCCCTGGTCCTTGCCCTGATCGCCGCCCTGGTCCTGGGCCTTGCCGCTGCCGTTGCCGCTGTCGGTGTCGGCGGAGCTCCCGGCCGTCGTCGAGGCCCCGGCGGAGGTGGACTTGTCGTCCTTGCCGCCGCCGTCCGCGTCGGCCTTGTCGCCTCCGTCGAGTGTGAGCGCGAGGACCGTACCGATGACGGCGAGCACGATCACGGCCGCGATGATCGCCAGGGTGCGACGCGGCACCACGTCCGTGAGGGACGCACGGGGCGGGGTGGTCGGCGACGTGGCCCGGCGCGGGGGCGGTACGGCGGCGGAGGCCGTGGCAGGCTTCGCCGGGGCCGCGGTCCGGGCGGACTTCGACATGTTCGCCGCACCACCGGCCGACGGGGCGGCCGCCGGAGGCGTGGAGGGCGGGGGCGGTGCGGTGGCCGGGGCCGCAGCCGCGGCGGCCGGGGGCGTCTTCGTGTTCCGGACGGAGCGCAGCGCGCCCCGCAGCCGGTCCCGCGCCCCCTCGCCCGACTCCCCGGGCTTCGACGCCGCCTTGGCACCGGAATCGGCGGTCTTCCCCGGCAGCGCCATGATCTGGGTGGCGTCGGCGGGCGGGGGCACCACCGGGTCCGGCTTCTCGGGGGCGTGGATCACGTCGTTGAGCAGGGCGCGCGCGCCCGCTTCGTCGAGCCGCTGATCGGGGTCCTTGGCGAGCAGGCCGTAGATGACCTCCTTCAGCGGACCGGCGTTCTTCGGCGGGTCGAGCGGCTCGGTCATCACCGCGGTCAGGGTGGCGATGGCCGACCCCTTGTCGTACGGCGGGGAGCCTTCGACGCTGGCGTAGAGCAGTCCGCCGAGCGACCACAGGTCGGCGGGCGGTCCCGGCTTGTGTCCGCGGGCGCGCTCCGGGGAGATGTACGAGGGCGCGCCGACGAGCATGCCGGTGGAGGTGACCGACGGGTCGCCCTCGACCTGTGCGATGCCGAAGTCGGTCAGCACGACCCGGCCGTCCTCGGCGATCAGCACGTTGGACGGCTTCACGTCGCGGTGCAGAATGCCCTCGCGGTGCGCCGATCGCAGCACGTCGAGGATGGCGAGGCCGACCTCGGCGGCGCGCTTCGGCGTCAGCACCCCGTCCTCGCGGATGGCCTCGGCGAGGGACTTGCCCTCGACCAGCTCCATCACGATCCACGGCCGGTCGTCCTCGTCGACCACGTCGAAGACCGTCACCGCGCCGTTGTTGCGGATCCTGGCGATCGCCTTCGCCTCGCGCAGCGTGCGCGTGATGAGGCGCCGCTTCTCGTCCTCGTCGATGGCCGAGGGGAACCGCAGCTCCTTGACCGCGACCGTGCGGCCCAGCGTCTCGTCGACGGCGCGCCAGACCGTGCCCATACCGCCCCGGCCGAGCACCTCCCCGAGCCGGTACCGCCCCGCAAGGAGACGCCCGTCCTTGTCCCGTTGGGGCTCCCGTGCCTGCTCCGCCTCCGACATGCGTCCCCTCTGCGATCAACCCGCCCTGGCAGAGCGTTCATTGTCCCTCACCCCGGGACCGGTCATGGTGCCGGGTCCGCGGGCCCGCCATCATGTGACCGGAGGAAGGGAATCCCTGCCGTGCCGATACTCAGGGCGCTGTTCGCCACCCCGCTGCTACTGGCGCTGTTCTGCCTGGGAACAGCGACCCTGCCCAGCGAACCACACCTCACGCCCGCAGCCGCCTACCTTCCGCGGCTCGTCGCCGGGGGCGGTCCTCCCACGGCGGCGCTGCTGGCCCATCACGCCTCCCCCGCACCGTACGACACCTACCGTTCGACGGGCCCCGGCATCCACAGGGCGGACCGGTTCCGGGCCGGGAGCATCACCAAGACCTTCGTCGCCACCGTCGTGCTCCAACTCGCCGGGGAGAGACGGCTGCGGCTGTCGGACACGGTCGACCGGCTGCTGCCCGGCCTGATCCACGGCAACGGAAACGACGGCCGCCGCATCACCCTGCGTGCCCTGCTCGGCCACACCAGCGGCCTCTACGACTACACCGCCGACACCTCCGCGCGCCCCGTCTCCGCCACCGCGGCGGTCCGCGTCGCCCTGGCCCACCGTCCGACGAACGCCCCGGGCCGCTACTCCTACTCCAACACCAATTACGTCGTCCTGGGGCTCGTCGTCCGACGCGTCACCGGACACGGCTACGCCACCGAGATCCGCCACCGCATCATCACCCCCCTCCGTCTCACCGGCACCTCTCTGCCCGGCGCCCGCACCACGCTGCCCTCCCCGCACGGCCGCGGCTTCACCCGCGACCCGGCCGACGGCAGCCTGCGCGATGTCACCGTGCTCGACCCGCGCACGGCGGGCGCGGCCGGGGAACTGATCTCCACACTCGCCGACCTGAACCGCTTCTACGCGGCCCTGCTGGGTGGGCGCCTCCTCCCGCCCGCCCAGTTGGCGGCCCTGCTGAACACCGGTGCCACGCACGGCGTCTACGGCCTGGGCATCTATCCGCAGCGGCTCTCCTGCGGCACCACCGTCTGGGGCCACAACGGCCACATAGCGGGCAGTTACGTCCGTACCGCCGCCACGCGCGACGGCCGGCACACCCTGACCTACCGCGTCGACACGGACACGTCGGCCGATACGGAGACGCTCGAATCGGCACTGCTCGACGCGGAGTTCTGCGGCCGCGCGTCCCACGCCCGGTGAGCGCCGCCCGAACGAAGGGCCCCGCACCCGAAGAGGCCAGGTCCGAACGAAGGCCCCTGCCCCCGGAGAGGCCGGGCCCGAGCAGAGGACCCCGCACCCGGAGAGACCGGGCCCGAGCAGAGGACCCCGCCCCCGGAGAGACCGGGCCCGAACGAAAGGCCCTGCCCCGGTCCTAGAGCGGCACGATGTCCGGCGCTCCGAGCCGCGCCGCGTCCGCCGTGAGGTCGTCCGGCTGCCGCTGCGACTCCCGCTCCGCCTGCACCCGCTTCTCGTAGTGCTCGACCTCCCGGTCGATCTGCCCCTCGTCCCAGCCCAGCACCGGCGCCATCAGCTCCGCGCAGATCCTGGCGCTGCGCGTGCCCCGGTCGAAGGTCTCTATGGAGATCCGGGTGCGGCGGGTCAGTACGTCGTCGAGATGGCGGGCCCCCTCGTGCGAGGCGGCGTAGACGATCTCGGCCTTCAGATAGTCGTCCGCCGACGGGAGCGGTTCGCCCAGCACCGGATCGCCGACGATCAGTTCGAGGAGCTCCTCGGTCATGGAGCCGTAACGGTTGAGCAGGTGCTCCACCCGGGCGACATGGAGCCCCGTCCGGGCCGCGATCCTCGCCCGGGAGTTCCACAGCGCCCGGTAGCCCTCCGCCCCCAGCAGCGGAACGTCCTCGGTGACGCAGTCCGCCACGCGCCGGTCGAGGCCGTGCACCGCCTCGTCCACGGCGTCCTTCGCCATCACCCGGTACGTCGTGTACTTGCCGCCCGCCACGACCACGAGGCCGGGCAGCGGATGCGCGACCGTGTGCTCGCGCGAGAGCTTGCTCGTCGCGTCCGACTCGCCGGCCAGCAGCGGCCGGAGCCCCGCGTAGACGCCCTGGACGTCGTCCCTGGTCAGAGGGGTGGCAAGGACCGAGTTGACGTGTTCGAGGAGATAGTCGATGTCGGCGCTGGACGCCGCGGGGTGCGCCTTGTCCAGGTCCCAGTCGGTGTCCGTCGTCCCGACGATCCAGTGCCGTCCCCACGGAATGACGAAGAGGACGGACTTCTCGGTCCGCAGGATCAGGCCGGTCGAGGAGTGGATGCGGTCCTTCGGGACGACCAGGTGGATGCCCTTGGAGGCCCGGACGTGGAACAGCCCGCGCTCGCCGATCAGCGCCTGGGTGTCATCCGTCCAGACCCCGGTCGCGTTGACCACCTGGGTGGCCCTGACCTCGTACTCACCGCCCGCCTCGACGTCCTCCACACGGGCGCCGACGACCCGCTCGCCCTCGCGGAGGAAGCCGGTCACCCGCGCCCGGTTCGCCACATGGGCGCCGTAACCGGCGGCGGTGCGCACCAGGGTCGCCACATAGCGGGCGTCGTCCATCTGCGCGTCGTAGTACTGCAACGCCCCGACCAGGGCGTCCTTCCTCAGCGCCGGGGCGACCCGCAGGGCTTGGCGGCGGGACAGGTGCCGGTGGACGGGCAGACCGCGGCCGTGCCCCGACGACACCGACATCGCGTCGTAGAGCGCCACTCCGGAACCGGCGTAGAGCCGCTCCCATCCCTTGTGCTGCAACGGGTAGAGGAACGGCACCGGCTTCACCAGATGCGGGGCCAGCCGCTCCAGGAGCAGACCGCGCTCCTTCAGCGCCTCGCGGACGAGCGCGAAGTCGAGCATCTCCAGATATCTCAGCCCGCCGTGGATCAGCTTGCTCGACCTGCTCGATGTGCCCGAGGCCCAGTCACGCGCCTCGACCAGGCCCGTCGAGAGCCCTCTCGTCGCCGCGTCCAACGCCGTACCGGCGCCGACCACGCCCGCCCCCACGACCAGCACGTCCAGTTCGCGCTCGGCCATCGCGGCGAGCGCCTCGGCGCGCTCCGCGGGTCCCAGTGTCGCTGTCCTCACCGCTGCCTCCCGGGTAGATCGGGGTGGTCCGGCCCGGGACGCGACCCGACCCAGCAGTCGGACGCCCCGTGCCCACCTCTCGATTCTGTCCGGCGTCCACGACTTCGGCCACCGCCTGTGGACAACACCAGGACGACGACAGCCACGCAATGCGGCATATAGGTCATATTTACGCCTAGTCTGACATTGCGCTGTCCCCAGCGGTTGCGCTTTCTGCTCTCATGGTCTTGGGACCGACCGGCAAAGAGAGGGTGGCGCCCTCCATCTGCCGGTCGGTCCAAGGGAAGGACGGCCCATCCATATGCCCGCAGACCTCGCAGTCATCGGACTCGGCCATCTCGGCCTGCCCCTCGCCCAAGCCGCCGTCGCCGCCGGTGTCCAGACCGTCGGCTACGACACCGACCCGCGCGCCTACGCGGAACTCTCCGCGGGCCACACCCCCGTCGAGGGATCGCTCACCGCCTCGGACATCCGCCGGATGCTCTCGGGGGGTTTCCGGCCCACCACCAACCCGGCCGAACTGGGCCGGGTCCGTACCGCGGTGATCTGCGCGCCCACCCCGCTCGGCGCCGACCGCACCCTCGACCTCACCGCCGTCGGCGACGCGGCCCGCGCGCTGGCCGCCCGGCTGCGTCCGCACACCACCGTCCTGCTGGAATCGGCCGTACAGCCCGGCACCACCGAGAGCTATGTGCTGCCCCTCCTCGAAGAGGGCTCGGGGCTCCGCGCCGGCCGCGACTTCCACCTCGCCTGCTCCCCCAGCCGCCTCGACCCCGGCAACCGGACCCACGTCTACGCCAACACCCCCAAGGTCATCGGCGGTCTCACCCCCGCCTGCACCGAGTCCGCCGCCGCCTTCTACGGCCGCCTCACCGACAAGGTCGTCCGCGCCCGCGGGCCGCGCGAGGCCGAGATGACGAAGGTCCTGGAGACGAACTTCCGGCACGTCAACATCGCCCTGGTCAACGAGATGGCGGTGCTCTGCCACGATCTCGGCGTCGACCTGTGGGACGTCATCCGGTGCGCCGAGACCAAGCCCTTCGGCTTCCAGCCGTTCCGTCCGGGCCCCGGCGTCGGCGGTCACGGCGCCCCCGTCGACCCGGGCTACCTTCCGTACAACAGCCGCACCCCCGGCCACCCCCTGCGGATGGTCTCGCTCGCCCAGGAGATCAACGACCGGATGCCCCAGTACGTGATCCAGCGCTGCGCCACTCTCCTGAACGAACACGGCAAGTCCGTACGCGGCGCCCGGGTGCTGCTCCTCGGGGTGACCTACAAGCCGGACCTCGCCGACCAGGAGGCTTCCCCCGCCCGGGAGGTCGCGACCCGGCTGATCGACATGGGCGCCCAGATCGGCTACCACGACCCGCACGTCCTGGACTGGCGGATCCGCGAACTCCCCGTCCCGCGCGCCGACTCGCTGTACGAGGCGGCGTCGAGCGCCGACCTCACGGTGCTGCTCCAGCACCACCGCACGTACGACCTCCAGGGCCTCGCGGTGAAGGCCCAGCTCCTCCTGGACACCCGGGGCGCGACCCCCGCGGGGGCAGCGCACCGGCTGTGAGAAGAAAGGGTTCCCCGAGGATTCAAAAGGGTTCCCCAAGGATTTCGGTGGGCGATGTCGTAGGTGGCTGCTAGCCTGCGGCGTCACTTCTCGCACAATCGTGCGCTTCCGTCCCAGGGGGGATCCCACCATGAGCCAGCCCGTGCCGCCGCCGAACCAGCCGCAGCAGCCGTACGACGCACAGCCCGGCGGCGGCAACCCGTACGCGGGCCAGCCGGGACAGCCCGGCGGCGGCAATCCGTACGCGGGCCAGCCGGGACAGCCTGGCGGCGGCAATCCGTTCGCGGGCCAGCAGCCGGGACAGCCCGGCGTGCCGACCGGCAACCCGTTCGCCGGGCAGCAGCCCGGCCAGCCCGGCGTCCCGTTCGGCGGCGCGCCGTTCGCCCCGCCGGCCCCGGCCCGCAACAACATCGGCCTCGGCCTGGCCGCCGCCGTCGTCGCGGTCGTCGTCGCCGCGGGCATCTACGGCGCGATCATCGGCGCCACCAAGCACGAGATCGGCTACGCGGCCGTGGGTGTCGGCGCCATCGTCGGCTTCGCCGCGGGCAAGGTCGGCGGCCGCAACCCCGTCCTGCCGGTCATCAGCGCCGTCCTCGCCCTGATCGGTGTCTACTTCGGCCAGCTGCTCGGTGAGGCCATCATCATCAGCAAGCAGCTCCCGCTCTCGGTCAGCGAGATCTTCTTCGACCACTTCAGCGACCTGAACAAGGTGTGGAAGGAAGACGCCGACCCGCTGACGTTCGTCTTCATCGTGATCGCCGGAGTCGTCGCCTTCTCGGCCGCCCGCAAGGCGTCCGACTGAGCGCCGCCGGCTGATCGCGACATACGGGAGGGCCCGGACCGCACACGCGGTCCGGGCCCTCCCGTATGTCACAGCCCTCGCAGTGGCTCAGCGGCTGTGCTGGGAGTCCGCCACCGTCACCTCGACGCGCTGGAACTCCTTGAGGTCGCTGTATCCCGTCGTCGCCATCGCCCGGCGCAGCGCACCGAAGATGTTCATCGAGCCGTCGGGGGTGTGCGAAGGACCGGTGAGGACCTCCTCGGTCGTGCCGACGGAGCCCAGGTCCACCAGCTTGCCGCGCGGCACGTCCTCGTGGACGGCCTCCATGCCCCAGTGGCGGCCGCGGCCCGGCGCGTCCGTCGCACGGGCCAGCGGGGAGCCCATCATCACGGCGTCCGCGCCGCAGGCGACGGCCTTGGGCAGGTCTCCGGACCAGCCGACCCCGCCGTCCGCGATGACGTGCACGTACCGGCCGCCGGACTCGTCCATGTAGTCGCGGCGGGCCCCGGCCACGTCGGCCACCGCGGTCGCCATCGGGACCTGGATGCCGAAGACGTTGCGCGTGGTGTGCGCGGCGCCGCCGCCGAAGCCGACGAGGACACCGGCCGCACCGGTACGCATCAGGTGCAGGGCGGCGGTGTACGTGGCGCAGCCGCCGACGATCACCGGGACGTCCAGCTCGTAGATGAACTGCTTGAGGTTGAGCGGCTCGGCCGCACCCGACACGTGCTCCGCGGAGACCGTCGTACCGCGGATGACGAAGATGTCCACGCCCGCGTCGACGACGGCCTTGGAGAACTGCGCGGTGCGCTGCGGGGAGAGCGCGGCGGCGGTGACGACGCCGGAGTCGCGCACCTCCTTGATGCGCTGCCCGATCAGCTCTTCCTGGATCGGCGCGGAGTAGATCTCCTGGAGGCGGCGGGTCGCCGACTCGACGGGCATCTCGGCGATCTCGTCGAGCAGCGGCTGCGGGTCGGCGTGCCGGGTCCACAGGCCCTCGAGGTTGAGGACACCGAGGCCGCCGAGCTCACCGATCCGGATCGCGGTCTGCGGGGAGACCACGGAGTCCATGGGAGCCGCCAGGAACGGAAGCTCGAAACGGTAGGCGTCGATCTGCCAGGCGATCGAGACCTCCTTCGGGTCGCGGGTACGGCGGCTCGGAACGACGGCGATGTCGTCGAATGCGTACGCCCGGCGGCCGCGCTTGCCGCGCCCGATCTCGATCTCAGTCACGATGGTGTGGCCTTTCCCTCTATGTCTGCGCTGTCCAGTATCCCCGACACACGGCTGAGGGGCGGTCCCGGGAACCCCGGGCCGCCCCTCGGCTGCGCTGGACGCGTTACTTCCTGCTGTAGTTCGGTGCTTCGACCGTCATCTGGATGTCGTGCGGGTGGCTCTCCTTGAGACCCGCCGACGTGATCCGGACGAACCGGCCGTTGGCCTGGAGCTCCGGGACGGTGCGGCCGCCGACGTAGAACATCGACTGGCGCAGGCCGCCGGTGAGCTGGTGGACGACCGCGGAGAGCGGGCCACGGTAGGGAACCTGGCCCTCGATGCCCTCGGGGACCAGCTTCTCGTCGGAGGCGACGCCCTCCTGGAAGTAGCGGTCCTTGGAGAACGACTTGCGGTCGCCACGGGTCTGCATCGCGGCGAGCGAACCCATGCCGCGGTACGACTTGAACTGCTTGCCGTTGATGAAGAGCAGCTCGCCCGGGGACTCCTCGCAGCCCGCGAGCAGCGAGCCGAGCATCACGGTGTCCGCGCCGGCCACCAGGGCCTTGGCGATGTCGCCGGAGTACTGCAGGCCGCCGTCGCCGATGACCGGGACACCGGCCTCCTTGGCGGCGAGCGAGGCTTCGTAGATCGCGGTGACCTGCGGGACGCCGATGCCGGCGACGACGCGGGTGGTGCAGATGGAGCCGGGGCCGACGCCGACCTTGATGCCGTCCACGCCGGCGTCGATCAGCGCCTGGGCGCCGTCACGGGTGGCGATGTTGCCGCCGATGACGTCGACGCCGGAGGCATTCGACTTGATCTTGGCGACCATGTCGCCGACCAGCCGGGAGTGGCCGTGGGCGGTGTCGACGACGATGAAGTCGGCACCCGCCTCGATCAGCGCCTGGGCCCGCTCGAAGGCGTCGCCCGCGACACCGACGGCGGCGCCGACCAGCAGCCGGCCTTCCTTGTCCTTGGCGGCGTTCGGGTACTTCTCGGCCTTGACGAAGTCCTTGACGGTGATGAGGCCCTTGAGGACCCCCGCGTCGTCGACCAGCGGAAGCTTCTCGATCTTGTGGCGGCGCAGCAGCTCCATGGCGTCCACGCCGGAGATGCCGACCTTGCCGGTGACCAGCGGCATCGGCGTCATGACCTCGCGCACCTGACGCGTGCGGTCCGACTCGAACGCCATGTCGCGGTTGGTGACGATGCCGAGCAGCTTGCCCGCGGCGTCGGTGACCGGAACACCGCTGATGCGGAACTTGGCGCACAGCTCGTCGGCGTCGCGCAGCGTCGCGTCCGGGTGCACCGTGATCGGATCGGTGACCATGCCGGACTCGGAGCGCTTCACCAGGTCGACCTGGTTGGCCTGGTCGGCGATGGAGAGGTTGCGGTGCAGCACACCGGCGCCGCCCTGCCGGGCCATGGCGATCGCCATGCGGGCCTCGGTGACCTTGTCCATCGCGGCGGAGAGCAGCGGGATGTTCACCCGCACGTTCTTGGAGATATACGAGGAGGTATCGATCTGATCGGGCGCCATGTCCGACGCGCCGGGCAGCAGCAGCACGTCGTCGTATGTCAGCCCGAGCGTCGCGAATTTCTCGGGCACTCCGTCGACGTTTGCAGTCATGACACCTTCCCCAAATGGCCTTGATCGGTGCGGATGTCCATGCTAACGGCCTTCGGAGGTATCTCATTCCACGAACAAGATCAACCAGAGGTTCTGTAGTTTCGTACGGACCCCGGCGGGCAGCCGGCACGGCTCCGGACAGGCGGCCCCGCACGGGTCCGGCTCACTGCTCCGCGAGGGCTCGCAGCCTGCTCAGCGCCCGGTGCTGGGCGACCCGGACCGCGCCCGGCGACATGCCCAGCATCTGTCCGGTCTCCTCCGCGGTCAGGCCGACCGCGACCCGCAGGACCAGCAGCTCACGCTGATTGTCCGGGAGATTGGCCAGAAGCTTCTTGGCCCAGGCGGCATCGCTGCTGAGCAGCGCGCGCTCCTCGGGCCCGAGCGAATCGTCCGGCCGCTCGGGCATCTCGTCGGAGGGCACGGCCGTCGATCCCGGGTGCCGCATGGCGGCCCGCTGGAGATCGGCGACCTTGTGGCCCGCGATGGCGAAGACGAAGGCTTCGAAGGGCCTGCCGGTGTCCTTGTAGCGCGGCAGCGCCATCAGCACCGCTACGCACACCTCCTGCGCCAGGTCCTCCACGAAGTGGCGGGCATCACCGGGCAGCCGGTTCAGCCGGGACCTGCAATAGCGCAGCGCGAGGGGGTGGACATGGGCCAGCAGATCATGCGTGGCCTGCGCGTCTCCCTCGACGGCACGGTGCACCAGTGCACCGATTCCCGTCGTCTCGTCGTCGCGCATCGGACCATGGTGCCTCGGAGCCACCTCTTCTGCCCCGCCGCGTCCGTAGTTGTGCACCGAAGCGTTATGAGCGGGTGCGCCGGAAGTCATGTCCTGCGCCCTCCCCTTCCGCTCGACCGAATCGTCCCCGAGGAACTCCACATCTCAAGGATGCGGCATCGGCCGGGAAGCGTCACATGCCGCCGGGGCGGAAGGCGCCGCCGGCGGACCGGAGCCCGCCCCGCGCTCCCCGGTCGCATCGCCCCGTCCGCCGGTGTGCGGACGGGGAATCGATCGGCTGCCGGCCATGACCGGTCCTCAGCGGACCAGGCCCCAGCGGAAGCCGAGCGCCACGGCGTGCGCCCGGTCCGAGGCGCCGAGTTTCTTGAACAGACGCCTGGCGTGCGTCTTCACCGTGTCCTCGGAGAGGAACAGCTCACGGCCGATCTCGGCGTTCGAGCGGCCGTGGCTCATTCCTTCGAGCACCTGGATCTCACGCGCGGTGAGCGTCGGCGCCGCACCCATCTCGGCCGACCGCAGCCGACGCGGGGCGAGCCGCCACGTCGGATCGGCCAGCGCCTGGGTGACGGTGGCCCGCAGCTCCGCGCGGGAGGCGTCCTTGTGCAGATAGCCGCGGGCACCGGCGGCGACCGCGAGCGCGACGCCGTCCAGGTCCTCGGCGACGGTCAGCATGATGATCCTGGCGCCGGGGTCGGCGGAGAGC
Source organism: Streptomyces sp. NPDC057963 (assembly GCF_042887155.1). NCBI lineage: Bacteria > Bacillati > Actinomycetota > Actinomycetes > Kitasatosporales > Streptomycetaceae > Streptomyces > Streptomyces sp. NPDC057963. The sequence continues at coordinate 185,334 of NZ_JBHVPX010000001.1, forward strand.
AGCCGCCGGACCGTCTCCACACCCCCCAGACCGGGCATGCGTACGTCCATCAGAATCAGATCCGAACGGTCGGCGCCCCAGCGGCGGAGGACTTCCTCGCCGTTGGCCGCCGTCGTCACACGCTCGACGCCGGGCACGGTCGCGACCGCGCGACGGAGCGCTTCTCGGGCAAGCGGGGAGTCGTCGCAGACGAGGACGGATGTCATGACCGTCCTCCGCAGCTGATGCGCGTCACCTTGAGCCTCCAGGCTGTTACAAGTCGTCACCTGAGCGGTTGACGCTCTCGGACATCTGCCCGATCGCCATTTCTGTCAACCGCCTCCGCCCTCTCAACGATGGTCACTCGAAAGAGTTACGGGTCGGACCGCGGCGTTCGGCACTCTACGTGAGGGCCCGCACACGGAGGAGAGCGGCACGGATCATCCAACCGTCAACCGAAAATTCCCATAAACACATGCCCCATTTAGCGGGTTTTCTTCCCTTTTGCTGGTGTCTGTGGATAGATTCGCAATCAGTCATATTTACATCTACTTACACCGTAGATGTAGTGTCATGGGCACGGTCAAACATGGATGACAACGACGATTCCGACTCAGCATGGTTTGAGGGGACAAGCAATGGCAGATTTCTCCCGCCTTCCCGGACCCAACGCCGATCTGTGGGACTGGCAGCTGCTGGCGGCCTGCCGCGGGGTCGACAGCTCGCTGTTCTTCCACCCGGAGGGTGAACGCGGGGCGGCACGGAGCGCCCGCGAGAACTCGGCAAAAGAGGTCTGCATGCGATGCCCGGTGCGTGCCGAGTGCGCGGCGCACGCGCTGGCCGTACGAGAGCCCTACGGAGTGTGGGGCGGACTGACAGAGGACGAACGCGAGGAGCTCATGGGACGGGCCCGCAATCGCCTGATCGCGGCAGGGGCGCCGTCGGGCGTTCCGTCCCCGGCGGGGCACGGCTGAACCCGCCCGCCCGCACAACAAATACAAAAACGTTTTTGCACTTCACCCGGCCACCGAGGGGGCCGGGTCACAGGCAGGCCCGCTTCAGCGGGCGGCCGCCAGGGACAGCCGGTCCAGGGTGGCAGCCACCGCCGGCACCTGGGCCAGGTCGGGCAGGGTCAGGGCGACGATCTCGCGCTCGATGGCCGGTTCCACCGTGACGGTGCGGGCCCGCTTGGGGCGTACCGACTCGATCGCCAGCTCCGGCAGCACGGCCACGCCCAGCCCCGCGCCGACCAGGCCGACGACGGCCGGGTAGTCGTCGGTGGCGAAGTCGATCCGGGGGGTGAAGCCGGACTCCTCGCAGACCTCGACCAGCTGGCGGCGGCAGCGGGGGCAGCCCGCGATCCACGACTCGTCGGCCAGCTCGGCGATGGAGACCGCGGCCGAACCCGCCAGCCGGTGCCCTTCGGGGACCAGGCCGATCAGCCGGTCGGTGAGCAGCGGGCGGACGACCAGGTCGTCCCACTCGGCGCCGGAGGCGCCGTAGCGGAACGCCAGCGCGATGTCGCAGTCGCCCTCGCGCAGCATCTCGACCGAGCGCGGTGGCTCGGCCTCGACCAGGGAGACCCGGGTGCCGGGGTGGGCCGCGCGCAGCGCCGCGAGGGCGCCGGGGACGAGGGTGGAGCTGCCGCTGGGGAACGAGACGAGCCGGACCCGGCCGGCCCGCAGCCCGGCGATCGCGGCGACCTCCTCCTCGGCGGCGGTGAGCCCGGCGAGGATGCCGGAGGCATGCCGGACGAGCGCCTCGCCCGCCTGCGTGAGCCGCATCTCGCGCCCCGTACGGATCAGGAGCGTGGTCCCCGCGGAGGCTTCCAGGGCCTTCATCTGCTGGCTGACAGCAGGCTGGGTGCAGCCCAGCTCGCGGGCCGCGGCGGAGAACGAGCCGGTGGCGGCCACGGCGCGCAGGACACGGAGATGACGGGCTTCGATCACCCTTCAACCATAAGCTGCTCTTGGGTCGGATGCGAATTATCGGCATGCACCTTTGGGTATGGAATGGTTAGCGTTCTCCGTATGAAGCCGATGAAGTTGCTGACCGTGAATGTGGGACGGCCCAGGGCCGCCGACCACACCGACGCCCCCGGGGGCGCGACCGGGATCGACAAGCGGCCCGTCGACGGCCCCGTACGGGTCGCCGACCCCGGCCCCAAGGGCACCGGCGGCAGCGGCCTCGCCGGGGACGCGGTGTGCGATCTGCGTCATCACGGCGGCTCCGACCAGGCCGTGTACGCCTTCGCCCGCGAGGACCTCGACGACTGGGAGCGCGTGCTCGGACGCCCGCTGGCCAATGGCGCGTTCGGCGAGAACCTGACGACCGGCGGGCTCGACGTGAACGGCGCGAGGATCGGCGAGCGCTGGCGGATCGGCCCCGATCTGGTGCTGGAGGTCACGTCGAGCCGCATTCCGTGCCGTACGTTCGCCGGCCGTCTCGGCGAGAAGGGCTGGGTCAAGCGGTTCACGCAGGCGGGCGCCCCGGGTGCCTATCTGCGGGTGATCGAGCCGGGTGAGATCCGCTCCGGGGATCCGGTCGAGATCGTGCACCGGCCCGGCCACGAGGTCACCGTGCGACTGGACTTCGCGGCGTCGACGACGCGACGGGAGCTGCTCCCGCAGTTGCTGCCGGCCGGCGACGCGCTGCATCCCGAGACGCTGCGTGCCGCCCTGGAGTACGTGGAGAAGGAGGCCGCGCGCGAGTGATCGCGGTGGTCGGCGGGGCAAGGGCGCCCGTCGGCCGTGTCGCGCCGGTCAGGCACTAACGTGCCGCGTATGACGACTGCACTGATTACGGGCGCGACCGCGGGGATCGGAGCCGCCTTCGCGCGGCGGCTGGCGGCCGACGGGCACAACCTCGTGCTGGTGGCGCGCGACACCGAGCGGCTGCGCGAGCAGGCGACCGAACTGCACGACCGGCACGGCATCGAGGCCGAGGTGCTGACGGCCGATCTGTCCGAGGACAAGGGGATCGCCGCGGTCGAGGACCGGTTGACCGACCGTCAGCAGCCGGTCGACCTCCTGGTCAACAACGCCGGGTTCGGCAACAAGGGGCACTACCTGGAGGTGCCCATGGCCGATGAACTGAACATGCTGAAGGTGCACTGCGAGGCCGTGCTGCGGCTGACCTCGGCGGCCGCGGCCGGGATGCGGGAGCGGGGGCGGGGCGGCGTCGTCAACGTGGCCTCGGTGGCGGCGTTCGTGCCGCGCGGGACGTACGGCGCGTCCAAGGCGTGGGTCGTGCAGTTCACCCAGGGCGCGGCGAAGGACCTGGCCGGTTCGGGGGTGCGGCTGATGGCGCTGTGCCCCGGCTTCGTCCGGACGGAGTTCCACCAGCGGGCGGGGATGGGCACCGGCAACATTCCGGGCTGGATGTGGCTCGACGCGGACAAGCTGGTGGCGGCGGCCCTGGCGGACCTGGCACGCGGCAAGTCCCTCTCCGTCCCGGATCCGCGGTACAAGGCGCTGATGGGGCTCGTGAAGGTGACGCCGCGCGGCCTGCTCGGCGGGGTCACCTCCAAGACAGGCCGCAAGTACGGTCCTCAGTGAGCGGTCGGTTAACGGGTGCGCGTCCCCCTGACGGGCGGTCAGCGCACTCCGCGGCCCGCGTAGGCGCCGATGTTGGGGGCGCCCGGCTTCAGCTTGTTGCCGAAGTAGTCCTTGCCGCCGTTGTTCTCGATGACGGCTCCGGCGGCGAGGGCGGGCGAGCCGGCGCCGAGCCGGAAGTCGGTGCGGAGCTTCGGGTCGGCCGTGATGCCACCGGGGTCGGGGCGGGTCATGTCGATGCCGTAGAAGGCGTTGTGGTCGAAGGAGAGCCCCGGCGTCGGGTTCTTGAAGGCGTAGCCGCCGGTGCCCTCGCTCACGAAGACGTTGTTCCGGATGGACAGTTCGTGCTGGGTGGTGGCGGGGCTGCCGGCGTCGTCCTGGACGAGGTGACCGGGGATCTGCTCCTTGTTGTGGAAGGTGTTGTTGTAGATCTCCGTGCCGAGGATCGGGCCCCAGCAGTTCTGGATCAGGCGGGCGCCGTCGTTGCGGCTGACGTTGTAGCGGGCCACCGTGCCGATCGTCTTGGCGCCGCTGTACGGGCAGATCAGCAGGAAGCCGCCCTTGTTGTCGTGGCTGTAGTTGTACTGGAAGACCGTGTTCTGCGAGGCGCCGTCGGCGTCGAAGGACATCCCGTCATGGGTGTTGCCGCCACCCGAGACCTCGTTGTACTCGACGGTCGTGTCGTCGGTGTTGAAGGTCCAGATGCCCGCGTTGGCGGAGGGCGAGCGGAGCTGGAAGCCGTCGACCCGGTTGTGGTCGACGCGGGCGCCGCTGGTGGTGTCGAGCTTCATGCCGTCGCCGGCCAGCGACTTCAGCGTGTTGTGGTGGATACGGACCCCGGTGCTGGGCGTCCACTCGCCCGGGTAGACGTTCGGGTCCTGCTGCTGGCCGACCAGATCGCGCTTGGAGAAGGTCGACTTGAAGTAGATGCCTTCGCGGTCGACGTCCTCGATGCGGTTGTGGCCGATGTCCAGGCCGTCGTACCGACTGGCCTTCGCCGTGCCCTCGACCGCGATGTGGATCGCGCTGGAGCCGGACACCGTCTTGTAGTCGCCGCCGCGCACGTCGTGGATGTAGAGGCCGGAGAGGTCGAAGCCGCGCGCGACGCCGTAGTCGGTGAGGCGCAGGCGGACGCCGTTGCGCTCGCTGCCCGGGTCGTCGGCGTTGGTGATCTCCAGCGCCTTGAGGTGCACGTACTGCGTGTTGGAGAGCAGGACGACATCGTGGGCGCCCGCGCCGTCGAGCCTGGCGCGGGCCGGGCCGCTGCCGTAGTCGGCGATGGTGAACGGGGCGCGGGCGGAGCCGGTGCCGGTGGGGGCGAGGGTTCCGGTGCACGTGGCGCCGCGTTTGAAGAGCAGTCGGTCACCGGGGCCGTAGGGGTGCGCGTTGGCCTCGGCGAGCGTGGTCCAGGGGTGCTTCCTGCTCCCGGTGGCGCCGGCCGGGTCGGCTGCGCAGTCGACGTGGAAGGCGCGGCCGGCGGGTGCCGCGGCCTGCGCCGCGCTCTGGCCGGTCGCGGTCAGGCCGGCGGCGGCCGTCAGGGCCACGAGCGTCGCAGCGGTGACGCGATGTCTCACAATTCCTCCGTACGAACAGTCAGGGACGGGACGAGTCGGCATCGCCGGAATCCTGGACTCGGATTGATCGAACGTCAATGGATTGCGTTTGAATGATCGAAACTCCCATCGTTCGATCACGGTGGTCTAGGGTCGGACAACGGCCCCGACACCGGCCGGACCGGGGGGCCGGGCCACACACATGCGAGGGGACTGCTGCCGTGCGCGAAAGTGCTGCTGAACGTCATGACCGCCTGCTGGGGCTGGTGCGGGAACGGGGTTCGACCCGGGTCTCGGAGCTGGCCTCGCAGCTGGGGGTCTCACCCGTCACGGTGCGCCGCGACGTGGAGGAGCTGGCCGGCCGGGGCCTGCTCGACCGGGTCCACGGCTCGGTCTCCTGGCCGCAGGACGCCGCCGGTGCGGGGACCGGCGGCAGCGGCAGCGGCCTGGTCCTCGGCATGCTCGCGCCCTCGTCGACGTACTACTTCTCCGAGGTCATCCGGGGGGCCCACGAGGCCGCGGCGGGGGCGGGCGCCCGGCTGATCCTGCGGATCTCCGACTACCGGCCGCAGGAGGACCAGGCCCGTACCGAGGGGCTGCTCTCCGCGGGCGCCGAGGGGCTGCTGGTCGCACCGGGCTGGCAGCACCCCGGCGACCCCGCCGCGTTCGGCGACTGGATCGCCTCGCTGCCCGTGCCGACCGTCCTGCTGGAGCGCAGGCCCACCGTCGGGTCCCCGCTGGACGGCCTGGACCGGGTCTGCTCGGACCACGCGCACGGGGTCCTGCTCGCCGTCCGCCACCTGGTGAATCTCGGGCACGGGGCACCGCTGCTGATGGCCCGCGCGGACTCGCCGACCGCTCTCGCGGTGCGGTCCGGATACGAGGAGGCCCTGGCCGTGCTCCGGCTGCGCGCCCCGCAGGACGTGATCGATTCCGTACCGGCCGAACTCGCCCCGGACGCGTTCGAGCAGGCTGTACAGGCACTGCGCGAGGCGGTCCACTCGGGCGTGGCGACGGCGGCACTGATCCACAATGACGTCGACGCGATCCAGGTGGTGCAGCGCCTGGCCGAGCTGGGCGTGCGGGTGCCGGACGATCTGGCACTGATCGCCTACGACGACGAGGTGGCGGCCCTCGCGGACACCCCGCTCACCGCGGTGGCACCGCCCAAGCGCGACGTGGGCCGCCATGCGACGGAACTGCTGGTGGAGCGGGTCGGCCAGGGCGCGGGCGCGCCCCGGCGGCATCTGACGCTGCTGCCGCAGCTGCGGGTCAGGGACTCCTGCGGAGCATCCCTGCCGTAGGTCGTAGACGGGGGCGGCGGGCGTTTCCACGGGTTCGTGCACCCTTCACGAAGAGCGTCCCACAGTGGTTCCGTACGTAACTTATCTGATCTTTTTTCGATCAATCGCTCTTTCGCTCTTGACTTCGGTCACGGCTGGTCCAAGGATCACGGCCAACGCCAATGTCGTCGCCTGTTCAGGAGCCTCGCTGTGAGCCGCAGTTCGAGCAGAACGTCCCTCGCCGTAGTCGGCGCCGCCACCGCCCTCGCCGTTCTCACGGCCTGTGGCGGCAGCGGCGACGGCACAACCGCCGCCGGAAGCGACGGCAAGCCCGTCAGCATCACCTTCTGGGGCTGGGCCAAGGGGTCCAAGGAGGTCGTTGACGCGTTCAACGCCTCGCACAAGGACATCAAGGTGGTGTACGAGGAGATCCCGTCCGGCAACGCGGGCGGCTACGCCAAGATCTCCAACGCGGTGAAGGCGGGCAACGCCCCCGACCTGGTCTCCATCGAGTACCCGCAGCTTCCGGAGTACGTCAGTCAGGGCGCGCTCCAGGACATCGGCCAGTACTTCACCGACGACATCAAGAAGAAGCTGCTGCCGCAGGCGGTCGAACTGACGACGCTCGGCGGCAAGAGCTGGGCCGTCCCGTTCGACGCCTCGCCGCAGTCGTTCTTCTACCGCAAGGACCTGTTCGAGAAGTACGGCGTCGAGGTCCCCAAGACCTGGGACGAGTTCCGCAAGGCCGCCGAGAAGGTCAAGAAGGCCGACAAGAAGGCCCGCATCGGCACCTTCTTCCCCGACGACCCGAGCACGTTCCAGGCGATGTCCTGGCAGGCCGGCGCCCAGTGGTACAAGCCCGAGGGCGACACCTGGAAGGTCGAAACGGCCGACGCGGCCACCAACAAGGTCGCCGACTACTGGCAGGGTCTGCTCGACGACGACCTGATCCGCTCCAACGCCTCGTTCAGCCCCGAGTGGACCAACTCCCTCAAGAACGGCGGCACCGTCGGCTACCTCGGTGCCGCCTGGGGCGCGGGCGTCCTCAAGGCCACGCTGCCCGAGCAGAGCGGCAAGTGGGCCGTCGCCCCGATGCCCAGCTGGGACGGCAAGGCGGCCAGCGGCATGCTCGGCGGCTCCACCTTCGCGGTGACGAAGACCAGCAAGAAGGCCGCGGCCGCGGTCGAGTTCGCCACCTGGATGTCGACCACCGAGGAAGGCATCAAGGCCCGCATCGAGTCCGGCACGTCGAGCGCCTTCCCGGCCGCGGCGGCGCTGCGCCCGGTGGCGAAGAAGTCCTTCGACGCCGGCTTCTACGGCGGCGAGGACATCTACCAGGTGTTCGAGAGCGCCGCGACCTCCATCGGCCCGAACTGGACCTGGGGCCCGACGACCGGCACCACGAACACCACCATGAAGGACCAGTTCGGCAAGGTCTCGAGCGGCGGCACCACCATCAAGGACGCCGTGAAGGCCGGGCACGACGCCACGGTCGCCGAGCTGAAGAGGCGCGGTCTGAAGGTCGAGGACGCAGGCTGATGAGACGCGCCCGGACGACCAGAGCCGCCGCCATCCTGCTGGGGCCCTTCTTCGTACTGTTCACCGTGGCCATGGTGCTGCCGATCGGATACGCGGTCTGGCTCAGCCTGTTCACCGAGAAGCAGTCCGGTCTGGGCTTCGGCGGCACCGAGACCGTCTTCAGCGGACTCGACAACTACACGGCGGCCCTGGGCGACCGGGCGTTCCGCGAGGGCTTCGGCGTACTCCTCGGATACTGCCTGTTCTACATTCCGCTGCTGCTCATCGGGGCCCTCGCCCTCGCCCTGCTGCTGGACTCCGCACTGGCCCGCGCCCGCCGGTTCTTCCAGCTCGCGCTCTTCCTGCCGCACGCCGTGCCCGGCATCATCGCCGCGCTGATCTGGGTCTACCTCTACACACCCCAGCTCAGCCCGGTGGTCGACGCCATGGAGTCCGGCGGCATCGGCTTCGACTTCTTCTCGCCCGAAGGCGCCCTCCCCTCCATCGTCAACATCGCCCTGTGGGAGTGGCTCGGCTACAACATGGTGATCTTCTACGCCGCGTTGCAGGCCATCGACCGCTCCGTACTCGAAGCGGCCACGGTCGACGGGGCCGGTGCCTGGCGCGTCGCGCTCAGCATCAAGGTCCCGTTGATCCGCGCGTCGGTCGTGATGGTCGCGCTGTTCACGGTCATCGGCTCGCTCCAGTTGTTCACCGAACCGCTGATCCTCAACAAGGGGACCGGTTCCGCCGTCTCCTCCACCTGGACGCCGAACATGTACGCGTACACCGCGGCCTTCGAGCGCAACGACTACGGTCTCGCCGCGGCCTCCTCCATCCTGCTGGCGCTCACGGCCGCGCTGCTGTCCTTCGTCGTCACCCGCTTCACCGGCCGGAAGGGCAAGAAAGCATGAACTCTCCCGCCTCCCGCGGCCGCTGGATGTCGAAGACCGCCGTCAACGGCTTTCTCCTGCTCGCCGTCGTCTACATGCTCTTCCCCCTCGTCTGGCTGGTCACCGCCGCCACCAAGGACACCGGCGGACTGCTCGCGGGCAACGCGTTCTCCTTCGAGGGCTTCAACCTCGGCGAGAACCTGTCGAACCTGGCCTCCTACGGCGACGGCATCTACTTCCGCTGGTACCTCAACAGCCTCTTCTACGCGGGCGGCGGGGCGATTGTCTGCTCGCTGATCTGCGTCGCCGCGGGATACGCCTTCGACAAGTACGAATTCCGGGGCAAGGAGAAGCTGTTCGCCCTCGTGCTGATGGGCGTGCTCGTCCCCACGACGGCGCTCGCCCTGCCGATGTATCTCCTGGCCTCCAAGACCGGCCTGGTCAACACCTACTGGTCCGTCCTGATCCCGGTGCTCGTCAACCCGTTCGGCGTATATCTCGCCCGGGTGTTCAGCACCGGCTACATACCGAACGAGGCTCTGGAGGCCGCCCGTATCGACGGAGCGGGCGAGCTGCGCGTCTTCTGGTCCATCGGGCTGCGCATGGTCATGCCGGGCTTCGTGACCGTCTTCCTCTTCCAGTTCACCGCGATCTGGAACAACTTCTTCCTCCCCCTCGTGATGCTCTCGGACCGCAAGCTCTTCCCGCTGAGCCTCGGTCTGTACTCCTGGAACACCAACACCCACGGCGAGCCGAGCTTCTATCCGCTCGTCGTCACCGGCTCCCTCCTCGCCGTCATCCCCCTGATCGTCGCCTTCGTCTCGCTCCAACGGCACTGGAAGGCCGGTCTGACCGCCGGCAGCGTCAAGTGACTCTCGCGCGAGCCCTGAGGAGTACGAGTTCCACCATGCCCCACGCCACTGACAACCGGCCGACCGCCCTGCTCGCGATGGGCCCCGGCATCGACGCGCGCCTCCTCGCCGACCGCCACCGCACCCGGCTGGCCGCCCTCACCCGCACCGACCCGCACCTCGTCGCCCACGACCTGGCCGACCCGACACCCGAGGTGGCGGCCGCGCTCGCCGATGCCGAGGTGCTGTTCACCTGCTGGGGCGCGACGCCGCTCACCACCGAGGTGCTGGCGGCCGCGCCCCGGCTGCGGGCCGTGGTCCACGCGGCCGGCTCCGTGAAGCACCACATCACGGACGCCTGCTGGGAGCGCGGGATCGCCGTCACCTCGGCGGCCGGGGCCAACGCGCTGCCGGTCGCCGAATTCACGCTCGCCGCGATCCTGTTCGCGAACAAGCGCGTCCTGCACTCCGCCGACCGCTACCGCGCGCTGCGCACCGAGCACGACTGGCTCGCGGAGCTCGACGGCTCCGGCAACTACCGGCGCACGGTCGGCGTCGTCGGCGCCTCGCGCATCGGCCGCCGGGTGATCGAGCTGCTGCGCCCCTTCGATCTGGACGTCCTGCTGTACGACCCGTACGTGGACGGTCCGGAGGCGGCGCGGCTCGGTGTCCGGCTCACCTCGCTCGACGAGCTGTGCGCGAGCAGCTCGGTCGTCTCGGTGCACGCGCCGCAGCTCCCGGAGACGCACCATCTGATCGGCGCGGCGCAGCTGTCGGCCATGGCGGCCGGGGCGACCCTGATCAACACGGCGCGGGGTTCGCTGGTCGACGAGGACGCGCTGCTGCCCGAGCTGACGAGCGGGCGGCTGCACGCGGTGCTGGATGTGACGGAGCCCGAACTTCCGCCTGCGCACTCGCCGTTGTACGACCTGCCGAATGTGCTGCTCACTCCGCATGTCGCGGGCTCGCTGGGCGATGAGCTGCACCGGATGGCCGACGAGGCGCTGGACGAGCTGGAGCGGTACGTGCAGGGGCGGCCGTTCGCGGATCCGGTCGTGGCGGGAGTGCTGCCGCACTCGGCGTGACGCCGCGCCCGCTCCTCCGCCGCCGGGGCGGGCCCGACGCGGCCCCGGCGGGCCCGACGCCGTTCCCCGGGCGGGCCCGATACGGCCCCCCGGCGAGCCCAATTCGGGCCGCACGTGCCGAGGCCCGGTACCCCGCGACGGGGTACCGGGCCTCAGTGGCTGGGTGATGCTGTGCGTCAGTGCGAGTGGCCGTGGCCACCGTGACCGGCCTCGGCCTCTTCCTCGGCCGGCTTCTCGACGACCAGCGTCTCGGTCGTGAGCAGCAGCGACGCGATGGACGCGGCGTTCTCCAGCGCGGAGCGGGTGACCTTGACCGGGTCGATGACGCCGGCCTTCACCAGGTCGCCGTACTCGCCGGTCGCGGCGTTGAAGCCCTGGCCCTTGTCGAGCTCGGAGACCTTCGAGGTGATGACGTAGCCCTCAAGGCCGGCGTTCTCGGCGATCCAGCGCAGCGGCTCGACGGCGGCGCGGCGCACGACCGCGACACCGGTGGCCTCGTCGCCGGTCTTGTCGAGGTTGCCCTCCAGGACCTTGACGGCGTGGACCAGAGCGGAGCCACCACCGGAGACGATGCCCTCCTCGACCGCGGCGCGGGTCGCGGAGATGGCGTCCTCCAGACGGTGCTTCTTCTCCTTGAGCTCCACCTCGGTGGCGGCACCGACGCGGATCACGCACACGCCGCCGGCCAGCTTCGCGAGGCGCTCCTGGAGCTTCTCGCGGTCCCAGTCGGAGTCCGTGCCCTCGATCTCGGCCTTGATCTGGTTGACCCGGCCCTTGACGTCGCCGGGCTCGCCGCCGCCGTCCACGATCGTCGTGTCGTCCTTGGAGACCGTGACGCGGCGGGCGGTGCCCAGCACGTCCAGACCGGCCTGCTCAAGCTTGAGACCGACCTCCTCGGCGATGACGGTCGCACCGGTGAGGGTGGCGATGTCGCCGAGCATGGCCTTGCGGCGGTCACCGAAGCCCGGGGCCTTCACTGCGACGGCGTTGAAGGTGCCACGGATCTTGTTGACGACCAGGGTCGACAGGGCCTCGCCCTCGACGTCCTCGGCGATGATCAGCAGCGGCTTGGAGCCACCGGCCTGGATGACCTTCTCCAGCAGCGGGAGCAGCTCCTGGATCGCGCCGATCTTGCCCTGGTGGATCAGGATGTACGGGTCGTCGAGGACGGCCTCCATACGCTCCTGGTCGGTCACCATGTACGGGGACAGGTAGCCCTTGTCGAAGGCCATGCCCTCGGTGAAGTCGAGGTCCAGCCCGAAGGTGTTGGACTCCTCGACGGTGATGACGCCGTCCTTGCCGACCTTGTCCATCGCCTCGGCGATGAGCTCGCCGACCTGCGGGTCCTGCGCGGAGAGCGCGGCCACGGCGGCGATGTCGGTCTTGTCGTCGATCGGGCGGGCGGTCGCGAGGAGCTCCTCGGACACGGCCTTGACCGCGGCGTCGATGCCCTTCTTCAGGGCGGCCGGGGACGCACCCGCGGCGACGTTGCGCAGACCCTCGCGGACGAGCGCCTGGGCCAGCACGGTGGCGGTGGTCGTACCGTCACCCGCGACGTCGTTGGTCTTGGTCGCCACCTCCTTCACCAGCTGGGCACCGAGGTTCTCGTACGGGTCGTCGAGCTCGACCTCGCGCGCGATGGTGACACCGTCGTTGGTGATGGTGGGAGCGCCGAACTTCTTGTCGATGACGACGTTGCGGCCCTTGGGGCCGATCGTCACCTTGACCGTGTCGGCAAGCTTGTTGACGCCGCGCTCAAGGGCGCGACGGGCGTCCTCGTCGAACTTCAGGATCTTCGCCATGGGAGCTGAGCTTTCCTCTCGAACGAACTGCGCCCCCGACCGCCCGGCTGGTTAGTTCGCAGGGGGCCAGGGGCGCAGAACAGAAAACGTGGGTGAATTACTTCTCGATGATCGCGAGCACGTCGCGAGCCGAGAGGACGAGGTACTCCTCGCCGTTGTACTTCACCTCGGTGCCGCCGTACTTGCTGTAGAGCACGACGTCGCCGGTCTTGACGTCGAGCGGAAGGCGCTCGCCGTTCTCGAAGCGGCCCGGTCCCACGGCCAGGACGACGCCCTCCTGGGGCTTCTCCTTGGCGGTGTCCGGAATGACCAGGCCGGAGGCCGTGGTCTGCTCGGCGTCGAGCGGCTGGACCACAATGCGGTCCTCGAGCGGCTTGATCGCAACCTTGGTGCTGGCGGTCGACACGATCCGGTCTCCCCCTTCGGAGATCTCACGGGGTAACAGTCTTTGGGTGGCGACCAGGTGGATCCGTCGTCGCGGGTGCCGGACCTGCCAGTCGCACAGTACTGCTGGCACTCTCCAGTGGTGAGTGCCAGCACCGAGACTATGACCGCGATTAGCACTCGGTCAAGCGGAGTGCCAATCCAGCCAGTCGTGGCGTCGGGAAATCCCCGTCGGCGCGCGGTGCGGCGGAGGGCCGGCCGCAGGCAACGGTCCGGGCACCATGGGGACAACGCGGGGACGGACCGCACCGTTCCGTACGACTGTGGGTTCATGCTCGAACCTCCGTACCCACCGCCGCCGCCGGGCTCTTCCTCGCCCCGCCCCTCGGCCGCACGGGACTCCCCGCCCGCGGCGAGCGGCTGCCTCGACGTGCCGCCGGGCCTGCTGCTGGTGGTTCTGGAGGGGCTGATCTGCACGGCCGCCGCCTACTGCCTGGCCTTCGCGCGGTGGGACCCCCGCGGACAGGAGCCGGTGGGGCCGCCGCCGATGGACCGGACGCCCGTCCTCGTCTTCGGCGGGATCGCCGCGGTGGTCTGCCTGATCGCCGCGGCACTGATCCGCGCGGGCCTGCCGCGGGCGGGGCGATCCGGATCCTGGTGGCTCTGCTGCTGAGCGCGGTGACGGTGCCGACCGGGCACGAGGACTACCGCCGCTCGCACCCGGCGCCGGCCTCCACCCCTTCGGACGGTCCCGGCCGGTCCGGCCACCAGTGCCTCAGCGGCGGCGACAACCACGAGTGCCTGGACTCCGGCGGCTGATCGCAGGCGATGACGACCAGCGACCCCGGCGCCCCGTGGTCGCCACGCTCACCGTGATCACCACGCCCACCGCGCGGACGCGCCTGCGAGCCCGCCGCGGGGGTCGGCCGGGGGTGGGCCACCCTCTGCGCGGCCTTGCGGCCCAGCCGTTCGATCGGGTCCACCGACTGCGCGCACCCGGCGATGGCGGTCAGGAGCGCACCGGCCGCCAGCAGTCCGGCGAGCGGCCGGTACGCCCCTCTCATACGTAGTCCTCGAGCCGGGCCACGGCGTACCCCTTGTCCGTGACGGTCTTCATGACCGCGCGGACCAGGTCGGCCATGCCGGCACCCCATTCCTTCGGTCCCCGGAAGTGCGTGAGGATGATGTCGCCGGGGTGCAGGTCCTGGTCCTCCTCGCGCCACTCCATGTGGTCCGGGAACGCCTCCGCGTTCCAGAGCGGCACGGCCTTGATGCCGCAGGACTTGGCGATCCGGAGCGTGTCGCCGTTGTAGTTGCCGTACGGCGGCCGGAAGAGGGTGGGGCGCTTCCCGAACTGCTTCTCGATGATGGCCTGCTGGTCGCAGATCTCGCGCTTCTGCTCGCGGTGGGAGAGACCGGGCAGGTAGGGGTGGTTGAGCGTGTGGTTGTTGAGACCGGTGCCCAGCCGCTGCGCCTCCCCGAAGTACCCGTAGTTGTCGCGCACCTCGTAGTCGCTGAGGAAGGCGCTGTACGGGATGTCCAGCTCGTCCATCATCTGGAGCAGTTCGGGGTCCTTCTCGGCACCGTCGTCCATCGTCAGGAAGACGACCCGGTCCTTGGTGGGGACGGTGGTGAAGACCGGCGGCAGGGAGTCGTCGCCGCCCGTCACCTCGAAACCCTTCCGGGTGGTGAGGTGCGGCTTGACGGCGGGCGGCGGGGGCGCGATCAGCGGGGGCCGGGCCAGCCGCCATTTCTTGGCGAGGGCCGCGCGTACGGCCGGGCGGAGTTTCGCGTTCTCGTAGGACCCGACGGGCGCGCGGCCCTGCCCGCCCGGCCGCCCGGGGCCCGCCATCTGCCCGGGGCCGCCAGGATGTCCGGCGGAGAACCCGACGCGGTGTTCGATGTCGGCGTCGGCCCGGCCACCGGTCCCGGAGGCGCAGCCGGAGCCGACGGCGGCGATCAGGAGCGCGGCCAGGACCGCGCCGGCCGGCCGGTACCCACCGGGGCCCCGTCCGCGCCCGGGTCCCCGCGCACCCGATTCACCGTCATACATGACTAATTCTTCCTTTTGTCGTACAAGTGACATGGAGTCGTATCCTGCCAGCACGGGCGAGGCGCTCCCGGCCGACACCGCGGCCGGGTCCACCGGTCAACCCGGCTGGCTCACAATGGGGCGGGTGAACGCTCTCGCCCCGAACACTCCGCACGGCCCGAACGACCCGTCGGGCGCCCACGGCCGGCCGGCCGGCACCGACAGCCCCCTGGCCGCCTTCATGGCCCTGCGCACCCCCGAGGGCGCGGCGCTCCTGGACGAGCTGCGGTCGTACGACTCCGCCCAGGAGCTCGCCACCGCCACCCGGCTGCGCCGCACCCACCCGGCCTCCCTGGTCTCGGCGGCGCTGGGGCAGGCGCGGCTGCGGCAGCGGGCGGTGGCGAAGTTCGGCGCGGAGGACGCGTACCGGATGTTCTTCACGCCGAACGGCGTCGAGCAGGCGACCCGTACGTCGGTGGCCGCCCATCGCGCGCGGCGGTTCGTGGCGGCCGGCGGGGTGCGGAGCGTCGCCGACCTCTGCTGCGGGATCGGCGGCGACGCGATCGCGCTGGCGCGGGCGGGCATCTCCGTCCTCGCCGTGGACCGCGACCCGCTGACCGCCGAGGTGGCCCGCGCCAACGCCGTCGCGCTCGGGCTGGACGGCCTGATCGAGGTGCGGTGCGCCGATGTCACCGAGATCGACACCTCGCCGTACGACGCGGTCTTCGTCGACCCCGCCCGGCGCGGCGGCAGGGGCAGGATCTTCGACCCCGAGGCGTACTCACCGCCGCTCTCCTGGGCGACCGGCGCCGCGCTCGCCGCCCCCCGCGCCGCGCTGAAGATCGCCCCCGGCATCCCGCACGAGGCGATCCCGGCACAGGCGGAGGCCGAGTGGATCTCGGACGGCGGCGATGTGAAGGAGGCGGTGCTCTGGTTCGGCGAGGGCTTCACGCCCGGTTCGTACCGTGCCACCGTGCTCCCGGCCGGCGCCGCCCTCCGGTCCGCGGCCCCGCTGCCCGCCCCGCCCGTAGGACCCGTCGGCCGCTATCTGTACGAGCCGGACGGCGCCGTCATCCGCGCCCACCTGGTCGCCGACATCGTGGCGCGGTGCGAGGGCCGGCTGATCGACGAGACCATCGCGTACGTCACGAGCGACGAGCCGTACGACTCCCCGTACACCGCCGCCTACGAGATCACCGACCGGCTGCCGTTCAACATGAAGAGGCTGAAGGCGCTGCTCCGGGAGCGGAAGGTCGGCGTCCTGACGGTGAAGAAGCGCGGCTCGGCCGTCGAGCCTGAGGAGCTGCGCCGCAGGATGAAGCTCCAGGGGCCGAACTCCGCGACGGTCTTCCTGACCCGGGTGGCCGGAGCCCCGACCATGCTGATCGGCCACCCGGTGACCGCCCGGCCCACGCGGCCGAAGACGCCTTAGGCCAGGTCGGTCAGGTCCTCGGCGTACACCTGCGAGAGCGGCTGAGGACCCACGTACTGCTGGCAGTTGCACCGGCCCGACTCGAAGCGGACCGGCTTCTTGGACTCGTCCCAGGCCGTCGGCAACTCGACCCGCTCATGGCACTTGCCCTGCTTGTCGTGCTTGGCGAGATGGTGCGTGCAGCCGCAGACCGGCTCCGGCGGCCGGTGGGCCGCTTCGACGGCCAGCCGCTCCTGCTTGGACGCCTCCAGCAGCTCCAGCTTGCGGGTGTGCCGGTTGCGCAGCGCGGTACGGACGTTGTCGACGGCCCATCCGAAGCCGCCCGTCCAGAAGATGATGAGCACCCACCAGTACCACTCCATGCGACACTCCTCCCCCTGTGTGACTCATGTATCCGGTCAGGATAGGTCCGGGCTCAGCGGTGCGCGCCGCCCCCGGCGGAGAACAGCGGCTCCGGAGCGCGTGCCCCGATCAGCACCCGCAGCACCCAACGGCGGTGGGCGAACGCCTTGGTGATGCCGATCAGTCCGACGATCCAGCCGGTCATCCCGAGTCCCATGATCAGGGCGACCAGGCCGAAACTTTCCTGGGCCGCCTCGGCGGTCGCCGGGACGGCGATGCACGCGTACAGCCCGAGTGCGCACAGCGCGAAGGACATCAGCAGCCAGACGAGGCTGACGCCCGGCATCCGCAGGCGCGCGTCGCGCTCCGGATCGCGGTCCAACTCGCCCCAGGCGACGAGCAGTTTGCGGATGTCGCGGTCGCGGCGCACACCGACGGCGACGAAGACGATCGCGGGCACCGTGCAGCAGGCGCCCATGCCGACGAGGATCACCCCGATCAGGGCGCTGAAGAGGTCGTACGTCTCCTCCAGCGTGATGAGCGCCGCGCCCACCAGCGACCAGCCGATCGCACCGAGCACTCCCCACAGCCACAGCGCCACCAGCCGTCCCGGTGAGACATGCCGCTTCACCAACTCCCCGAGCACCGCGGCGCGGTCGGTGAGCAGCGCCTCGCGGTCGGGCCAGGAACGTATCTCCACGGGCGGTGGCGGCGGCGGCAGTTGTGCGCGGTGAAACATGGGCCAGACCCTACCCACCCGCGCACCGTGCCCCCCGCGGGCGGCACGGTGCGCCGGGGCCGCCGCGGTGCCATGCTGGAAGGGGACACACGGAGGTTCGCGATGGGGTTCTATGTCGAACGGATCGTGCCCCGGATCGCCGATGCCGTCGGCGGGATGAAGTCGGTCGAACCGCTGCGGCGCCGGGTCTGCGAGGGGCTGTACGGCGAGATCATCGAGATCGGGTTCGGTTCCGGGCACAACGTTCCGTTCTACCCGGCTGCCGTCACCGACGTGGCCGCGGTCGAGCCGTCCGATCTCGGCTGGAAGCTGGCCCGCGACCGCATCGACGCGGGACACACGCCGGTACGGCGCGCCTGCCTGGACAGCCAGTACCTGCCGTTCGAGGACGACACCTTCGACGGTGCCCTGTCGACGTGGGCGCTGTGCACCATCCCCGACGCCGACGCGGCGCTCCGCGAGGTGCGCCGGGTCCTCAAACCCGGTGCGACCCTGCACTTCCTGGAGCACGGTCTGGCGCCGGAGGAGGACGAGAACGTACGCCGCTGGCAGCACCGCCTCGACCCGCTGGAGCGGCGGCTCTTCGCCGGATGCCGGCTGACCCGGCCGGTCGCCGAGATGCTGACGGCCGCGGGGTTCACGATCGTCGATCTCGACGTGTTCTACGCGGAGCGCGCACCGAAGGCGATGGCCGCCGACTCGATGGGCGTCGCCGTGCCCTGAGGGGGCGAGCGGCTGCTCAGTCGGCCGCCGGAGCGGGCGCCTGGTCGGCCGTCGGAGCGGCTGACGTGCTCGCCGCGGCGGCGGTCCGCGTGCGTGCCGGGAGCAGCACCAGGGCCGCCAGCGCCGCCACCGCGAGCAGGCCGGCGCAGACCCAGAACGCGGCCGAGTACCCCGCCGCGAGATCGGCCGGCCGGCCCCCGTCGCCGGTGACCTGGGCGGCGACGGTGACCAGGACCGCGAGCCCCAGCGAGCCGCCCACCTGGCGGGCGCTGTTCAGCAGTCCGGAGGCCATCCCCGTCTCGTCGGGCGCGACATCGGTCGTGGCCGCGGTGCCCAGCGGTACGAAGCACATCCCTATGCCGAGGCTGCAGACCAGGGACGGGCCGAGGATCGAGTACAGGAAGCCGCCGTCCGCCTGCGCCGTCGCCGCGAACCCGGCCAGGCCGAGCGCGGCGAGGCCGCCGCCCACCGCCAGCAGCCGCCGGGTACCGAGCGCCGCGACCGTACGGGTGGCGACGATCGAACCCGCGACGACGCCCGCCGAGAACGGCAGGAAGGCGGCACCGGCCGCGGTCGGCCCGTAGCCGAGCACCTGCTGCATGTAGAGCGAGACGAAGTAGAACGCGGCGAACTGCCCCGAGCTCAGCAGCAGGCAGAAGAGGTTCGCGGTCAGGACCGGCCTCCCCTTCAGCAGACCGAGGCGCAGCAGCGGAGTCCCGGCCCGCAGCTCGACGGCGGCGAACGCGATCAGCAGGAGCACGGCGGCACCGAGCGTGCACAGCGTCTGGGCCGATCCCCAGGAGTGGGTCGAGGTGCGTACCAGGCCGAGGACCAGCAGGGTCGTACCGGCGGTGACGAGCAGCGCTCCGGCCACATCGAGCCGGGCACGGGTCCGGGCGGAGCGGCTGTCCAGCCCGGAGCGTACGGCCCCCACCAGCGCGAACACCACGATCGGCACATTCACCAGCATCACCGCGCGCCAGCCCGCCGCATCGGTGAGCAGCCCGCCGGCGAGCACGCCGACCGCGCCGCCCGCCGCACCCGCCATGCCCCACAGCCCGAGGGCACGGGAGCGGGCGGGCCCGGCCGGGAAGGCGATGGCGATCAGGGCGAAGGCGACCGGGGCGAGCGCCGCCGCGCCGATCCCCTGCACCGCCCGTGCGGCGATCAGCCCGCCGGGCGACCACGCGAGCCCCCCGGCCAGGCTCGCGGCGCCGAACAGCGTCAGGCCCGCCGTCAGGACCCGGCGGCTGCCGAGCAGGTCGGCGAGCCGCCCGCCGAGCATCAGCAGCCCGCCGAACGCCAGCGCGTAGGCGTTCACGACCCAGAGGAGCCCTTCCGGGGTGAAGCCGAGATCGCGGCGCATGTCCGGCAACGCGACGTTCACCACGGACATGTCCAACGCCACCATGAACTGCACGGTGAGAGCCACCACCAGCAGCCAACGCACCTGCCGTGACTGGTCGTTCACGGCTTCTCCTTCCCTCGCGGTCACTCGGTACAGTCATTACTATACGCGTATAGAAATTAATCGCGTCAACGCGACGGGGGACAATGCCCGGATGCCAGGGACAGAGGAGACGCCCGGAACGGCGAAGGCGTCAGGAACAACGAAGAAGCGGACCGCGGCGAAACGGTCCGTGGGGCGGCCCCGCAGGCTCGACCCGGACGCGATGGTGGCCACCGCGCGCCGCATCATCGAGGAAGAGGGCCTGGACGCCCTGAGCATGCGGCGGGTGGCGAAGGAGCTCGGCTCGACGCCGATGGCGCTCTACCACTACGTGCAGGACAAGGACGAGCTGCTCATGCTCACCCTGTCGGGCACCGCGGCCGGCTTCCCGCACCCCGAGCTGCCCGAGGACCCGCGCGAACGGCTGCTCGCGGTGGCGGTGCACATGCACGGCCTGCTGGCGCGCATCCCCTGGGTGCTGGACATCCTGGCGCTGGGCGAGCTGACCGACAGGAACGCGCTGTGGATGGTCGAGGAGATCATCGACTCGGCGCTCGCCTGCGGCCTCTCCCCCGCCCAGGCGGTACGCGCGTACCGGACGATCTGGAGTTACGTCTACGGCGACCTGGTCTTCCGCCGGTCGGCCGAACGCCGCGCGCAGAACCCGCCGAGCAGGCGCTACTTCCCCGAGATGGTCACCGAGGAGGACGCGGCCGCGCTGCCCCGGCTGACCGAGGTCAAGGACCGGTGGCGCGAGTACGCCGCCGACTACGAGGTCGCGGAGGAACTCGACGCGATCATCGAGGGACTGATCAGCCGGGGAACTCGACGGCCCCCAGGGACTCGAAGCGCCAGCGGTGCACCGGACGGGTGATCAACTCGGCGTCCGGCTCGGGGAGTTCGGGCAGCTCGTCACCGTACGCCCCTTCCCACCAGGTGATGACCAGGACCCGGTCCAGCGGGGCGCGCAGCAGCTCGCGCCGCAACGGCTCGCGGGCCAGTTCGGCCGATCGGGCGCGCGCCCACTCCAGGAGTTCGGAGCCCCTGCCGGCGGCGGCGCGGGCCTCCCACATCAACGCGACGGTCGTACCGCTCATGAGTAGAGGTTGTCCTTGCTGATCTCGTGGACGTGATCGTGGTCGTGCGCGTGACCGTGGCCGTGCGTGTGGCCGTGACCGTGCGTGTCGGCACCGGGGACGTGGGTGTCGGTCACCGGCAGCGACGAGTCCGCGGACAGCCCCAGGTCCGAGGCCGCCCGGCCCCGGGCCACCATCTCCGCGCCCAGCGCCGCGACCATCGCCCCGTTGTCCGTGCACAGCCCCGGCCTCGGCACCCGCAGCCGGATGCCGGCCAGCTCGCACCGCTCCTCGGCCAGCGCCCGCAGCCGCGAATTGGCCGCGACGCCGCCGCCGATCATCAGGTGGTCGACGCCCTCGTCCTTGCAGGCCCGGACGGCCTTGCGGGTCAGCACGTCCACCACGGCCTCCTGGAAGGACGCCGCCACGTCCCGTACCGGCACCTCCTCGCCCGCCGCCCGCTTGGCCTCGATCCAGCGGGCCACGGAGGTCTTCAGGCCGGAGAAGGAGAAGTCGTACGCGGGATCGCGCGAACCGCTCAGTCCGCGCGGGAACGCGATCGCCCCCGGGTCGCCCTCCTTCGCCAGCCGGTCGATGACCGGGCCACCGGGGAAGCCGAGGTTCAGCACCCGGGCGATCTTGTCGAAGGCCTCGCCCGCCGCGTCGTCGATGGTCGCGCCCAGCGGCCGTACGTCGTTGGTGATGTCCGGCGCGAGCAGCAGCGAGGAGTGGCCGCCGCTGACCAGCAGCGCCATGGTCGGCTCGGGCAGCGGGCCGTGCTCCAGCTGGTCGACGCAGATGTGCGAGGCCAGGTGGTTCACCCCGTAGAGCGGCTTGTTCAGCGCGTACGCGTACGCCTTCGCCGCGGAGACGCCGACGAGCAGCGCGCCCGCGAGTCCGGGACCGGCCGTGACGGAGATGCCGTCGAGGTCGCGGGCGCTGACCCCGGCCTCCTTCAGGGCGCGCTCGATGGTGGGGACCATCGCCTCCAGATGCGCGCGGGAGGCGATCTCCGGGACGACGCCGCCGAAGCGGGCGTGCGTGTCGACGCTGGACGCGACGGCGTCGGCGAGCAGCGTCGTACCGCGGACGATGCCGACGCCGGTCTCGTCGCAGGAGGTCTCGATGCCGAGTACGAGCGGTTCGTCAGCCATCAGTCAGTCTCTGTTTCTTGTACGTGTTCGTGTACGTGGAGGCGCATGACGAGTGCGTCGACGTTGCCCGGCTGGTAGTAGCCGCGGCGGAAGCCGATGGGTTCGAAGCCGAAGCGTTCGTACAGCTTCTGCGCCCGGGTGTTGTCGACGCGGACTTCGAGGAGCACCTCGGCGCACTCGAAGGCCGTGGCGTGCTTCAGCAGATCGGTGAGGAGCTCGGAACCGAGGCCGCCGCCCCAGTGGTCGCGGGTGACACCGATCGTCTGCACGTCGGCGAGGTCGCCGGCCGCGGCGAGCCCGGCGTAGCCGACGATCCGGCCGGTGGCGGGGTCCTCGGCGACGACGTAGCGACGGGTGGCCCGCGGGCCGCGGGAGTGCGCCAGCTCGGACCAGAACATTCCGGCCGACCAGGCGTCGTCCGGGAAGAGCTCGTGTTCGAGCTCCAGCACCGGATCGATGTCCCACCAGCGCATCTCGCGCAGTACGGCAGTCGCGCTCGTCACTTCGGGGTGACCACCTTGTAGTTCTTCGGGACCTGGGCGTCGGGCCTGCGGAGGTAGAGCGGCTGCGGCGGCAGCAGTTCCGCACCCGCGGCGAGCCGCTCGGCGGCGACGGCGGCCAGCGCACCGGCGCTGACGTGCTCGGGGCCCCGGGCGTCCCCGAACGCCTCGGGGTAGAGCACCGCGCCCGCCCCGACGACGGGGAGTCCGGCGAGCCGTTCGGCGATGTCGGCGGGCCGGTCGACGGCGGGCTCCGTGACGCGCGTACGGAAGTCCTCGTAGCGCGCCCAGTAGACCTCCTTGCGGCGGGCGTCCGTCGCGACGGCGAACGGGCCTTCCAGACCGGCGGCGTACGCGAGACCGTCCAGGGTGCACACCCCGTGCACGGGGACGGAGAGGGCGGAGCCGAAGGTCGCGGCCGTGACCAGGCCGACCCGCAGGCCGGTGTACGGGCCGGGGCCGACGCCCACGACCACGTCCGTCACGGCGTCGAGTCTCACCCCGGCCTCGGCGAGGACCCGGTCGACGGCGGGCAGCAGCAGCTCCCCGTGCTTTCGGGCGTCGACCTGACCGGACTCGGCGACGACGGAGGTCCCGTCGTGCAGGGCGACGGTGACGGCGGGGGTGGCGGTATCCACGGCGAGCAAGAGCACGCAAACAGCCTACGGCTCCTCCGACGGGGGCACGGCGCCCGTACGGCGTCCCGGTACGACTGGTTCCGGCTGCTACCGTCACCGTTTACACGCGGGTACGACGTAATCGCTAACCGCTTGTACGACATACGGAAGCGAAAGGGGCGCGCACGGTGGCAAGGGGCAGCTCGGGAATCGTGGCCGGGCTCACCGCGGCGGCTCTCGCCGCGGTCGGCTTCCTGGCCTACCAGGCATCGGCGAACGCGCCCGACTCCGTCGCCGCCCCCAAGCCGACGGTGTCCGCCAGTGCACCCGCCACCGGCCACGACAAGCCGAAGGCCAAGAAGCCGCCGGCCGCGCTTCCGGTCGGCTCCGGCACCGGGAAGCGCGTCGTGTACGCCCTGAAGGACCGCCAGGTGTGGCTCGTCGACGAAGCCGGCAAGGCGGTCAGGACCTTCGAGGTCATGCCGAGCGCGCTGAGCCCGAAGCCCGGGACGTACCAGGTGGGTACGCCGCGACAGGGGCCGCCCACCAAGGGCTCGGACGGCGTGATGATCGAGCACGTGGTGCGGTTCACGATGGTGGAGGGCGTGTCCGTCGGATTCAGCGCGGCGGTGGACGGCTCGATGGAGAGCCCGGACCCGACGCTGAAGACGGGCGGCGTACGGATGTCCCGGACCGACGGGGACGCGGTGTGGGAGTTCGCGACCGTCCGCACGAAGGTGGTCGTCGTCCCGTAACGGGGCCCGCCCACGGGCGGTGCCGCATGGCTTCCATGCCGCGCCACGTCCCATGCCGCACCGTTTCCGGTGCCGCGTTGCATCCTCTGCCGCGGTGCGTCCTATGCGGCGTCGCGCCGGGACGGCAGCCCGTCCGCCTCCTCCGCGGCCGGCTCGGCCGGCGGTGTGGACACCGCCGTGGCGGCGGCGCACGAGGCCAGCAGATCCTTCATCGACAGGGCGGACGGCGCCTGCGACTGCGCTTGCGGCTGCGGCTGCGGCTGCGGGTCACGCTCGGACGTCGGCATGGATGCCTCCTGGAGCTCCGGTGGAGGTCGTGGTTAGGTACACCTAACCAGGTCTCCCATCCATGTGACCACGACCGCCACTCCCTGCGCAACAATTTACCGACGGCTTGTCGGAAAGAGTGCGGGACGGCCGGATCAGCACACGAACGAGCGCACGGAACACCTCCGCCACCCGGTGTCACCGGGACGTCTCCGGTCGCCGCGCGCCGAACAAGCCCATGCCACCGAGCACGCGCCGCGGCCCCCTGCCGGGCCGCCTACCCCGGCTGTTCGGTGGCCATCTCCTCGCGCAGTCCCGCCCAGCGCGTCCCGATGCCGATCAGCGTCACCGTGCGCCGTTCGTCGTCCGTGTCGCCGACCGCCCGGTGGATCACCACGTGCAGCCGGTCCTCGGACAGCTCCTCGACCTTGCCGTCGCCCCATTCCACGACCACCACCGACTCCGGCAGCGACACGTCGAGGTCCAGGTCCTCCATCTCGTCGAGTCCGCCGCCCAGGCGGTACGCGTCGACATGGACCAGCGCGGGACCGCCGGTCAGCGAGGGGTGGACGCGGGCGATCACGAAGGTGGGGGACGTGACGGCGCCGCGCACCCCGAGGCCCTCGCCCAGCCCCCGGGTCAGTGTCGTCTTTCCGGCGCCGAGCTCGCCGGTGAGCATCACGAGGTCGCCGGGGCGCAGGACGGCGGCGATCCGGCGGCCGAGGGCCTGCATCTGTTCGGGGGATCCGACGGCCAGGCCGATGGTGACGGTGCCCGTCGCGGCGCCTTCGCCGGCCTCAGTCGCCAGGCTGTTGTGCGGTGCTTCCATGCCCGCCAACGTTAGCCGCTGCCGGCACCGCCCCGGCGCGTACCAGCAGGTCCGCCAGCCGGTCGGTCACCGTCTCCGGGTGTTCCAGCATCACCAGATGCCCGGCGTCCGGGACGATGACCAGCTCCGCGTCCGGGAGGTGGTCCGCGATGGCCTCGCTGTGCGAGCTGGGCGTCACCAGGTCCTTGTCGCCCGCCAGGATCAGCACCGGGAGGTCGCGGAACGCGGGCACCGCGGCGCTCTTGTCGTGTTCGGTGAAGGCCGGGTAGAACTCGGCGACCACGTCGATCGGGGTGGATTCGATGAGCCGCTCGGCGAACCGCTCGACCGCCGGATCCACATCCCGCGAACCGAACGAGTACCGCTTGATCAGCCCGGCGAAGAGATCGGCGGTCGCGCGCCGGCCCCGTTCCACCAGCTCGGCCTGGGAGCCGAGCGCCCTGAGCACACCGGGCAGCACCCGCCGCACCGCGTTCACGCCCGCGATCGGCAGCCCGAAATTGACCTCGCCGAGCTTCCCGCTCGATGTGCCGACGAAGGCGACGGCGGCGACCCGGTCCCGGATGAGCTGGGGGTACTGCTCGGCGAGCGCCATCATCGTCATGCCGCCCATCGAGTGCCCGACCAGCACCAGTCGGCCCTCCGGCGCGGCCGCGTCGATGACCGCCTTCAGATCACGGCCCAGCTGGTCGATGCCGACCGTCACCCCGTCCGCCTGGGCCCGGCCCCGTTCGGAGCGGCCGTGGCTGCGCTGGTCCCAGTGGACGGTGCGGACCAGCCCGCGCAGCGCCGCCCGCTGGAAGTGCCAGGAGTCCTGGCTGAGGCAGTAGCCGTGACTGAAGACGACGGTGACGGGCGCGGGTGCCTTGCGGCCGAAGAGCCTGCGGCGGCGCGTACCGGCCGCCCCCGTGGCGGCGCCGGTGCCGCTCCCGCCGCTCTCCGCGGTCCCCGCGGTGCCGGTGCCGCCGTCCGGTTCGACCTCGTCCACCTCGTAGTACAGCTCGGTGCCGTCGTCGGCCGCGGCCCGGCCCGGCAGTCCCCGCAGCGAGCCGTACGGCCCCGAGGCGTCCAGCGCGAGCCTGGCCCGCCTGCGCATGCCCCGGCCCACGGTCAGCCGCTCGACGGCGACCCCGGCGGCCGCGCCCGCCGCGATCACGCCTATGGCGGCTCCGGCGATCCCCGCCCGGCGCCAGCCGACCGCCGTGGCGGCCGTCGTCACCGCGTCCCCCGCGCTGGTCTCACTCACCGTGCCGCGCTCCTCGTCGGTCGTGTCCGTCAGGTCAGGGCCGGTCGGTTCCGGTCGTGCTCAGATCGTGCCTGGTCAGGGGCGCTTGATCGGTCAGGACTCGGCCGGGGTGCCATGCAGATGGACGCGCGGCACCCGGGCACCGATCCGGGTGACGATCTCGTAGGCGATCGTGTCGGCGGCCCGTGCCCAGTCCTCGGCGCTCGGCTCGCCCCGGTCCCCCGGGCCGAAGAGCACCGCCTCGCTGCCCACCTCGACCTCGTCCCCGTGGAGGTCGACGACGAACTGGTCCATGGCCACCCGGCCCGCGATCCGCCGCCGCACTCCGCCGACGAGGACGGGGGCCCGGCCGGAGGCATGGCGCGGGATGCCGTCCGCGTAGCCGACCGGCACCAGGCCGAGGGTGGTCTCGGCGGAGGTCGTGTAGTGGTGTCCGTAGCTGATCCCGTGACCGGCCGGCACCCGCTTGACCAGGGCGATCGACGCGACGAGCGTCATGACGGGGCGCAGCCCGAAGTCGGCCGGGGTGCCCAGCTCGGGGCTGGGCGAGATGCCGTACATCGCGATCCCGGTCCGTACGAGATCGAAGTGCGCCTCGGGGATCGTCAGCGTCGCCGGGGAGTTCGCCATGTGGCGCACCTCGGGGTCGACGCCCTCCTTCTCCGCGTACGCGACCATGTCGCGGAAGGCGTTCAGCTGGGCGGCGATGGAGGGGTGGCCGGGTTCGTCGGCGCAGGCGAAGTGGGACCAGAGGCCGGTGATCCTGACGGTGCCCGCGTCCTCGGCGGCGCGGGCGGCGGCGACCAGTTCGGGCCAGTCGGCGGGCTGGCAGCCGTTGCGCCCGAGGCCCGTGTCGGCCTTGAGCTGGACACGGGCCGGGATGCCGGCCTCCGTGGCCGCGGCGACGACCTCGCGCAGGGCCCACATCCCGCTCACCGACACATCGATGTCGGCCTCGATCGCCTCGCGCCAGGGCCCGCCCGGCGTCCACAGCCAGCACATCACCCGGCCGCCGAGCCCGGCCGCCCGCAGGGCGAGGGCCTCCTGCGGCGTCGCGGTGCCCAGCCAGGTCGCCCCGGCCTCCAGCGCGGCGCGGGCGCAGGGCACCGCTCCGTGCCCGTAGGCATCGGATTTGACGACGGCCATGAGTTGCGCGCCGCTCGCCCGTGCGCGCAGCGCGCGCACGTTGGCGCGCAATGCGGCGAGGTCGATCTCGGCACGGGCTCTCAAGGACGCTGTCTCATTCATCGCGCCCAGTCTCTCAGAGGCGTACGGCAGACCCTTCGGGCGGCGGGCCGGGAGGGGCCGGCCCGCCGGGGTCGCCGGCCGGGCCGCGCGCGTACCCCTCACGCGTACCCCTCACGCGCATACCTCAGGGGTGGCGCAGCTCGTGTTCCAGATGGTCGACGAGGACCGGGACATGGCTGTGGGGTACGTCCTTGACCGCCGTGACCAGGGTCACCGGGCCGCCCTCGCGGACCAGTTCCAGCAGTTCGCCGACGGCCGCCGTGTGGACGGGGTCGGCCAGTTCGGCGCGGTAGCGGTCGACGAAGTCGTCGTAGCGGGCGCCGGTGCGGTCCTCGTGGTACCAGGAGCGGAGCTCCTTCGACGGGGTGACGTCCTTGAGCCATTTGTCGATCCCGGCCCGGTCCTTGGCCACGCCGCGCGGCCAGAGCCGGTCGACGAGGACGCGCGTGCCGTCGCCGTCCTCCGGCGGGTCGTAGACCCGGCGTACGCGCACGTCGGTGCCGCTGCCCTTGCTGGTGCCCACGATCGGCCCTCCTGTCGGCGTCCGCCTGCCGTTTCCCGGCGCTGCCTGCCGGTGCCTGCCGCGGCTGTCGTCGGCGCCTGCCGCAGCCGTCATCGGTGCCTGCCGCCGCTTGCGCCCAGGATCACTCAGGCCCGCACGTCCCGCCACGCCGCCGGGATCGCCTCCGCGACGTCCTGCGCGGCGACCGGGGCCCCGTCCGAGGCGTACCGGGCGGCCAGCCCGTGCAGGTACGCACCGGCCGACGCGGCGTCGCGCGGGGCCAGGCCCGCCGCCAGCAGGGAGCCGGTCAGGCCGGAGAGGACATCGCCGCTTCCGGCCGTGGCCAGCCAGGAGGTGCCGGTCGGATTGACCCGTACGGGGGTGGGTCCGGCGTCGGCGGCGACCAGGGTCGTCGACCCCTTGAGCAGGACCGTGGCGCGGAAGCGGGCGGCCAGTTCCCGTACGGCGGCGAGCCGCCCCGCCTCGACCTCCTCGCGCGGGACGCCGAGCAGGGCCGCGGCCTCACCGGCGTGCGGGGTGAGGAGGGTCGGGGCGGTGCGCGCGCGTACGGCGGCGGCGTCGAGCAGTCGCAGCCCGTCCGCGTCCACGAGCACCGGAACGTCCGCCTCCAGCACGTCGCGGACCGCCTCCACGGCCTCCGTGCCGTCCCCGAGCCCCGGCCCGACGACCCATGCCTGCACCTGCCCGGCCTTGGCGGGCGGCCCCGCGTGGACCAGCGTCTCCGGATGGCGGGCGATCACCGCGTCGGCGCCCGGCCCGACGTACCGCACCGCTCCGGCACCGCCCCGCAGCGCCCCGGAGACGGCCAGCACCGCCGCCCCCGGATACCGCGCCGATCCGGCGACGACGCCCACGACACCGCGCCGGTACTTGTCGCTCTCGCTGCCGGGTACCGGCAGGAGCGCGGCGAGGTCCGCGTACTGCAACGCCTCCAGGTCGGGCACATCGGGCAGCTCCGGGCCGAGCCCGATGTCGACGAGGTGCAGCGCGCCCGCCAGTTCGGCGGCCGGGTCGATGAGCAGGCCGGGCTTGTACGTGCCGAAGGTGACGGTCGCGTCGGCCCGCACCGCGTCGCCGAGCACCTCGCCGGTGTCCGCCTCGACGCCGCTGGGCAGATCGACGGCGACGAAGGCCGCACCGGTCGCCTCGAAGGCCCGCACCAGTGCGGCGGCGTCCGGGCGCAGTCCGCCGCGCCCGCCGATGCCGGTGATCCCGTCCACGACGAGATCGACGTGCCCGCCCCAGGCGCCCGCCACCACGTCCCGCGCCGCGCCGCCGTGCGCGTCCCCCGTCGCCCCGCCGTCCGTGCTCCCCGCCGCGCCTTCGTCCGTGCTCCCCGCCACGCTTCCGCCCGCCGTGAGCAGCGCCCCGAGCCCGCCCCGGTGGGCGCGCCCCGGCGAGGTGAGCACGGCGCGCACGCCCGCGCCGCGGCGGGCCAGCCGGGCGCCCGCGTACAGCGCGTCACCCCCGTTGTCGCCGCTGCCGACGAGCAGGACGACCCGCGCCCCGTACACCCGTCCGCGCCGCCGCAGCACGTCGGCGCAGGCCGCCGCGAGTCCCGCCGCGGCGCGCTGCATCAGGGCACCCTCCGGCAACCGGGCCATCAGGGCGCGTTCGGCGGCCCGTACGGTCTGAACGCTGTAGGCGGTACGCATGTGCTCAACCCTCCGCGATCACCACGGCCGACGCCACCCCCGCGTCGTGGCTGAGCGACACATGCCAGTGCCGTACGCCCAGCTCGGCCGCGCGCGCGGCGACCGTGCCGCGGACCCGCAGCCGGGGCTGCCCGCTGTCCTCGACGCACACCTCGGCGTCCGTCCACAGCAGGCCGCCCGGTGCGCCGAGCGCCTTCGCAAGGGCCTCCTTGGCGGCGAACCGGGCGGCGAGCGAGGCGATCCCCCGCCGCTCGCCGCTGGGCAGCAGCAACTCGCTCTCCAGGAAGAGCCGGTCGGCCAGGTGCGGCGTACGCTCCAGCGCCGCGTCGAACCGTTCGATCTCGGCCACATCGATCCCGACCCCGATGATCACGCGTATTCCCTCAACTCTCGCTACTCCACGGTCACGGACTTCGCCAGATTGCGCGGCTGGTCCACGTCGTTGCCGCGGGCCGTCGCCAGTTCGCAGGCGAAGACCTGCAACGGCACGGTCGACACCAGCGGCTGAAGCAGCGTAGGCGTAACGGGAATCCTGATCAGGTGGTCGGCGTACGGGACGACCGCCTCGTCGCCCTCCTCGGCGATGACGATGGTGCGCGCGCCACGGGCCCGGATCTCCTGGATGTTCGACACGATCTTGTCGTGCAGCACCGACCGGCCGCGCGGTGAGGGCACGACCACGACGACCGGCATGTCGTCCTCGATGAGCGCGATCGGCCCGTGCTTGAGCTCGCCCGCGGCGAAGCCCTCGGCGTGCATGTACGCGAGTTCCTTGAGCTTCAGCGCGCCCTCCAGGGCCACGGGGTAGCCGACGTGGCGGCCCACGAAGAGCACGGTGTCGTGGCCGGCGAGGGAGCGGGCCAGCGCGCGTACGGGTTCCATGGTCTCCAGGACCCGTCCGACCGCCCCGGAGATCTCGGCGAGCTGGCGGATGACGGTCCGGATCTCGTCGCCCCACTTCGTTCCGCGGATCTGTCCGAGATACAGGGCGACGAGGTAGCAGGCGACGAGCTGGGTGAGGAACGCCTTGGTGGAGGCCACGGCGACCTCGGGCCCGGCGTGCGTGTAGAGCACGGCGTCGGACTCGCGGGGGATGGTGGAGCCGTTCGTGTTGCAGATGGCCAGGACCTTCGCCCCCTGTTCGCGGGCGTGCCGCAGGGCCATCAGGGTGTCCATCGTCTCGCCGGACTGCGAGATCGCGACGACGAGGGTGCGGTGGTCGAGGATCGGGTCGCGGTAGCGCAACTCGCTGGCCAGCTCGGTCTCGCAGGGGATCCGGGTCCAGTGCTCGATGGCGTACTTGGCGATCATCCCGGCGTGGAACGCGGTGCCGCAGGCGACGATGACGACCTTGTCGACCTCGCGCAGCTCGTGGGGCGGCATCCGTACCTCGTCGAGGTGGAGCGTGCCCGCGCCGTCGATCCGCCCGAGGAGCGTGTCGGCGACGGCCTTGGGCTGGTCCTCGATCTCCTTGAGCATGAAGGAGGCGTGGCCGCCCTTCTCGGCGGCGGAGACGTCCCAGTCCACGTGGTACTCGCGGACGTCGGCGGGCCGCCCGTCGAAGCCGGTGACGGTGACGCCTTCCCGGCGCAGCTCCACCACCTGGTCCTGGCCCAGCTCGATCGCCGAGCGGGTGTGCGCGATGAACGCGGCCACGTCGGAGGCCAGGAACGACTCGCCCTCCCCCACCCCCACCACGAGCGGTGAGTTGCGCCGGGCCCCGACCACCGTGCCGGGGTCGTCCGCGTGCAGGGCGACGAGGGTGAAGGCGCCCTCCAGCCGCCGGCAGACCTGCCGCATCGCCTCCGCCAGGTCCGCGCAGGACGAGAACGCCTCGGCAAGGAGGTGGGCGACGACCTCGGTGTCGGTCTCGGAGGCCAGATCGTGGCCGCGCTCGGCCAGCTCGGCGCGCAGGACGGCGAAGTTCTCGATGATCCCGTTGTGCACGACGGCGACGCGGCCCGCGTTGTCGAGGTGCGGGTGGGCGTTGCTGTCGGTGGGGGCGCCGTGGGTGGCCCAGCGGGTGTGCCCGATCCCGGTGGTCCCGGCCGTGAGCGGGGCCTCGGCCAGCGCCTTCTCCAGGTTGACGAGCTTCCCGGCCTTCTTCGCGGCGGCCAGCCCGCCGTCCGCGAGGACGGCGATGCCCGCCGAGTCGTAGCCCCGGTATTCAAGGCGCTTGAGACCCGCGACGACGACGTCCTGCGCCGACTGCCCACCGACGTATCCGACGATTCCGCACATACCGTTCCCTTCCTGGTCGTCCACCCCATTTCTTCGCATCGTCGCAGAAGGCGAACAGGGCGGCAGAAATCAGGCGGGGTGCGGTGGCTCCGGGGCGCGGCGCGTCCCGCCCGAGGCGAGGTGGGTCCGGCGGTAGGCGCGGGGGGTGGTGCCGGTGAGCGCGCGGAAGTGGTGGCGCAGGGCGGCCGGTGAGGTGAATCCCGTGCGGGCCGCGACGGCCTCGACGGGGGTGCCCGTCTCCCGCAGCAGACGCTGAGCCTCCTGGAGGCGCACGCGGAGCAGGTACTGGAGCGGGCTGAGGCCGGTGCGGGCACGGAAGCGGCGGGTGACGCTGCTGATGCTGGTCTGCGCGTGGGTCGCGATGTCGGGGAGGGTGAGGGGGAGGTGGAGGCGGGTCTCCATCCACCGCAGGGTGGGTTCGAGGCCCGTGCTTTCCGCGATCTCCCGGCCGATGGTCCGCTGGACGCTGTCCGCGTGGAGGTGCAGGGGCGCGAGGAGTTCCCGGGAGGTCCCGTCGGCCACCCGTGGGCCGTGGTCGCGGCCCAGCAGGCGCAGACAGACGTCGATGCCCCCGAAGACGCCCGCCGCCGTGACGAACGGCCCGTCCTCGACCACGGTGCCGAGCGGGTCGACGTCGATACGGGGATGGAGCCGCGCCAGCTCCTCCATGTACCGCCAGCCGGTCGTGGCCCGCCGCCCGTCGAGGAGCCCGGCCGCCGCGAGGGTGAACGTCCCGGTGCCGACGGCGGCGATACGGCTCCCCCGGCCCGCCGCGGCGCGGAGCGCGGCGAGGACATCCGCCGGCGGTTCGTCACGGCGGCCGCCGCTCGCGGGGACCAGCACGGTGTCCGCGTCCGCGAGGCCGTCGAGGCCGAAGGGCGTGCTGATGGCCAGCGGGGCCGGGGCCCCGGTCGCCCGCAGACCGGGGGCCGCGCAGAGCCTGACCTCGTAGGCCACGTCACGGTACTCACGGCAGGCGGTCCCGAACACCAGCCCGGGGGCGGTGAGTTGATGCCCCGGCACCCCGTCGGGGGCGAGGACGGCGATCACTGGCATGTCTGGAATCTAGAGCCTCTCGCCGGGATCCGGCCGGGGCGGCGTGCGGGACACTTCCGCGAGGCGGCGGTGGGGGGCCGGTGAGGGGGCCGGGTCGCCCCGTACCGGCGGCCCGGAGCCGGACCGACGGTACGGGGCCGCACCACCGGCGAGGGCGCCGCGCCACCGGCCCGGGGACCGGACCACCGGTACGGGGACCGGACCACCGGTACGGGGCGTGCGCCCCCTCCCCGTCAGCCGTTCTTGTGGATGGTCTTCCGGATCCAGCCGGAGAACGCGGGCACCTTGCTGTAGAGCCCCGGCCCGGTCGCGCACTTCGGGTCCCAGTCGCCGTCACCCGAAGTGGTCCCGACGAGCTCCCAGTGGCCGTTCCTCCCGCGCTGGATCTGCGGGCCGCCGGAGTCCCCGACACACGCCATGGCTCCCGGCTTCGGACTGACCGTGCACAGCCGGGTGTCTCCCTCGCGGCCGAAGCACTCGGCCGCGGAGCCCCTGCGGGTGTCCAGCTGCTGGAGCCGCTCGGGGAACACCACCTTGTCGAGGTCGCTCGTGTCGACGACGGTCCCGAAGCCGAGAACCCGGGTGGGCGTACCGGCCGGTCCCGCCTCCTTGGCCATGCGGATGGGCTTCTCGGCGACAGGGCGGTCCAGGCGTACCAGAGCGAGGTCGTTCTGGTTGGGGGCGCCGTTCCTGCCGGGTTCGGTGCTCTGCCCGCCCTGCTGGTAGCGGGGGTGGATCACCACCTTGTCGATGGTGCGGACGGTGCCTCCGGACTTGCGGTGCTCACTGCCGATGCGCACCTTCCCGGTCCGGTGGATGGGCAACTCGGGGTCGACGCAGTGAGCCGCCGTGAGCACCCACTGCCGGTCGATCAGCGTCGCCCCGCACTGGGCGTCGGCCTCCACCATGGGGATGGTCGCCATGAACGGGTAGCGCTGCGTCGAGTCGTTCCCGTTGACGACGGCCCCGGCGCTGCCGGTCATCGCCGTGGCACCGAGGACGGCGGCCGCGCCGACCGCCGCGGCCGCTCTGGCGAGCAGGCGGCGCCCCCGTCGCGGGGAGCGGGCGCCGGGGCCGTCGAAGGCGTCGGAGACCGGGCGGGAGTGGGAGTTCGGACGGTGCATGTGGTGGCCTTTCGAGGATGGTGGTTCAGCGGTGCTCGGGCCGGGCGTCCCCTCGCTTCCGTCCCTCACCGCTGTTCATCCTCCGTGCCGGGTCCGGCCCGAAACAGCCGCCTGAATGTCACCCTCGGCTAAATTCTGGACATGTCAGTGATCGCCGTCCTCGCCCTCGACGGGGTCCCCGGCCACCAGCTCACCACGCCCGCGCTCGCGTTCGCCACGGCCGCCCGGCACCACCCCACGGTCGCCTACGACCTGCGGATCTGCGCCGCCCCGGGGTTCGCGGGGACGAGCGGCCCCGGTGCCTTCCGCATCGAGACCCCCTGGGGCCTGGACGGGCTCGACGGCGCCGGCACGGTGCTGGTGCCGGGGCACGAGGGCTTCCGCGACGCACCCGCGCCCGAGGTCGTCGAGGCCCTCCGCGCGGCGGTCGCGCGCGGCAGCCGCATCGGCGCCGTCGGCACCGGGACGTTCACCCTCGCGGCCACCGGTCTCCTCGACGGCCGCCGCGCCTCCACCAGTCGCCGGCACACGGCGGAACTCGCCCGCCTCCACCCCCGTATCGAGGTCGACCCCGAGGGCACGGCCATCGGCGACGGCCCCTGCCACAGCGCCGCGGGCGTCCTCGGAGGTCTCGATCTCTGCCTCCGTCTGATCACCCTGGACCACGGCGAAACCGTGGCCATCGAGACCGAGCGGCAGGTGTTCATGCAGCTCCACGCACCGGCCGACGACGCCGATACCGATACGGGGTACAACGCCGTCACCCCTCCCGGCAGCGCCATCGAGCCGACCACCCGGTGGATGGAGGCCAACCTGCACCACCCGCTGGCCCTCACCGACATCGCCGCCCACGCGGGGCTCGGCGTCCGCAGCCTCACCCGCCGTTTCCGCGCCGAGACCGGCCTCACCCCGCTCCAGTACCTGCTCCGCACCCGTATCCAGCGGGCCCAACGGCTCCTCGAACGCACCGACGAACCGGTGGAGCGCATCGCCGCGCAGACCGGCCTCGGCACACCTGCCAACCTGCGCCACCACTTCCAGCGGCTGACGGGCACCAGTCCCAGCACCTACCGCACGGCCTTCCGCGCCCTCGTCACCGACCTCACCCGGCCGGAGCGGGAAGGAGCCGGGCCGTCGTCCTGAGACCGGGCCACCGCCCTGAGACCGGGCCACCGCCCTGAAGCCGGGCCACCGCCCTGAACGGCCCGGCTCCCGGCTGCCGGCTCCCGGCGCACCGGTGGTTCAGGTCGTCCGCGAAGGTGTCGAAGTCGTAGCCGTCCCAGACCGGGGTCGAGCGCCCGTGCCCGCGCCGGTCGTGCGCGATGCCCCGGAACCCGTGGGGTCACGACCGCCTCGGGCGGCAGCGCCGGGGGCGCAAGTCTCCATTTCGGCAAGTAGTTGCTACCATGGCAAGTAGATGCCAAGGCGGGCAACGGGGTGCCCCCGGCGGCGACGGAAGGGATATGCCATGCGTGAGCAGGTCGATGCAGCCGCGGCGTTGAACGGGATTGCGCGGATCGAGGCGACCGCGCGGGCGCGAAGTCGCTGGTATGTCGGCTACTTGTGGCTATTCGCCGTCTGGCAGCTCGTCCTGGTTCCTGCCGTGCTGCTGTGGCACGGGCCGACGGGGGCACTGGTCAGCGCACTTGCGAATGCTCTCGTGGTCATGGGGCTGTCTCTGTTCGCCACGCGACAGCCTGTGGTTCCGCGCGGCTACGGCGGCCTGCACCTCAAGGTGATCGGCGCCTGGGCGGCTGTCTACGTCTTGGCCCTCGTGCTCGGCTTCACAATCTTCGTGGGCAGCGTCGCCTTCGCGGCCGCGGCTGCCCTCGCATGCGCGCTGCCGGCCTCCGCGGCAGCCTGGCGGGAAGCGCGCGCCGCATGATGCCGGAAGCCTCGGCGGGTGCGGGACAGGGCTCTCACCCGCGACACGCACTCGCCCCTCTTCTGGCCTCGGCTGTGCGTCTGTCGATCGTCGCAGCTCTCGCTGCTGTGGAGAAGGCCGAGTTCGCCTACGTGCGGGACCTCGTGGAGATCACCGACTCCGCCTTGTCGAAACAGGTCTCACGTCTGGAACAAGCGGGCTGGGTGACAGTCGAGAAGGGGCAGGTCGGGCGTCGGCCGCGGACCTGGCTGTGTCTGACCGAGGACGGAGCAGCTGCTTACCAGCGCCACCTCGCCGCGCTCACGGCAATCGCGGGCCCACTGCGGTGAAGTGACACGGGCAGGGGTGAACGGCTGGTCACAGGTGTGAGCAGCCGATCCCAGCCAGCTCGTCGGATTCTCCTCACCGTGGCCCGGATGCCTTCTACGATCCGGTGCATGCTGGATCCCGAACCCACTGGAACGGATCACCGCGCGGCGTGCGGAACTGGACGAACTCGAAGAACAGCTGGCCAAGCAGCCGGCGGAGGTACGGGCCGAGCGGGACGAACTCGCCGTCGCCGAACGGGGCCTTGAGCGGGTGAGCGAACGGATCTCGGCCGCGCCGTTACCCGGGCAGGTGGGCGGACAGCCGGTGACGCTGATCCCGCCCCGCGCACCGGGTGTGGAGGAGGCCACGCTCCCGCCGGCGACCGAGCAACTCCGGTCCTGGGCGCTGCCGCTGGACGACGCCGGGCATGTCATCGCCGAGCTGGCGTCCAACGCCGCGCTGCACGGGCACATGCCGGGGCGGGACTTCCGCATCATGCTGAGCGTCACTGGCGGCACGCTCCGTATCGAGGTCGCCGATGCTCGCGGGGACGTGCTGCCCCGCGTTCCGGAGCGGAACGACGACTCCGAGGCGGGGCGCGGGCTCCTGCTCGTCGAGGCGATCGCCATCCGGTGGGGCGTGCGGGTCGGCCCCTTCCCCCGCAAAACCGTCTGGGCAGAGGTAGCCCTCACCGGATCGTGACAGTCACGACCCGGTATGTCACGTCCCGGTGAACCACGACCTGGTGAACCACGACCCGGCGGGCCCCGACGTAAAAGGCTTTTAAGGCTTTGGAGAGAAGGAACTTCCCCAACCCAACCCCAACCCCTACCCCGGCCTCACGCAGAGGCACACACACGAGCCAGTCACTCACACGAGTGAGGATCACCAACTCAGCTGGATCTCTGCTCGGTTGGCAGGCATATGCTCGCCCCACAACCCCAGACATGCGTCGGCCCCCGGCCGGGACTGCAATCCCGATCGAGGGCCTGACCAACGAGGAAGAGAACAGCTTCCTGATGGATACCCAGCAGATTAGCGCGCCCCCACGCACCCCGTCTCCCGTTCCTGAGGGCGCCGCGTCGCAGTCCGGCGTCATGCACATCAACTCCCGCCACACGACCCGCTTCACCGTGGTCGGCAACCACCTCGCCCAGCACCGCGAGCTCTCCCTCCTCGCGATCGGCCTCGCCACCCACATCCAGTCGCTGCCCACCGGAGCGAAGGCCGGGATCAAGACCCTCACCGAGCGCTTCCCGGAGAGCGAAGCCCGCATCGCCGCCGCACTACGCGAACTGGAAGCCCACGGCTACCTGAAGCGCACCCGCGAACGCCTCACCCACCTCCTCCCACCCCCACGCACCCCGCTCCACCAGCCCACCCCGCTCCAGAACTGCAACCTCTGCGACCGCGCCTTCCGCTCCCCCACCCCCGGCAACTGCCGCGACTGCGCGAGCGGGCCACCGCTCACGGGGCAGCCATGAGCGGCCCTGCCCCGGCCCACGGAAGTCGCTGTCTCGCTGTCAGTACGGACTG
This sequence comes from Streptomyces sp. NPDC057963, assembly GCF_042887155.1. Classification (NCBI taxonomy): domain Bacteria; kingdom Bacillati; phylum Actinomycetota; class Actinomycetes; order Kitasatosporales; family Streptomycetaceae; genus Streptomyces; species Streptomyces sp. NPDC057963. The sequence continues at coordinate 222,975 of NZ_JBHVPX010000001.1, forward strand.
CTAACCTGCGTTTTCTTCACATACTCTCCACGCACACACGTTCGCTCGACCGCTTTCTTTCCGTCCCACCTGCACGCCCATGCGCGCTCGGAGCACCGAGCCCGTGCGGCAGCCGGTCGCGGCCGCTCCGAGGACTGTCATGTCTCCCACCGCTCCCCCGATACGCGCGGAGTTCGATCCGTACGTCAACATCCCCTCGCTCGCCGAACTCCGGAACGTCGTGCGCAACGACGACTGGGCGTCCACCGAGGCGTACTTCGGCTTCCTCGACCACGAGGACGACCGGGCGATCGCCGCAGGCATCTTCCACGACCTCAGCTCCTCCGAGCGCTTTCTGGAGCGGGTCGTCGCCGAGCACCCCGGTTCCGCCCTCGCCCGGACTCTGCTCGCCATCCGGTACATCGGCGTCGGCTGGGAGATCCGCAGCTCCTACCGTGCCGAACACGTCTCCCGCGACCAGTTCCGGCAGTTCCACACGTGGTTGCGGCGCGCGGAGAAGCTGCTCATCGACGTGTGCGCCGAGCACCCCGCGTACGCGCTTGCCTGGGCAACCCGCCTGACCACCGCACGAGGGCTCGAACTCGGGCAGAGCGAGGCGCGGCGGCGTTACGACCGGCTGGCCGAGCACCACCCGCACCACATTCACGGGCAGACCCTGCTGCTCCAGCAGCTGTGCCCCAAGTGGGGCGGCAGCTGGGAGGAGGCGCACGGGTTCGCCCGCGCCTGCCTGGAAGCGGCGCCCCCGGGCAGCCACGCGGGCCGGCTCATCGCCGAACTGCACCTGGAGCGCTGGCTCGACGACGCCGAGAACGGCCACAGCGACCACCTGCGCTCGATCCAGGTCCGGGACGAGATCCTGGCCGCCGCCGCCCGCTCCGTGCAGCACCCCGACTACCGGCCCGGATTCCACTGGGTCGGCGACCACAACGACTTCGCCGGGGCGCTGAGTCTGGGCGGCCACCACCGCGAGGCCGCACCGTTCTTCCGCACTCTCGGCGACAAGGCCACCAAGACGCCCTGGGGCTACTTCGGCGGCGAAGAGGCCCAGTTCCTCAAGCACCGCAAGACCGCACTGTCGAAGGGCTGAGCCGATGTCCCAGGAAACCTCCGCACACAGACCCGACACGGCCTCCGACCCGGAGATCCGTGAGACCGAGGTCGACGGCATCCGTACGGTGCTCGCCGCGGCCCCCGGCCCGGTCACCGCGGGCCTCTTCTTCCGCGTCGGAGTCGCCGACGAGACCCTCGCCACCGCGGGCGTCACCCATCTCGTCGAACACCTCGCGCTGCACCGCCACGGCGTGTCCGACCTGCACTACAACGGCGCCACCGCCGCCACGTACACGCTCTTCCACGTCACCGGCACGCCGGAGGAGGTCACCACCTACCTCAACGGTGTCTGTGCGGCCCTGCGCGATCTGCCGATGGAGCGGCTGGAGACCGAACGCGAGATCCTGCGCACCGAGGCGGCGGGCCGCCGCGTCGGCCCCAACCACCAGCTGCCGCTGTGGCGTTACGGCGCCCAGGGCTACGGGCTCAGCAGCTACGACGAGCTCGGCCTCTGGCATCTGACCGCCGAGGACGTACGCGACTGGGCGCGCACCCGCTTCACCCGTGACAACGCCGTCCTGTGGATCACCGCCGACACCGTGCCGGAGGGCCTCGACCTCGCCCTCCCGGCAGGCACGCCGCAGCCGCTGCCCGCCCCGACGTCGGCGCTCCCCGTCACCCCCGCGTACCTCACGGGCCGCAGCGGCGGCGTCGTCCTGGACGGCATCGTCCGGCGTTCGACGGCGGCGACGCTCTTCACCGAGGTGCTCAGCCGCGCGCTCTTCACGGACCTGCGCCAGAAGGGCGGCTACTCGTACACCGCCGAGGCCGGTTACAGCCCCCGGGACAACGGCTTCGCGACCGTCACCGCCTTCGCCGACGCGCTCCCGAAGAAGCACGGCGCGGTGGTCGGCGGCTTCGTCGACGCACTGGCCCGACTGCGGGCCGGCACCATCGAGCAGTCCGAACTCGACTCGGCCCGCGCCAAGTTCCTCAAGCAGTTCGACGCCCCGGACGCCGGCGCGTCCCGGCTTCCCTCGTACGCCCTGAACCTGCTGACCGGGCACCGCAACCTCACCCCGCACGAGCACCGGGCCGAACTCGCCGCCGTCACCCTCGGCGACCTGCGCGAGGTCGCCCGCGAGCTGCACGCCACGGCACTGCTCCAGGTCCCCGGCCGGGGCGCCGACTGGGCCGGCTTCACCGAGGCCCCCCAGTGGTCCGCCACGACCGGGACGAGCGCGGGCAGCCGGCACCGGTCACTGGAGGACGACTCCGTCCTGCTGACGGTCTCCCGTGAAGCCGTGTCCCTGACCACCGCCGACGGCACCGTCGTCGTCCGGTACGACGCGTGCGCGGCGATGCTCGTCCACCCGGACGGCGGCCGCCACCTCACGGGGCTCGACGGCTTCCAGATCCGCGTCGAGCCCACGCTCTACAAGGACCTCACACCGAACCGCCTGGCCGTGATCGACGCGGGCGTGCCGTCCTCCGCGGTGATCCCCGCGCCGACCCGCGACCCGGACCGCATCCCCCGCCCCGAGCGGCAGGGCGGCCGCCGGAGCAGCACACCTCAGTCCAAGGGCGCCCGGCTGGTCCGGACCGTCCTCATCTGGCTGTCCGGCATCACGACGGTGATCTGGGGCCTGATCGCCTCCATGTCCATGGTCATGGAGCTGGACGAACCGCACCCGGATCCGGTCACGATCATCCTGATCTGGCTGCTGATCGTGCCGCCGCTGGCCCTGCTCATCGCCCTGCGAAGGGGGCGTGCCAAGCGAGGCGGCTGACGAGCGCCCGCGCCGGAGCCCTCGCGCCGCGGCGCGCCGTATGCCGATCTGCGAACCGTTCCGGTCCCTGCGGGGCTCGGGGGGCTCGCGGGTGACACGCTCGCCCCCGAGCCCCCCGGAGCCGATGTGGCCGCTGTCCACACGTGACCGAGCCCACCCCCCGCTCCGTCAGAACTCCCGCGACAATGAACATGTGATCACTTCGCCGCCACGAAGCAGCACCCCCCGACGCGCCGAGCACGCGGCGACGCCGTACGTCGATCTGTCGCGCGCCGAGTGGAGCGCCCTGCGCGACAAGACGCCGTTGCCGCTGACCGCCGACGAGGTGGAGCAGCTGCGCGGGCTCGGGGACGTCATCGACCTCGACGAGGTACGGGACGTCTACCTGCCGCTCTCCCGGCTGCTCAACCTCTACGTCCAGGCCACCTCGGGTCTGCGCGGCGCCCTGAACACCTTCCTCGGGGACGCGGGCAACGGGCACGGGGCGCAGCGCGGCACCCCGTTCGTCATAGGGGTCGCGGGCAGCGTCGCGGTCGGCAAGTCCACCAGCGCCCGCATCCTCCAGGCGCTGCTGGCCCGCTGGCCCGAGCACCCCCGTGTCGAACTCGTCACCACGGACGGGTTCCTGCTGCCGATGAAGGAGCTCCGGGCGCGCGGGCTGATGTCGCGCAAGGGGTTCCCCGAGTCGTACGACCGGCGGGCCCTGACCCGTTTCGTCGCCGACATCAAGGCCGGCAGGGACGAGGTGACGGCGCCCGTCTACTCGCATCTGATCTACGACATCGTGCCCGGCGAGCGGCTCACCGTACGGCGCCCCGACATCCTGATCGTCGAGGGGCTGAACGTGCTGCAGCCCGCGCTGCCCGGCAAGGACGGGCGGACCAGGGTCGGGCTCGCCGACTACTTCGACTTCAGTGTGTACGTGGACGCGCGGACCGAGGACATCGAGACCTGGTATCTCAACCGGTTCCGGAAACTGCGCGAGACGGCGTTCCAGAACCCGTTCTCGTACTTCCGCAAGTACACCCAGGTCTCCGAGGAGGAGGCCATGGAGTACGCGGCGACGATGTGGCGGACCATCAACAAGCCCAACCTGGTGGAGAATGTCGCGCCCACCCGGGGGCGTGCCACTCTGGTGCTGCGCAAGGGACCGGACCACAAGGTCCAGCGGCTGTCCCTGCGCAAACTCTGAGGCTTCGAGCCCTTTCAGCAGCGTCCGCGTGCCGCGTCCGCCCCTGATCGTCCCCGCCGGCCGCACGGACGAGGTCGTGCACCTGCGGGAGAGCACCGCCGGTACGGCGCATGCCGTGGCGACGCCCGGGGCCGCCTGACGGAGCGGGCCCGCACACCGGCCGAGCCCCCACCGACAGCAGGACCCACCCGGCGTGTGGCGCCGGACGGGCCCCGGCCGGCACCGCGACCGGCCCGGACCTGCCGGTGCGGGCCCGGCGCCCGGCCGCCGCCCGGACTAGCCGAGTGCCGACTTCACCACATCGGCGAGCCGCTCCGCGACCGCCCGTGCCTGCTCGATGTCGGCCGCCTCGACCATGACCCGTACCAGCGGCTCCGTACCCGACTGGCGCAGCAGTACGCGCCCGGTGGTGCCCAGCTCGCGCTCGGCCTCCGCGACCGCCTCGGCCAGCTCCGGGGAGGTGCCGACCCGGGACTTGTCGACATCGCGGACGTTGATCAGCAGCTGCGGCAGCCGCTGCATGACCCCGGCCAGCTCGGCGAGCGAGCGGCCGGTGGCGGCGACCCGGGCCGCCAGCAGCAGGCCGGTCAGCGTGCCGTCACCGGTCGTGGCGTGGTCCAGGACGATGACATGGCCGGACTGCTCGCCCCCCAGGGCGTACCCCTCGGCCTTCATCGACTCCAGGACGTAACGGTCGCCGACGGCGGTCTGGACGAGCTGGATGCCCTCCCGCTCCATCGCGAGCTTGAAGCCGAGGTTGGACATGACCGTCCCGACCACGGTGTCCTTGCGCAACTGTCCGGCCTCGCGCATGGCGAGGGCGAGCACGGCCAGGATCTGGTCGCCGTCGATCTCCTCGCCCCTGCCGTCCACGGCGAGGCAGCGGTCGGCGTCGCCGTCGTGCGCGATGCCGAAGTCGGCCCCGTGCTCGACGACGGCGGCCTTCAGCAGCTCCAGGTGGGTGGAGCCGCAGCCGTCGTTGATGTTCAGGCCGTCCGGGTCGGCGCCGATCGTGATCACGTCCGCGCCGGCCCGCGCGAAGGCCTCGGGAGAGACCCGGGAGGCCGCGCCGTGCGCCTCGTCGAGGACGACCTTCAGCCCGTCGAGCCGGTTCGGGAGGACGGAGATCAGGTGGGCGACGTAGCGGTCGAGGCCCTCGGCGTAGTCCGTGACCCGGCCCACTCCCGCGCCCGTCGGACGCGCCCAGGGCTCACCGGTGCGGTGCTGCTCGTAGACCGTCTCGATCCGGTCCTCCAGCTCGTCGGCGAGCTTGTGACCGCCGCGGGCGAAGAACTTGACACCGTTGTCCGGCATGGCGTTGTGGCTGGCGGAGAGCATCACCCCGAGGTCGGCGCCCAGCGCGCCGGTGAGGTGCGCCACCGCGGGGGTGGGCAGCACACCGACCCGCAGGACGTCCACGCCCGCGCTGGCCAGACCGGCCACGACCGCGGCCTCCAGGAACTCTCCGGACGCACGTGGGTCACGTCCCACCACGGCGGTCGGCCGATGCCCCTCGAAGGTGCCCGCCTCGGCAAGCACATGCGCCGCAGCGACCGACAGACCGAGCGCGAGCTCGGCCGTCAGATCCGCGTTGGCGACACCGCGCACACCGTCCGTGCCGAAGAGTCGTCCCACTGGTGTCCTCCGAAGATGCTCCGAAACCACAAACCGAACAAACCGATCCGAGCCAGGCCGAACCAGGCCGAGCAGGACCGAATCGGGCCAAGCCGAACCAAAGTCGAACCAAAGCAAAGCAATGCAAAGCGAAAGAAAAGCAGCACCGCAACGCTACGCATGTAAGCGTATGAACGTCTTATGCCGTTATACGCCCGAGAGTGCCGATAGACGAACGCCCCGGCAAGCACGAGGTGTGCCGCCGGGGCGAACGTGTAATGCAGACGAGCAGGCGGTTTAGCGCTTGCTGTACTGCGGGGCCTTACGGGCCTTCTTGAGACCGGCCTTCTTGCGCTCGACCGCACGGTCGTCGCGGGAGAGGAAGCCGGCCTTCTTCAGCGGGGCGCGGTTGTTGTCCACGTCCGCCTCGTTCAGCGCGCGGGCGACACCGAGGCGCAGGGCGCCGGCCTGACCCGAGACACCGCCACCCGAGATGCGGGCGATGACGTCGTAGCGGTTGTCGAGCTCAAGCACCTTGAAGGGCTCGTTGACTTCCTGCTGGTGCACCTTGTTGGGGAAGTAGTCCTCAAGGGTGCGACCGTTGATCTTCCACTTGCCGGTGCCCGGGACGATCCGGACGCGGGCGATGGCGTTCTTCCGGCGGCCAAGGCCGGCGGCGGGCTGCGGGTCGCCGAAGCGGGACGCCAGCGACTCGCTGGTGTACTCGCCCTCGACGGGAACCTCGGACTCGAAGGTGGTCACCTCGGCGAAAACCTCTTCGCCCTCGACGCCCTCGACGGGGTTCTCAACAGTGGTCTCGGCCACGATTCTCCTCAGATCTTTCTTTTGGTCTTAGGGGGAGGCCGGAACTACTGCGCGACCTGGGTGATCTCGAACGGGACCGGCTGCTGAGCAGCGTGCGGGTGCTGGTCGCCCGCGTAGACCTTGAGCTTCGAGAGCATCTGACGGCCCAGGCTGTTCTTGGGGATCATGCCCTTGATGGCCTTCTCGACGGCCTTCTCGGGGCTCTTGGCGAGCAGCTCGTCGTAACGGACGGAGCGGAGACCACCCGGGAACCCGGAGTGGCGGTACGCCATCTTCTGGGTCTTCTTGTTGCCGGAGAGGTGAACCTTCTCGGCGTTGATGATGATGACGAAGTCGCCCATGTCCATGTGGGGGGCGTAGATCGCCTTGTGCTTGCCGCGGAGGAGGTTCGCAGCCGTGGTGGCCAGACGGCCCAGGACGATGTCCTGCGCGTCAATGATGTGCCACTGGCGCGTCACATCGCCGGGCTTGGGGCTGTACGTACGCACGGTCGTAGCCTTCGCTTCTTCAGTGAGTGGGTCCTGACAAGGCCACCCGGACGATCACACCAGCCTTGGCGGCGCTACGGGGACGCAACCCGAGTGCCTGCCGCTGGTCATCGGCCCGGTGGACCGGCGTAAGGGCCCCTCGCGTGAGAACGACCAAGCCAATACGCATAACGAACCAGAAGAATACCGCCGCTCCCCCGTGCGGGTCAAAACAGCCCTCGAACCCCGTCCCCGCCAGGCATCGGCTGCCCCGAAGCCTGGCGTACGGGCGCCCGGAATCAGGCCTGGGCGGCCACGAACAGGTCCTCGGCGACCTCGGCGGTCAACGACCGGTCGAGCCAGTCGCTCAGCACATCCAGATCGGCACAGGAAACGATCCGCCCCCGCACCTGCTCGGACACCGCGACCCCCCGCTTGGAAAGAATGCGCAGAATGTCCTCGGCGCGCCCCTCGGCACGCCCCTCGGCCCGCCCTTCGGAACGCAACCGCTCAGACGTCTCCGAGCGGAAGAAAGAGAGGTCGACAGACATCAGATCCCTCCAGATCTGTGCGGCCGGAGCGGAGCCCAGGCCGAGTTCGGTGAGCTCGGCGAAGATCATCGCCGTGTCGTCGTCAACGGTCTGCAGTGCGGCAGCCAACGCTTTGAGTATGGCACCGGCATTCGGATCTTTACCATGCGTGATGGCCGAGAGCGTGGCGAGGGGAATGTCCCTGGCGGCAGCGTCCGAGTCGGTGAAGACAGGCACATTGTGCGGCCCGAGCACCAACGGACGGAGCGACAGGGTCGGCCATGTCGTGGGGCCGATCGCCACCGTCTCGGCGGCCCACTCGGCCGTGGCCCTGTCCTGGCACGTCACCAGGAGTAGCGGAGGGAGCCGGTACTTCGCGTAGAGGTGAGCCACGTAGTAGGCCCAGCTGCCGGGTTTGCCACGGTCCTTCTTGCCCTGTGCCTCCACGGCAAGCAGATAGCTGTCGCCTTCAGCGGCATCGATCCGCAGAAGGGTGTCCACCCGTCGTTCGAGCGGCTGGATCTCGGTGAGATCGGTGGGCATGAGGGACACCGCGACGGGTTCCGGAAAAGGGAGCCCCAACGTGCGGAAGGTCCGCGCAAAGACTCCGGGATCCTCCTGGAAGATCCTGTGCATCGCCTCGTGTGATGAGCTGACCATGCGGCCACGCTAGGGACACGGCACCGGACACGTCCGCCCTTCGCGGAGCGCTCACCCGGACGGGTGAGCACCACCCCGGCACCTCCCCGGCACCTCCCCGGCACCCCCACCGGGTCCACGCCGCACACCCCACCGCACCCCCGGCGGAGCGTCACCGTGCCCGTTGCACCCTCCGCTCGTCCCACACCGGCTCCGCCGTCTCCCGTACGACGCCGTCCGAGCCGAACACCAGGTACCGGTCGAAGGACTTCGCGAACCACCGGTCGTGCGTGACGGCCAGCACCGTCCCGTCGTACGCCTCAAGTCCGTCCTGCAGGGCCTCCGCCGACTCCAGGTCCAGGTTGTCCGTCGGCTCGTCCAGCAGCAGCGCCGTCGTGCCCGCCAGCTCCAGGAGCAGGATCTGGAACCGCGCCTGCTGCCCGCCCGACAGCTTCTCGAACGGCTGGTCGCCCTGCCGCTCCAGCTCGTACCGCCGCAGTACGGACATCGCCCCGCCCCGGTCCTTGGCGTGCTCGGTCCACAGGATCTCGACGAGCGTGTGGCCCAGCAGCTCCGGATGGGCGTGCGTCTGCGCGAAGTGCCCCGGTACGACGCGCGCCCCGAGCTTCCACTCCCCCGCGTGCGCCACCGGCTCACCCGCGAGCAGCCGCAGGAAGTGCGACTTCCCCGACCCGTTCGAGCCGAGGACGGCGACCCGCTCCCCGTAGAAGATCTCCAGGTCGAACGGTTTCATCAGCCCGGTCAGCTCCAGCCCCGTGCAGGTCACCGCCCGTACGCCGGTCCGCCCGCCGCGCAGCCGCATCCTGATGTCCTGCTCGCGCGGCGGCTCCGGCGGCGGCCCCGCGTCCTCGAACTTCTTGAAGCGGGTCTGCATCGCCCGGTAGCGGGACGCCATGTCGGGGCTGATCGCCGCCTGCTGCCGCAGCCGGTGGACCAGCGCCTTCAGCCGGGCGTGCTCCTCCTGCCAGCGCCGCAGCAGCTCCTCGAACCGGGCGAACCGGTCCTTGCGGGCCTGGTGGTACGTATCGAAACCGGCACCGTGCACCCACACGTCGCTGCCCGCCGGACTCGGCTCCACGCTGACGATCTTCTCGGCGGCCCTGGACAGCAGCTCCCGGTCGTGGGAGACGAAGAGGACCGTCTTGCGGGTCTCCTTCAGCTTCTCCTCCAGCCACCGCTTCCCGGGGACGTCGAGGTAGTTGTCCGGCTCGTCGAGCAGCAGCACCTCGTCCGGACCGCGCAGCAGCGCCTCCAGCACCAGCCGCTTCTGCTCACCGCCGGACAGCGTGCGCACCTCGCGCCACTGCGCCTTCTCGTACGGGACACCGAGCGCGGCCATCGTGCACATGTCCCACACCGTCTCGGCCTCGTATCCGCGGGCCTCCGCCCAGTCGCTCAGGGCCTGCGCGTACGTCATCTGCGCGGCCTCGTCGTCAACGGTGAGGATCAGCTCCTCGGCCCTGTCGACCGCCACGGCGGCCTCCTGGATCCGGGGCTGGGCGACGGAGACCAGCAGGTCCCGGACCGTGCGCTCGTCCCGCACGGAGCCGACGAACTGCCGCATCACCCCGAGCCCGCCGCTCACCGACACCGAGCCGCCGTGCGGCTGGAGCTCCCCGGCGAGCAGCCGCAGCAGGGTGGTCTTCCCGGCGCCGTTCGCCCCCACGAGGGCGACCACGGCCCCGTCCGCGACCCGGAACGAAGCATCGCCGAGCAGCACCCGCCCGTCCGGTAGGTAGTACTCCAGGTGGCCCGCTTCAAGATGTCCCATACACAGCATTGTCACGGGCCGCGAAGCCCTGGCCCAACCGGTTTACGTGCCCGGACCCAACCGGTTGGGGTTCCGTCTAGGATTCGCCGCATGAGCTTTGGGCAAGGGGAGCCCTCGTGGGGGCCCGGGGGCAATCAGACCCCGGACTGGGCAGCGCTGGCCGACGAGTCCGCCGCGCGCAACCGTCGCAAGAAGTGGCTGCTGATCGGCGGGGGCGTGCTCGCCACCGCGGCCGTCGGCGCGATCGTGGCGGCGGCAGTCATCTCGGCCGGCGACAAGGGCTCCACCGGCACCGGCAAGAACGCGCGCGAACTCCCGGCACCGACCGACCTGCCGAACGAGACCGCCGAGCCCGAGCCGTCCTTCTCCTCGGTGGCCCCGGCGCCCCCGCCGGACCCGAAGGACTACATATCCGACGCCAAGAAGGACAGGGCGCCGATCACCGTCGACGCGTTCTTCCCCGGCAAGAAGCTGACGACGGGCGACCGCGTCTACCTCAAGGGCGCGACCCAGCAGACGAAGAACTGCGCCGCGACCGCCAAGGGCGCGCTCGGCTCGATCCTCGTCGACAACGGCTGCGACCAGGTCATCCGGGCCACGTACAGCAGGGACGGAGTCGCCGTCACCGTCGGCCTCGCGGTCTTCACGACGGAAGCGCAGGCCAAGAAGGCCGCCCAGCAGTCCAGCGGCAGCATCGCCACCCTGAGCGGCTCGGGCGTGCCGGCCTTCTGCGCCGCCGGATCGGTGTGCCGCCGCACCTCCAACTCCTACGGCCGCTACGCCTACTTCGCCATCAGCGGGTACACCGGCGGCAAGGACATCACCAAGACCGACAAGAAGGCCTACGCCACCGGTGACGACCTGACGAACTTCACGTTCCGTCAGATCCGCCACCGCGGTGAGCTCCAGGCCTCCGCCGCGGCCACCGCACCCGCCGACTGACCCGCCCGGGGAATCGCGTGCGCCTTCCGTTCCTCCTCACCCTTCCCCGCGTGCTGCGCCACAGCGCGGCCGTCGGCGCCGACCTCCCGCCGGACGAGGCCGTCGTCCTCGACGCCCCGGACGCCGCGCTGCGCACCGCCCTGACCTCGGCCGCCGAGGGCGACCACGGCCCCGCCCGCGAGCTGCTCGCCGCGACGCGTGAGCACACCCAGTGGGAGCTGCGGGACGGCTACGTGTCCCGCCTCGCCGAGGCCGCCCTGCACAACCCCGGCTGGCTGGACGCCTGGCTGGCCGAATCCCCCGAGGACCCGGACGCGGCTCTGGTCCGGGCGGACCTCTGCATCGACCGGGCCTGGGAGATACGTACGGCGGAACGCGCCAGGCACGTCTCACGCGACCAGTTCCAGGCATTCTTCGCGCTGCTGGAGGACGCGGCCCCGGTGATCGGCAGGGCGGCCGACCTCAACCCCGCCGACCCCGTGCCGTGGCGCATCGCCCTGGTCCACGCGGTCGGCAGCCAGGCCCCGCGCGAGGTCTTCGACGGCTACTGGGCCCGCGCCCTGGCGTGCGACCCGCACCACTACGGATGCCATGCCGCGGCCCTTCAGTACCGGTGCGCGAAGTGGCACGGCTCGCACGAGGAGATGTTCGACTTCGCCGAGAGCGCGGCCGCCGCGGCCCCGCCCGGTTCGAAACTGCACGCACTGCCCCTGCTCGCGGCGCTGGAGTACGCCGTCCTGTCCCCCTCCCCCGGCGCCCCGGCCGGTCCCGACCCGTACGCACCACGCGTCGAGGCGGCGGTCGCCCGCGCCCTGGACCTGTCCGCCGCGTACGGACCGGGCAGCCACGAGGCGGCCGGCTTCCGCAACCACCTGGCCCTGATGCTGCTGCGCGCGGAGCGCTGGGACGAGGGGCTGGAAGCCTTCCGCACCATCGGCGTCCATGCCACGAAGTACCCGTGGGCGTACTTCGGCGACGACCCGCGCCAGGAGTTCCTGGACACCCGCTCGGGCATCCGTATCCACGTGGCCACCCTGACCCCGTTCTTCGGCCGCCCGCCGCAGCCCCGCACGGCCCCCGCCGCCCCCGCCTGGACGCCGGGCGCTCCCTGCGCGGTCGCGATCGCGGCGGCCCGCCCGGCGGACGTGGCGCAGGCGGCCCTGATGTGCGGCGTCTCGCTCCGCACCGCTCCGGCGACGGCCACGCACACCTACGTCGAGGCCGTCCCGGAAGTCCGGCCCGCCAAGCGCTCGGTCCTGTCCACGGAGGACCCGCTGACCACGGCGGCGGACAACTTCACCACGGGCGAGAAATGGCCCACGCTGGTCCTGCGCCGCACGCCCGAACGCTGCGGGTTCACCCTGTTCCTCAAGGGCAGGCCGCTGGCCGCCCACGAGTGGAACGCCACCTCCCCGGCCCCCGACCACACCACGGTCGCCGCCACGGCCGAAGCCCTGTCCCGCGCCTTCGCGCGCACGGACCCCCGCCCGCTGATCCACATCCTCCGGTCCATGGGCAACCCGCCCCGCCACCAGTCGGACCTCCTGGCGGCTCTCTCCTTGCCCCCACTGCCCCCGGGCTTCGGTGACCGCCCCGAAGTCCTCGACACCCTCCCCGACGCCCGGCTCCTCACCCGCCGCGGCCTGCTGGCCGGCATGCGCTCCACCATGACCACCCAGGACGGCGAGCACCCACCGGCCCCGGACGGCCACAAACCCCGCTCGCCACGATGGTGGCTGCTCCGCGTCCTGGCCCTGCTGCTGTTCACGGCGTCCGCGGTCCGCAGCTGGTCCGGCCCCGGCATCAGCCCGGTCGGCGCGACGGTGGTCACGGTCTCGGCCCTGTACGTGGCGACCCGGCTCACGGGCGCCTGGCGACAGCGGCGCCGGGCCGGCAGAGCAACGGCACCGGCACCACCCCCGGCACCGTCCCCGTCCCCGTCCCCGGAGTGAGCGAAGCCCTCTCGCACGGAGGGCTCAGCAGCAACCGTCCCCGGGGAGCGTGCGCACGTTGCGCGCCTCCTTCGCACGGGCGGCCAGCGACTCGGCGGCCGGGTAGGCCACTTCCTCCAGCGTCAGCCCATGGGGACGCACCACATGCACTCCGGGATCCCGCACCCGCGCCGCCAGCACCCGCGCGGGCCACTCGGCCGGCCGGCGCCCGTCCCCGACGAACAGCGCCGCCCCGATCAGCGCCCGCACCATGTTGTGGCAGAACGCGTCGGCCTGCACGGTCGCCGTCATGATCCCGGACGCCCCGTCCCGTACCCAACTCAGCTTCTGCAGCGTGCGGATGGTCGTCGCGCCCTCGCGCTTCTTGCAATAGGCGGCGAAGTCGTGCTCCCCCACCATCCGGGCCGCCGCCTCGTTCATCGCGTCGATGTCCAACGCCCGGTCGTGCCACAGCACATGACCGCGCAGCAGCGGATCCACCCCACCGGGACGATCGGCGACGCGGTACGCGTAACGGCGCCACAGCGCCGAGAACCGGGCGTTGAACCCGGCCGGCGCCTCGGCGATCCGCCAGATCCGCACGTCGGGCGCCATCCGCCCGGCCATCCGCCGCAGCAGCTTGTCCGCGTGCTCGGCCCACACCTCGGCCGGCAGATCGACATGGGCGACCTGGCCCCGGGCGTGCACCCCGGCGTCCGTGCGCCCCGCGACGGTCAGGTCGTACGTCCGAGAGGACCGCGTCACGGTCCTCAGCGCGTCCTCGATCTCCCCCTGGACCGTCCGCCTGCCGGTCTGTTTGGCCCAGCCGGAGAAGTCCTTGCCGTCGTAGGCCAGGTCCAGCCGCACCCGCACAAAGCCGGGCTCCACTTCGTCACTCACCGAAGGATCCTTTTCTGCCAGTACATACGGAACGGGCCCGCACCGCCCCGAAGGGTGATGCGGGCCCGTCCAGTGGTCTCAGAACGCTCAGGCGTCCTTGGACTCGGCGTCGGCCTCGGCCGGCTTGGCGTCCTCGACGACCTCGGCCGCAGCCGCGTCCTCCTTGAGGGCGTCTTCCTTGACCGCACGCTTCGTGGCGGCCTCGGCCTCACCGGTGGCCTGCTGGGCCACGGTCAGCGCCTCGACCAGCTCGATGACGGCCATCGGGGCGTTGTCGCCGCGACGGTTGCCGATCTTGGTGATGCGGGTGTAACCACCGGGGCGGTTCTCGTACCGCGGGGCGATCTCGGTGAAGAGCGCGTGCACGATGCCCTTGTCCGTGATCGACTGCAGCACCAGGCGACGGTTGTGGATGTCGCCCTTCTTCGCCTTGGTGATGAAACGCTCGGCGACCGGACGCAGGCGACGGGCCTTGGCCTCGGTCGTGGTGATGCGGCCGTGCTCGAACAGCGACTTCGCGAGGTTGTTGAGAAGAAGCTTCTCGTGCGCAGCGCTGCCGCCCAGACGGGCGCCCTTGGCGGGCTTCGGCATGGTTTTTCTCCTTGTGTGCTGCACCGGCCGTATCAGGTACCGGTGTCAGTTCCCGTGCGGCGGGCGCCACACGGAAGATCAAGAGCCGATCGGGCCACCGATCACAATCGAGCCCGTCCGGCGATTGAGGACAACGCCCTCACGCCCGAGCCCATAATCAAGCCCGTCCGGCGATTGAGGACAAAGCCCCACCCCGGTCCGGGGCACCCGGGAAACCCGGGCGCCCCAGCCAGTGTTCTAGTACTGCTCGGTCTCCACGAAACCGGCGTCCGCGTCGTCGTCGGCGCCGAACGCGTCGGCCGCGGCCGTCGGGTCGAATCCGGGCGGGCTGTCCTTGAGCGCGAGGCCCATGCCGGCCAGCTTCGCCTTGACCTCGTCGATCGACTTCGCACCGAAGTTGCGGATGTCGAGCAGGTCGGCCTCGGAACGAGCCACGAGCTCACCCACGGAGTGGATGCCCTCGCGCTTGAGGCAGTTGTACGAGCGGACCGTGAGCTCCAGCTCCTCGATCGGCAGCGCCAGATCGGCGGCGAGCGCGGCATCCGTCGGCGACGGGCCCATGTCGATGCCCTCGGCGTCGATGTTGAGCTCGCGCGCCAGACCGAACAGCTCGACCAGGGTCTTGCCGGCCGAAGCCATGGCGTCACGCGGACGCATGGCCTGCTTGGTCTCGACGTCGACGATCAGCTTGTCGAAGTCGGTGCGCTGCTCGACACGGGTCGCCTCGACCTTGTACGTGACCTTGAGCACCGGCGAGTAGATGGAGTCGACCGGGATGCGGCCGATCTCCTGGCCCGCCTGCTTGTTCTGGACCGCGGAGACGTAGCCGCGACCGCGCTCGACGGTCAGCTCCATCTCCAGCTTGCCCTTGCCGTTCAGCGTGGCCAGGACCAGGTCCGGGTTGTGGACCTCGACACCGGCCGGCGGGGCGATGTCAGCAGCGGTGACCAGGCCGGGGCCCTGCTTGCGCAGGTACATCACGACCGGCTCGTCGTGCTCCGAGGAGACGACCAGCTGCTTGATGTTGAGGATGAGGTCGGTGACGTCCTCCTTGACGCCCGGCACGGTGGTGAACTCGTGCAGGACACCGTCGATCCGGATGCTGGTGACAGCGGCGCCCGGGATCGAGGAGAGGAGCGTGCGGCGGAGAGAGTTGCCGAGGGTGTAGCCGAAGCCCGGCTCCAGCGGCTCGATGACGAACCGGGAGCGGAACTCGTCAACGACCTCTTCGGTCAGCGACGGACGCTGAGCGATAAGCATGTTGGTTCCTTCAGTCGTGGGCGCCCACTATTTGACGCCCCCAGATACTGACAAGGGTACGGGCGGCACGACCCGAAAGGGCCGTACCGCCCGGACCCGCGAGCGTCTACTTGGAGTAGAGCTCGACGATCAGCTGCTCCTGCACCTGGGTGTCGATCACCTGGCGCTCGGGCAGGGAGTGCACGAGGATCCGCATCGTCGACGGCACGGCTTCGAGCCACGCCGGTACGGTGCGCTCGCCGGCCTCGGCCTGGGCCACCTGGAAGGGGGTCAGGGCCTTGGACTTCTGACGAACCTCGATCACGTCGTTCACGGCGACGCGGGCCGACGGAATGTCGGTCTTCGTGCCGTTCACCGCGATGTGTCCGTGACGCACCAGCTGACGGGCGTGGTCGCGGGACTTGGCGAAGCCTGCCCGGTAGACCACGTTGTCGAGGCGGGTCTCAAGGATGCGCAGAAGGTTCTCACCGGTCTTGCCGGTCTTCTGGTTCGCTTCCTTGTAGTAGTTCACGAACTGTCGTTCGAGGACACCGTAGATACGCGAGCACTTCTGCTTCTCACGAAGCTGAAGGAGGTACTCGCTGTCCTTGGTGCGCCCGCGTCCGTGCTCACCCGGGGGGTAAGGACGGATCTCGATCGGGCACTTCGCGCTCTCGCACTTGCTGCCCTTGAGGAACAGCTTCTGCTTCTCCCGACGGCAACGCTTGCAGTCGGCCCCGGTGTATCGCGCCATTTTCCAGTTGTCTCCGTTGCTTCAGACGGATCAGACGCGGCGGCGCTTGGGCGGCCGGCATCCGTTGTGCGGAGTGGGGGTGACGTCCTGGATCGAGCCGACCTCCAGGCCGGTGGCCTGGAGCGAACGGATCGCGGTCTCGCGGCCGGAGCCCGGACCCTTGACGAAGACGTCAACCTTGCGCATGCCGTGCTCCTGCGCGCGGCGGGCGGCCGACTCGGCGGCCATCTGCGCGGCGAAGGGGGTGGACTTGCGCGAGCCCTTGAAGCCGACGTGGCCGGCGGAGGCCCAGGAGATCACGTTGCCCGAGGGGTCCGTGATCGAGACGATGGTGTTGTTGAACGTGCTCTTGATGTGCGCGTGGCCGTGAGCGACGTTCTTCTTTTCCTTGCGACGCACCTTCTTGGCTGCGCCCTGACGACCCTTGGGGGGCATGTCTTGACTCCAGATGGAGAGGGGAGGTGATCGGTCCTACAGCGAAGACCGCTGGTTGCTGCGGACGGCCGGTGATCCGGACGACCGCAGTGCGTCCGCTGAGGACTACTTCTTGCCCGGCTTCTTCTTACCGGCGATCGCGCGACGCGGGCCCTTGCGGGTACGAGCGTTCGTGCTGGTGCGCTGACCGTGGACCGGCAGACCGCGGCGGTGACGCAGGCCCTGGTAGCAGCCGATCTCGACCTTGCGGCGGATGTCGGCCTGGATCTCGCGACGAAGGTCACCCTCGGTGCGGAGGTTGGCGTCCACGTACTCGCGGATCTTGACCAGGTCCTCTTCGGCCAGGTCGCGAACGCGGGTGTTGGGGTTCACGCCAGTGGTGGCGAGAATCTCCTTGGACCGGGTGCGCCCGATACCGAAGACGTAGGTGAGGGCAACCTCCACGCGCTTTTCGCGCGGGATGTCAACACCTGAAACGCGTGCCATTCAATGGCTCCAGTTGTTCATTCGGGGGTCTTCCGCAGCGCCACTCCCGACCGCCGACCTCTCATGACGAGAGGTGGTACGCCCAGGTCCCCGGCCCCCGCCGGAGGTGTCGTCAGCCGAAGCTTGGACGGACTCTGCGTATGTACGTATTACGTGCGTCGCGCGAAGTACTGCGAGATGCAGGGGGTCGTGCGTCAGCCCTGGCGCTGCTTGTGGCGCAGGTTGTCGCAGATGACCATGACCCGACCGTGACGGCGGATCACCTTGCACTTGTCGCAGATCTTCTTGACGCTCGGCTTGACCTTCATGGGATGTCAGGTTCTCCGGGTCAGTGCCGTCACCGCGCCGAAACGGGGTGGAGGCAAGATCTACTTGTAGCGGTAGACGATCCGGCCACGCGTCAGGTCGTACGGGGAGAGCTCCACGACGACCCGGTCATCCGGAAGGATTCGGATGTAGTGCATCCGCATCTTGCCGCTGATGTGCGCGAGGACCTTGTGACCGTTCTGGAGTTCCACCTTGAACATGGCGTTCGGGAGGGACTCGATCACGGTGCCCTCAATTTCGATGGCACCTTGCTTCTTGGCCACGCTTCGCCTTTCGAATCGGCTACCTTGATCGACTTTCGACATCGCATGTGGACACACGGATGCACGAGAGCCGACGAGTCAGTCTACGTCAGCGAACCCCAAAAGACGAATCCGTCAAGTTTGCCCACCAGGGGAGATCCTTAGACCTCCACAAGGGGGTCAAATCGACCGATGCGGTCTCTCCTGACCCTTGAGACCTCGGCGAAAAGCCCGATGCGTCCACCAGGTGACGATCAGCCCAGCGGGTCGGGCGCCGCCTCGATGCCGTACTGGGCCAGCTTCGCCTTGCCGCAGTCGGGGGCGGTCAGGACCAGGGGGCCCTGTTCCGTGAGGGCGATCGAGTGCTCCCAGTGGGAGGACCAGGTGCCGTCCGTCGTGATCACGGTCCAGTCGTCCTGGAGCACCTCGGTCTGCGGCGTACCCAGGGAGACCATCGGCTCGATCGCCAGGCAGACGCCGGGGACGAGCTTGATGCCCTTGCCGCGCTTGCGGGCGACGTAGTTCAGCAGGTGCGGGTCCATGTGCATCTCGGTGCCGATGCCGTGGCCGCCGTAGTCCTCGATGATCCCGTACTTACCGGTGGCGGGGCGGGGCTGGCGACGGATGTAGGACTCAATCGCCTTCGAGATGTCGACGAGGCGGTTGTTCACCTTCATCGCGGCGATACCGGCCCACATGGACTCCTCGGTCACCCGCGAGAGCTCGATCAGCTCCGGAGCGTGACCGGTGCCGACGAAGGCCGTGTACGCGGCGTCGCCGTGCCAGCCGTCGACGATCGCGCCGGCGTCGATGGAGATGACGTCGCCGTCCTTCAGGACGGTCTTGTCGTCCGGGATGCCGTGGACGACGACCTCGTTGACCGAGGTGCAGATGGTCGCGGGGAACCCGCCGTACCCGAGGAAGTTCGACTTCGCGCCGTGGTCGGCGATCACCTTGCGGGCGACCCGGTCCAGGTCCAGCGTGGTGGCACCGGGGACCGCCGCCTCGCGGGTGGCCGCGTGAATGGCAGCGACCACCAGCCCCGCCTCACGCATCTTCGCGATCTGCTCGGGGGTCTTGATCTGCACCATTGCGCGGCGCCTCTCTGCATCGGACTGCATCGAACGGTGACTGCGGCGTACTCAACGATACGGCGCAAACAGTCGGCCGCGGCGCCCATGGACGCCGCGGCCGACTGGAGGAGTAATACGGGAGTTGCGCTCAGCCCTTGTCGGACTTGAGTGCTTCCATCGCCCGCTCGGTCACATCGGTGACCTTGCCGAGCGCCGAGATGGTGACCACCAGGTTCTGGGCCCTGTAGTAGTCGATGATCGGCTCGGTCTGCGTGTGGTAGACCTCCAGCCGGGTACGAACCGTGTCCTCGGTGTCGTCGTCACGCTGGAACAGCTCGCCGCCGCAGGTGTCGCAGACGCCCTCGGTCTTCGGCGGGTTGTACGTCACGTGGAAGACGTGCGATCCGTCGTTCCGGCAGATCCGGCGGCCCGCGATCCGCTTGACCACCTCGTCCTCGGGGACCTCCAGGTCCAGGACTGCGTCCAGCTTGGTGCCCTCGTCCTTGAGCATGGCGTCCAGGGCCTCGGCCTGCCCCACGTTGCGGGGGAAGCCGTCCAGCAGGAAGCCGTTCTCGGCGTCGGGCTGGGACATGCGGTCCTTGGCCATCCCGATGGTGACCTCGTCCGGTACCAACTGCCCCGCGTCCATGTAGGCGCGGGCCTGCTTGCCAAGGTCGGTGCCCTGGCTGATGTTGGCGCGGAAGAGGTCGCCCGTGGAGATCTGCGGAATCGACAGGTTCTTGGCAAGGTACGCGGCCTGCGTTCCCTTGCCGGCACCGGGCGGCCCGACGAGGACGATTCGCATCAGCGGAGGAACCCTTCGTAATTGCGCTGCTGGAGCTGACTCTCGATCTGCTTCACGGTCTCCAGCCCCACACCCACGATGATCAGGATGCTCGTCCCGCCGAACGGGAAGTTGGCGTTCGCACCGCCGAAGCCGGCCAACGCCATCGTCGGCACAAGAGCGATCAGACCCAAGTACAGCGAGCCCGGCCAAGTGATCCTGTTGAGCACGTAGCTCAGGTACTCGGCAGTAGGTCGACCAGCCCGGATACCCGGGATGAAGCCACCATACTTCTTCATGTTGTCGGCGACTTCCTCGGGGTTGAACGAAATCGCCACATAGAAGAAGGCGAAGAAGACGATCAACAGGAAGTACGCGGTGATGTAGTACGGGTGGTCGCCCTTGACGAAGTTGTCCTTGATCCAGGTGGCCCAGCCCGCGGTGGAGTTGGAGAACTGGACGATCAGGGCCGGAATGTAGAGCAGCGAAGAAGCGAAGATGACGGGAATCACACCCGCCTGATTCACCTTCAGCGGAATGTACGTCGAGGTTCCGCCGTACGACCTGCGGCCGATCATGCGCTTCGCGTACTGCACCGGGATACGGCGCTGGGCCTGCTCGACGAAGACGACGAGGCCCACCATCACGAAGCCGATCAGGATGACGGTGCCGAACTCGATCCAACCGTCGGCCAGCTTGCCGCTGGTCTTGATGGCCCACAGGGCACCGGGGAAGCTGGCGGCGATCGAGATGAACATCAGGATCGACATGCCGTTGCCGATGCCGCGGTCGGTGATGAGCTCACCGAGCCACATGACGGCCGCGGTGCCCGCGGTCATCGTGATCACCATGACGATGGTCGTGAAGATCGACTGGTTCGGCACGATCTGGTCGGCGACCGGGCAGCCGCTGAAGAGCGCGCCACTGGTGGCGGTGGCCACCAGGCCGGTGCCCTGGAGGATGGCGAGCGCGACGGTCAGATAACGCGTGTACTGCGTGATCTTGGCCTGGCCGGACTGCCCCTCCTTCTTGAGCGCCTCGAGTCGGGGAATCACCACGGTCAGCAGCTGGAGAATGATGCTGGCCGTGATGTACGGCATGATGCCGAGCGCGAAGATCGTGATCTGCAGCAGTGCACCACCGCTGAACATGTTCACCAGGCCGAAGAGGCTGTTGTTGCCCTTGCTGGCCTGATCAACACAGGTCTGGACGTTCTCGTAGCTCACTCCCGGTACCGGGATGTGCGCCCCGAGCCGGTAGAGCACGATGATGCCGAGCGTGAAGAGCAGCTTCTTGCGCAGGTCGGGCGTCTTGAACGCCCGGGCGAACGCGGTGAGCACGGTGCCTCCTGCGACCCCCGCGCAATGCGTAGAGGTGACGGTCTTGAGGATCGACGAATACGTAACAGTCAAAGGTCCCCGGGCGGGTGCCCAGGGGGATACCACACAACGACGCACGCCACCTTACCGGCGACCATGCCCCCCTAGGAACGACCAACCGGGGATGCCCCATATGAGAGGCATCCCCGGTCGGATGTTCAGGCCATCGAGTTGTCTCAGACGAGCTCGGTGACGGTGCCGCCGGCGGCGGCAATCTTCTCCTTGGCGGAGCCGGAGACGGCGTCAACCGAAACCTGCAGCGCCACGGAGATCTCGCCCTGTCCGAGGACCTTGACGAGGTGGTTGTTGCGCACCGCACCCTTGGCGACCAGGTCGGCCACGGTGACCTCTCCACCCTCGGGGTAGAGCGTCGCGAGCTTGTCCAGGTTCACGACCTGGTACTCGGTGCGGAACGGGTTCTTGAAGCCCTTGAGCTTCGGGAGACGCATGTGGAGGGGCATCTGCCCACCCTCGAAGCGCTCCGGAACCTGGTAACGGGCCTTGGTGCCCTTGGTGCCACGACCGGCGGTCTTACCCTTGGACGCCTCACCACGACCCACACGGGTCTTGGCGGTCTTGGCGCCCGGGGCGGGCCGGAGGTCATGGGCCTTCAGCGGCTTGTTCTCCGCCATGTCAGTCGACCTCCTCAACCGTCACGAGGTGGCGGACGGTGTGCACCATTCCGCGGAACTCGGGGCGGTCCTCCTTGACAACCACGTCGTGCAGGCGCTTGAGCCCGAGCGAACGCAGGGTGTCGCGGTGGTTCTGCTTGCTACCGATGTACGACTTCGTCTGCGTGATCTTGAGGCGAGCCATTACGCACCCGCTCCCGCACGTGCACGGAGCAGAGCCGCGGGGGCGACGTCCTCGAGGGGCAGACCACGGCGCGCCGCGATCTCCTCGGGACGCTGCAGGCCCTTGAGGGCCGCCACGGTCGCGTGCACGATGTTGATCGCGTTGTCGGAGCCGAGCGACTTCGACAGGATGTCGTGAACGCCGGCGCACTCCAGAACGGCGCGCACCGGGCCACCGGCGATAACACCGGTACCGGGGGAAGCAGGCTTCAGCAGGACGACGCCCGCGGCCTTCTCGCCCTGGATCGGGTGAGGAATGGTGCCCTGGATGCGCGGAACCTTGAAGAAGTTCTTCTTGGCTTCTTCCACGCCCTTGGCGATGGCCGCGGGAACTTCCTTGGCCTTGCCGTAACCGACACCGACGGTGCCGTCACCATCGCCCACCACGACCAGCGCGGTGAAGCTGAAGCGACGACCACCCTTCACAACCTTGGCGACGCGGTTGATCGCGACAACGCGCTCAACGTACGCGGTCTTCTCGGCGGCAGCTGCGCCGCCGTCACGGCCCTTCCGGTCCCGCCGCTCGCCGCCACCGGCACCGCTTCCGCGGCGCTGGGGTCCAGCCATTGGATTTACCTCTCTCTGTTACGTCCGCTGTGCGTAGGAACCGGGGCTTAGAACTTCAGCCCGGCTTCACGGGCGGCGTCAGCCAGAGCGGCAATCCGCCCGGCGTACTGGTTACCACCGCGGTCAAACACGACGGCCTCGACGCCTGCGGCCTTGGCACGCTCAGCGACCAGGGCACCGACCTGCTTGGCCTGGGTGCTCTTGTCGCCCTCGCCACCACGGATGGAGACGTCCAGGGTCGACGCCGACGCGAGCGTGTGGCCCGCGATGTCGTCGATGACCTGGGCCACCATGTGGCGGTTGGACCGCGTCACGACCAAGCGCGGACGCTCCGGCGAACCGGAGATGTGCTTGCGGACGCGGATGTGGCGACGCTTGAGGGCGGCACGCTTGTAGGCGTCGCCCTTGGCGATCTTTACGCCGTATGCCATGGCTACTTACCAGCCTTTCCGACCTTGCGGCGGATGACCTCGCCGGCGTACTTGACGCCCTTGGCCTTGTACGGGTCAGGCTTCCGCAGCTTGCGGATCTTGGCCGCGGTCTCGCCGACCTTCTGCTTGTCGATGCCCTCGACGGAGAACTTCGTGGGGGACTCCACCTTGAAGGTGATGCCCTCCGGGGCCTCGATCAGGATCGGGTGGCTGTAGCCCAGGGCGAACTCCAGGTTGGAGCCCTTCGCCTGGACTCGGTAACCGACACCACTGATCTCGAGCGCCTTGGTGTATCCCTGGGTCACACCGGTGATCATGTTCGCCACCAGCGTGCGGGACAGGCCGTGAAGGGCCTTGTTCTGACGCTCGTCGTTCGGGCGGACGACGTTCAGAACGCCGTCCTCACCCTTGGTGACCTCGATCGGCGACGCGACGGTGTGCGCGAGGGAACCCTTGGGGCCCTTCACCGCAACCGTGCGGCCATCGATGGTGACGTCCACACCGGCGGGAACCTGGATGGGGAGCTTGCCGATTCGCGACATGAGCTATTCCTCCGTTCCCGACTACCAGACGTAGGCGAGGACTTCCCCACCTACGCCCTTCTTGCTGGCCTGCTGGCCGGTCAGGAGACCGTGGGACGTGGAGATGATCGCCACGCCCAGGCCGCCGAGAACCTTCGGCAGGTTGGTGGACTTTGCGTATACACGCAGACCCGGCTTCGAGATTCGCTTGATGCCGGCGATCGAACGCTCGCGGTTCGGGCCGAACTTCAGCTCGAGGATGAGGTTCTTACCAACCTCGGCGTCCTCGACCTTCCAGCCGGTGATGAAGCCCTCCTGCTGGAGGATCTCCGCGATGTGCGACTTGATCTTGCTGTGCGGCATCGCGACATCGTCGTGGTACGCCGAGTTCGCGTTACGCAGACGCGTGAGCATGTCTGCGATGGGATCAGTCATGGTCATGAGTTGGCCTTCGGCCTCTCTCGCCGGGGTTTCCTGTATGCGCCATCCCTCTCCCCACTCAGTGGCGGGACGGGTGCGGTGCGGGGACCTACGGCGTAGTAAGTCGGTCTTGGGCGGCAGGCGCCCAACCCCACAAGCCTACGGCATGTGAGGGCGGACTCCTGCCGACCAGATGCTTACCGAGAGTCTCCAGGTAATCCCAACGCCCAAAGGGCGAAGGAGATTTACCAGGAGCTCTTGGTCACGCCCGGCAGCTCGCCACGGTGAGCCATCTCACGAAGGCACACGCGGCACAGGCCGAACTTGCGGTAGACGGAGTGGGGCCGGCCGCAGCGCTGGCAGCGGGTGTACCCGCGAACGCCGAACTTCGGCTTACGGGCGGCCTTAGCGATCAGAGCCTTCTTCGCCACGGTCAGTTCTCCTTGAACGGGAAGCCGAGGTGACGAAGGAGGGCACGACCCTCGTCGTCATTGGTCGCCGTGGTGACCACGGTGATGTCCATGCCCCGGACCCGGTCGATCTTGTCCTGGTCGATCTCGTGGAACATGACCTGCTCCGTGAGACCGAAGGTGTAGTTGCCACGGCCGTCGAACTGCTTCGGCGACAGACCACGGAAGTCACGGATACGCGGCAGCGCGAGCGACAGCGTACGGTCCAGGAACTCCCACATCCGGTCACCACGAAGGGTGACGTGGCAGCCGATCGGCTGGCCCTCGCGCAGCTTGAACTGCGCGATGGACTTGCGGGCCTTGGTAACGGCCGGCTTCTGACCGGTGATCGTGGTGAGGTCGCGCACGGCGCCGTCGATCAGCTTGGAGTCGCGGGCGGCGTCGCCCACACCCATGTTGACCACGATCTTCACGAGGCCGGGAATCTGCATGACGTTCTCGTACGAGAAGTCCTCACGCAGCTTGCCGGCGATTTCCTCGCGGTACTTCGTCTTCAGACGCGGAGTGGTGGTGGTAGCCATCAGATGTCCTCACCCGTCCGCTTGGCAACGCGGATCTTGTTGCCTTCGTCGTCGAAGCGGTAACCGACGCGCGTGACGACCTTGTTGCCGTCCTTCTCAACAACCAGCTGCACGTTGCTGACGTGGACGGGGGCCTCGGTCGTGACGATGCCACCGGTCTGCGAACCGCGAGCGGTCTGACCGGCCTTGGTGTGCTTCTTGACCCGGTTGACACCCTCGACGAGGACGCGGTCCTGAGCGGGGTAGGCCACGATGACCTTGCCCTGCTTGCCCTTGTCCTTACCGGTGATGACCTGAACCAGGTCGCCCTTCTTGATCTTCATGCTTACAGCACCTCCGGCGCGAGCGAGATGATCTTCATGAACTTCTTCTCGCGCAGCTCACGGCCCACCGGGCCGAAGATACGGGTGCCGCGGGGGTCGCCGTCGTTCTTCAGAATGACGGCGGCGTTCTCGTCGAAGCGGATGTACGAGCCATCCTGACGGCGACGCTCCTTGACGGTGCGAACGATGACGGCCTTGACGACGTCACCCTTCTTCACGTTGCCACCGGGGATCGCGTCCTTGACGGTGGCGACGATGACGTCACCGATGCCCGCGTAGCGGCGACCCGAACCACCGAGAACACGGATGGTGAGGATTTCCTTCGCACCCGTGTTGTCGGCGACGCGAAGTCGCGACTCCTGCTGGATCACGTCTATCTCCTGATCGTCTGCCGGTTCCCGGCGGGGGCTGCATGAGTCGACTCACGCAGCTCCCCGCCGAGCCTGGCGGAACTTGCCTGAGGGGAATGCCCCTCAGGAATTACTTGGCCTTCTCGAGGATCTCGACGACGCGCCACCGCTTCGTGGCGGACAGCGGCCGGGTCTCCATCAGGAGGACGCGGTCGCCGACGCCTGCGGCGTTCTGCTCGTCGTGCGCCTTGAGCTTGTTGGTACGGCGGATGACCTTGCCGTACAGCGCGTGCTTGACACGGTCCTCGACAGCGACGACGACGGTCTTGTCCATCTTGTCGCTGACGACCAGACCCTCACGGGTCTTGCGGAAACCGCGGTCGGTGTTCGTCTCAGTCACAGTCTTCTCGCTCATCAGGCGCTCTCCACCGTCTCGATGCCCAGCTCGCGCTCGCGCATCAGGGTGTAGATCCGGGCGATGTCCTTACGGACGGACTTGAGCCGGCCGTGGTTCTCGAGCTGCCCCGTCGCCGCCTGGAAGCGGAGGTTGAACAGCTCTTCCTTGGCCTCGCGGAGCTTGTTGAGGAGCTCCTCGTTGCCCAGCTCGCGCAGCTCGGACGCCTTGGTACCGGCCGACATCACGACTCACCTGCCTCGCGCCGAACGATCCGGCACTTCATCGGAAGCTTGTGAGCAGCGCGGGTAAGCGCCTCACGAGCAATCTTCTCGTTCGGGTAGGACAGCTCGAACATCACCCGACCCGGCTTGACGTTCGCGATCCACCACTCGGGAGAACCCTTACCGGAACCCATGCGGGTCTCGGCCGGCTTCTTCGTCAGGGGACGGTCCGGGTAGATGTTGATCCAGACCTTGCCGCCACGCTTGATGTGACGGGTCATCGCGATACGAGCTGCCTCGATCTGACGGTTCGTCACGTACGCCGGGGTCAGCGCCTGGATGCCGTACTCGCCGAACGCAACCTGCGTGCCACCCTTGGACATACCGCTGCGCTTCGGGTGGTGCTGCTTGCGGTGCTTGACCCTACGGGGGATCAGCATTTCGGTCAGGCCTCCGTTCCGGTGCTCTCGGCAGCCGGAGCGGCAGCGGCGGGAGCCTCGGCCTTGGGGGCCTCGGCAGCCGGAGCCGACTGCTGCTGCGGCTTGCGACCGCGACCGCCACGCTCGCCACCGCGGCCACCACGGCCGGCCGGGCGGTCAGCGCCGCCACGAGCCGGGCGGTTGCCGGCGCGGGCAGCGGCGTTCTCGGCGCGGACCTCGGCGATGTTCTTGACGTCGCCCTTGTAGATCCAGACCTTCACACCGATGCGGCCGAAGGTCGTCTTGGCCTCGAAGAAGCCGTAGTCGACGTTCGCACGGAGCGTGTGCAGGGGCACACGGCCCTCGCGGTAGAACTCCGAGCGGGACATCTCGGCGCCGCCGAGGCGACCGCCGCACTGGATCTTGATGCCCTTGGCGCCGGCCTTCATCGAGCTCTGCATGCTCTTGCGCATGGCACGACGGAAGGAGACGCGGGAGGAGAGCTGCTCGGCGACGGCCTGGGCCACCAGCTGAGCGTCCACCTCGGGGTTCTTGACCTCGAGGATGTTCAGCTGGACCTGCTTGCCGGTCAGCTTCTCCAGCTCGCCACGGATGCGGTCGGCCTCGGCGCCGCGGCGGCCGATGACGATGCCCGGGCGGGCGGTGTGGATGTCAACGCGGACGCGGTCGCGGGTGCGCTCGATCTCGACCTTCGAGATGCCGGCCCGCTCCATGCCCTTCGTCATCATGCGACGAATGGCGACGTCTTCCTTGACGTAGTCCTTGTACAGCTTGTCGGCGTACCAACGGGACTTGAAGTCCGTGGTGATGCCGAGCCGGAACCCGTGCGGGTTTACCTTCTGGCCCATTACCGGGTTCCTTCCTTGCTGCTGACGACCACGGTGATGTGGCTGGTCCGCTTACGGATCCGGTAGGCACGGCCCTGAGCACGCGGACGGAACCGCTTCAGGGTCGGGCCCTCGTCCACGTACGCCTCGCTGATGACCAGCGAAGAGGCGTCGGTGTGGTCGTAGTTGTGTGCGGCGTTGGCAATGGCGCTGTCCAGCACCTTGCCAACCGGCACGCTCGCGGCCTGCGGGGCGAAACGCAGGACCGCCTGAGCCTCCGTGGCATCCATGCCACGGATGAGGTCCACCACGCGGCGGGCCTTCATGGGCGTGACGCGGATGTACCGCGCCTGGGCCCTGGCTTCCATGGTTGTCCCTTCGGTGTAAGTCATAGTCGTTTCCACCCCGCGGTTAGCGGCGCTTCGACTTCCGGTCGTCCTTGACGTGGCCGCGGAAGGTGCGAGTCGGCGAGAACTCGCCGAGCTTGTGGCCGACCATCGACTCGGTGACGAACACCGGGACGTGGATCTTGCCGTTGTGCACCGCGATGGTGTGACCCAGCATGGCCGGGACGATCATCGAGCGACGGGACCAGGTCTTGATGACGTTCTTGGTGCCTGCCTCGTTCTGTACGTCCACCTTCTTGATGAGGTGGCCGTCGACGAAGGGCCCCTTCTTGAGACTGCGCGGCATCTAAACCCGCTCCTAGCGCTTCTTGTTCGTCTTGCGGCGGCGGACGATGTACTTGTTCGATGCCTTCTTCGGCGAACGAGTACGACCCTCCTTCTGACCCCACGGCGAGACCGGGTGGCGACCACCGGAGGTCTTGCCCTCACCACCACCGTGCGGGTGGTCAACCGGGTTCATCGCGACACCGCGGACGGTCGGGCGAACGCCCTTCCAGCGCATGCGGCCGGCCTTGCCCCAGTTGATGTTCGACTGCTCGGCGTTGCCGACCTCACCGATGGTGGCGCGGCAGCGGGCGTCGACCAGGCGGATCTCACCCGACGGCATACGAAGGTGGGCCATGGTGCCCTCCTTCGCCAGCAGCTGCACGGAGGCACCCGCGGAACGGGCGAACTTCGCGCCGCCGCCGGGCCGCAGCTCGATGGCGTGGATGGTCGTACCGACCGGGATGTTGCGCAGCGCCAGGTTGTTGCCGGGCTTGATGTCGGCGGCCGGGCCGTTCTCGACACGGTCGCCCTGCGTCAGGCCACGCGGCGCGATGATGTAGCGCTTCTCGCCGTCCGCGTAGTGCAGGAGCGCGATGCGCGCGGTGCGGTTCGGGTCGTACTCGATGTGCGCGACCTTGGCCGGCACGCCGTCCTTGTCGTGACGACGGAAGTCGATCACTCGGTAGGCGCGCTTGTGGCCACCGCCCTGGTGGCGAACGGTCACACGACCGGCGTTGTTACGGCCGCCCTTGCTGTGCAGGGGGCGGACCAGCGACTTCTCCGGCGTGGACCGCGTGATCTCGACAAAGTCGGCGACGCTGGAGCCACGACGGCCCGGGGTCGTCGGCTTGTACTTGCGGATACCCATTTCTCAGTCCTCGTCCGATTCCGGACGATCCAGACCGCCCTCAGGCGGTCGGACCGCCGAAGATGTCGATACGGTCGCCCTCGGCGAGGGTCACGATGGCGCGCTTGGTGTCAGCACGCTTGCCGAAACCGGTCTTGGTGCGCTTGCGCTTACCCTGCCGGTTGATCGTGTTGACCCCGGTGACCTTGACCGAGAAGACCGCTTCCACGGCCTGCTTGATCTGGGTCTTGTTGGAGCCGGGCGCGACGATGAACGTGTACTTGTTCTCGTCGAGCAGCGCGTAGCTCTTCTCGGAAACAACCGGCTTGACGAGAACGTCGCGCGGGTCCGAGTAGGTCTTGCTGGTAACGGTCGCCTCGCTCATCAGGCGTCGCTCCCTTCGGTCTCAGCGGTCTGGGGGCCAGACACGAAGGACTCGAGGGCGGCCTGGGTGAAGACCACGTCGTCAGAGACGATCACGTCGTACGTGTTCAGCTGGCCCGGCTCCAGGATGTGCACCTGGGGCAGGTTGCGGGCGGACAGCCACGCGGCCTCGTCGGCGCGGTCGACGACCAGGAGCAGGTTCTTGCGCTCCGAGATCTTGCCGAACAGCGTCTTGGCGGCCTTCGTGGACACCGCACCGTCGACCACGCCGGTGACGACGTGGATACGGGAGTGACGGGCCCGGTCGGAGAGGGCACCGCGCAGGGCGGCGGCCTTCATCTTCTTCGGGGTCCGCTGCGAGTAGTCACGCGGCTGCGGGCCGTGGACGACGCCACCGCCGACGAACTGCGGCGCACGGGTCGAACCCTGGCGCGCGCGGCCGGTGCCCTTCTGGCGGTACGGCTTGCGGCCACCGCCACGGACTTCGCCGCGGGTCTTGGTCTTGTGCGTGCCCTGACGGGCAGCTGCCAGCTGTGCGACGACGACCTGGTGGATCAGCGGAACGCTGGTCTTCGCGTCGAAGATCTCCGAGGGGAGCTCGACGGTACCGGCCTTGTCGCCTGCCGGCGAAAGGATGTCAATGGTGCTCATTACCTCAAGCCCCCTTGGCCGCGGTACGGACCAGGACGAGGCCGCCGTTCGGACCGGGGACCGCGCCCTTGATGAGGAGCAGACCCTTCTCCGCGTCAACCGCGTGGATGGTCAGGTTCTGGGTGGTGACACGCTCGTTGCCCATGCGACCCGCCATGCGCATGCCCTTGAAGACACGGCCGGGGGTGGCACAGCCACCGATGGAGCCGGGCATGCGGTGCACACGGTGGGCACCGTGGGACGCCTTGCCGCCCTTGAAGTTGTGACGCTTCATGACACCGGCGAAGCCCTTGCCCTTGCTCTTGCCCGTGACGTCGACCTTGACGCCGGACTCGAACACCTCGGCGGTGACCTCCTGGCCCAGCGTGTACTCGCCGGCGTCAGGGGTGCGGAGCTCCACCAGGTGGCGGCGCGGGGTCACGTCGGCCTTGGCGAAGTGGCCCTTGAGGGGCTTGTTCACCTTGCGCGGGTCGATCTCGCCGAAGGCGAGCTGAACCGACTCGTAGCCGTCGCGGTCGTTGGTGCGGACCTGGGTGACGACACAGGGCCCGGCCTTGACGACGGTCACCGGGACGACCCGGTTGTTCTCGTCCCAGACCTGGGTCATGCCGAGCTTCTCGCCCAGGACGCCCTTAATGTTCTTAGCCATCTCGCGCGTCACCTCAGAGCTTGATCTCGATGTCGACGCCCGCCGGCAGGTCGAGACGCATCAGCGAGTCAACCGTCTTCGGCGTGGGGTCGAGGATGTCGATGAGGCGCTTGTGCGTGCGCATCTCGAAGTGCTCGCGCGAGTCCTTGTACTTGTGCGGCGACTTGATGACGCAGTACACGTTCTTCTCAGTGGGCAGCGGCACCGGGCCCGCGACCGACGCACCAGTGCGGGTCACCGTCTCGACGATCTTCTTCGCCGAGGAGTCGATGACCTCGTGGTCGTAGGCCTTGAGCCGGATGCGGATCTTCTGTCCCGCCATGGCTACTAGTAGTCCTGTCTCTCGTAACGCTCTGGAACCCGAGGGCTCTCGTAACTCCGTCTCCGACCCACGCGGTCGGGCGTGTCGCATCCCCTCTACGCAGATCTCCCGAAGGATTTCCCAACCAAGGGGGTGCGGGCCCGAGGACCGCGAGACCGGGGGCGGAACACCCACCGGGTGCCTGGCCGGTGCCCCACTGACGCTTCCCGAAAGATTCCCGTACGTCCGACCCGCAGGGGGTCGACGAGTACTGTGGGACTCGCTTCCGGTCCTCCCGGCGGGAGGCGCGCAGCATTGACACTCAACCGAGCAACCTGGTCAGTGTGCCATACGCGGCGTGAGCCTGGCCAATCGGGCGGAGGATCTTACCCCGCGCGCTCCGATGGTCAAACGCGGGCGCGCGGCGGGAGCCGTGCCGGGCGTCCCTCCCGGCGATCCGGGGCCCTTCCAATTCGGTCGAGCGACCCGCGCCCCCGCCCGTACAGTGACCGGCCGGCACACCGTCGTCACCAGGGACATCGACCATGCGTACGCACTACCCGCGCACCGCGCATCTGCCCTGGTCCCCGGGGGCCACCTCGGACGACGTACGGATCGCGGACCTCTCCGCGATGACCGGCCGCGAGGTCGTCGTCACCGAGAAGCTGGACGGCGAGAACACCACGCTCTACGCCGACGGCCTCCACGCCCGCTCGCTCGATTCCGCCCACCACCCCTCGCGGGGCTGGGTGAAGGCGCTCCAGGGCCGGATCGGGGCCCGTATCCCCGAGGGGTGGCGGGTGTGCGGGGAGAACGTGTTCGCGCGCCATTCGATCGCGTACGACGGCCTGGAGAGCCACTTCTACGGCTTCTCCGTCTGGGACGGGGAGCACTGCCTGGACTGGGACCGGACCGTGGTCTTCCTCCGCGATCTGGGCATTCCGGTGCCGCCGGTGCTGTGGCGCGGGGTGTTCGACGCGCGGGCCGCGAAGGCGCTCCGGGCGCTGAGACCGGACACCGGGCGGCAGGAGGGGTACGTCGTACGGCCCGCGGACGGCTTCGACGCACGGGACTTCGGGCGGCTGGTGGCGAAGTGGGTACGGCCCGGCCACGTGCGGACCGATACGCACTGGATGCACGCCGCCGTGGTGGAGAACGGGCTCGGCCCGGCCGCCGCCCTGTGGGCCGTGCGGTCCGGGGCTCCGGTCGACGCCGCGGCGCTGGCCGAAGCGACGGGGACGACCGCGGGGGACGCCGGGGCCGCCGCCGCGATGGGCGACGCCCTCGACGCCTCGGGCCGGACGGGCGAGGACCGGCTCACCGGGGTGCTGGCCGCGCTGCTGCACCGGTCCCGCCGCGCCGGGACGGCGCCCGCACTGGCGGGGACGCTCGGGATGCCGCTCGCCCGCCGGGTCGCGGACCTCGTCGGACTGCACCCGGCACTGCACCGGCCGTACCCGGACGAGGAGCGCCGGACCGGTCTGGTCCGGATGTCGTTCGCCGCCGATCTGCCGCTGCTGCACGCGCTGGCCGCCGTGGTCGCGGAGACCGGAGGGGCCCGCGAGCAGGTGGAGTGGTCCGCGCTGCACGCGGAGGACATACGGGAGCCGGACGGGCTGTGCGAGGCGTTCGCGGATCTGGACCCGGAGGCCGCCGACCGCTGCCGGGCGCAGGCCCGTGAGGCGTACGCCCTGGGCCGGGTCACCACCGCCGAGGAGGCCGTGGCCGCGACCTGGCGGTGGCGCACCGGCGAGTTCCCGCGCCTGGTCCAGCTGGTCGGCCCCTCCGGCAGCGGCAAGAGCACCTTCGCGCGCGGGCTCCGCGGCATCGACACGTATCTCTCGCTCGACGACCTGCGCCTCGCCCGGGGATCGCGCGCCGACCAGAAGGCCAACGGGGAGGTGCTGCGCGAGGGGGTCGACCGGCTGGACGCCGCGCTCACCGCGGGCTCCACGGTCGTCTGGGACGCCACCTCGCTCAACGCGCACCAGCGCTCCCTGGTGCACGCGGTCGCCCGGCGCAGGGACGCGCTGCTCACCCACGCCGTGGCCCTGGTCGACGAGGCGGAACTGGTCCGCCGCAACGAGCGCCGCACCCACCCGGTCCCCCCGGAGGTGCTGAGCTCGCAACTGCACCGGTTCGTGCCCCCGTACCCCGGCCAGGCGCACCGCACCTGGTACATCGGCGCGAGCGGAACCGTGGAGGACAGGTCGTAGATGCGTACCAGTGAGGAGATCTACCACCGGGTCCGCTGGGACGCCCGGTTCGACCCGGCGCGCTTCGTGATGGGCGTGGCGCAGCGCGGGACCGCGCCCAAGCGGGTGCCGCTGCCCCGTTTCACGCCCGGCGGGGAGATTCCCTGGCACCGGGTGCTGTTCTTCGCGGCCGACGGCGAGACGGTGTGGGACCGGTCCGCGGGCGTGGACCGGATCGACGCGACGGATGCCGGACGGGTCCGCGCCCCGCGCCGGCTGCCGTCCCCGTACTTCGTCTCCCGCACGCCGCACGCCTACTCCGTATCGGAGGCCGCCTGGACGCCGGTGCCCGAGGACGTACCGCCGCCCGCGCCGGCCCCCGGCCCCCTGACCCTGCTGACCTGGAACACCCTCTGGGACCGCTACGACAGCGACCGCATCGACACCGCCCGGCGCCGGCCGCTCCTCCTCGACGCCCTGCGCGCGGCGGACGCCGACGTCATCGCGCTCCAGGAGGCCGAACCCGCCCTGCTCGGCCTGCTGCTGTCCGCGCCCTGGATCCGCGAGGGCTACACCTTCTGGGCCGATCCGGCCGGCCGGGACGTCGCCGACTGCGGCCTGCTGCTGCTCAGCAGGCTCCCGGTGCGGGAGGCGGGCCTGCACGCCCTCGGCCCGCACAAGGCGGTCGCCGCCGTGGTCGTGGAGGGCGCGGAGGGACCGGCCACGGTCGCCGTCACTCATCTCAGCAGCGACCACTCGGCGGACGGCGCCGCCCGGCGCGATGCCGAACTGACCGATCTGGCAACGGGGTTGGCCGGAATCGAGGGCGATGTGGCGCTGCTCGGCGACTTCAACGACGGCGGCGCCACCCCGCAGGACCGGCTGTGCATGCCGGACGCCTGGAGCCTGGTGCACGGCGCGGACGACCGGACGCCGACCTTCGACCCGTCCGTCAACCCGCTCGCCGCCGTCTCCTCCCTGACCGGGCGGGTGTCCCGGCTGGACCGGGTGCTGCTCCGCTCGGAGCAGCTGCGGCCCATGTCGGCGGTGCTGCTGGGCGACGTACCGGCGCCGGACGGGCTGTACGTCTCGGACCACTTCGGGGTACGGGTGGAGCTGGCCGGAGCTGGGGTAGAGGCGGACGGCGGGGCCGGGGTGGAGGTCGTACGCCGGGTCGCCGCAGCCCTGTCCGGGGGCCGCGTCCATCTGGCCGGCTCGCGGCGGACGGGCTGTGCGCTGCCGGGCGCCGACGTCGACCTGGTCGCCGCGCTGCCCGGTGACGGGGACCTCCCGGGAACGCGGGCGCGGCTGACCGCGGCCCTGCCGGGCGTCGCCGGCCTGCGCGAGGTGACCGGTGCCCGCGTACCGGGGCTGCGCTTTTCGCTCGGCGGGCTCGGGGTGGACCTGGTGACCGTGGCGACGGGCGCCCTCCCCCCGGCCGAGGCGGTGGCCCGGCGCGCCGAACTGGGCGAGGCGGCGGCCACGGCGCTCAGCGCGGTGAGCGACGCGGACGCGGTGCTCGCGGCGGCGGACCCGCACCGGGCCGCGTTCGTCCGGCTCGCCCGCGAGGTGAAGGGCTGGGCGCGGGCGCGCGGCCTGGACTCCGCTCCGTGCGGCGGGCTGCCGGGCCTGGCCTGGTCCGTCCTCGCGGCCCGTACCGCCCACGAGTCGGGCGATCTGCCACCGCTCCCCCTGCTCAGGCGGTTCTTCGCGACCTGGGCCATGTGGGACTGGGACCGCGCGGTCGGCTCCGGGGAGGCGTGCGGCCTCCCCCTCACCGTGCTGACCCCGACCGCCCCCGTCCGCTCCTGCACCATGCAGGTGTCCGAAGCGGGCCGCGACCTCGTCGCCGAGGAACTCTTCCGCGCCTGGGAGATCCTGGAGTCCGCCGCCGACCACGGCCCCGTGCCGCACACCCTGCTCTGCGCCCCGCCGCCGCTGCACCTGCGTCACGCCGCCTGGGTGCTCGTCTCCGTACGGAAGGGCCCGGACGAGGGGCGGCTGCGCGGCCGGCTCCTGGCCCTGCTCGCCGCCCTCGCGGAGGCGGGCGCCCCGGACGCCCACGCCTGGCCCCGCCCGTGCGGCGCCGACGCGTCCCACGTCCAGTACGCGATCGGCCTGGGCCGCACCCCGCCCGATGAAGCCCGGCTCGCGGAGATCGGCGCCCGGCTGCTGCGCGGCATCCCGGAGGCCGGGCTGCGCCGGGCGGACCGGGGCGAGGTGCCCGAGCTGCGGTGAGGACGGCCGCCGTACGGGCGAGGCATCGGCTCCCGGTCTCATCCACGCTCATCCGTGCCCCACTTCCGGTGTGCGTGCCGTTCCCGACCCAACCCTGGTGTCCCCGACACCCAGCAGCTCTCGACGCCGGAAGGCCCCGCCGCCCCCACGCCGAAGGGCCCCGGTCCACCGCTCGCGCGGCGGGCCGGGGCCCTTCTTGGTGCTCTGTGCGGAGCAACCAGGTCAGACAGTCAGGTAATTACTTGACGATCTTGGTGACCTGGCCGGCGCCCACGGTCCGGCCACCCTCACGGATGGCGAACTTCAGGCCCTCTTCCATGGCGACAGGCTGGATGAGGTTGACCGTCATGACGGTGTTGTCACCCGGCATGACCATCTCGGTGCCCTCGGGAAGGGTCACCACGCCCGTCACGTCCGTGGTACGGAAGTAGAACTGCGGGCGGTAGTTGTTGAAGAACGGGGTGTGACGGCCGCCCTCGTCCTTCGACAGGATGTAGGCCTGGGCCTCGAACTCGGTGTGCGGCGTGACCGAACCGGGCTTGATGATGACCTGACCGCGCTCGACGTCCTCGCGCTTGATGCCACGGAGGAGCAGACCGACGTTCTCACCGGCCTGGCCCTCGTCGAGCAGCTTGCGGAACATCTCGATGCCGGTGACCGTGGTGGTGGTCTTCTCCTGCTTGATACCGACGATGTCGACGGTCTCGTTGACCTTCAGGACACCACGCTCGATACGACCGGTGACGACGGTGCCACGACCGGTGATCGTGAAGACGTCCTCGATCGGCATCAGGAACGGCTTGTCGACGTCGCGCTCGGGCTGCGGGATGTTCTCGTCGACGGCCTTCATCAGGTCGAGGACGGTCTGGCCCCACTCCTTGTCGCCCTCGAGCGCCTTGAGCGCCGAGACCTTGACGACCGGCAGGTCGTCGCCCGGGAACTCGTACTCGGAGAGGAGCTCACGGACCTCGAGCTCGACGAGCTCCAGGATCTCCTCGTCGTCCACCATGTCGGCCTTGTTCAGGGCGACGACGATGTACGGAACGCCGACCTGGCGGGCCAGGAGCACGTGCTCCTTGGTCTGCGGCATCGGGCCGTCGGTGGCGGCGACCACGAGGATGGCGCCGTCCATCTGCGCCGCACCCGTGATCATGTTCTTGATGTAGTCCGCGTGACCCGGGCAGTCGACGTGCGCGTAGTGACGCGACTCCGTCTGGTACTCGACGTGCGCGATCGAGATCGTGATACCGCGCTGGCGCTCCTCGGGAGCCTTGTCGATCTGGTCGAAGGCCGAGGCCTCGTTCAGGTCCGGGTACGCGTCGTGCAGCACCTTGGTAATGGCGGCCGTGAGGGTCGTCTTACCGTGGTCAATGTGACCGATGGTGCCGATGTTGACGTGCGGCTTAGTCCGCTCGAACTTCGCCTTCGCCACTGGGTCCTCCTGTGGAGTGGTTCTGTACGCCTTGCTTCATCGGCGCCAGGTGATCTTTGCTGGGATGCCGGGGCCGGGGGCATTCACCGCTTTGCTTGCGCTCTGCGACGAATGCCCCACCAGGCTCCGGTGACAAGCCTAAAGCGTGAGCTCGGGAGAGTTACTCGCCCTTGGCCTTCGCGATGATCTCCTCGGCGACGTTCCGCGGAACCTCGGCGTAGGAGTCGAACTGCATCGAGTAGCTTGCGCGACCCGAGGTCTTGCTGCGGAGGTCTCCGACGTAGCCGAACATCTCCGAGAGGGGCACGAGGCCCTTCACGACGCGAGCGCCGCTGCGCTCCTCCATGGCCTGGATCTGGCCACGGCGGGAGTTGAGGTCGCCGATGACATCGCCCATGTAGTCCTCGGGCGTGGTGACCTCGACGGCCATCATCGGCTCAAGGAGCACGGGGGACGCCTTGCGAGCACCCTCCTTGAACGCCTGCGAACCGGCGATCTTGAAGGCGAGCTCGGAGGAGTCGACCTCGTGGTAGCCACCGTCGAGAAGGGTGACGCGGACGCCCACCATCTCGTAACCGGCCAGGATGCCGAACTGCATGGCCTCCTGGGCACCCGCGTCCACCGAGGGGATGTACTCACGGGGGATGCGGCCACCGGTGACCTTGTTGACGAACTCGTAGGACGCGTCGCCACCCTCGATGGGCTCGATGGCGATCTGCACCTTCGCGAACTGGCCGGTACCACCAGTCTGCTTCTTGTGCGTGTAGTCGATGCGCTCGACGGCCTTGCGGATCGTCTCGCGGTACGCGACCTGCGGCTTGCCGACGTTCGCCTCGACGCGGAACTCGCGCTTCATGCGGTCGACGAGCACCTCGAGGTGAAGCTCGCCCATACCACCGATGATGGTCTGGCCGGTCTCCTCGTCGGAGTGCACCTGGAAGGACGGGTCCTCCTCGGAGAGGCGCTGGATGGCGACACCCAGCTTCTCCTGGTCACCCTTGGACTTGGGCTCGATGGCGACCTGAATGACCGGCGCCGGGAAGTCCATGGACTCCAGGATGACCGGGTTCTTGTCGTCACACAGCGTCTCACCGGTGGTGGTCTGCTTCAGGCCCATGACGGCGATGATGTCGCCGGCGCCCACCGACGCGATCTCCTCACGCTTGTTCGCGTGCATGCGGTAG
This sequence comes from Streptomyces sp. NPDC057963, assembly GCF_042887155.1. NCBI lineage: Bacteria > Bacillati > Actinomycetota > Actinomycetes > Kitasatosporales > Streptomycetaceae > Streptomyces > Streptomyces sp. NPDC057963. The sequence goes on from NZ_JBHVPX010000001.1 coordinate 260,854, forward strand.
ATCTTGCCGATGCGCTCCTTCTTGCCCTTGACGGAGTTCAGCACCGCGGTGCCGGCCTCCAGGCGACCGGAGTAGATCCGGACGAAGGTGAGCTTGCCGAGGTGCGGGTCGCTCGCGATCTTGAACGCCAGGCCGGAGAACGGCTCGTCGTCCGAGGGCTTGCGCTTGATGACGACCTCGGGGTCCTTGACGTCGTGGCCCTCGATGGCCTCGACGTCCAGGGGGGAGGGCAGGTAGCGGACGACCGCGTCGAGCAGGGGCTGGACGCCCTTGTTCTTGAACGCCGTGCCACAGAACACCGGGGTGACGGTGACGGAGTCGGCGCTGCCCTTCGATGCGAGGGTGATCCGGCGAATCGCCTCGTGCAGCTGCTCCTCGGTGGGCTCGACGCCCTCCAGGTACAGCTCCATCATCTGGTCGTCGTTCTCGGAGACGGCCTCGAGCAGCTTGCCGCGCCACTCCTGAGCCGCCTCGATGTGGGTGTCCGGGATGTCGACCGTGTCGTACATCTCACCCTTGGCGGCCTCTTCCGGCCAGACAAAGGCCTTCATCGACACGAGGTCGACGACGCCCCTGAAGTCGGCCTCGGCGCCGATGGGGAGCTGCATGACCAGCGGAACCGCACCGAGGCGGTCGACGATCATGTCGACGCAGCGGTGGAACTCGGCACCGGTGCGGTCGAGCTTGTTGACGAAGCAGATACGCGGCACGCCGTAGCGGTCCGCCTGACGCCAGACGGTCTCGGACTGCGGCTCGACGCCCGCCACACCGTCGAACACGGTGACGGCACCGTCGAGGACGCGGAGCGAACGCTCCACCTCGACGGTGAAGTCGACGTGACCCGGGGTGTCGATGATGTTGATGGTGTGGTCAACATCATTGAGCGGCCAGTGGCAGGTCGTCGCGGCGGACGTGATCGTGATGCCGCGCTCCTGCTCCTGCTCCATCCAGTCCATCGTGGCAGCGCCGTCGTGGACTTCACCGATCTTGTACGAAACGCCGGTGTAGAACAGGATCCGCTCGGTGGTGGTCGTCTTGCCCGCGTCGATGTGGGCCATGATCCCGATGTTGCGGACCTTGGCCAGGTCAAGCGAAGTGGTGGCCATAAGGCTCAATCTTCTCTCGGTCTCGATGTGGGTAGCGACTACCAGCGGTAGTGCGCGAAGGCCTTGTTGGACTCGGCCATCTTGTGGGTGTCCTCGCGCTTCTTGACGGCAGCGCCAAGACCGTTGGAGGCGTCGAGCAGCTCGTTCATGAGGCGCTCGGTCATGGTCTTCTCGCGGCGGGCGCGGGAGTAACCCACGAGCCAGCGCAGCGCGAGGGTGGAGGCGCGACCGGGCTTGACCTCGATCGGCACCTGGTAGGTGGCGCCACCGACACGGCGGGACTTGACCTCGAGCGAGGGCTTGACGTTCTCAAGCGCGCGCTTCAGCGTGATGACCGGGTCGTTGCCGGTCTTCTCGCGGAGGCCTTCCATGGCGCCGTACACGATCCGCTCGGCAGTGGAACGCTTGCCGTTGAGCAGGATCTTGTTGATCAGCGAGGTGACAAGAGGAGAACCGTAGACCGGGTCGATAATGACCGGGCGCTTCGGGGCGGGGCCCTTACGAGGCATTCTTACTTCTCCTTCTTGGCGCCGTAGCGGCTGCGGGCCTGCTTGCGGTTCTTGACACCCTGGGTGTCGAGCGAGCCGCGGATGATCTTGTAACGAACACCCGGCAGGTCCTTCACACGGCCACCACGCACGAGCACGATGGAGTGCTCCTGCAGGTTGTGTCCCTCACCCGGGATGTAGGCCGTGACCTCGATACCGGAGGTCAGACGCACACGCGCGACCTTACGGAGTGCCGAGTTCGGCTTCTTCGGGGTGGTCGTGAACACACGCGTGCAGACGCCGCGGCGCTGGGGCGAACCCTCGAGTGCGGGCGTCTTGTTCTTCTCGACCTTGTCCTGCCGGCCCTTCCGGACCAGCTGCTGGATCGTAGGCACTACTTCTCCGGTTTCTGTGTGCCGTTCGTGAAACTAACCTGGAACGTCACCGACCCACGCGGTCGGGTGTGTCGAATGCTGCAAGCTCCTGCCGCAAGGCAGGGAAGGATGCAGATCGCGGTGGCCAGTGACGGACTCGCATGCGGTTGAGGACACGCACAAGAGCCCAGGCACACCCCAGGCACAAGGTCTGAGCGTACCTACCTCATCGACTCCGGTCAAAACAAATGCGGCGCGCCTCCACACGCCGCACGCCGACGACCTCAGCGTGTGACCATCACGGCGGTGACGAACCCGGCCACGAGCAATATCCAGCCGATGATCGACGCCCATCCCAGCACGAGCCCGGCGACCGCCAGGCCGTCGCCCTGCTCATCACTGCGCCGTATCTCCTTGCGTGCCATGTGCCCGAGGACGACCGCGGGCACCCCCGTCACCGCGGTCACCGGGGCCAGGATGCCGAAGACCAACGCGCCCTTGGCCTTGCCGTTCGTCCTGAGCTGCGGCGCGGGCAGGAAGGTCGCCGGCACAGCGGGGCCGTAGTGGACGGCGGGGGCGGGCCCGGAGAAGACAGGGCCCTGGGGCAGGTCGTCGACGAGAAGGCTCAGTTCCCCCACAGTCCGGGCCTCGTGGGCCCGCGCGACCCGCTTCTCCAGCTCTTCGTCATCAAGGCGCCCCTCGGCGAAACCGGCCCGCAGCACATCGACAGCGCGCTCGCGCTCCGCGTGCGAGGCCAGCATCGACGGGCTCTGCGCGGGCAGCCGGTCCGGCTGCCTCGGCGGATACGACACAACCAACTCCCCCGGACGATCTGTATCCCCCCATCATCCGTCACCGCCGAGGTGAGGGGAACGAGTTTGCGCCTTCGCGCGTACGCCGGAGGGCGGCCACCCCGCACGCAACGGGGTGACCGCCCTCCGGTCGGTCAAGCGACTCGCTTACTGGTTGTACGGACCGTAGTCGTAGTCCTCCAGCGGAACGGCCTGGCCGGAGCCCGTGCCGAACGGCGAGTAGTCGATGTCGTCGTAGCCGACGGCCGAGTACATCGCGGCCTTGGCCTCCTCGGTCGGCTCGACCCGGATGTTGCGGTAGCGGGACAGGCCCGTACCGGCCGGGATGAGCTTACCGATGATGACGTTCTCCTTGAGGCCGATCAGGGAGTCCGACTTGGCGTTGATCGCCGCGTCGGTCAGGACCCTGGTCGTCTCCTGGAAGGACGCCGCCGACAGCCACGACTCGGTGGCGAGCGAGGCCTTGGTGATACCCATCAGCTGCGGACGGCCGGAGGCGGGGTGACCGCCCTCGGTGACCACACGACGGTTCTCGGTCTCGAACTTCGAGCGCTCGACGAGCTCGCCCGGCAGCAGCTCCGCGTCGCCGGACTCGATGATCGTCACACGGCGCAGCATCTGCCGGATGATGATCTCGATGTGCTTGTCGTGGATCGACACACCCTGCGAGTTGTAGACCTTCTGGACCTCGCCGACCAGGTGGACCTGGACCGCGCGCTGACCGAGGATCCGCAGCACGTCGTGCGGGTTGGTGGCACCCACGGTGAGCTTCTGGCCCACCTCGACGTGGTCGCCCTCGCCCACCAGCAGACGGGCGCGCTTCGAGATCGGGAACGGCGTCTCGTCGCTGCCGTCGTCCGGGGTGACGACGAGCTTCTTGGTCTTCTCGGTCTCCTCGATACGGACGCGGCCTGCCGCCTCCGAGATCGGGGCGACACCCTTGGGCGTACGGGCTTCGAAGAGCTCGACGACTCGGGGCAGACCCTGGGTGATGTCGTCACCGGCCACACCACCGGTGTGGAAGGTACGCATCGTCAGCTGGGTACCGGGCTCACCGATGGACTGGGCGGCGATGATGCCGACCGCCTCACCGATGTCGACCAGCTTGCCGGTGGCGAGCGAGCGTCCGTAGCAGAAGGCACAGGTGCCGACCGCGGACTCGCAGGTCAGAACCGAACGGGTCTTGACCTCCTCGACGCCGGCGCCCACCAGGGCGTCGATCAGGACGTCACCGAGGTCGACGTTGGCAGGCGCGATGACCTTGCCGTCGACGACGACGTCCTCGGCGAGCATGCGGGCGTAGACCGAGGTCTCGACGTCCTCCGTCTTGCGGAGCACGCCGTCCGCACCCTTGACGGCGATCTTCAGCTTGAGGCCGCGGTCGGTGCCGCAGTCCTCCTCGCGAATGATCACGTCCTGCGAGACGTCCACCAGACGACGGGTCAGGTAACCCGAGTCGGCGGTACGCAGGGCGGTGTCCGCCAGACCCTTACGGGCACCGTGCGTGGAGATGAAGTACTCCAGAACGGTGAGGCCCTCACGGAAGGACGCCTTGATGGGACGCGGGATCGTCTCGTTCTTGGCGTTGGACACCAGACCACGCATACCGGCGATCTGACGCATCTGCATCATGTTTCCTCGGGCACCCGAGTCAACCATCATGAAGATGGGGTTCGTCTTGGGGAAGTTCGCGTTCATCGCCTCGGCAACCTCGTTGGTCGCCTTGGTCCAGATCGCGATGAGCTCCTGCGTGCGCTCGTCCTTGGTGATCAGACCGCGCTCGTACTGCTTCTGGACCTTCTCGTCCTGCGCCTCGTAGCCGGCGACGATCGCCTTCTTGGCCTCGGGGACCACGACGTCGGAGATGGCCACGGTGACACCGGAACGGGTCGCCCAGTAGAAGCCCGCCGCCTTCAGGTTGTCGAGCGTCGCCGCCACGATGACCTTGGGGTAGCGCTCGGCGAGGTCGTTGACGATCTCGGAGAGCTGCTTCTTGCCGACGGAGTAGTCGACGAACGGGTAGTCCTCGGGCAGCAGCTCGTTGAAGAGCGCGCGGCCCAGGGACGTACGCAGCCGGAACGTGTCGCCCTGCTGGTACTCCTGCTCGCCCTCCTCGGCGACCGGCGGCACCCAGCCGCGCGGCGGGATGGTGCCCACCGGGAAGCGGATGTCGACCTTCGCCTGGAGCGACAGCTCCCGGGCGTCGAAGGCCATGATCGCCTCGGCCGTGGAGCCGAAGGAACGGCCCTGTCCGACGACGTTGCGCTCCTCCTCGTCCGTGGTGAGGAAGAACAGGCCCAGCACCATGTCCTGGGTCGGCATGGTGACGGGACGGCCGTCGGCCGGCTTCAGGATGTTGTTCGAGGACAGCATCAGGATGCGGGCCTCGGCCTGCGCCTCCGCGGAGAGCGGCAGGTGCACGGCCATCTGGTCACCGTCGAAGTCCGCGTTGAACGCGGTGCAGACGAGCGGGTGGATCTGGATGGCCTTGCCCTCGACCAGCTGCGGCTCGAAGGCCTGGATGCCGAGGCGGTGCAGCGTCGGTGCACGGTTCAGCAGCACCGGGTGCTCGGCGATGACCTCTTCGAGGACGTCGTACACCACGGTGCGGCCGCGCTCGACCATGCGCTTGGCCGACTTGATGTTCTGCGCGTGGTTCAGGTCGACCAGGCGCTTCATCACGAACGGCTTGAAGAGCTCCAGCGCCATGGCCTTCGGCAGACCGCACTGGTGCAGCTTGAGCTGCGGGCCGACGACGATCACGGAACGCGCGGAGTAGTCCACACGCTTACCGAGAAGGTTCTGACGGAATCGGCCCTGCTTGCCCTTCAGCATGTCGCTGAGGGACTTGAGCGGGCGGTTGCCGGGACCGGTGACCGGGCGACCGCGGCGGCCGTTGTCGAACAGCGCGTCGACGGCCTCCTGCAGCATCCGCTTCTCGTTGTTCACGATGATCTCGGGGGCACCGAGGTCGAGAAGACGCTTGAGGCGGTTGTTGCGGTTGATCACACGGCGGTACAGGTCGTTCAGGTCGGAGGTCGCGAAGCGGCCACCGTCCAGCTGCACCATCGGACGCAGGTCCGGCGGGATGACCGGCACGCAGTCGAGCACCATGCCCTTGGGCTTGTTGCTGGTCTGCAGGAACGCGGAGACGACCTTGAGGCGCTTGAGCGCACGGGTCTTCTTCTGGCCCTTGCCGGTACGGATGATCTCGCGGAGGCGCTCGGCCTCCTCGTCGAGGTCGAACGACTCCAGGCGCTTCTGCAGGGCGGCGGCGCCCATGCAGCCGTCGAAGTACGTGCCGAAGCGGTCACGCAGCTCGCGGTAGAGCAGCTCGTCGCCCTCCAGGTCCTGGACCTTGAGGTTCTTGAAGCGGCTCCACACCTCGTCGAGGCGGTCGATCTCGCGCTGCGCACGGTCGCGCAGCTGCTTCATCTCGCGCTCGGCACCTTCGCGCACCTTGCGGCGCACGTCGGCCTTGGCGCCCTCGGCCTCCAGCTCGGCCAGGTCGGTCTCGAGCTTCTTGGCGCGGGCCTCCAGGTCGGCGTCGCGGCGGTTCTCGATCTGCTGACGCTCGACGGAGACGTGCGCCTCCAGCGAGGGCAGGTCGCGCGTACGGCGCTCCTCGTCCACGAACGTGATCATGTACGCGGCGAAGTAGATGACCTTTTCGAGGTCCTTCGGCGCGAGGTCGAGGAGGTAGCCCAGGCGCGACGGGACGCCCTTGAAGTACCAGATGTGGGTGACGGGAGCGGCAAGCTCGATGTGGCCCATGCGCTCACGGCGCACCTTGGCGCGCGTGACCTCGACGCCACAGCGCTCACAGATGATGCCCTTGAAGCGGACACGCTTGTACTTGCCGCAGTAGCACTCCCAGTCCCGGGTCGGACCGAAGATCTTCTCGCAGAAGAGTCCGTCCTTTTCGGGCTTGAGCGTGCGGTAGTTGATGGTCTCCGGCTTCTTCACTTCGCCGTGGGACCAGGTCCGGATGTCGTCCGCGGTGGCAAGGCCGATCCGCAGCTCGTCGAAGAAGTTGACGTCGAGCACTTGTCGTCAATCCCTCTTTCGGGGGTTCGAGCCCCCTCGCGTCACGCGAGAAATCGGGGCACTTCAGCAATGGTCTGAACGGGTCCGGGGAGAGCCGGCCGGATCACAGGGATCCGGCCGGCCAACCCGTCAGACCTCTTCGACGCTGCTCGGCTCGCGCCGGGACAGGTCGATACCGAGCTCCTCCGCCGCGCGGAAGACGTCCTCGTCCGTGTCGCGCATCTCGATGGACATGCCGTCCGAGGACAGCACCTCCACGTTGAGGCAGAGCGACTGCATTTCCTTGATGAGCACCTTGAAGGACTCGGGAATGCCGGGCTCGGGGATGTTCTCGCCCTTGACGATCGCCTCGTAGACCTTCACGCGGCCGGTGACGTCGTCGGACTTGATCGTCAGCAGTTCCTGGAGGGCGTATGCGGCGCCGTATGCCTCAAGGGCCCACACCTCCATCTCGCCGAAGCGCTGTCCACCGAACTGAGCCTTACCACCCAGCGGCTGCTGGGTGATCATGGAGTACGGACCCGTCGAACGCGCGTGCAGCTTGTCGTCGACGAGGTGGTGCAGCTTGAGGATGTACATGTACCCGATCGAGACCGGGTCCGGGAACGGCTCGCCGGAGCGGCCGTCGAACAGATTGGCCTTGCCGGAGGGCTGCACCAGGCGGTCGCCGTCGCGGTTCGGGATCGTGGCCTCGAAGAGACCGGAGATCTCGTCCTCGCGCGCACCGTCGAAGACGGGGGTGGCGACGTTGGTGCCGGGGGCGACCTGGTCGGCGCCGATGGCCTGCAGGCGCTTGGCCCACTCGTCACCGAGGCCGGAGACGTCCCAGCCGCGGCTGGCGAGCCAGCCGAGGTGGATCTCCAGGACCTGTCCCGGGTTCATTCGGGACGGGACACCCAGCGGGTTGAGGATGATGTCGACCGGGGTGCCGTCCTCCAGGAACGGCATGTCCTCGATCGGGAGGATCTTCGAGATGACGCCCTTGTTGCCGTGACGGCCGGCGAGCTTGTCACCATCGGTGATCTTGCGCTTCTGCGCGACGTAGACGCGGACCAGCTGGTTCACGCCCGGCGGCAGCTCGTCGCCCTCTTCGCGGTCGAAGACGCGGACGCCGATGACCTTGCCGATCTCACCGTGCGGCACCTTCAGCGAGGTGTCGCGCACCTCGCGCGCCTTCTCACCGAAGATCGCGCGGAGCAGGCGCTCCTCGGGGGTCAGCTCGGTCTCGCCCTTGGGCGTGACCTTGCCGACGAGGATGTCGCCGGCGACGACCTCGGCACCGATACGGATGATGCCGCGCTCGTCGAGGTCGGCGAGGACCTCCTCGGAGACGTTCGGGATGTCCCGGGTGATTTCCTCCGGGCCGAGCTTGGTGTCACGGGCGTCGACCTCGTGCTCCTCGATGTGGATCGAGGAGAGGACGTCGTCCTGCACGAGGCGCTGCGACAGGATGATCGCGTCCTCGTAGTTGTGACCCTCCCACGGCATGAACGCCACGAGCAGGTTCTTGCCGAGGGCCATCTCACCGTTCTCGGTGGCCGGACCGTCGGCGAGGACCTGGTCGGCGACGACCCGGTCGCCCTCGGAGACGACAACCTTCTGGTTGACCGAGGTGCCCTGGTTGGAGCGCATGAACTTGGCGATGCGGTACGTGGTGTACGTGCCGTCGTCGTTGGTCACGGTGATGTAGTCCGCGGAGACCTCCTGGACCACACCGTCCTTCTCGGCCTTGAGCACGTCGCCGGCGTCGGTGGCGCAGCGGTACTCCATGCCGGTGCCGACGAGCGGCGCCTCGGACTTGATCAGCGGCACGGCCTGGCGCATCATGTTCGCGCCCATGAGCGCGCGGTTGGCGTCGTCGTGCTCGAGGAACGGGATCATCGCGGTCGCGACCGACACCATCTGGCGCGGCGAGACGTCCATGTAGTCGACGTCGGCCGGCGGGACGTAGTCGACCTCGCCGCCACGGCGGCGGACCAGCACGCGGGATTCGGCGAACCGGAGCTCGTCGGTCAGCGGCGCGTTGGCCTGCGCGATGACGAACCGGTCCTCTTCGTCGGCGGTCAGGTAGTCGACCTCGTCGGTGACCTGGCCGTCGACGACCTTGCGGTACGGCGTCTCGATGAAGCCGAACGCGTTGATCCGGCCGTAGGAGGCGAGCGAGCCGATCAGACCGATGTTCGGGCCTTCAGGGGTCTCGATCGGGCACATGCGGCCGTAGTGCGACGGGTGCACGTCACGGACTTCGAAGCCCGCCCGCTCACGGGAGAGACCACCCGGGCCGAGGGCGTTGAGACGACGCTTGTGCGTCAGGCCCGACAGCGGGTTGTTCTGGTCCATGAACTGGGACAGCTGGCTGGTGCCGAAGAACTCCTTGATGGAGGCGACGACCGGCCGGATGTTGATCAGGGTCTGCGGCGTGATCGCCTCGACGTCCTGAGTGGTCATGCGCTCGCGCACGACGCGCTCCATACGGGCGAGACCCGTACGGACCTGGTTCTGGATCAGCTCGCCGACGTTGCGGATACGACGGTTGCCGAAGTGGTCGATGTCGTCGGTCTCGACCATGATCGAGCGACCGGACTCGCCGACCGTCTCGGTCTCACCGGCGTGCAGCTTCACCAGGTACTTGATGGTGGCGATGATGTCGTCGGTGGTGAGGACGCCAGCGTCCAGCGGCTCGTCCGCGCCGAGCTTCTTGTTCACCTTGTAGCGGCCGACCTTCGCCAGGTCGTAGCGCTTCGGGTTGAAGTAGAGGTTCTCCAGCAGCGTCTGTGCGGCCTCGCGCGTGGGCGGCTCGCCCGGACGCAGCTTGCGGTAGATGTCGAGCAGCGCGTCGTCCTGGCCCTGGGTGTGGTCCTTCTCCAGGGTGGCGCGCATGGACTCGTACGCGCCGAACTCCTCCAGGATCTGCTCGGTCGTCCAACCGAGAGCCTTCAGGAGAACGGTGACGGACTGCTTGCGCTTGCGGTCGATGCGCACACCGACCATGTCGCGCTTGTCGATCTCCATCTCCAGCCAGGCACCACGGGACGGGATGACCTTGGCCGAGAAGATGTCCTTGTCGGACGTCTTGTCGATGGAGGAGTCGAAGTAGACACCCGGCGAGCGGACCAGCTGCGACACAACGACACGCTCGGTGCCGTTGATGACGAAGGTGCCCTTGTTGGTCATGAGCGGGAAGTCGCCCATGAAGACCGTCTGGGACTTGATCTCGCCGGTCTCGTTGTTGGTGAACTCGGCCGTGACGAAGAGCGGGGCGGCGAACGTGAAGTCGCGCTCCTTGCACTCGTCGATCGAGTTCTTCGAGGGCTCGAAGCGGTGGTCGCGGAACGTAAGCGACATCGACCCGGAGAAGTCCTCGATCGGTGAAATCTCCTCGAAGATCTCCTCCAGGCCGGACTTGGTGGGGACGTCTTGTCCACTGTCCAGAGCAGCCTCGACGCGAGCCTTCCAGGCAGCATTGCCGAGGAGCCAGTCAAAGCTCTCGGTCTGCAGCGCGAGGAGGTTCGGAACCTCGAGGGGCTCCTTGATCTTTGCAAAGGAGATGCGCAGCGGGGCGGTGCTGGCACCGTTGTTCGTATTCGCGGTCGAGGCGTTGCGCGAGGCGGCCAAGAGGGGGTCCTTCCGAGGGCTCGGACTCACTACGCGCGTACCGGTCCCAAGTTGTACACGGAGACAGAAATCCCAGGTCAGAGACTTTCGGTCATCGGTGCTCAAGCGTGGGCATGCCCCTGGTGACGGGCAGGAGGCAGCTAACAGGCAGCGCAAAGGGTCAGTGTAGCCAAACGGCACACTGATGTCCAGTCGGGGTTCTCAGAGACCCACGTATCTCTCAACAGCTGTTCTCAACACCTATGACTAGCCGGTGCGCGCGGTGCGCTCTTCTTTACTGCCCTCTTCGTCCACGATCCATGCCTCGAATTCGGATCGATGTGTGACGACGCGTCCTGAGAATTGCGCGCCGCGTGCGGTTCGTCAAGGCCCCCCTGCCGGGACGACGCCCCGGGACCCCTCACCCGGCCGCCTCCCGGCACCGGTCGGCCGGCCCCGAGAGGCAACGGCGAAGATCACCATACTCGTCGCCGCCGGAAGAGCAAGGCAGCCGCCGCGGGTACGCCGAAGGGCGACCACCCGGATGGGTGATCGCCCTTCGTGAGATGACGTCCGTGCCGTGCGGCACGGGCCGTCAGGAGGAGTCAGCAGACTCCCTGAGTCACTTGACCTCGACGGAAGCGCCGGCGGCCTTGAGGGACTCGGCAGCCTTCTCGGCGGCCTCCTTGGCGACCTTCTCGAGGACCGGCTTCGGGGTGCCGTCGACGAGGTCCTTGGCCTCCTTCAGACCCAGCGAGGTCAGCTCACGCACGACCTTGATGACCTGGATCTTCTTCTCGCCGGCGCCGGTGAGGATGACGTCGAACTCGTCCTGCTCCTCGACGGCCTCAGCGGCAGCGCCCGGACCGGCGGGGCCGGCAACGGCGACCGCGGCGGCGGCGGTGACGTCGAACTTCTCCTCGAAGGCCTTCACGAAGCCGGAGAGCTCGATGAGGGTCATGTCTTCGAACTGCGCGAGCAGGTCGTCCTGGGACAGCTTCGCCATGATGGCGTCCTTCCACTAATCCGGCAGGTGCCGGAGGTACATGTAGGCGGGCGTACATTCGGCCCGCTGCGACCGTCGCCCTAGTGAGCGGCGATCATTGCGCGAGCCGAATTACTCGGCACCGCCCTGCTCGGCCTGCTTGGCACGAAGCGCCTCCGCGGTGCGGACGAACTTCGACGGGAGCGCCTGGAAGACCTGAGCAGCCTGAGTCTGCTTGCCCTTCATGGCGCCCGCCAGCTTGGCGAGCAGAACCTCGCGGGACTCGAGGTCCGCGAGCTTCTTGATCTCATCCGCGGTCAGCGCCTTACCGTCAAGGACACCGCCCTTGATGATGAGGTTGGGGTTGTCCTTGGCGAAGTCACGAAGACCCTTCGCCGACTCCACCGGGTCACCGGTGACGAAGGCAACCGCCGTCGGACCCGCGAACAGGTCGTCGAGCGAGTTGATCCCGGCCTCGTTGGCCGCAATCTTGGTCAGCGTGTTCTTCACCACGGCGTACTGGGCGTTCTCACCGAGCGAACGGCGCAGCTCCTTGAGCTGTGCCACGGTGAGACCCCGGTACTCGGTCAGCACGGCGGCGTTCGAGCTGCGGAACTGGTCCGTCAGCTCGGCTACCGCGGCAGCCTTGTCGGGCCTAGCCATGAGCGTCGGCCTCCTTCCGGGTGATGAGGACCGCTCAGAAGGGGCCGGGAAAGACGAACGCCCCGGCGCAGGCGCCAGGGCGTAGCTCGACCGAACGGAGTCGGGAGCTTTCCACAGTCACCTGCGCGGGTCGCCCGTACTCGACGGATCCTTCGGTCGCTGTCCCCTCTTGCGAGAGCACAGCAACGACCAGCGGTCTTTGGCTTCCTCATGAGAGTACGCGACCGATGTCGCGCCGGGCAAATCCGTCCCTCTCCCACCGGTCCGGGCCGTCCGGCGACCGGGGAGCTGCACCGCCCGGTCGCCGGCCGCTCTCAGTTCGCGCCCGCGCCGGCTCCCTGCCGCTGCACGAGGTCGGTGAAGTCGACCGTGTCGCCGGCCGGGGGCTTCTCGGTCGAGACCTTCGTGCCGTAGTCGCTGTAGTACACCGTCGAATTGAGTTCGCCGGTCTTCATCTGGCCTCGCTCGGTCTTCTTGACGAGGAGGTCGTTCTTGTCGACCCAGATGTCGACCTTCTCCGTGGTGATCCCGGCGTCGCTCAGCTGCTTCTTCAGCTGAGCGAGCTGGTCGGCGTCGAGCTCGGAGTTCTTCGCGGTCAGCGCGGCGACGTCGACGGTGCCGGTGTAGTGCGTGGCCGAGACCCCGCGTACGTCCTCCTGGCCGATCTTCTTCACGTCACCGGAGGCCAGCAGAGACTTCACACCCTGGTCGGGCGTGGTGTTCTGCATCTGCTGCTTCATCGCCTCGCCGGAGGCGCCGGCGAGCTTGGCGAGGTCGGCGTAGGCGTAGTTGATCCAGTGCTTGCCGCCGGCCTGCTTGGCGAAGGCCTCGCCCATGTTGACCGCGTAGCCGTCCTTGAAGTAGCGGGCCTGCATGGTGCCCGTGCCACCGTTCTGCTTCATGGCGTCCGCCATGGTGCCGCCGGTGTACGTGATCTCCATGGTGCCGGTGAGACCGTCGGTCCAGTCGACGGTGCCGGTCTGCTTCATGGACATGGTGGTGCCCATCTGCGTGGTGCCCTCGACCTTCGCCGAGCTCTCCCCACCGGTCTTCTTCTGCACATCGCGCAACGCGGCGATCGGGTCGGCCTTCAGCACGGCGCCACCGCGGTTGTCACTGCCCTTGTCGTCCGATCCGCCACAGGCCGCGACCGACGTCAGCGCCGCCGCCACCGCCACCGACAGACCCACGCGTCGCACGGTACTGGTCCTCATGTCCGCTTCCACCCCTCGTTCGGCTCTCGGAGCCTCACGCTAACGCACAGCTCCGACACAGCCACCGGATACGTACGGATACGAGGACGGGCCCCGCACCTCGAAAGGTTGCGGGGCCCGTCCATGTCACACGTGACGCGGCCTACTGCCGAGCGCGGGGGCTCAGACGGCGGCCGGGTCCTCCTCGACGAGGAGGTTGCGGGTGCGGTTGGCGTCCAGCGGGATGCCGGGGCCCATCGTGGTGGCCAGGGTGGCCTTCTTGATGTAGCGGCCCTTGGCGGCGGACGGCTTCAGACGGAGGATCTCCTCCAGCGCCGCTGCGTAGTTCTCCACCAGCTTGGTGTCGTCGAACGAGGCCTTGCCGATGATGAAGTGCAGGTTCGAGTGCTTGTCGACGCGGAACTCGATCTTGCCGCCCTTGATGTCGTTGACAGCCTTCACGACGTCGGGGGTGACGGTGCCGGTCTTCGGGTTCGGCATCAGACCACGCGGACCGAGCACCCGGCCGAGGCGGCCGACCTTGCCCATGAGGTCCGGGGTGGCGACGACGGCGTCGAAGTCCAGACGGCCCTTCGCCACCTCGTCGATGAGCTCGTCGGCGCCGACGATGTCGGCGCCCGCGGCTTCCGCGGCCGCAGCACGGTCACCGGTCGCGAAGACCAGGACCCGGGCGGTCTTGCCGGTGCCGTGCGGGAGGTTCACGGTGCCACGGACCATCTGGTCGGCCTTGCGCGGGTCGACACCCAGGCAGAACGCGACCTCGACGGTGCCGTCGAACTTGGTGGAGGCGGTCTCCTTGGCGAGACGGACGGCCTCGAGCGGGGCGTAGTTGCGCGCCCGGTCGACCTTGGCGTCCGCAGCGCGGAGGTTCTTGCTGCGCTTCACTTCTGCTCCTGTGGTTTCAGGGTGTGGAGTCGTGGTGCGGGCCAGCGCTTGGCCCTACCACTGAGGACGTGAGGGGCTGAATCAGCCTTCGACCGTGATGCCCATGGAACGGGCGGTGCCAGCGATGATCTTCGACGCGGCGTCGAGGTCGTTGGCGTTCAGGTCGGGGAGCTTCGTCGTGGCGATCTCGCGGACCTGGGCAGCCGTCAGCTTGGCGACCTTGGTCTTGTGCGGCTCGCCGGAGCCCTTCTCCACGCCCGCGGCCTTGAGGATCAGCTTCGCGGCCGGCGGAGTCTTGGTGACGAAGGTGAAGGAGCGGTCCTCGTAGACCGTGATCTCCACCGGCACGACCATGCCACGCTGCGACTCGGTCGCGGCGTTGTAGGCCTTGCAGAACTCCATGATGTTGACGCCGTGCTGGCCGAGCGCGGGGCCGACCGGCGGGGCCGGGTTGGCCGCACCGGCGTTGATCTGGAGCTTGATAAGCCCCGTGACCTTCTTCTTCTTGGGAGGCATTGCTCTCTCCGGGTCCTAGTGAGAGTGTTTCGCCGCCGTCCGGTCATCCGGATGGAGGCATACCGCACAACGATAACGGGTATAGCTGCGCGACCAAAAACCGAGCAGGTCAGACGGGCTTCGCAGCCGGTCTGACCTGCTCGGTAGGCATGTGTCCAGAAACTGGCGGGAACCTGCTAGTTCTTCTGGATCTGGTCGAAGCTGAGCTCCACCGGGGTCTCGCGGCCGAAGATCTCGACGAGGCCCTTGACCTTCTTCGAGTCGGCGTTGATCTCGTTGATCGTCGCCTGCAGGGTCGCGAACGGCCCGTCGGTGACGGTGACCGAGTCGCCCACCTCGAAGTCGAGCACCTGCACCTCGACCTTGCGGGACGGAGCCGGCTTGCCCTCGGCCTCGGCGGCCTCGCGGGCGGCCTTCTCCTCTGCCTCCGGGGCGAGCATCTTGACGATCTCGTCCAGGGTCAGCGGGTACGGGTCGTAGGCGTTGCCCACGAAGCCGGTGACACCGGGGGTGTTGCGGACGACGCCCCAGGACTCGTTCGTCAGGTCCATGCGCACCAGGACGTAGCCCGGCAGCTTGTTCTGGCGGACGTTCTTGCGCTCGCCGTTCTTGATCTGGACGATCTCTTCCTCGGGCACTTCGGCCTGGTAGATGAAGTCCTCGACGTTGAGCGAGACGGCGCGCTGCTCCAGGTTGGCCTTCACGCGCTTCTCGTAACCGGCGTACGTGTGGATGACGTACCACTCGCCGGGGAGACCGCGCAGCTCCTCGCGCAGGGCCGTGACGGCGTCGACGGGGGCGGCCGGCTCGGCCTCCTCGTCGGCCCCGGCGGGCTCGTCGTCGTTCGCGTCGCCCTCGGAACCGGCCTCGGCCTCGTCGGCCTCGTCGGCCTCGTCGTCGTCCTCGGTGTGCAGGGCCGCCTCTTCGGCGGGCTCGCCTGCGGCGGCGTCGGCAGCTTCGGCCTGGTCCGGCTCCTCGGCGTCCGCCGCCTCGACGATGTCGAGCTCGTCCTCGGCGGACTCGAAGGCGCCCGCCGTCGGCTCGACGGCGTCGTTCAGGTTCGGGTCAGACACGGTGGCTGCTTCTTCCTGGATACAAATGGGTGGAACATGCGAAAGGGGCGCCCATGAGGCGCCCTCCGCGGGATCAGCCGAAGACGTACTTCACGACCCGCTGGAACCCGAAGTCAATCACGGTCACCAGACCGATCATGACGACGACGAAGACAATCACCACGGTGGTGTATGTCGTCAGCTGATTTCGAGTCGGCCAGACAACCTTGCGCAACTCGGCGACGATCTGGCGGTAGAACAGCGCGAGGCGGCCCAGAGGACCCTTCTTTCCGCGCTTGCCGCCCTTCCGAGCCCTCTTCTTCGACTCGGGTACTTCATCCTCGGCATCAGGCATGTCGATGGAGCCCACGGCGTCCGTCACGCTTCTCACCTGATTCCGGGTCATGGCCGTGCCGCGCCCGGTGGAGCCGCACGGCGGTGCATTGAAGTACGTACATGCGCACACTTCCTGGCGAAGGAGTGTGTAGCAGGGCCGGAGGGACTTGAACCCCCAACCGCTGGTTTTGGAGACCAGTGCTCTACCAATTGAGCTACGACCCTTTGTGGTTTCCACCAACCTACCGCATCTTCCCGGAAGACCCGGGTGTGGGAACGGTTCGGCTGGTGAAGGCCAACGACAGGTGAGTGTACGTGTTCAGCGGCCCGGCGTCGAACAGATCGCTCCCGACAGCTTCGGGCCGCATGTTGTCCGCATGCTGTCCGGGTCCTGTCCGGTCCCTGAAACCGCTGTGCCGACAGGGATCGCGGTCTGGGACCATGGGGGCCATGAGCGCTGCAACTCCTCCGTCCGAGCGCCGGGTCTCCGCCCGCATCGGTGCCATCTCCGAGTCCGCCACCCTCGCCGTCGACGCCAAGGCCAAGGCCCTCAAGGCCGCCGGCCGTCCGGTGATCGGCTTCGGCGCCGGTGAGCCCGACTTCCCGACCCCCGGCTACATCGTCGAAGCCGCGGTCGAGGCCTGCCGCAACCCGAAGTACCACCGCTACACCCCGGCGGGAGGGCTGCCGGAGCTCAAGGCCGCCATCGCGGAGAAGACGCTGCGCGACTCCGGTTACGAGGTCGACGCCTCCCAGATCCTGGTGACCAACGGCGGCAAGCAGGCCATCTACGAGGCGTTCGCCGCGATCCTCGACCCGGGCGACGAGGTCATCGTCCCGGCGCCGTACTGGACCACCTACCCCGAGTCGATCAGGCTGGCCGGCGGCGTCCCGGTGGAGGTCGTGGCCGACGAGACCACCGGCTACCGGGTCTCCGTCGAGCAGCTGGAGGCGGCGCGCACCGAGCGCACGAAGGTCGTCCTGTTCGTCTCCCCGTCGAACCCGACCGGCGCCGTGTACAGCGAGGCCGATGCCGAGGCGATCGGCCGCTGGGCCGTCGAGCACGGCCTGTGGGTGCTGACCGACGAGATCTACGAGCACCTGGTCTACGGCGACGCGGTGTTCACCTCGCTGCCGGCGATCGTGCCCGAGCTGCGCGACAAGTGCATCGTCGTCAACGGCGTCGCCAAGACGTACGCGATGACCGGCTGGCGGGTGGGCTGGATCGTCGGCCCGAAGGACGTCGTCAAGGCCGCGACCAACCTCCAGTCGCACGCCACGTCCAACGTCTCCAACGTCGCCCAGGTCGCCGCGCTGGCCGCCGTCTCCGGGAGCCTGGACGCGGTCGCCGAGATGCGGACCGCCTTCGACCGGCGCCGCCGGACCATCGTCCGGATGCTCAACGAGATCGACGGCGTGCTGTGCCCCGAGCCCGAGGGCGCGTTCTACGCGTACCCCTCGGTGAAGGAGCTGCTCGGCAAGGAGATCCGCGGCAGGCGCCCGGTCACCTCGGTCGAGCTGGCGGCGCTCATCCTGGAGGAGGCCGAGGTCGCGGTCGTGCCGGGAGAGGCCTTCGGCACACCGGGCTACCTGCGGCTCTCGTACGCCCTGGGTGACGACGATCTCGTCGAGGGCGTGTCGCGACTCCAGAAGCTGCTGGCCGAGGCCAAGGCGTAGTACGTACCGCGTTCCCTGGGCGCCCCCCGGCTCCGGCCGGGGGGCGCTCGTATGTTCGAGAGTCAACTCGATGGGGAAAGCGGCTACCGCTGGACCGCACGTGTGCGGCAGGATCTTGGAATGGAGCGTGATGTACGGCTGTTGCCCAAGGCCCACCTGCACTTGCATTTCACCGGGTCGATGCGGCCCACGACCCTGCTCGAACTCGCCGACAAGTACGGCGTACATCTGCCGGAGGCCCTGACCAGTGGCGAGCCGCCCCGGCTACGGGCGACGGACGAGCGCGGATGGTTCCGCTTCCAGCGGCTCTACGACATCGCCCGGTCCTGCCTGAGGACCCCCGAGGACATCCAGCGCCTGGTGCGCGAGACGGCCCAGGAGGACGTCGCCGACGGCTCCGGCTGGCTGGAGATCCAGGTCGACCCGACCTCGTACGCCCCGCTGCTGGGCGGGCTGATCCCGGCGATCGAGATCATCCTGGACGCGGTGGACGGCGCGTCGCGCGAGACCGGTCTGCCGATCCGGGTGGTGATCGCGGCGAACCGCATGAAACACCCGCTGGACGCCCGCACGCTGGCCCGGCTCGCGGTGCGGTACACGGACCGGGGCGTGGTCGGGTTCGGGCTCTCCAACGACGAGCGCCGCGGTATGGCCCGGGACTTCGACCGGGCCTTCGCCATCGCCCGGGACGGCGGCCTGCTGGCGGCCCCGCACGGCGGCGAGCTGGCCGGCCCGTCGAGCGTGCGGGACTGCCTGGACGACCTCGACGCGGCCCGGATCGGGCACGGTGTGCGGGCCGCCGAGGACCCCCGGCTGCTGCGCAGGCTGGCGGAGCGCGGGGTGACCTGCGAGGTGTGCCCGGCGTCGAACGTGGCGCTGGGGGTCTACGAGAAGCCCGCCGACGTCCCCCTGCGCACACTGTTCGAGGCCGGGGTGCCGATGGCGCTGGGCGCGGACGATCCGCTGCTCTTCGGCTCCCGGCTGGCCGCGCAGTACGACCTCGTACGGCGCCACCACGCGTTCACGGACGAGGAGCTCGCGGAACTGGCCCGGCAGTCGGTGCGGGGCTCCGCGGCACCCGCCGCGATTCGGGCGGAACTCCTGGCGGGCATCGACGACTGGCTGTCGAAGCCCGCGGGCTGACCCCCTCGTCCGGGCCGGGTCCGCCGGAGCGGGCGCGCTCTACGGCACGAGGCTGCGCATCAGCGTCCCGGCCACGGACGCGGCAAACTCGTCGAGGGACTGCGGCGGCCCCCCGCTCTCCGTGGCGTCGTAGGCGAACGCCCGCTGCACGCAGGCCCCCAGGAGCAGCGACGCGGCCGCGTAGGTGTCCGCGTCGGCCCGCACCCGGCCGGCCGCCTGCTCGGAGCGCAGATACGCGTCCAGGCCGCGGATGGGCACGTGCGGGCCGGTGCCCAGCTCCCTCATCGCATCGTTGTGGCGCTGCCTGAGTCTGGGCTCGGCGTACAGCGACGCGGCTATCGGGAAGCTCTGCTCGTAGAAGAGGGCGGCCTGCCGGGCGATCTCGGTGAGGTTCTGCTCGACGGTCCGCTCCCCCGCCCCCGGCGACACGATGAGCCGCTTCAGCAGGGGGGTGAGCTTGGGCAGCCGCTCCTTGAGCACGGCTGCGAACAGCTCCTCCTTGCTCGGGAAGTGCTTGTAGAGCGCAGCCTCCGAGCAGCCGGCGGCTCGTGCGATCTCCTTGGTGGTGGCGCGGGCCAGGCCGATGGTGAGCATCAGCTGGTGAGCGGCCTCGACGATGCGGACGCGGGCCGGCTTCTGCTCCATGTGTACTCCGACGAAACTTGACGAGGTGGTGAGTATCCACTCACTCTAGAGGTGAGTGAATGCTTACTCACCACGGGAGGGCACGCAATGAGGATCACGGTGTTCGGCGCGACGGGCGGCGTCGGCCAGGAGATCGTCCGCCAGGCGGTGGCGGCGGGCCACGAGGTGACGGCGGTGGTCCGCGATCCCGCGCGGCTGCCCGTACTGCTCTCCGACGTACAGGTCCACGCGGCGGCGGGACTGGACGACCCGGAGGCGCTGCGGGAAGCGGTCGCGGGACGGGACGCGGTGCTCTCCGCGCTCGGCTCGCGGGGCCGGAAGGCGGACGGGGTCGCCGAGCGGCTCACCCGGTCGGTGCTGGCGGCGATGGAGGCCGAGGGGGTGCGGCGGCTGCTGGTGGTCAGCGCGGCCCCGATCGGCCCCCGGCCCGCCGACGACCCGCTCGTGGACCGGATGGTCCGCAAGGTGGTCGGGGCGGTCCTCAAAGAGGTCTACGCGGACCTGACCCGGATGGAGGCCGCGCTGGCCGGGAGTGCGACGGACTGGACGTCCGTACGGCCGCCGAAGCTCACCAACGGGCCGCTGACGGGGAAGTACCGGACGGAGATCGGCGGCAGTCCGCGCGGCGGCCGGACCATCTCGCGGGCCGATGTGGCGCACGCGATGCTGGCGCTGACGCACGATCCGGCCGCGGTGAAGCAGGGCGTGGGCGTGGCGTACTGAGCCGCGCGCCTTCTACAGGCTCACGCCGACCGTCACGGGTTCGTTGAGGAGCGTGACACCGAACGCCTCGTGCACCCCGGCGACGACCTCGCGGGCGAGCGCGAGGAGGTCTTCGGTGGTCGCGCCGCCGCGGTTGGTGAGCGCGAGGGTGTGCTTGGTGGAGATACGGGCCGGTCCTGTGCCGTAGCCCTTGGTGAAACCGGCCTTGTCGATGAGCCAGGCCGCGGAGGTCTTGGTGCGTCCCCCGTCCGCGGGGAAGGCGGGGGGCGTCACCTCGGGCCCGAGCCGGTCCTTGGCGCGGGCGCGGAACGCCTCGTACTCCGCCGCCTCCAGGATCGGATTGGTGAAGAAGGAGCCGGCCGACCAGGAGTCGTGGTCCTCCGGGTCCAGCACCATGCCCTTGCCGGCGCGGAGCCTGAGCACCGTTGCGCGCGCGTCCGCGGCGGGCACGCGCTCGCCCTGCTCGACACCCATGGCACGGGCCGTTTCGGGGTACTTCAGGGGCGCGGACAGGCCGCCCGCGTCCTCCAGCTCGAAGCGGACACGCAGCACCACGAAGCGGTCGGGCTCGGCCTTGAAACGACTGTGCCGGTACGAGAACGCGCACTCGGTGTTGGGAATGGTGACCGTTTCACGCACGTAGCGGTCGTAGGCGACGACCTCGGTGAGGGTCGAGGACACTTCCTGCCCGTAGGCACCGACGTTCTGGATCGGCGTCGCACCGGCGGATCCCGGAATTCCGGCCAGGCACTCGATGCCCGCGAGACCGGCTTCGACGGTACGGGCGACGGCGTCCGTCCAGACTTCGCCGGCGGCCAGCTCCAGCCTCGTACCGTCCAGGGCGAAGCCCCGGGTCGCGATGCGCAGGGCGGTGCCGTCGAAGCCCTTGTCGCCGATGACCAGGTTGCTGCCGCCGCCGATGACCAGGAGCGGAGTGCCGCTCCCGTCGGCCTCGCGCACGGCGTCGACCACCTCGGCGTCGGTCGTCGCGGTGAGGAGGCGGGTGGCGGGGCCGCCGAGCCGGAAGGTGGTCAGGGGGGCGAGGGGCGCGTCGTGGAGTTCCTGCACGGGGACAAGGGTACGGTCCGCGCCCCCGCCGCTCGGGCGGGGCCACGGACCGCACGTGCACGGCCGCGGCTCAGGCCGCGACGGGAACGCGCTCCTCCGCCGCCTCCGGCGCCTGGGGCGCGGCGTGGCGGCGGCCCGGGATGAGCAGGGCGGTGAGGGCGGCCAGCGCCACCGCACCGGCGCCTATCCACACCGCAGGGACGGTCCCGTCCGTGAAGGACCGCGCGGATTCGTAACCGCCCTGCGAGGAGAAGACGGTGGCGAGCACGGCCACCCCGAGGGCTCCGCCGACCTCGCGCAGCGCGTTGCTGGCCCCGGAGGCGATGCCCTGTTCGGCGGGGCGGACGCTGGACATCACCAGGCTGGCGGCGGGGGCGAAGTACATGGCCATGCCGACGCCGCCGATGATCAGACCGGGCAGCTGCGAGGCGTACGAGGCATCGGGCCCGATGACCGTCGCGAACAGGGCGAGGCCGATCGCCTGGAGGGTGAGCCCGGCCACGACCACCGGGCGGCCGCCGAACCGGTCGGAGAGCGCCCCCGCGACGGGGGCGACCAGCATCGGCATCCCGGTCCAGGGCAGCATCCGCAGGCCGGCCTCGGTGGGCGAATAGCCCAGCACGCCCTGGAAGTACTGGCTGAGCAGGAAGATCGACCCGAACATCCCGAGGAACATCAGCAGCCCGGCCATGTTGATCCCGAAGAACGCGCGGTTGCGGAAGAGCCGCATGGGCAGCATCGGGTTCTTCGCGTGGAAGCCGTGGTGGATGAACCCGCCGACGAGCACGGCACCGGCGATCAGGGCCGTGAGGACGGAGGGGCTGGTCCAGCCGTCGGCGTTGGCGTTGACCAGGCCGTAGACGATGCCGAAGAGTCCGCCGCTGACCAGGAGTGTGCCGGGAATGTCGAGCCGCGGGTCCGGGGCGTGCGACTCCGCCAGCCGCAGTCGCGCCAGCGGCAGCAGGACCAGGCCGATCGGGACGTTCAGCCAGAAGATCCACTGCCAGGAAAGGTGCTCGGTGAGGCTGCCGCCGATCAGGGGGCCACTGGCCACGGCCAGTCCGGTGACGGCGCTGAAGATGCCGAGCGCGGCACCGCGCCGGGCGGGCGGCACGGCGGCCGTGAGCAGCGTGAGCGTCAGCGGCATCATGATCGCCGCACCCACGCCCTGAACGGCCCGGAAGGCGATCAGTTCGTTGATCCCGGGCGAGAGGGCGGCCGCGGCAGAGGCGCCGGTGAAGACGGTGAGCCCGGTCAGGAAGAGCCGGCGGCGGCCGAACCGGTCGCCGAGGGCCGCCCCGAGCATCAGCAGGACGGCGAAGGTGAGCGTGTAGGCGTTCACCGTCCATTCGAGCTCGGCCAGTTCGCCGCCGAGGCTCTCGCGGATGGAGGGCAGGGCGGTGGTGACGACGAGGTTGTCGAGGGCCGCCATGAATCCGGCGACGCTGGTGATGACGAGGGCCCAGACCGCTCCTGAGCGGCCCGCTATGCGCTGGGTCACTTTCTCCCCCTGGGAGTTAGTTAGCAATTACTAATTTATCTGGGCAGAGAACGGGCAGAACCCGGGTCGCGCCGTTCAGGCGGTCGGCCTGGCCGAGTCGTAGAACCCCGACCAGATCCGGTGACCGGCCGGGAAGCCGAGCGAGGCGAGCGTGTTGATGAGCATGCCGTACGCGAGAAACGTCGTCGTCTCGTCGTCATCGGCACCGAGTGCGAGATGGACCTCGTCCCGCATCTGCAGCCAGCCGGCGCGGGCCGACTCGCCGAACTCGTGATCCCCCGCGGCCTCGGCCGCCGCGACGGCCGCGTACATCTGCATCTGCATCAGCAGCTTGTCCGGGTCGTCGACGATGAGCCGCTGGTACGCGGCGGCCATGGCATGCAGCGCCTCGCTGCCCTCAAGCCCCTCGGCCGCGCCGGAGAAGACCTTCCGGGTGTCGGCGAAGCAGCGCTCGGCGGCGGCGAGGAACATGGCCTGCTTGTTGGGGAACAGGCGGAAGAGGTACGGCTGCGAGACACCCACACGCTTGGCGATCGCCTCGGTGGAGGTGGCGGCGTAGCCGCCGCGGGCGAACTCGGTAATCGCCGCACGGATGACGCTCTCGCGCCGTTCTTCTGCGCTCATCCTTGCCATGCGATGAAGTTAGTACTCAATCACTAACTTGGTCAAGCGGTGGGCACCGGAGGGCCCGAGCCCGCCGACACGCGTGAGGGGCACCGCCCCAGGACGGTGCCCCTCACCCGTACTCGGCGGTCTCAGCCGAGCCGCACCACGGCGCGGGACATGCCCAGCACCTTCTTGCCCTCGCTCATGGCCGTCAGATCCACCCGCACCCGGTTGTCGTCCAGCAGCGCGGCCACCTTGGCGCTGACCTCGATCAGGGCGCCCTCGCCGTCGTTCGGCACGACGACCGGCTTGGTGAACCGCACCCCGTACTCGACGATCGCACCCGGGTCGCCGACCCAGTCCGTGACCACCCGGATCGCCTCGGCCATGGTGAACATGCCGTGCGCGATCACATCGGGCAGCCCGACCTCGCGGGCGAACTTCTCGTTCCAGTGGATCGGGTTGAAGTCACCGGACGCGCCCGCGTACTGCACCAGCGTCGCCCGGGTCACCGGGAAGGACTGCGCCGGCAGCTCCGTACCGACCTCGACCGACGCGTATGCCACCTTCGCCGTCATCACGCCTCCTCGGCGGCGCGCGCCACCAGCTTCGTCCACGCGGTCACGACGTGCTCACCGGACTCGTCGTGGACCTCGCCGCGGATGTCCAGGACGTCATTGCCCGCCAGGGACTTGATGCCCTCGATCGTCGAGGTGACCGTCAGCCGGTCTCCCGCCCGCACGGGGCGCACATAGCTGAACTTCTGGTCACCGTGCACCACGCGGCTGTAGTCCAGACCCAGCTGCGGGTCCTGCACCACCTGTCCGGCGGCCTTGAAGGTGATCGAGAACACGAACGTCGGCGGCGCGATCACGTCGCTGTGACCGAGCGCCTTGGCCGCCTCGGGGTCGACGTACACCGGATTGGTGTCGCCCACCGCCTCGGCGAACTCGCGGATCTTCTCCCGGCCCACCTCGTACGGCGGGGTGGGCGGATAGGTCCGCCCCACGAAGGACTGGTCGAGCGCCATGAGCTCGCTACCTCCTGATGAAAGATGAAAAGGCCGAAGAACAGCCCCCATACAACGACACGAGGCCGCCCCCAGTGGGGACGGCCTCGTGTACGAGCCTGTTTCAGCGGGTTTCGCGGTGCGCAGTGTGCGAGTTGCAGCGCGGGCAGTGCTTCTTCATCTCAAGACGGTCCGGGTTGTTACGCCGGTTCTTCTTGGTGATGTAGTTCCGCTCCTTGCACTCCACGCAGGCCAGCGTGATCTTCGGGCGGACGTCGGTGGCAGCCACGTGAGTGCTCCTTGGACGGACGGATGGACGGATGAACGCAAAAAAGAGTAGCCGATCGAAGGACCGACCCCACAATCGGCTACCGTAAGTAGCGGTGACCGGACTTGAACCGGTGACACAGCGATTATGAGCCGCTTGCTCTACCGACTGAGCTACACCGCTTTGATGACGAGTCCCCCCGCCGAAGCGGGGTTTCCCGATCACCAGAGCCCCAATGCGGAATCGAACCGCAGACCTTCTCCTTACCATGGAGACGCTCTACCGACTGAGCTATTGGGGCGAGCGATGAAGACATTACACGGTTGGTCGCCGATCGCCCAAATCCGTTTCGAGGCCCCGCCCGGCGCCCGTGATCGACGCCCCGTCGGCCCCTTGATCAGCCGCCTTCCACCCGCCCGCCGGCCACCCTCCACCCCACCCATCAGCGGCCTTGCGGTCCGCCTCCAGCCGCTCGAAGAGAGCCACGGCCGCCGCATGAGCCACTGCGGCCCCGGCCGTACACCTGTGCCCCGGTTACCCCCAGGGCCACGCCGGTACGACTATTTCGCTCCTCCTCGAACCGGACCGAACACGCCCCTAGGCTCGTCTCACTCTGCGTGATCTTGTATCCCTTCCCAGGAGCGCGATGCCCGACAGCCAGCCGCGGCAGCCGGACGACCACGCCGCCGACGCGGCCGACGCGACCAGCAGCCACGACACCGCCGCCACCGCCGAGACCGGCACCCTGGTGCTCTGCGGCGCACGTCTCACCGACGGCCGCATCGTGGACGTACGGCTCGGCGGCGGCCGCATCGAGGCCGTCGGCACCGCGGGGAGCCTGACCGCGCCCGGCCCCCGGGTGGACCTGCGCGGCTATCTGCTGCTCCCCGCCCCGGCCGAACCCCACGCCCACAGCGACACCGCGCTCACCGCCGGCGGCGCGGGACCCGACAGCGCCCCGGGACCCGTCTCGCACCGCCCCGAGGACATCCAGCGCCGCGCCACCGAGGCCGCCCTGCTGCAGCTCGGCCACGGCGCCACCGCACTGCGCGCACACGTGCGGATCGGATCCGTCCAGGGCCTCGCCTCCCTCGAAGCCGTGCTGCAGGCGCGAAGTTCGCTGCGCGGACTCGTCGAACTGACCCCGGTCGCCGTACCCCGCCTGCTCACCGGCGTCGCGGGCGCCGACAACCTGGCCATGCTGCGTGAGGCGGTGAAGACGGGAGCCTGCGCGGTCGGCGGCTGCCCCGACCTCGACCCGGACCCGGCGGGGTACGCGGAAGCCGTCCTGGAGATCGCCGCCGAACAGGGCTGCCCCGTCGACCTGCACACGGACGGTGCCGATCCGGCCCGGCTCGGCAGGCTGGCCGCCATGGCCGGCGGGCTGCGGACCGGCGTCTGCGTCGGCCCGTGCGCCGGCCTCTCCCGGCTGCCCTCCCAGGCCGCGGCCCGGACCGCCGACCAGCTCGCCGCGGCCGGGGTGACGGTCGTCTGCCTCCCCCAGGGCGGCTGCTGCGGGGTGGAGGGCCGGGGCACCGCCCCCGTACGGCTGCTGCGTGCGGCCGGTGTGCCGATCGCGGCGGGCAGCGGGGCGCTGCGGGACATCGCGAACCCGGTGGGGCGCGGGGATCCGCTGGAGGCCGCCTATCTGCTGGCCTCGCAGAGCGGGATGCAGGCCGACGAGGCGTACGAGGCGGTGTCGTCGGTCGCGCGGAAGGCGATGGGGCTGCCGGGGATCCGGGTCGAGGCGGGCTTCCCGGCCGAGTTGCTCGCCGTACGCGGGGAGCAGCTCTCGGGCGTGCTGTCGCTCGCCTACAGCCGGATCGTGGTGCATCGCGGCCGGGTGGTGGCGCGGACGAGCGCGGTGCGCGAGTACTGCGACTCGGAGACCGTCGTCGCCCTCGGCCTGCCCCGCCAGGGACGGCCGGACTCCGGCCGCTGCGGCGGTCCCTGAGCGCGGCGGCCCGCCGCGGCGTACGGTCGGGACCATGCGCATTGTCATCGCAGGTGGACATGGTCGGATCGCGCTGCGGCTGGAGCGGCTGCTCGCCGCGCGCGGGGACGAGGCCGTGGGCGTCGTCCGCAATCCGGAACAGAGCGGGGACCTCCGGGCGGCGGGGGCCGAATCGGTCGTCCTGGATCTCGAATCGGCCTCCGTGGAGGAGGTGGCCCAGGTGCTGCGCGGCGCCGACGCGGTGGTCTTCGCGGCCGGCGCGGGCCCGGACAGCGGCCCGGCGCGCAAGGAGACGGTGGATCGCGGCGCGGCGGTGCTGTTCGCGGACGCGGCCGAACGGGCGGGGGTACGGCGTTGTGTCGTGGTCTCGTCGATGGGCGCCGACGCCGACCACCCGGGCGACGAGGTCTTCGACGCGTACCTGCGGGCGAAGGGCTCCGCGGACGCGTACGTGCGCTCCAGGAGCGCACTCGACTGGACGATCCTGCGCCCCGGGATGCTGACGGACGACGCGGGCACGGGGATGGTCCTCCTGACCGCCTCGACCGGCCGCGGCCCGGTGCCGCGCGACGATGTGGCGGCCGCGCTGCTGGAGCTGCTGGACACCCCGGCGACAGCCGGGCTGACGCTGGAGCTCATCTCGGGGAACGTGCCGCTGTCGGTCGCGGTGAAGGACGTGGCGGGGAACTGAGCCGTTCCCCCCGGGGCGGTCCGGCCGGTGGTCACGGCGAGCGGTCAGCCGCCCGCCCGGTCCGCCCCTGACCGGTCCGCCGCCCCCGGCCCGGTCAGCCGTGCGGTGCCGGGCGGACCGTGATGCCGTGGCGTTCCAGAAGGGCGGCGGTGACGCCGTCGCCCGCGCGGAGCTCGCCCGTGAACGTCCCGTCATAGACCGTGCCGCGCCCGCAGGAGGGGCTGCGCGGCATCAGCAGCGCCTCGGTGCACCCGGACCGCCGTGCGGCGTCCAGCGCCCGCCGGGCGCCGTCCACGAACTCCCGCGTCACGTCGCGTCCGGTGTCGTCGACGACGCGGGCGCGGCCGTCCAGCACGTCGTGGCCGTCGCCGCCGACGATCTCGGCGGGACGGCGCGGGGTGGGCAGTCCGGCGGCGACCTCGGGGCAGAAGACGACGGGGCGGCGGTCCGCGACGGCCTCGGCCACGGCGGCGGATTCCTTCCCCCGGCCGTCGAAGCGGCAGGGCACACCGCTCAGGCAGGCACTGACCAGCACGGATTCCATGTTCACGCCCCTCGCGGCAGAGACCGCAGCAGAAACAAAGAAGGCCCCTGTCCTAGGACAGGGGCCTTGCCATGTGGCGGCGCCAGGGTTCGAACCTGGGTAGGCTGAGCCGGCAGATTTACAGTCTGCTCCCTTTGGCCACTCGGGCACACCGCCAGGGATTGCTGCCGTGAGAACCGCTTTTCGGCGGCGCTCCGTGGCAACGACGTAAACGATACCTGATGCCCAGGGGTGCTACGCCACTGGATTGATCAGCGGCCCGACCGGGCGCGGGTGGCTAGGCTTTGACCGGCGGCGCGGGGCCGGCAGGCCCGCAACCGCCCGTATGCACCCCGATTCCCAGCACCCCCGATACAAGGAGCCACACGTCATGGCCGACTCCAGTTTCGACATCGTCTCGAAGGTCGAGCGGCAGGAGGTCGACAACGCCCTCAACCAGGCCGCCAAGGAAATCTCGCAGCGTTACGACTTCAAGGGCACCGGCGCCTCGATCTCCTGGTCCGGCGAGAAGATCCTGATGGAGGCGAACGGCGAGGAGCGCGTCAAGGCGATCCTCGACATCTTCCAGTCCAAGCTGATCAAGCGCGGCATCTCGCTGAAGTCGCTGGACGCGGGCGAGCCGCAGCTGTCCGGCAAGGAGTACAAGATCTTCGCCACGATCGAGGAAGGCATCTCCCAGGAGAACGCCAAGAAGGTGGCGAAGATCATTCGCGACGAGGGCCCGAAGGGCGTCAAGGCTCAGGTCCAGGGCGACGAGCTGCGGGTCAGCTCGAAGAGCCGGGACGACCTGCAGGCCGTACAGGCGCTGTTGAAGGGCAAGGACTTCGACTTCGCCGTGCAGTTCGCGAACTACCGGTAGCTCCCGGGCGGTTCCCCGGCCTGTCCCGCGCCTCGCGGGTGCGGGGTGGTGCGGAGCGGGAGGCGCCGCTCCGCCCCGCGCGCGGGATGCGATGTCCGAATACCGCCGGTCGCGGCGGTGCCGGGGACGCAGACTTGACCGTGCCGGACGACGATCCCGCCGATTTCCGGCAGAACGGCAAGGAGAGGGACGAGTCATGACCATGTACGCAACGGTCGACAGCCCGCTGGGTGAACTGCTGCTGGTCGGCGAGGAAGACACCGGCGCCGCCGGAGGGGTCGCCCTCGCCTCGCTCTCGCTGCCCGGCCAGAAGGGTGCCACGGTCGTCCAGGACGGATGGACCCACGCACCGGCGGCCTTCGCGGGGATCGCCGCACAGCTGCGGGAGTACTTCGAGGGGCGGCGGACCCGGTTCGACCTCGTGTACGCGGACGGCCGGGGCACCGACTTCCAGCGCCGGGTCTGGGCGGCGCTGGACTCCGTCCCGTACGGGGAGACCGTGTCCTACGGCCGGATCGCCGAACGGATCGGCATGCCCGGGGCGGGCGTGCGGGCCGTGGGGACGGCGATCGGGCGCAATCCGCTGCTGATCGTGCGGCCGTGCCACCGGGTGATCGGCGCGGACGGGGCCCTGCGGGGTTACGCGGGCGGTCTGGAGTGCAAGGAGCGGCTTCTGGGGCTGGAAGGCGCCCTGGCGGTGCGCTGACATGTCCGGGCTCTTCCCGCGGCCGCGGGCCGTCGTCGCGCCGGGGGCCGTGCACGTGCCCGAATGGCTGCCGCCGGAACGCCAGCGGGAGTTGGTGGCCGCCTGCCGGGAATGGGCGCGGGGGCCCGTACCGCTGCGGCACACGGTGCTGCCGGGCGGCGGGGTGATGTCCGTCCGGACGGTCTGCCTGGGATGGCACTGGCAGCCGTACCGGTACTCGCGCACGGCCGACGATGTGAACGGCGCCCGGGTCGCCGGATTCCCCGACTGGCTGGCGGAGTTGGGACGTCAGGCGCTGGCCGACGCGTACCGGGACGAGGGACCGGTCCCGGCGTATGCGCCGGACACCGCCCTCATCAACTTCTACGACGACGCGGCGCGGATGGGCATGCACCAGGACAAGGAGGAGCGGTCCGGTGCTCCGGTGGTGTCGCTCAGCATCGGCGACAGCTGCGTCTTCCGCTTCGGGAACACGGAGAACCGCGGAAAGCCGTACACGGATGTGGAGTTGGCCTCCGGCGACCTGTTCGTCTTCGGTGGGCCCTCGCGTTTCGCCTTCCACGGTGTGGTCGGGATCCGCCCGGGGACGGCGGATCCTGCGACGGGGATGCGCCGCGGCCGGCTCAACCTGACCCTGCGCGAGACCGGGCTGGACGCCCCGGGCCCCGGACGCTGACGGGCGTCAGCGACGTTCGCGGGAGTTCCCGAAGAGCAGTCGGTAGGCGATCAGCAGGACCAGCGAACCACCGATGGCCGCGATCCAAGTGGCCGTGTCGTAGAAGTCGTTGGAGATGGGGCGGTCGAGGAAGCGCGACGATATCCAGCCGCCGAGAAAGGCGCCGACGATCCCGATGAGGGTGGTGCCGATCAGGCCGCCCGGGTCGCGGCCCGGGAGCAGGACCTTGGCGATGGCGCCGGCAAGCAGTCCGAGAATGATCCAACCAATGATGCTCATGCGTGCGAACCTACCCGTCACTCGTTCCTGAAATCCAAGACGTCCCTGCCGGTCGGACGGTTGCGTGCATGGCCCGCGGTCCGGGTCCGCCGGCGCGCGGGCGGGCCGTGCCCCGCTCGCCCGTGGGTCATGCGCGGGCGCTGAAATCCGGCCAGGGCGCCATCTCGGCCCCTTCGTCCTCGGAGTCCTCGCAGTACCACGCGGTGCCGTCCAGCCAGCCGCGGAGCCACTGGGCGAGGTCGGGCTGGTCCACATACCAGGCGCGCTCCGGCTCGTCGGCGTTCGGCTCGAAGAGCAGCACCGTGGTGTGCTCACTGCGGCAGTCCACGCAGGAGTACATCCCGCACCCCAGGCTGCATATCGGCAGTACGCCCTCCGGCCACGGCCACTCGCCGTCCTCGGCCGCGGCCCGGCGGTGGGCGAGATACCGCCCGACGACGGACTCCTCCCCGTCCGGGGCCCGGTCGCCGATCAGCGGCAGCAGGCCGTACTCCGGTCCGAAGCCGCCGTTGGCGATCCGGGTGTACAGGGCGGTGAGCAGCGGGGGCAGGGGGAAACCGAGGGCGGCTTCGGCCCGCTCGACGGCCTCGGCGGGCAGCGGGGCGGGGAGGGGGGACTCCTCCCGGCGCGGGGCGGTGTGCGCGGTCTTCTCCGCGGCTGCCAGCAACTGCTCGGTGTCGTTCATGGGTTCATGGTGGACGGCAGCACTGACAATTCCCGTCGGCGCGGGTACCGGGGCCGTGGGCGCGGGTACCGGGCCGCGGACGGCCCCTCCCGCCCCCTCGGGTTCCGGCTCTCGGCGTCCGGGCCTGATACTGGCATGGAGCAGGGCCGGCGGACGAGCGAGACGGAGTGCAACGATCATGAAGCCTCTACAGTTGATCCTCAACATCCTGTGGGTGGTGTTCTGCGGCTTCTGGATGGCCCTCGGCTACGCGGTCGCGGCACTCATCTGCTTCATCCTCATCGTGACCATTCCCTTCGGCATCGCCTCGATGAGGATCGCGGGGTACGTCCTGTGGCCGTTCGGCCGGACGACCGTGGAGCGGCCCGACGCGGGGGCGCCCTCGTGCGTGGGCAACGTGATCTGGCTCGTCTTCGCCGGATGGTGGCTGGCGCTGGGGCACCTGCTCACGAGCATCCCGCTGTTCCTGTCGATCATCGGCATCCCCTTCGGCTGGGCGAACCTGAAGATGATCCCCATCTCCCTCATGCCG
The DNA here is from genome assembly GCF_042887155.1 of Streptomyces sp. NPDC057963. Lineage (NCBI taxonomy): Bacteria > Bacillati > Actinomycetota > Actinomycetes > Kitasatosporales > Streptomycetaceae > Streptomyces > Streptomyces sp. NPDC057963. The sequence continues at coordinate 292,492 of NZ_JBHVPX010000001.1, forward strand.
CTGGGGCGAGAGGTGGTCACGACCGACGAGGCGTTCGGAGCCCGGTGACGCCGTAGGTCTCGGTGACGCCGCAGATCTCGCGGCGATGGTGACACCGCAGGTCTCGCGCCTGGCGGGCCGCCCGAACGGGCGGCGGTGGAGCGGGCTGCCCCCTCGGTTCCAGGAGGGCAGCTCCGCTGCGCACGGCCGGGGCCGCGAGGAGAGCGGGGCTGTACCTCACCTCCACTCCGGGACGGCTCCGCCGCGCGCCGGGGCCACGAGGAGAGCCGGTCATGTCGACGAGGCCGCTCCGCCCGAGGGCCCCTACGTGGCTCCGGTCGGCGCGACGGCTCGTGGTGACCCGTCGGAGGCTGGTGGCCCGTCGGAGGTGGAACCGCACCGCGCGGCTCCCCCGGCCGTCTTCACGGCCGATGACCTGCCATCTGCTCCAGTCGGGCGATGCGCTCCGCCATCGGCGGATGGGTCGAGAACATCTTCGACACCCCCTCGCCCGGCCGGAACGGGTTCGCGATCATCATGTGACTCGCGGTCTCGATCCTCGGCTCGGGGGGCAGCGGGAGCTGTTTCGTTCCCGCGTCGAGTTTTCGCAGGGCGCTGGCGAGGGCCAGCGGGTCGCCGGTCAGCTGGGCGCCCGAGGCGTCGGCCTGGTACTCGCGGGAGCGGCTGACGGCCAGTTGGATGATGGAGGCCGCCAGCGGGCCGAGGATCATGATCATCAGCATGCCCAGGAGGCCGGGACCCTCGTCGTCGTCGGACCGGCCGACCGGGATCAGCCAGGCGAAGTTGACCAGGAACATGACGACGGAGGCGAGCGCTCCGGCGACGGACGAGATCAGGATGTCGCGGTTGTAGACATGGCTCAGCTCGTGGCCGAGGACGCCGCGCAGCTCTCGCTCGTCCAGGATCTGGAGGATGCCCTCGGTGCAGCAGACCGCCGCGTTGCGCGGGTTGCGGCCGGTGGCGAAGGCGTTGGGGGCCTGGGTCGGGGAGATGTAGAGCCGGGGCATCGGCTGGCGGGCGGCCGTCGAGAGCTCACGGACCATCCGGTAGAGCTGTGGCGCCTCGAATTCGCTGACGGGGCGGGCACGCATGGCCCTGAGCGCCAGCTTGTCGCTGTTCCAGTACGCGTAGGCGTTGGTGCCGACGGCTACAAGGAGCGCGACGATCAGGCCCGTACGTCCGAAGAAGCTTCCGATGACGATGATGAGTGCGGACAGTCCCCCGAGGAGTACGGCGGTTTTCAGCCCGTTGTGCCGGCGGTGCACGGTACGCCCTCCAAGTGGTGCGGCAGGGGAACCCTTTGCTTGGTGGTCTCCACTCCCCCAGTGGAGCCTCCCGTACAGGTCAACGCCAGGCGAGGAGAGCTAGTTCCCTTGTGTGCGCGGCCGCGGGGCAGGACCTGCCCGGCTCCGACGGCCCGATCGGGCTCTGGGCCGAACGGGTCAGGGCCGGTCCGGCCGTGATGCGCCGGGCAGGCCCGAGGGGCTGCGCGCCGAGCCGTCCGGGCCGGACCGCTCAGCGCTGGGCGGGAAATCCGGCGACGGCGAGGGCCTCGGGGTCCGGCTTGATCTCGCTGGTGCAGTGGGCGCAGCGGGAGGCGATGGCCGGGATCTCGGTGTAGCAGCGGGGGCAGTCGCGCAGGGCGGCCTTGATGTCGACCTTCTCCTCCGCCTTGGAGAAACGGTTCTGGACCTTCGTCATGGGGACGACGACGCCGAAGTAGAGCACCGCGGCCGTGATCAGGAAGGCGATGGCGGCGGCCAGGAACTTCCCGTACGGGAAGATGGCGCCCTCGACCGAGAACTGCGCCGAGCTGAAATCGCCGACGGAGCCGGTGGCGAGGCCGATCAGCGGGGTGATGAAGGCGGTGCTGAATCCGGTGACGACTGCGGTGAACGCGGCTCCGACGGCCAGCCCGATGGCCATGGAGATGACGTTTCCGCGCAGGATGAAGTCCTTGAACCCGTTCAGCACTGCTCTGGCTCCTCTGGGATGTGGGTGCGTGTGTGGGGATGTGCGGGCATGACCTTGCCCTGTGCGGACCGTCCCGGGCAAACCGATCTTGAGTAGGTCAGAAGAGATTCACGGCGGCGAACCGGAGGATCGTCTGCGGAGCGCCGGAGAGTACGACGCCGACGACCGCGGTGAGCGCGATCGCGAGGGTGACGGGCGTCATGGCGTGGTTCCTGGTGGGGGCGGGTGCGGCGGCGTCCGCGGGCGCGGCCTCGTCCGCCGGGGCACGCGCCGGGGCCTCTTCGGGGGCACGGAAGAGCGCCGCGGTCCACCCCAGGTAGTAGTAGAGCGCGATCACCACGTTGACGGCCATGACGACCGCGAGCCAGCCGAGTCCCGCGTCGACGGCCGCGGAGAAGACCGTGACCTTGGCGAAGAGGCCGACGATGCCGGGCGGCAGACCGGCCAGGCAGAGCAGGAAGAACGCCATCGCGAGGGCGGCGAGGGGGCGGGTGGCGTACAGGCCGCGGTAGTCGGTGATCCGGTTCCCGGGGTTCGTACGGGCGACGAGGGCGGCCACCGCGAAGGCGCCGAGGTTCACGACGGCGTACATGAGGGCGTACGCGACCGTCGAGCCGATGTGTTCGTCGCTGGAGTACGCGGCGGCGGCGATCGGCACCAGGAGGTAGCCGGCCTGGGCGACGGACGACCAGGCGAGGAGGCGTACGGCGCTGCGGACGCGGGTGGCGCTCTGGCGCAGGGCGGCGACGTTGCCGATCGTCATGGTGAGTGCGGCGAGGACGGCGAGGGCCGGTCCCCAGACGTCCGCGTACGCCGGGAACGCGATCACGGTGACGAGGATGAGGCCGGAGAAGCCGACCGCCTTCCCGACGACCGAGAGGTAGGCGGCGACCGGCAGGGGGGCGCCGACGTAGGTGTCGGGCACCCAGAAGTGGAAGGGCGCGGCTGCCGTCTTGAAGGCGAAGCCGACCAGGGTGAGGACGACGCCCGTCCGGGCCAGGGTGTCGAGCTGTCCCGGTACGTCGTCGAGCCGGGCGGCGATCTCCGTGAGGTGCAGGGTGCCGGTGGTCGCGTACACGAAGCTGACGCCGAGCAGCATGACGGCGGTGGCGACCACGGAGGAGAGGAAGAATTTCAGCGCGGCCTCGGAGGACCGCCGGTCGCCGCGCTTGATGCCGACGAGGGCGAAGGCGGGCAGCGAGGCGACTTCGAGGGCGACGACGAGAGTGGCGAGGTCGCGGGCGGCCGGCAGGAGCGCGGCGCCCGAGGCGGAGGAGAGCAGCAGGAACCAGAACTCCCCGGCAGGGAGTCTGCGGGTGTCGCCGAGGGAGAGCAGGGCGGTCAGCAGGGCGCCGCCGAGTACGAGGGCCTGGATGACGAGGGCGAAGTGGTCGGCGGTGTAGCTGCAGGCCCCGGTGGTACCGGTGCCGGTGGTGGCCGCGGTCAGGCAGAAGGTGGAGTGGTCGCCCTCGCGCAGCGGGACGAGGAGGACGAGTCCGGCGACAAGTCCGGCCACGGTGAGCCAGCCGAGGAGCGGTTTGCGTTCCGCGGGGAGGAAGAGGTCGGCGACCAGGACGATCAGGGCGACGGCCGCCACGACGACCGGGGGCGCGATCGCGAGCCAGTCGATGGTCTGGACGAGGCTGGTGGTGCTGTCGGCCGCTGTGGTGACGACGCCCGGGGTGACGACGGCTGAGGTCACGACTTGCCTCCTGCGAGGAGCTTCTGCACGGCCGGGTCGGTGAGGCCGAGGAGGACGGCGGGCCACAGGCCGGCGAGGACGGTGAGGGCGGCCAGTGGGGTCCAGGCGGCGAATTCGTACGTCTGGACGTCGGCGAACCGCTGCGGCTCCTCGCGCTTCTCGCCCATGCAGACGCGGCGTACGACGATCAGCATGTACGCGGCGGTGAGCAGGGTGCCGAACGCGGCGATCGACATGAAGGTGAGGAAGGCGGGGCGGCTGAGTCCGTCGGCGGGGTCGAAGGAGCCGAACAGGGCGAGCATCTCGCCCCAGAACCCGGCGAGCCCGGGCAGGCCCAGGGAGGCGACTGCCGCGAACGCGAGGAGGCCGCCGAGGCGGGGGGCCCGGCCGTAGAGCGCGGCCCCGGTGGCGCCGGAGAGGGTGTCGAGGTCGGCGGTGCCGTACCGGTCCTTGACCGCGCCGGCCAGGAAGAACAGCAGGCCGGTGATGAGGCCGTGGGCGATGTTGGCGAAGAGCGCGCCGTTGACTCCGGTGGGGGTCATGCTCGCGATGCCGAGGAGCACGAAGCCCATGTGGCCGACGGAGGAGTACGCGATCAGGCGCTTGAGGTCGCCCTTGGAGCCGGGGCGTGCCAGCGCCAGGCAGGCGAGCGATCCGTAGACGATGCCGACCACCGCGAAGGCGGCGAGGTAGGGCGCGAAGGTGTGCATGCCGTCGGGGGTGATGGGGAGCAGGATGCGGACGAATCCGTACGTACCCATCTTCAGCAGGACACCCGCGAGCAGGACCGAGCCGACGGTCGGGGCAGCGGTGTGTGCGTCCGGGAGCCAACTGTGCAGCGGCCACATCGGGGTCTTCACGGCGAGCCCGATGCCGATCGCCAGAACGGCGATGACCTGCACGGACGAAGTGAGCCCACGGCCGTTGTCAGTGGCGAGTGCCACCATGTCGAAGGTGCCGCTCTTCAGTCCGACGAGGAGCAGGCCCAGCAGCATGATCACCGAGCCGAGCAGTGTGTAGAGGATGAATTTCCAGGCGGCGGCCTGCTTCTGCGCACCGCCCCAGCGGGCGATGAGGAAGTACATCGGGATGAGCACCATCTCGAACGCCAGGAAGAACAGCAGCAGATCGAGGACGGCGAAGGTCGCGAGGGTGCCGGACTCCAGGACGAGCAGGAGAGCGACGAAGGCCTTCGGGGAGGGGCCCGCGGGCAGCTTGAAGTAGCTGTAGAGCGCGCAGAGGAAGGTCAGCAGCGCGGTCAGTACGAGAAGGGGGAGCGAGATGCCGTCGATGCCGAGATGGATGCGGACGTCGAGCGCCGGGATCCAGCTGATGTCGGTGGTGGCCTGCATCTTCGACGGGTGGTCGTGGTCGAAGCCCGCGGCGAGGACGATCGCGGCGACGAGGATCGCGCCGGTGACGGTCACACCGTGGCGGAGCACTGCCTGGTCGGGGCTGCTGCCCTTCAGCCCGGGCGGGGCCGGCAGCAGAGCTGCCACGGCGCCGATGAGCGGGGCGACGACGATGAACGCGAGAAGGAACTGCATCACGGATTCACTGATATCGATCACGGCTCACGACCCGGCGTTGACGTTGGCAAAAACGACGGCGGCGATCGCCAGGACCAGCGAACCGGCGAGCAGTGCGCTGAGGTAGGTCTGCACATTGCCCGTCTGGGCGCGGCGGACGGCGGTGCCGAGCCAGCGTGCGCCGGTGCCGGAGCCGCGTACGTAGGTGTCGACGACCTCTCGGTCCAGGAAGCGGACGAGGCTCGCCGCGGCCTGGACGGGGCGGACGAACAGGGCCGTGTACAGGGCGTCGAGGTGGAAGCCCGTGGCGGCGTGGCGGTGGAGCGGGCCGAGCAGCAGACGGCCGGGGTCGGCCGGGTCGGGGGCGTCCCCGTAGCTGCCGTAGGCGGCGGTGTGCGCCGACATGGCCTGGGCCTCGACGAGGGCGGGTTCGGCCTCGGGGTGGGCCACGACCGTGCCCGCGGGCGTGCGGGCGGCGAGGGCCGAGGTGTGGCGCCAGGCACCGTAGGTGACGAGGCCGCCGACGAGGCCGGCGCCCGTGGAGAGGACGGCGGTGGTCAGGGACGGGGTGAGGCTGTGGCCGTCGAACCAGTCGGTGATCGCGCCGACGGTCAGTCCGAAGGCGATGGTGGGGACGGCGAGGACCCAGAGGACGGCGGTCATCGCGACGGGCTGCCTGCCGTGGTCGGGGGCCTCGGCGCCGCGGCCCCGGAAGGCGAGGAGCCACAGCCGGATGGCGTACGCGGCGGTGAGGACGGCGGCCAGCAGCCCGGCGACGAGGACGGTCCAGCCGGCGGCGGCCGGGGCGACGTGCCGGTCCCCGAGCGCGGTGTGCTCGGCGGCGACGAGGACGGCTTCCTTGGAGAAGAAGCCGGCGAACGGCGGGATGGCGGCGAGTGCGAGGAGGGCGACGGTCATCGTCCAGTAGGCGTCCGGGATGCGCTTCGCCAGGCCGCCCATGCGGGACATGGCGGCCAGCGAGTTGGTTCCGGCGGCGTGGATGACGACGCCCACGGCGAGGAAGAGGACGGCCTTGAACGCACCGTGCGAGAGGAGGTGGAAGACGGCGGCCCCGCGGTCGCCGACGGCGAGGGCGCCGGACATGTAGCCGAGCTGGCCGATCGTCGAGTACGCGAGGACGCGCTTGATGTCGTCCTGGGCGAGGGCGGCGATCCCCGACCCGATCATCGTGACCGCCGCCATCACGGCGAGGACGACGAGGGCCGCGCCCGACTGGGCGAAGACGGGAAGGAGCCGGGCCACGAAGTAGATGCCGGCGGCGACCATCGTCGCGGCGTGGATCAGCGCGGAGACGGGGGTGGGGCCGGCCATCGCGTCGGGCAGCCAGGTGTGCAGGGGGAACTGCGCGGATTTGCCCGCGACACCCGCGAGGAGCAGCAGGGCGATGAGCGTGGGGTGGTCCAGGCCGCCGTTCGCGACGGCGCCCAGGATGCGGGTGATGCGGAACGAGCCGGTGTCGGCGGCGAGGGCGAACAGCCCGATCAGGAAGGGGACGTCGCCGAGCTTGGTGACCAGGAAGGCCTTGAGGGAGGCGGCGCGGGCCTCGGGCGTCTCCCAGTAGTGGCCCACGAGGAAGTACGAGCAGATGCCCATGATCTCCCAGCCGACCAGGAGCACCATCAGGTCGCCGGAGTAGACGACGAGCAGCATCGCGGAGGTGAAGAGGGAGACGAGGGCCGCGTACGAGGGGTAGCGGGGGTCGTCGCGCAGATAGGCGGTCGAATAGATCTGCACACAGGTCGCGACGAGCCCGACCAGGACGGCGACGAGGACCGCGAAGCCGTCGAGGTGCAGGGCGAGATCGATCGGGACGGAGCCGGTGGGGGTGAGCCGGGTCGCCGCGTCGATGGCCCGTCCGCCGCCCTGGCGCGAGGCGACGGCGACGGCGAGCACGAAGGCGGCGAGGGTCGGCAGTACGGCGAGGGGGCGTACGTAACCGGGGGCGGTGCGTCCGAGCAGGAGGCCGGCCGCGGCGCCCAGGAACGGAAGGAGGGGGACGAGGACGGCGAGGGTCGTGGTGGTCACGTGGTGGCCTCTGCCTTCTTTGCCTTCCCTGCCGGAGCAGTGGCCTGGTCTTCGGTGCCCTCGGTCTCGTCGGCCTCGTCGCCGGGGAGGGTTTCGGCGGCGTCGGTCTCGGCGGTGTCGCGGAGGCGGTCGATGTCCGAGCTGCCGCGGTTGCGGTAGACGGCGAGGACGATGGCGAGGCCGATGCCGATCTCGGCCGCCGCGACGGCGATGGTGAAGAGGGTGAGGGCCTGGCCGGAGTGCAGGGTGTCGCGGATCCAGACGTCGAAGGCGACCAGGTTGAGGTTGACGGCGTTGAGCATCAGCTCGACGGACATCAGGACCAGGATCGCGTTGCGGCGGGCGAGCACTCCGTACAGCCCGGTGCAGAAGAGGAGGACGGCGAGCACGGCGGGATAGGCGAGGTGCATCAGCTCTGCTCCTTACCGCGCTTGCGGGACAGGACGATCGCGCCGACGAGGGCGGCGAGCAGCAGGACGGAGAGCGCCTCGAACGGCAGTACCCAGTGCCGGAAGAGGAAGGCGCCGGTCACTTCGGTGGAGCCCTGGGCCGGTCCGCCCAGGTCGATCCAGGTGGTGCGGAAGGCGTCGACGACGACCCAGACGAGCGTGCCGGCGGAGGCGGCCGCCACGCCGAGGGCCGCCCAGCGGTTGCCCGAATCGGCGTCCGGGGAGCGGCCGATGGGGGCCTTGGTGAGCATCAGCCCGAAGAGAAGGAGGACGACCACGGAACCGACGTAGATCAGTACCTGTACCCACGCGATGAACTCCGCGGTGAGCAGGAGGTACTCGACGGCGAGCCCGCCGAGCGCCGCGACCAGCCAGAGGGCGGCATGCACCAGCTGCTTGGTCGTGACGGTGACGAGGGCCGCGCCGAGGGTGGCGATGCCGACGAGGACGAAGGCGATCTCGATGCCGGTCGGGGAGAGGAAGCCGGAGGGGGCGGAATGGGCGGAGTGGGCTGCGGCGGCTGCGAGTGTCACTCCTCCCCCTCTTCCTTCCGGTCCTGCTGGATCTGCTGGGCCGCTCGGGCCTGCTGGGCTTCCTGCGCCTCCTTGGCGCGCTGGGCTTCGAGCTTCTCCGCCGTCTTGCGCGCGGCGGCGATCTCCTTCGGCTCCTCGGCGCCCGGGTCGAGCGCGGGTGGTTCCGGCACCGTCCACATCCATGCGCGGAGCTTGTCGCGCTCATGGGTGAGTTCGAGGATGTCCGTCTCCGCGTACTCGAACTCCGGTGACCAGAACAGTGCGTCGAAGGGGCACACCTCGATGCAGATACCGCAGTACATGCAGAGCGAGAAGTCGATCGCGAAGCGGTCGAGGACGTTGCGGCTGCGCTCCCGGCCGCCCGGAACCGCGGCGGGCACCGTCTCCTTGTGGGAGTCGATGTAGATGCACCAGTCCGGGCACTCACGGGCGCAGAGCATGCAGACCGTGCAGTTCTCCTCGAACAGGGCGATGACTCCGCGGGACCGGGGCGGGAGCTCCGGCTGGACGTCCGGGTACTGGGCGGTGACCGACTTCCTCGTCATCGTCCGCAGGGTGACGGCCAGGCCCTTGGCCAGACCGGAGCCGGGGATGCGGGGCCGGGAGGGCGGGAGCGACGCGGTCATCAGTTGATCGCCACCTTCACGATGCCGGTGAGCGCGATCTGCGCGAGAGCGAGCGGGATGAGCGTGGTCCAGGCGAGCTTCTGGAGCTGGTCCTCGCGCAGCCGGGGGTAGCTCACGCGCAGCCAGATGATGACGAAGGCGAGGACGGCGGTCTTGAGGAGCGTCCAGACCCAGCCGAGTCCGTCGGCGCCGAACGGGCCGTGCCAGCCGCCGAGGAAGAGGACGGTGGTCAGTCCGCACAGCACGACGATGCCGGCGTACTCGGCGAGCAGGAACAGCGCGAAGCGGAGGCCGGTGTACTCGGTGTACGCACCGAAGATGATCTCCGAGTCGGCGATCGGCATGTCGAACGGCGGGCGTTGCAGCTCGGCGAGTCCGGCCACGAAGAAGACCAGGGCGCCGACGATCTGCCAGGGCAGCCACCACCACTCGAAGGCGTTGAGGATGCCCGGGAGGGAGACGGTGCCGGCCGCCATCGCGACGGAGGCGGCGGCGAGCAGCATCGGCAGCTCGTACGCGAGCAGCTGGGCGGCGGTACGCACCGCCCCGAGCAGGGAGAACTTGTTGGCCGATGCCCAGCCCGCCATGAGCGAGCCGAGCACTCCGACGCCCATCACGGCGAGCACGAAGAAGATGCCCGCGTCGACGACCTGGCCGACCGCGCCCTCGCTCGGGCCGATCGGGATGGCGACGAGCACGAGGAGGTACGGGAGCAGCGCGACGGCCGGTGCGAGCTGGAAGATACGGCGGTCGGCCCCGGCCGGGACGATGTCTTCCTTCTGCGCGAACTTCACACCGTCGGCGACGAGCTGGGCCCAGCCGTGGAAGCCGCCCGCGTACATGGGTCCGAGGCGGCCCTGCATGTGGGCCATCACCTTGTGCTCGGTCTGTCCCACGACGAGGGGGAGGACCATGAACACGGCGAAGACGATGACGAGCCGGAGGGCGACGTCGAGTACGTCGTTCACGCGGTATCGCCTCCGGCGGGGCGGTCGGGGGTTTCGGTCTCGGTCTCGGACTCGGGCTGCTCGGGAGCGGCGGGCGAGGGCGGGGTGCCGGGCTGCTCCGGGGTGCCTGGGGCGTCTGGGGCGTCTGGGGTCTCCGGAGCGTCTGGGGCGTTCGTCGTGCCGCGTGGCTGAGAGGCATCCGGGGTGCCGGAGGTGCCGGAGGTGCCAGAGGCACCCGGCGCACCCGGTACCGCGGGCGGTTCGGGGGTGGTGTCGAAGGCCGGGCGGGCGTGGTGCCAGGGAGCGTCGGTGCTTCCGGTGCCCGGCTCCACCGCCCCCGCCCCGGTGCTCGTCCCCGTCCCCGTCCCCGTCCCCGTACCCGTGCTCGTCCCCGTACCCGTGCTCGTCCCCGTACCCGTGCTCGTCCCCGTACCGGTGCTCGTCCCCGTCCCCGTACCCGTGGTCGGCTTCGGCGCTTCGCGCTGCTGGCTCGCCGAGCCCTGGGAGGCGCTGCGGGTGCGGCGCGGGGGTGCGGCAGGCGTCGTGGTCCCGGCCCCGGCTGCCGGTGCGGCTGCCTCCGCCCGCTGGCCGGCCGAGCCCTCGCTCGCGCTCCGGGTACGGCGTACCGGGCGGTCGCCCGCCGCGCGTGCGGCGCGCGCCGGGCGGGACGGGGCGGGCGGGAGCTGGCCCTTCAAGGGGCCCCATTCGTTCGGGTCGGGGACGCCGGGCGGCAGCATCGTGCGCCGCTTCGGGCCGCCGTGCTCCGACTCGCCCGGCTCCTTCGCGCCCGGCCAGGCCTTCGCGACGCGTGCCGCCAGGACGAAGTCCTTGCGCAGCGGGTGACCCTCGAAGCCCTCGGGCAGCAGCAGCGGCACCAGGTGCGGGTGGCCCTCGAAGCCGATGCCGAACATCTCGTGCGTCTCGCGTTCGTGCCAGGCCGCGCCCGCGTAGATGTCGATGGCGGTGGGAAGGACGGCCGCCTCGTGCGGCACGGTCGTACGGATCAGCAGGCGGCGGATCCTGCCCTCGGCCAGGGCCGCGACGTGGGCGCAGACCCGGAAGCCGGTGCCCGGTTCGTCGACCGCGCTCAGCCAGTCGAAATAGGTGCAGCCCAGCCGGTCGCGGGCCGTTTCGAGGGCGGCGGTCCAGGAGGCGGCCGGTACGTCGACGGTCAGCAGGTCGTACGCGTACGCGGCGGTCGCCTCCGCACCGAAGAACTCGGCGGCGGCGTCCGGCAGGCGGTCGTAGTCGTAGGCGTCGTCGGCGGCGCCGACAGGGGTGCCGGTCATGCGCGGTCCTCCTCCGGTGCCGGCGGGGCGGGGACCAGGCCGCTGCGCAGTGCGGTGGTGGAGGGACGGCTGCCGCCGCCCGTCGCGTACCGGTCGCCCAGCGACTCGCGGGCGATCTTCTCCTGGAGCTTGAGGATGCCCTGGAGGAGCGCCTCCGGCCGGGGCGGGCAGCCGGGTACGTAGACGTCCACCGGAATGATCTGGTCGACGCCCTTCGTCACGGAGTACGAGTCCCAGTAGGGGCCGCCGCAGTTGGAGCAGGCGCCGAAGGAGATGACGTACTTGGGCTCGGGCATCTGCTCGTACAGCCGCTTCACGGCCGGAGCCATCTTGTCCGTCACCGTGCCGGAGACGATCATGAGGTCGGCCTGGCGCGGGCCGGGGGCGAACGGGATCACGCCGAGCCGGATGAAGTCGTGCCGGGCCATGGAGGCGGCGATGAATTCGATGGCGCAGCAGGCGAGCCCGAAGTTGAAGACCCAGAGGCTGTAGCGGCGGCCCCAGTTCAGGACCACCTTCATCGGCTCCGGGGCCAGGCGCGACAGGACGCCGAGCCGCTTGGGCTCCGGCAGGAACGTCGGAACGGGCTGCGGTTCGGATCCCGCCCCGGGCTCCTGCTCCGGTCCCGGCTGCGTCGTGGGCCGGTGCTCGGGGGGCGGAGCGCTCGTCACGTCCATTCGAGGACGCCCTTCTTCCATGCGTAGAGCAGTCCTACGGCCAGGAAACCGAGGAAGATGAACATCTCCACCAGAGTCGTCGCCCCGTATCCGGGTGCCGCGAATACGGTCGCCCACGGAAACAGGAAGATCGAGTCGACGGCGAAGATCACGTACAGGAAGGCATAGACGTAATAACGGACCTGGGTATGTGCCCATCCTTCACCCACCGGGTCCACGCCGCACTCGTACGTCAGGAGCTTTTCCGGTGTGGGAACCACGGGGCGCAGCAACCGGCCCGCCCCGAAGGCGACGGCGACGAACAGCACGCCGATCACGGCGAGCAGTCCGACCACGGAATAGCTGTGGAAGTAGTCCGACGCGAGAACGGTCGATTCCGGCAGGTCCGCCACGTCCGCCCCTCGCTCCCTCAAACCCGTTCGACGATCTGTACGCACGGGAGTCTAGGCCCTGTTAAAGAGAGGGTAAGCAGCCGCGTCGGGCAACGGGTGGGGTTATCCCTACTTCACGCCACCCACGAGCCCCATGGCGCGCGCGGGCCCTCGCCCGGCAGGCTGGGCGTATGACCATGAGCCCCCTGCCCGACAACGACCGTCCACCACCCGCCCGCTTCGCCCTCGATCGGTGGACGTGGAAGGAAATCGCCTATCTCCTGGCCAACTTCCCCATGGCTGTGGCCGGGTTTCTTTACACGGTGTTCATGATCGGCGTCGGCGTGGGGCTCTCGGTCACCGTGGTCGGCCTGCCCTTCCTCGCCGCCGGGCTGCACGGGGCGCGCCTGATCGGCAGGGCCGAGCGGGGCCGGGCGCGGGCGATGCTCGGGGTGCGGATCGACGAACCCAGCCCGATGGAGCTGTCCCGCCCGGCCCAGGGCTTCTTCCCCTGGCTGTGGTCGAGCCTCAAGGACCCGGTGGGCTGGCGGGCGGTGCTGTACTCCTTCATCCGGCTGCCCTGGGGTGTGCTCACCTTCGTCGTGACGCTGGTGAGCCTCTTCGTGCTGTGGCCGGTGCTCCCCTACATCGCGCGGTTCCTCACCCATGCCGACCGGGCGATGGCACGCGGGCTGCTCTCCCCCTCCGACGAGCTGGAACGCAGGATCGCCGAGCTGGAGTCGGGCCGGGGGGTGGTCGTCGACACGGCCGCAGCCGACCTGCGCCGCATCGAGCGCGACCTGCACGACGGCGCACAGGCCCGGCTCGTCGCCCTCGCCATGGGCCTGGGCCTGGCGAAGGAGAAGCTGACGGACGACCCCGAGGCCGCGGCCCGCATGGTCGACGAGGCCCACGGCGAGATCAAGGTCGCCCTCCAGGAACTCCGCGACCTCGCCCGCGGCATCCACCCCGCCGTCCTCACCGACCGCGGACTCGACGCCGCACTCTCCGCCATCGCCTCCCGCTGCACCGTCCCCGTGACGGTGGGGGTGGATCTTCCGGCGCGTCCGGCGGAGGCGATCGAGGGGATCGCGTACTTCACGGTCTCCGAGCTGCTGCAGAACGTGAGCAAGCACAGCAGGGCACGCTCGGCGTCCGTGGAGGTGTGGCGGTCGGCGGACCGGCTGCTGCTCCAGGTCACGGACGACGGGCAGGGCGGGGCCCGGATGGACGGCGGTACGGGCATGGCCGGGCTGGCCGAACGGCTGGGCGCCGTCGACGGGCTGTTCGTCCTGGACTCCCCGGTCGGCGGCCCCACGACCGTCACCGCGGAACTGCCCTGGCGGGACCGGGACACCGACCGGACCGCCGGGCACCCCTAGGGTCTTCACGTTCGGATCACGCCGGGCTCGCGGAGTCCGGCCCCTGAAGCGGTTCCGGGCTGCGGGACGCCTCGTCCCGGCCCCCTCGGGGGGTGGGGAAAACCCCCGGCCGAAGAGGGATACCGCCCTCATGGCGGGCGGGCCCGCGACCCGGCACCCTTGGCGTACCAGCCTGAACCCCGGAACCCGGAACCGTGAGACCCGCCCGGAACCCGGAACCGTGAAACCGCCGGAGAAACCGGCCCCGAGACGAAACGGAAGCATCCATGACCACGGCATACGGACCGGACACTCGGGACCACCAGCGGTCCGGAGCCGGTTTCGGGGACCGTCCCCCGGTGAAGCACTTCCTCCCCGCCGCGCTGCGCGCGCCGTTGGAGGGCAGGACCTGGCGCGAGTTCGGCTATCTGCTGCTGAGCCTGCCGATCAGCGCGATCCTGTTCGGTCTCTCGATCGCCCTGACGTCGCTGGGCATCGGCATGCTGATCACCTTCCTCGGCGTCCCGATCCTGGCCGGCACGCTGGCGATGTGCCGCGGTTTCGGCGCGCTGGAGCGGGCTCGGGCGCGCGGACTGCTGGGGCTGGAGGTGGCCGAGCCGGCGCCCGTGCGCGGCAGGACCGGCGGTCTGATGTCCTGGGTGGGCGCGGTCCTGAAGAGCGGGGTGTCCTGGCGGCATCTGCTCTACGCGCTGCTGCACTTCCCGTGGGCGGTCTTCTCCTTCGTCGTCTCGCTGACGTTCTGGTCGTACGGGTGGGCCGCCCTCACCTACCCGCTGTGGCACTGGATCTTCCCGACGGCCGTGGGGGTCCAGGGCATTCAGCTGTACGGCGACGACCACCGCCAGATCTACCTCGACACCACCTTCGAGCTGGCCGCGACCGCCGTGTGCGGTCTGGTGGTCGTCCTCGTCACCCCGTGGATCATCCGCGGTCTGACGAGCGTGGACCGGGTGATGGTGGCCGGGCTGCTCGGGCCGTCCCGGCTGGCGACGCGCGTCTCGGAGCTGGAGTCGGACCGCGGGGTGGTCGTCGACACGGCCGCAGCCGACCTGCGCCGCATCGAGCGCGACCTGCACGACGGCGCACAGGCCCGGCTCGTCGCCCTCGCCATGGATCTGGGCCTGGCGAAGGAGAAGCTGACGGACGACCCCGAGGCCGCGGCCCGCATGGTCGACGAGGCCCACGGCGAGGTCAAGGTCGCCCTCCAGGAACTCCGCGACCTCGCCCGCGGCATCCACCCCGCCGTCCTCACCGACCGCGGACTCGACGCCGCACTCTCCGCCATCGCCTCCCGCTGCACCGTCCCCGTGGCGGTCGAGGTGGACCTGGCGTCCCGGCCCGCCCAGGCGATCGAGGGGATCGCGTACTTCACGGTCTCCGAGCTGCTGCAGAACGTGAGCAAGCACGCGCACGCGACCCATGCGTCGGTCGACGTGTGGCGGGCCGCGAACCGGCTGATGCTCCAGGTCACCGACAACGGACGCGGCGGCGCCGACGTGTCGTCGGGCAGCGGGCTGGCCGGGCTGACCGAGCGGCTGGACGCGGTGGACGGCGTCCTCGTCGTGGATTCCCCGCAGGGCGGTCCGACACGGATCACGGCCGAGCTGCCGTGGCGCGGCTGAGCCCACCCGCACCGGGCCGCGACCGGACCCCCCGGTCCGCGGCCCTCTCCACACCCTCTCGTCCCCGGCCGCCGTGCGGGCTCGATTTCGAGCCAGTACGGCGGCCGGGGACACAGCACTGCCGATACTGCGATGCTGGATACCGTACGAGGACCAGCGAGCAGTGGGGGATACGGCGTCATGGCGGAGGACAGAGTGCGGGTAGTCATAGCCGAGGATTCGGTACTGCTTCGGGAAGGGCTCACCCGGCTGCTGACCGATCTCGGGCACGACGTGGTCGCCGGGGTCGGGGACGCCGAGGCACTGATCAAGACGGTGCACGATCTCGCGGGACAGGACGCGCTGCCCGATGTGGTGGTCGCCGACGTGCGGATGCCGCCCACCCACACCGACGAGGGCGTGCGGGCGGCCGTGCGGCTGCGCAAGGACTACCCCGGGATCGGGGTCCTGGTCCTTTCGCAGTACGTCGAGGAGCAGTACGCCACCGAGCTGCTGGCCGGATCCAGCCGGGGTGTCGGGTATCTGCTCAAGGACCGGGTCGCAGAGGTCCGGGAGTTCGTGGACGCGGTGGTCCGGGTGGCGCAGGGCGGCACGGCGCTGGACCCGGAAGTGGTGGCCCAGCTGCTGGGCCGCAGCCGCAAACAGGACGTCCTGGCCGGACTGACGCCGCGCGAGCGCGAGGTGCTCGGCCTGATGGCGGAGGGGCGGACCAACTCCGCGGTGGCCAAGCAGCTGGTGGTGAGCGACGGCGCCGTGGAGAAGCACGTCAGCAATATCTTCCTGAAACTCGGCCTGTCCCCCAGTGACGGGGATCACCGCCGGGTACTGGCAGTACTGACCTACCTGAACTCCTGACCCACTGACACCCTGTCAGTCATCTGGTGGGGGCCGGGGAAGGATCACCACGGGCCCCCGACCGGCCGCCCTCGGCGGCCGGTCGGGGGTCCTAGAACCAAAGAATGAGCGCACGGCGTCTTCGTCGAACGGCTGGGGGGCTTGCCAAGCATGACAAATCGGTATCAAATCGCGTCTCAAAACGACGTCCACCATATGATCGGTCCAGGGAAGGTGACCCTTACCGTCGTAGGGTGGGCCTTGGGACCGCCGGCGGGCCGGCCGGTCCCGAGCCGCCGCCCCGAGGGAGGTCCAGTTCAGTGACCAGCCAGGTCAGTAGCCCAACCGAACAGGCCGATGAGGCCGACGAGGCGCTCGTCGGACAGCGTGCCCCTGGTTCCGATCATGCGGGCGCCGGCGAGAAGGAGATCCGCCGCCTCGACCGGGTGATCATCCGCTTCGCGGGTGACTCCGGAGACGGTATGCAGCTCACCGGTGACCGGTTCACCTCGGAGACCGCCTCCTTCGGGAACGATCTCTCCACGCTGCCGAACTTCCCCGCCGAGATCCGCGCCCCCGCAGGCACCCTGCCGGGGGTTTCGTCGTTCCAGCTGCATTTCGCCGATCACGACATCCTGACTCCGGGCGATGCGCCGAACGTCCTGGTCGCGATGAACCCGGCCGCGCTCAGGGCCAACATCGGCGATGTGCCGCGCGGTGCCGAAATCATCGTGAACACCGACGAGTTCACCAAGCGCCCGATGGCGAAGGTCGGCTACGGGACCAGCCCCCTGGAGGACGGCTCACTGGAGGCGTACAACGTCCATCCGGTGCCGCTGACCACGCTCACGATCGAGGCACTGAAGGAGTTCGGGCTCTCCCGCAAGGAGGCCGAGCGCTCGAAGAACATGTTCGCGCTCGGGCTGCTGTCCTGGATGTACCACCGGCCGACCGAGGGAACCGAGGCGTTCCTTCGCGCCAAGTTCGCGAAGAAGCCGCAGATCGCCGAGGCGAACGTGGCCGCCTTCCGGGCCGGATGGAATTTCGGGGAGACGACGGAGGACTTCGCCGTCAGCTATGAGGTGGCACCCGCCTCGCATGCCTTCCCGACGGGCACGTACCGCAACATCTCCGGGAACCTGGCGCTGTCCTACGGGCTGATCGCGGCGAGCCGGCAGGCGGATCTGCCGCTCTACCTGGGCTCGTACCCGATCACCCCGGCCTCCGACATCCTGCACGAGCTCAGCAGGCACAAGAACTTCGGCGTACGCACCTTCCAGGCCGAGGACGAGATCGCGGGCATCGGCGCCGCGCTGGGCGCCGCGTTCGGCGGGTCGCTCGCGGTGACGACGACGTCCGGGCCCGGGGTGGCCCTGAAGTCGGAGACCATCGGGCTGGCCGTCTCCCTGGAACTGCCGCTGATCGTCGTCGACATCCAGCGCGGCGGCCCGTCCACCGGCCTGCCCACCAAGACCGAGCAGGCCGACCTGCTCCAGGCGATGTACGGGCGCAACGGCGAGGCCCCGGTCCCGATCGTGGCCCCGAGGACCCCGGCGGACTGCTTCGACGCCGCACTCGACGCCGCCCGGATCGCGCTGACGTACCGCACCCCGGTCTTCCTCCTCTCCGACGGCTACCTCGCCAACGGCTCCGAACCGTGGAAGATCCCCGAGGTCGACGAACTCCCCGACCTGCGCGTCCGGTTCACCACCGGCCCGAACCACGAACTGGCCGACGGCACCGAGGTGTTCTGGCCGTACAAGCGCGACCCGGAGACCCTGGCCCGCCCCTGGGCGATCCCCGGCACCCCCGGCCTCGAACACCGCATCGGCGGCATCGAGAAGCAGGACGGCAGCGGCAACATCTCCTACGACCCCGCCAACCACGACCTCATGGTCCGCACCCGGCAGGCCAAGATCGACGGCATCGAGGTCCCCGACATCGAGGCCGACGACCCCGACCAGGCGCGCACCCTCGTCCTGGGCTGGGGCTCCACCTACGGCCCCATCACCGCCGCCGTCCGCCGGCTGCGCGCCGCCGGACACCCCATCGCCCAGGCCCATCTGCGCAACCTCAACCCCTTCCCGAGGAACCTCGGCGAGGTGCTGAAGCGTTACGAGAAGGTGATCGTGCCCGAGATGAACCTCGGCCAGCTGGCCACCCTCGTCCGGGCCAAGTACCTGATCGACGCGCGCAGTTACAACCAGGTCAACGGTATGCCGTTCAAGGCCGAACAGCTGGCGACGGCTCTGAAGGAGGCCATCGATGCCTGACACCAACGAACTCCTCCATCTGGTGCCCAAGGCCGAGGCCAAGCAGTCCATGAAGGACTTCAAGTCCGACCAGGAAGTCCGCTGGTGCCCCGGCTGCGGCGACTACGCGGTCCTCGCCGCCGTCCAGGGCTTCATGCCCGAACTCGGACTGGCGAAGGAGAACATCGTCTTCGTCTCCGGCATCGGCTGCTCCTCCCGCTTCCCGTACTACATGAACACCTACGGGATGCACTCCATCCACGGCCGCGCCCCCGCCATCGCGACCGGGCTCGCCTCCTCCCGCCGCGACCTGTCCGTCTGGGTCGTCACGGGCGACGGCGACGCCCTGTCCATCGGCGGCAACCACCTCATCCACGCCCTGCGCCGCAACGTGAACCTCAAGATCCTCCTCTTCAACAACCGGATCTACGGGCTCACCAAGGGGCAGTACTCCCCCACCTCCGAAGTCGGCAAGATCACCAAGTCGACGCCGATGGGCTCGCTCGACGCCCCCTTCAACCCGGTGTCCCTGGCCATCGGCGCAGAGGCGTCCTTCGTCGCCCGCACCGTCGACTCCGACCGCAAGCACCTCACGAGCGTGCTGCGCGCGGCGGCCGACCACCCGGGCACGGCACTGGTGGAGATCTACCAGAACTGCAACATCTTCAACGACGGCGCCTTCGAGGTCCTCAAGGACAAGGACCAGGCGCAGAACGCGGTGATCCGGCTGGAGCACGGGCAGCCGATCCTCTTCGGCGCGGACAACGACAAGGGTGTCGTCCGCGACCCGGCCACCGGCGACCTCAAGGTCGTCGCGGTCACCGAGGAGAACCAGTCGCAGATCCTCGTCCACGACGCGCACGCCGCCAGCCCGGCCACCGCCTTCGCACTGTCCCGCCTCGCCGACCCCGACACCCTGCACCAGACCCCCATCGGGGTGCTGCGCAGCGTCGACCGGCCCGTCTACGACACGCAGATGGCCGAGCAGCTCGACTCCGCCGTCGAGAGGGACGGCAAGGGCGACCTGGCCGCGCTCCTCGCGGGCAACGACAACTGGACCGTCGTCGGCTGAACCGCCTCCAGCCGCTGCCCGATGCTTCTCTCCGTCGCCGGACGGGCTGAATTTCGGCCCGTCCGGCGATTGCGTCCGGGGGTCCGGCCGGCCACCGCGCACCATGTGGCCATGACCCTGGACCGCCCGGCGTACCGCATCAAGAGGCGTCTGCTCGGCAAGGCGCTCACCACCGAGCGCATCAGCGAGGAGAAGCTGAACAACCGGACGGCGCTCGGGGTGCTCGCCTCCGACTGCGTCAGTTCGACCGCGTACGGCTCCGAGGAGATGCTCCGGGTCCTCGTACCCGTCGTCGGTGCCGCCGCCTTCACGCTGCTCCTGCCGGTGACCGGCGCGATCCTGCTCGTGCTGCTGCTCCTGACGCTCTGCTACAGCGATGTCGTGATGATCTACACCCGGGCGGGCGGGTCGTACGTCGTCGCCCGGGAGAACTTCGGGCCGAACGTCGCGCAGATCGCCGCCGTGGCGCTGCTCGTCGACTACATCGTCACCGTCGCCGTGCAGGTCTCGGCCGGTACCAACGCCCTGATCTCGCTCGCCCATCTGGTCGGCGGCGACTTCACCGGCCTGGACCACCTCCAGCTCCCGGTCTCCGTCGCCGTCATCGTGCTGCTCGCGTACGGGAATCTGCGCGGGGTCCGCGAGGCGGGCCGGGCCTTCGCGCTGCCCGCCTACCTCTTCATGGCCGCGATCGGCCTCGTCCTCCTCGTCGCCGCGCTGCGCGGGCTCACGGGCGAACTGCCGCACGCCGATCTGCACGCCGAGGGGGTCGTGCCGCTCGGCACCCCGGGCAGCGGCTGGCTCTACGGTGCCTCGCTCTTCATCGTGCTGCGCTCGTTCGCCAACGGCGGCTCGTCCCTCACCGGGCTCGAAGCGATCTCCAACGGCATCTCCGCGTTCCGTGAACCCCAGGGCCGCAACGCCCGCCGCACCCTCATCGCCATGAGCGCGGTACTCGGCACCCTCGTGCTGGGCGTCTCCACGCTGGCGCACTTCACCCATGCGGTCCCGTACACCGACGGCACCCCGACCGTGATCGCGCAGGAGGCCCATCTCGCGTTCGGCAGCGGGCCGGTCGGCACGGCCGGGCTGGTCTTCGTGCAGCTGGCGACCGCGCTGATCCTCTACACCGGCGCCAACACGCCGTTCACGGGCTTCCCGTACCTCGCCAGCTTCGTCGCCGAGGACCGGTTCCTGCCCCGGATGCTGACCCGGCGCGGGCACCGGCTGGCGTTCTCCAACGGCATCATCTCGCTGACCGTCGTCTCACTGGCACTGCTGCTGGCGACCGGCGCCAGTGTGGACAGGCTGGTGGCGCTGTACGCGATCGGCGTGTTCACCGCGTTCACCATGGCCGGGGCCGGCCTCACCGCGTACCACCTGCGGCGCCGGGAGCCGCACCGCAGGCTGAAGATCGCGATCAACGGGCTCACCGCGGTCATCTCGGCCACCGTGGTGCTGATCTTCGCCGTCACCAAGTTCACCGAGGGCGCCTGGCTGGTCGTGGTGGTCTTCCCGCTCGGGGTCTGGGCGCTGATGCGGATCAACCGCGAGTACCGGCACGAGGCGGCCGCGCTGCAGAGCATCCAGGCCCCGGGAGCCGACCGGCCCCGGTTCCGCCGCCATCTGGTCTTCGTCCTGGTCGAGACGCTCGACCTGGCGGCGCTGAAGGCCCTGCGATACGCCCATGAGCTGCGCCCGGACGAGATCCGGGCGGTGCACTTCGCGATCGACGAGGCGTACGGCAGACGGCTGGCCGCCCGGTGGGAGGCGACGGCCGCCACCTCCGTCTCCCTGGAGCTGGTGGAGTGCCCGGACCGGCGGCTGCGCAACGCGATGAAGGAGCTCGCGTCCCGCACGACGGAAGACGGGAACACCTGGCTGACAGTGCTGGTGCCCCGGCGTACGTACAGCAATGTGCTCGGGAAGCTGCTGCACCGGGGCACGGGCGAGCAGATGGCGAAGACGCTGGCGCAACTGCCGCACGTGGCGGTGACGATCCTGCCGTTCGACGTGTCGCTGGCGCTGCGGAGGCTGAACGAGGGGCAAGCGCCTGAGCCCGACTGACCGCCCCTGCCCGCCTGCGGCTCTCGACTGCCTGCTGCTCCTGACGGCCCGCCGGCCTCTGCCTGCCCGCCTCTGCCTGTCTACTGCTCCGCTGCTCCGCCTGTCTGCGGCTCGGGGCCCGCCTGCGGCTCTCCTCGCGCCTGCTCCTTCCGGGCGGTCTACGCCTCGCGCGCCTTCTGCGCGTCGTACGTCTCGCGCGCCGCGTGCACGGCGTCCAGGCGCCGCTCCGTCCAGCGGGCCAGTGCCCATACCTGCTCGGCGGCCTCCCGGCCCAGCGCGGTGAGCGAGTAGTCGACCCGGGGCGGGATCACCGGCTTCGCGTCCCGGTGCACGAAGCCGTCGCGCTCCAGCGTCTGGAGGGTCTGGGCCAGCATCTTCTCGCTGACCCCGCCGACCTCGCGGCGCAGTTCGCTGAAGCGGTACGAACGCTCCAGCAGTGCGGCGAGGACCAGGACGCCCCAGCGGCTGGTGACGTGATCGAGAACCAGCCGTGAGGGGCACATCTGCCGGTTCACGTCGGGCTTCCTGCTCGGGCTCGGGTCACTCACGCTCATGCCAGTACCTTACTTCAAAGTGGGTACTTTCGTTTGGTTAGTGCACGCCGTACAGTGAGTGGGCGAGCCCGAACCAGGACCAGCGCCACCCAAAGAGGAGAAACCCCCCATGAGCATCGTTGTCACCGGAGCCACCGGACAGCTCGGCCGTCTCGTCATCGACCAGCTGCTCACCACCGTGCCCGCGGACGAGATCGCCGCCGTCGTCCGCGACGAGGCGAAGGCCGCCCCGCTCGCCGCCCGCGGCATCGAGCTCCGCGTCGCCGACTACGACCGCGCGGAGTCCCTGAAGGACGTCTTCCGGGCCGGTGACCGCGTCCTGCTCATCTCCGGCAGCGAGGTCGGCAGGCGCGTACCGCAGCACACCGCCGTCATCGACGCGGCCAAGGCGGCGGGCGTCGCGCAGCTCGCGTACACCGGCGTGCTCGGCGGCCCCGACGCGGACTTCACGCTGGCCGACGAGCACAAGATCACCGAGCGGCTGATCCTCGACTCCGGGCTGCCGCACACCATCCTGCGCAACGGCTGGTACACCGAGAACTACACCGACAACCTCGCCCCCGTCCTGGAGCACGGCGCCGTCGTCGCCAACGCGGGCGACGGACGGGTCGCCTCCGCCACCCGCGCCGACTACGCCGCCGCGGCTGCCGCCGTGCTGACCGGCGAGGGCCACATCGGCGCGGTCTACGAGCTGAGCGGCGACGTCGCCTGGTCGTTCGCGGAGTACGCCGCCGAGGTCGCGAAGGCCACCGGCAAGGAGATCGCCCACAAGAACGTCCCGGCCTCCGTGCACCAGGAGATCCTGGTCGGCGCCGGTCTGCCCGAGGGCTTCGCGGCGATCCTCGTCGACGTGGACGCCGCGATCGAGCGCGGACTGCTCGCCGGTACCAGCGGCGACCTGGCCCGACTGATCGGCCGGCCGACCACGCCGCTCGCCGAGACCGTGGCCGCCGCGGTGGCCGGGGCGTAACTCCGCCCCTTCTCTCCCCCGCACCCCAGGGGCCCCGTGTCATGACCGTATGACGATACGGCTATGACACGGGGCCCTTCCGGCGCTACCGTCGTGCAGTCGACGGGGCGATGGACGCGGAGCGCCGACACAGAGACGCCGGGAGGGTCCGTGAAGGGGACGAATGAACAGCGGGCCGGGCTGTTGTCCGGTATCGGCGCCTACGGTCTGTGGGGCGTCGTCCCCCTCTTCTGGCCGCTGCTGAAGCCCGGCGGCGCGATCGAGATCCTCGCCCACCGCATGGTCTGGTCCCTCGGGGTCGTCGGCATCGCGCTGCTGGTGCTGCGCCGCTGGTCCTGGATCGGCGAGCTCGTCCGGCAGCCGAAGAAGCTGGGCCTGATATCGGTCGCGGCGGCCGTGATCACGGTCAACTGGGGGCTGTACATCTGGTCCGTGAACAACGGCCACGTCGTCGAGGCGTCGCTCGGCTACTTCATCAATCCGCTGGTCACCATCGCCATGGGCGTCCTGCTCCTCGGTGAACGGCTGCGCCCCGCGCAGTGGGTGGCGGTCGGCACCGGTGTCGCGGCGGTGCTGGTCCTGGCGATCGGTTACGGACAGCCGCCGTGGATCTCGTTGACGCTGGCGTTCTCCTTCGCGACGTACGGCCTGGTGAAGAAGAAGGTCAACATGGGCGGCCTGGAGTCGCTCACCGCCGAGACCGCCGTACTGTTCGTGCCCGCGCTCGGCTATCTGCTGTGGCTGGGCGCGCGGGGCGAGTCGACGTTCGCCTCCGAGGGCCCCGGTCACGCGGTGCTGCTGGCCTCGACGGGCATCGTCACGGCCACACCGCTCGTCCTGTTCGGGGCGGCGGCGATCCGCGTGCCGCTCTCCACGCTGGGCCTGCTGCAGTATCTGGCGCCGGTCTTCCAGTTCGTCCTCGGCATCCTGTACTTCCACGAGGCGATGCCGCCGGAGCGGTGGGCCGGGTTCGCCCTGGTGTGGCTGGCGCTCGCCCTGCTGACGTGGGACGCGTTCCGGACGGTACGGCGGACGAGGGCTCGGGCGCAGACCGCCGCGGCGCAGCTGGCGGCCCGGCCGGCGCGGCGGACACCACCGGCCGGGGATTCCGCCTCGACCTCCTCCGGCGCAGCCCCGAGGCAGTGACCAGCGCCCCGGCCGCCACCATCACCACCGGCACGACGAGCGCCGCCCGACAGGCCGCCAGGGCGGCTTCGGGCGAACCGTCCGCACCCCTCGACGCGATCCCGTACACCGCCGTCACCGCCGAGATCCCGACCGCCGAGCCGCATTGCGTCGAGGTGTGCAGCAGCCCGCGCGCCAGACCCTGTTCCCGGTCCGGTACACCGTCGGTCGCCGCGATCGTCAGCGGTCCGTAGGCGAGGGCGAAGGCGGCCCCGGTGAGGATCAGGGTCGGGAGCATCGCCCCGTACGACCGGTCCATCCCGACCGGCAGGAACAGTCCGTACGCGACGACGGCGACGACGAAGCCGCCGATGACGACCCGGACGTTGCCGAACCGGTTCACCAGGCGCGGCGTGAGGGTCGGTGCGACGACGGCGTCGGCACCCATCGCCACCAAGGCCGGCGCGGTCTCCAGCGACGACCAGCCGCGCAGCTCCTGGAGGCAGAGCGTCACCACGAACTGGAAGCCGAAGAAGGAGCCCACGAACAGCAGGGCACCGAGGTCGGCGCGGATCATCGCGGCCCGGCGCAGGAGGGCGAGCCTGACCAGCGGCGACGGGGCGCGCCGCTCGATCAGGACGAAGGCCGCGACCATGAGCAGCCCGGCGGCGAACGCGCCCGCCGACCAGCCCCGGCCCGCCGCCCCGTCCAGGCGCACGATCCCGTAGACGAGCAGCAGCATCGCCCCGGCCGCCGTGGCGGCCCCGGTCGGATCGAAACCGCCGGTACGGACCGCGCGCGCCGTCTACGACGCCCGCGAGGCCGCGAGCGCAAATATTTAGTGACTGGGTTGCTTTTTTTACTTGGTTGCCTTTTCCTGGTGGCCCACGGAACGCAACCGAGGAGTCCGCATGCCCGCATCCCCGCCCACCGCCCAGGTACTGATCGTCGGCTCGGGTCCGACCGGTCTGACCCTGGCCTGCGATCTGGCCCGGCGCTCCATCGACGTACGGATCATCGACAAGTCGCCGGAATTTCCGCGCAGTTCGCGGGCCAAGGGCCCCAACCCCCGTTCCCTGGAAGTCCTGGAGGACCTCGGGGTCGCGGACAGGGTCCTGGCGGCGGGCTCGGCTCCGCTGCCCATGCGCAAGTACCGCGACGGGCTGCCGATCGCCGACACCGACCCGTTCGGGGCGTCGCGCCCGGCACCGGACGCCCCGTACGACCGGCCGTGGCTGATCGCCCAGTGGCGGCTGGAGGAGATCCTGCGGGACCGCCTGGCGGAGTACGGCGTGCGGGTGGAACTGGGCGCGGAGGCGGCCGGGTTGGCGCAGGGGCCCGACTCGGTGACGGTCCCGCTCGCCGACGGCCGGAGCATCACGGCGCGGTACGTGGTGGGGTGCGACGGCGGCCACAGCCCGGTACGCAAGCTGCTCGGCGTCCCGTTCGAGGGGAAGACCACCGAGGAGCAGATGATGGTCTGCGGCGACGTGGAGGCGGACGGCCTCGACCGCGGCTACTGGCACCAGTGGTTCGACGAGGACGGCGCGGTGCTGCTGTGCCCGATCCCGGGTACGCGGTCGGGCTGGTGGTTCCAGGCCGGGCCGGAGCGGGACCGGGCGGGAGCGCCCGTACCGCCCTCGCTGGAGAGCTTCCGCCGGCTGTTCGCCCGGCACACCGGGCTGCCGGGCACCCACCTGTCGCGGGCCTCGCTGCTGTCCACGTACCGGGTCAACGAGCGCCTGGCCGACCGCTACCGGGTGGGTCGTGTCCTGCTGGCCGGCGACGCGGCCCACGTGCACTCCATCGCGGGCGGACTGGGCATGAACACCGGGATCCAGGACGCGTACAACCTGGGCTGGAAGCTCGCCCGGGTCGTCACCGGCCAGGCGGATCCGGTCCTGCTGGACACGTACGAGGAGGAGCGGCTGCCCGTGGCCTCCTGGACGCTGGACTTCGCCTCCGAGCGCCTGCGGGCCACCCTTGAGGCGATCAGACTGCCGGGCGGCGGCCTGGACACGGCGGTCACCCCGGAGACCACCGGCCTGAGCCGCGGCTACCACTGGAGCTCGCTCTCCCCCGCGGGCTCCACCACCCGCCTGCGGGCGGGCGACCGCGCCCCGGACGCCCCCTGCCGCGACGCCGCAACGGGTGCTCCGGTCCGCCTCTTCGAGGCGTTCACCGGACCGCACTTCACCCTGCTGGGCTTCGGGCCGGGCACGGCGGACGCGCTACGGGCGGCGGAGGCGGCGTACGGCGACACGGTGCGGGTGTACGGAGTGGGTACGGGCGGCCCCGCCGGCCTGACCGACGAGGCGGGCCACGCCCGCACGGCGTACGGCATCGAGCCGGGCACCGACACCCTCGTCCTGGTCCGCCCGGACAACCACGTGGGACTGATCGCACCGGCCGCGGACAGCCGGGCGGTCGGGGCCTATCTGGACCACCTGAGCGGTACGGCATTCAGGCGGATCTGAGCGCGTCGCGCTGCACAATCCCGGAACTATCACACGTTTATATTTTTCTGACATTTATGAGCCGATCCACGTACACGTCCGGGAACTCCCGCGTGCTCCTGCGCACCGCCGTCGCGGCCCTGTCCACGCTGTCCTTCCTCGCTCTCGGAGCCTCGCCCACCGCCCACGCGGCCACCGGCACGGACCGGGCCCGCCCGTCCGGCCCCGATGTCCCGCACCGCGTCCAGGCCGTCGTCGCGTACCTGAAAGGTCCACTCCCACGGCCCTTGGCCCACGGCCTCGTGACCCCGGCCTCGTGACCACTGCCTCGTGACCACTGCCTTGTGACGACGTCCTCGTGACCACGCCCTCGTGACGACGTCCTCGTACGCGGCGCGATCCCCCCGCCGACCGGGCCGGCGCCTGGATGCGAGGACATCTCCGCCGCCCGTGGACGGCTGGTTTCCGCGGCGGGGTCCACCGATCGGGTGGGTGCCCGGTCGGCCGCCGGCCGGTGCGTGGCCGGGTCGGCATCGCCGCGGCCACCGTCTCCGGCGGCGCCGCGACGTACTCCCGTGTGCGCGCAGGACGGTGCGGAGGGCGGGGCGGACCACGCCGGGGGCTCGGGGGTCCCGAGGGAGTGGGAGGGTGTGCGTCCGGGGCGGGGATACCGTGGCACCGGCCATGGATGTCTCCGCTCACGGAGGGAAGCCGGAAGATGCGCTTCGGGTTGCCGGGTGGCGAGGCCGCTCCGCAGACGCGCCCTCCCCCGCCGGCGTCCTTGGCCCGACCGGATGCGGCGAGCCGAGCAGTGCGGCGGGCCATACCGCCCCACCGCCCCGGCCGCCCTTCTCCACGCCCTGAAGAAGGAGACCGCCCATGGCTGACATCCCCACCGACCTCACCTGGATCCGCGCCGCTCCCGAGGGCGAGGAGGGACCCGGCCCCTGGATCGAGATCGCCTTCGGCCCGGACGGACTCGTCCACCTCCGCGAGACCGGCGACCCCGCCACCGTCGTCACGACCACCCGGACGAAATGGGACGCCTTCACCAAAGGTGTCCAGGCCGGCGAGTTCGACCACTTCGTCGAGGGCGCCGACGGGGAAGGCCCGCCCGCTCGCCCCTGACGCCGTCACCCCGCCCCCAGCCCCCATCCCCGTACGAAAACGTGACACCACAGGGGCCAACTGTCACGTTCACACACAGGGAGGTGCCTCCCCCTCAGCCGGTCACGGAGCGCCGAGCACGGTAAGCCTGCACCTCAACGTGACACCACAGGGGCCAACTGTCACGTTCACACACAAGGGGGTGCCTCCCCCTCAGCCGGTCACGGAGCGCCGAGCACGGTAAGCCCGCACCTCAACGTGACACCACACGGGCCAACCGTCACGTTCACACACAGGGAGGTGCCTCCCCCTCAGCCGGTCACGGAGCGCCGAGCACGGTAAGCCCGCACCTCAACGTGACACCACACGGGCCAACCGTCACGTTCACACACAAGGGGGTGCCTCCCCCTCAGCCGGCCGCGGAATGCCGAGCGCGGTGAGCCCGTACCTTGTGGAGGTTTCCGCAGCGTTCCATCGCACACCAACGCCGCCTGTTCGGCCGCGAGGTGTCGACGAAGAGCAACTTGCACCTCTCGGAGCCGCATTCGCGGACGCGGTCGGCGTACGGACCGGTGAACAGATCCACCGCATCGCGGGCGACGGTCGACAGCAGGGCGCTCCCGGTGGCGTCCGGGGCCCACGCGAGGCCGCCGGAGTCGATGTCGACACGGGGGACGAGCGGGGGCTCGGCCGCCGCGGCGTTCACCGCGGCGAGGTCGGCCGGGGCGAGGGAGCGGCCGTGCGCGCGGGCGACGGCCAGATTCCAGAGGGCGGCGCGCAGCTCGTGCGCGCGGCGCAGCTCCGCCGTACTCACCGAGAGGCACAGGCCGTCCGGCAGCCGACTCTCGCCCGCCCATCCCACCAGGTCGGCGGGGGTGTGCAGCACCTCGTACGCGGCGTACCGGGTGTGCAGCATCTCGTACGCCGCGTCCGCCGCATACCCGCCGGTCGGCAGCAGCTCCAGGCACAGAGCGCCGGGATCGAAGCGGTAGGGGCGGCCCTCCGGCGTATGGAGGATCAGGCCCGGCGTTCCCATTGCCGACTCAGTCATGTAACCACTATAAATGGTTTCCATGACATGGGACTGGAAACTCGTCGTGGACTCGTCCGACCCGCACGCCCAGGCCGCCTTCTGGGCCGAGACCCTCGGCTACCTGGTCGAGGACAACAGCGCGCTGATCGACCGGCTGCTCGACCTCGGGGCGGCCCCGGAGGAGGCAACGCTCCTGGTCGACGGCCGCCGGGTCTGGCGCGACCTCATCGCGGTCCGGCACCCGGACGATCCGTACGAGAAGGACAGCGGAACAGGACTCGGGCGACGGCTGCTCTTCCAGCGCGTGCCGGAGGCCAAGACCGTGAAGAACCGCCTCCACCTGGACGTGCATGCGGGACCGGAGCGGCGGGACGCAGAGGTGGAGCGGCTGGAGCAGCTGGGCGCGACGGTGCTCCGCAGGGTCGCGGAACCGGGGGGCACCTGGGTGGTTCTCGCCGACCCGGAGGGCAATGAGTTCTGCGTACAGTGACCCGCCCGGATCCGGCCCGGCCCTCCGAAGAGGGGCCTGGGCCCGGACCCGGGCCGCCCCGGTTCAGTCCTCCACCACGTCCTGCGGATACCAGCGCAGCTCCACGGTGTTGCCGTCCGGGTCACGGACGTAGATCGACTGCGCCTCGCCCCGGGCGCCGGAGCGGCCGGCCGGCCCTTCCAGCACGGTGAAGGTGCCCGAGTCGATGACCTGTTGCCAGTCCAGCGGTTCGACGACCAGGCAGATGTGGTCGACGTTCGATTCGGAGCGCGGCCCGCCCAGCAGATCGATGATCATGTTCGGGCTGACTCGCACCGACGGGAACGGGAGCTCACCGGCCCGCCACTCTTCCACCCTGATCGGCTCCAGGCCGAGTGGCCCGCAGTAGAACTCCAGGGCACGCTCGACATCCTGCACGTTGAGCACCAGGTGGTCGAAGTCCTTGACTCTCACTCGCACGGCACAACCTTTCAGCCATTCATATTCGGTTCGGTTCAGTTCAGTTCGGTCGGTCCGGTTCAAGGAGTCGCAGGGGCCGGGGGCCAGGGGACCCCGGTCAGCAGGGGCAGAATCTGCTCCTCCTCGTAATCCAGATGCGCGTTCAGTTCCATGGACATCCTGTCCAGCTCCGCGTGGAAACGCTCAGGATCCGCGATACCGATGTCCGCCAGGAGTGCCGCCAACTCGCCCTGGATCCGCGCGACCGTGCGGTGTTCGTCGGCGAGGCGGGCGAATGTGCCGGTCAGGTGCGGGTGATGGCGGGCGATTCCGGGGAACAGGTGCGCGTCCTCACTGGTGTGGTGGAATTCCAGCGCCTGGCAGAACGCCAGGCAGCGCTGCCTGATCTGGAGCCCCAGACCCGGGGCCGGCGGTTCACCGGGACCCTGGTGGACCGCCCGTACGGCGAAGTGGGCGTCCACCTCCGCCTTCACCTGGCGCAACTGGCCCCGCAGCCAGGTGTGGACCTCCATGACCTTGCCGGCGAGGCTGCCGACCTCACCGGGGGCCTCCCAGCCGTCGGGCTCGGCGCGCTCCAGGACCACGACCGGCAGGGGCCGGACGGTCCGGGCCTGGTAGTCGCCGTATCCGGGCGCCGCCTTCACCACGTGCGCGAACAGCTCCTCGCGCCGCGCTCCTTCGGCGGGGACCGCCAGGGCCTGGAAGGTACGGGTGCCGAGCTCCACCCGCACCACGGGGTGGGCAAGCAGGTTGTAATACCAGTCGGGGTGAGCCGGGGCACCGAGGTTGGAACCGACGATCAGCAGCGAGTCGCCGTGGCGGACCTGGCCGAGAGGGGTGGTGGTCTCCCTTCCCGACTTCGCGCCGGTGGTCGTCAGCAGGAGGAGGTCGACGCCTTCGAAGGGGCCACCGACCTTTCCTCCGTTGGCGCGGAACTCCTCGATGACCGATTGATGGAAAGACGTGGGCATACGGGTCTGTGTCTCCGTGGGTCGCAGGGCGGCCGGAGCCGCGGTGATCTGCGGGAATGGGTGATCGGGGTGCGCGTCCGCGCGCCGGTTTCGCACAGCGCGGGGCGGACGGCACGGACGGTGGTGCGCAGCGCCGGAGGATGTGACCGGCGAACGGCGGCGCACGGCCGCCGTACTGTCGCTACGTCAGATGCAGGGTGCGGAGCTGGAACTCATCACGGACCCCTTGAATGAAGGGTGTTCACCCGATCACCGGCCGGCCCACTGCTCTTTGGCCGGCGTCACGCGACACCGTTTTCATTACACGCAGTCGACCGTCACCTGTCAACGCGGACGGGTGCGCCCCCGGGCCGACCGTAGGCTTGATCCATGCCCATCCCACCCGCATATGCCCTCGTCGCCACGGACCTGGACGGCACCCTGTTGCGCCGCGACGACACCGTGAGCCCCCGCACCCGTGCGGCGCTCGCGCTGGCCGCACGGGCCGGGGCCCGGCATCTCGTGGTCACCGGGCGGCCCGTGCCCGGCATACGGAGACTGCTCGCCGAGCTGGACTACCGGGGGCCGGCGGTCTGCGGGCAGGGGACCCAGCTGTACGACGCCGGCTCCGGCCGCATAGTGCGCGCGGTCACCCTGGACCGGGAGGCCGCGGACACCGCGCTCGGCAAGATCGAGGCCCAGGTGGGGCCGGTCCACGCGGCCGTCGACCAGGACGGCGCCGAAGGCCGGACGCTGATCGAGCCGGGATATCTGATGCCCCATCCCACACTCCCCGCCCAACGGACCCGCCATCGCGACGAGTTGTGGTCCGATCCTGTCATCAAGGTGCTCATCCGGCACCCGGAGCTCACCGACGACGCGCTGGCCGAGGCCGCCCGTACGGCCGTCGGCGATCTCGCCTCCGTCACGCTCTCCGGCCCCGGCACCGTCGAATTGCAGCCGTACGGCGTCGACAAGGGAAGCGGGCTCGCGTCGGCCGCCGAATTCCTGGGCGTGGACGCGGGCACCGCGATCGCCTTCGGGGACATGCCCAACGACCTGCCGATGTTCCGCGCGGCCGGGTACGGCGTCGCGATGGCCAACGCCCATCCGGACCTTCGGGCCGCGGCGGACGAGGTGACGTCGTCGAACGAGGGCGACGGGGTCGCCGAGGTGCTTGAGCGGGTGTTCGGCCGGGCGGGCGCCGGACCGGGCGGAGGTCCGGCCGGGCAGGGGACGGCCCGGCGGGCGTGACCGTCCGGGTCACCGAGATCGCACCGTGGACGGCTCCCGCCCGCTCCCCCTCCGGCCGCCTTCCCCCTCGGGCCGCCTCCCGTCTCAGCCGTTCCCGCCCTCCGGAGAGTGCGGCTCCGGCGCCCCGAGCGCCCGCAGCACATGTGCGACCAGGGCCGCGACGGTCTCCTCGTCCTGCACCGGTTTGCGCAGCACATGGCGGTAGTACACCGGGCCGTACAACATCTCCACCGCCAGCGGAAGGTCGGCGTCCGGCGGAATCTGGCCTTGTTCCTGAGCCCGTCGCAGGCGCGCCACCGCCTCCTCGAAGCGGGGGTCGATCAGCTTCGTCCGAACCGTTTCCGCCAGTGCGTCGTCGTGGTGGACCTCGGAGAGGATCCCGGCGTACGCGGGGCCGAAGGGCGGCGTGGAGAGCAGCTTCACCGCGCCCGTCACATTGGCCCGCAGGTCGGCGGCGATGTCGCCGGTGTCGACGAACGGCGTCGTGCCGACCAGTGCGTCGGTGAACGCCTCCAGCATCACCGCACTCTTTGACGGCCACCAGCGGTAGATCGTCTTCTTGCTGACGCCCGCTCTGGCCGCGATGGCCTCGATGGTGACGCGGCCGTACCCCTTCTCCGTGCACAGTTCGAGGGCGGCTTCCAGGGTCGCGCGTCGTGATCTCTCGCTGCGGCGCAGTGAACTCGGCGATGTGATCATTCGGTGAGCATAGGTGTGTTTGAGCCAATCCTTGTTGACAGTCCGTCGCCACAAGTCGAACAATGCTGAGGCGGAAACGGAACGTGCCGTGTCGTATCGTTCCTGCTGTTCGCACCGTTCGTGCCGTTCGTGCCGCGACGAGCCGATCGGGGGACGGCTCGCCCGGCCGACGGCGCGAGGGCGATGCGCCGTACATCAGGCGGTGATGTCCTTCGCCGTGAAACGCGCCCACGCCGCCGAGCCGAACACCGCCGCGTACACCCCCTGAAGCCCCAGGTTCTTGACCACCTCGTCCCAGTAGACGGGGTCGCGCAGCAGGTCCGCGTACGACATCCAGTAGTGCGGGAAGAGATACGGGTGGATGCCGCTCAACTGCGGAATCGTGTCCACGATCTGCACCGTGATCAGCAGTCCGACGGTGGCGGCCATGGCCGCGATCCCGCTGCTGGTGAGGGTCGAGACGAACAGGCCGACCGCCGCGAATCCGACCAGTGACGCCGCGACCACCACCGCGATCAGTCCGGCCCGCAGCAGCGCCTCGCCGAGGCCGATCCGGGTGCCCGAGATCGTGGTGACCTCGCCGACCGGAAACAGCAGCGCACCCACGGCCAGCGCCGAGACCGCCACGACCAGGGTCGCGACCAGGCAGAACGTGAGGACGGAGGCGTACTTCGTCAGCAGCAGCCGGGTCCGGCCCGCCGGGGCGACCAGCAGATAGCGCAGGGTTCCGGCGTTGGCCTCGCCCGCGATCGAGTCACCCGCCACGACCCCGACGGCCATCGGGAGGAAGACCGGGAGCGTCACCGCGAGGGCGGCGAAGACCAGGAAGAGGCCGTTGCCGGTGACCTGGGAGAGGAACGCGGGGCCTCCTCCGCCACCGGCCGGTCCGGGCGACGAGCCGTGGTCCGTCTCGATCCTCACCGCGATCCCGATCAGCACGGGAACGGCGGCCAGCACTCCGAGCAGCGCGAGAGTCCGCCAGCGGCGGAGTGTGGTGGCCAGCTCGGAGCGGAGGATGCCGAACGTCCACAGCGGACTGCGCGCCCTGCCCGGCCCGTCCGTCCCGGCCGCCCGTGCGGCCTCAGCCTGCGACATCGAAACCCTCTCCCGTGAGTGCGACGAAGGCGTCCTCCAACGAGGCCCGTTCGACGCCGAAGAACCGCACCCGTACTCCGGCGTGCACGAGCGCCGCGCTGAGGTCCGCGAGCTCGACGTCGCCCGCCGGGACCTCGGCGCTCACCCGGTCGCCGTCGACCGTGATGCCGCTGACGCCCCGTTCCTCAAGGACGCGGGCGGCGTCACCCGGGTCGGGGGTGGTGACGGCCAGCCGGCCGCGGGCGCCCGCGGCCAGCTCCGCGACCGGGCCCTGGGTGATCAGCCGCCCCCCGGCCATCACCGCGGCATGGGTGCAGACCTGCTCGATCTCGTCGAGGAGATGGGAGGAGAGGAAGACCGTGGTGCCCTCCGCCGCCAGTGCCCGGACCAGGGTGCGGATCTCGCGCATGCCCTGCGGGTCCAGGCCGTTGGTCGGCTCGTCCAGGACGAGCAGCCGGCGCGGCTGGAGCAGGGCGGCGGCGAGACCGAGGCGCTGCTTCATGCCGAGCGAGTACGCCTTGGCCTTCTTGCCGGCCGCCGCGGCCAGCCCGACCCGGTCCAGGGCCTGTCCGACGCGGGCCCGGCGGGTGCGCGGATCGGCGGTCGGGTCGGCGGAGTCGTAGCGCAGCAGATTGTCCCGGCCGTTCAGGAAGCCGTACAGCGCGGGCCCCTCGATCAGTGCCCCGACCTGCGGGAGCACGGAGCGGGCCGCGCCCGGCATGGAGTGGCCGAGGACCCGCGCGGTGCCGGAGGTCGGATCGATCAGACCCATCAGCATCCGGATGGTCGTGGTCTTCCCGGAACCGTTGGGGCCGAGGAATCCGAAGACGCTGCCGCCGGGAACGCTGAGGTCGAGGCCGTCGACGGCGAGCTGGCCACCGCGGTACCGCTTGGTGAGGCCCCGTGTCTCGATCACGGCCCCGGTCCCGGCCCCGGTCACCGCCGTCGGTCCGCCCACGGTCCCGGGCTCTGTCATACGTACTTCCCCTCGGTCGGGCAGGGACTGCGGACCGCCCCGCCGTACGAACGCTACGGCGGGGCGGTCGGGCGTCGGGCGTCGGGCGGTCCGCCGGAAGCGCAGCGCGCCCCGGCGTCAGGAGGCGGCGTTGGCCGCCTTGACCAGCGCGTCCGGCGTGACGGCGCCGACGTACACCCTGCCGTCGTCCGTCATCAGCGCGTTGACCAGGCGGGTCTTGAAGACCGTGCCCGAGCCGAACGAGCCGGAGACCTTGTCGCCCAGCGAGTCCAGGAACTGCTGCGCCTCGCCCGGTGCGTCACCCGACGCCTTCGAGGGGAGTCCGGTACCGCCCGGAGTCCTGATCTCGGCGATCGCGTTCCAGCCCTCGCCGATGACCTTCGCGTCCCCGACGCCCGCGTCCCCGGCGCCCCGTCCTTCGGCACCCAGTCCTTCGGCGCCCGGGAACATGCCCAGCCCCTCCGGCCCGTCGGCCTTCCGCTGCGCCTTCGCCTCGTCGGCCTCGGTCACCTCGGCGCCCTTGGGCGGGGTGAAGGTGAACGAGGAGGCGGCCGGCTTCGCGAAGTCGACCTTGGTGAATCCGGCGTCGACGACGGCCTTGCCACCGCTGTTCGGAAGCAGCGTGAACTTCAGCGGCACACCGTTCTCCGCGTCGACCGCGATCGTGACCGACTTGATCGTGGAGCCGCCCTGCCGGGGCTTGACGACCAGCTTGTACGCGTCGCGTCCGGCGACCCGCGCCGTGCCGTCGACCGTCACCGACGTGGTGGGGCCCGCGGCCTTGAGTGCCTGCTCGGCGAACGCCTTCGGCGTGGCCGGCACGCCTTCGGGGGCCGCGTGCCCGGACTTCTTCCCCGAGCCCTGCCCGGCCCGGTCCCCGGCGGCGTGGTAGGCCTGGTTCGTCCTGCTGTCGTACGCCCAGACCTGGTCCCCGTTGTGGATCAGGCTGTACTCCGCCGCGTTCTCCAGGATCGACACCCGCTGCTTGTCGGGACCGTCGGCGGCGATCCGCAGGGTGTGCGTGCCGGACGCCAGCTCCGTCATCTTCGTCTGCGGGTCGGCGGTCGAGCCGCCCTTGCCGCTGCCACCGACGCCCTGGGCGAAGGAGCCGGCCAGACCGCCGAGCGAGGGCAGGCCGAGGTCCGTGCTGATCTTCACCGTGCCGGAGAGCCGCTGGGTGTCCGAAGCGGCGATCTTCTCGATGAGCTGCTGCGCGGTGATCTTCGGCAGATCGGGGTCGCCGGTGCTCGCGAGCGCCGGGACGAGCCCGATGGTCGCGGCCGCCACCCCCGCCACCGCGACCGGGACGATGTAGCGCGCCGCCTTGCGGCGGCCGACGGCGGTGCCCCTGGTGCCGCCGTTGCTCTCCACGCTGTCGTTCGGTGCCATATGTGCCCTACCTCCGTGGTCGGCGGCTTCCGTCCGGATGCACTCGTCCACTCCGTGCCGCCGTTCTCACCGATTCGTTCAGGAGTGGTTGTTCTCCATCTGACCAAAACGGCGGCCCGGAATCGTCACTCCCGGGGAGCAACTCCGCCTACCTCTGCGGTATGACGCCACGCGGGCGGATCCCACCCCGTCCCGTAGGGGAGGTACCCCGACTCCAGGGCCGCCACAGCAGCCGGAGCCGGTCCGGAAACCGCGCCGTACGCCTGCCGATCGGGTCACGGCGCGCTGGGAATCGGGTCACGGCGCGCCGGGAATCGGGTCACGGCGCGCCGGGACAGGTGAATTCTGTGCCAACTCTTGACGATTTCCAGTCATGCGTCCACACTTTCAGGCATCCCCAGTCACTTTTCCACGAATTCAGTCAGCGAGGTTGCCGGGATGCTGCCAGCCGAACGTCACCGTCGAATCTCCACCGTCGTGGAGCGCAGCGGCACGATCAGCACCGAGAGTCTGGCCGAGCAGCTCGGCGTCTCGGCCGAGACCGTGCGCCGGGACCTGGCTCAGATGGAGAAGCAGGGGCATCTCATGCGGGTGCGCGGCGGGGCGGCAGCGCTGTCCGTCGTCCGCGGTCTGAGTGGCGAAGAGGCATCCTTCACGGAGCGGTCCGCCTCGCAGCAGCAGGCCAAGACGGCGATCGGGCGAGCCGCCGCGGATCTGGTCCGTTCCGGCATGACCGTCGTGATCGACGTCGGCACGACGGCCTTGCAGGTCGCCTGTGCCCTGGCGCCGGACTTCCGGGGGACGGTGGCGACCCCGTCCCTGCTCGTCGCGGCCGAGCTGTCCACCCGCCCCCATGTCGACGTGCTGGTCCCCGGCGGACGCATCCGGGGCGGCGACCTGGTCTGCTCCGGACCTCTGACGGTGGACTTCTTCAACGGCCTCTACGCCGACATGGCGTTTCTCGGCTCCGGCGGTGTCGACAGCTCCGCCGGGATGACCGACTTCTACTTCGAGGAGAACGCGACCAAGCGCGCGATCCTCGCCCGCAGCACGCTCAGCTACGTCCTGGCCGACGGGAGCAAACTCGGCCGGGTGGCTCCGCACCGCGTCTGCGGATTCGACGACTGCACCGGTCTGATCACCGACCTGGCACCCGAACCGTCCCTGGCTTCGGCCATCGAGCGGTCGAGCGCAGTGGTGATCTCGGCCTGACACCCCTGAGCGCCGCGGCGCTCTCTCCTCGGCGATGTCTCCGTGCGAGACCCGCCCCGTGCAGCGAACGGCAGTTTCCGTAACGAGCGGTAGTTTCCGAAAGGACAGCAGTGCCATGGTCACGACCAACACCGATGTCGTACAGGGTGACGACCCATCATCCACAACGGGCTCCGGCTACAAGCAGGAGATGCGCCGGGAGCTGAGCCGGTACGCCTCCTTCGCCATGGCCTTCGGCTTCGTCTCGATCGCCACGGGCATCTTCACCACCTACGGCTCCGTGCTGAATAGCTCGGGCCCGCGCGGCATCTTCGCCTGGCCGATCAGCGTCGTCGGCCAGCTCTCGGTCGCACTCGTCTTCGGCGCTCTCGCCGCCCGTATCCCCATCAACGGATACGCCTACCAGTGGGTGTCCCGACTGGTGAACCCGGTCTGGGGCTGGGTCATGGGCTGGATCTCGTTCTCCTTCCTCGGAGTCGTCGTGGTCGCGGTGGACTACACCGTCGCCGCAACGATCCTGCCGGAGCTTCTCCAGTACCGGGGGACGACCCAGAACGCCTGGGCGATCACCGCCGTGGTCATCCTGCTCCAGGCGATTCTCGTGGCCGCCTCGACGCATCTGACGCACAAGGTCAACAAGGTCGCCGTCACCGTGCAGCTCATCGGCATGATCTCGTTGACCGTGCTGCTCTTCGTCGTCGGAGCGTTCACGGGCAAGCTCGACTTCTCCACTCTGTTCAGCGCCGCGCCGGCCGCGACCGACGGCTACTACAGCCTGGGCACCGCCACCGAGGCGGGGCCGTTCGCCCTCGCGTTCCTCCTGGGCGCCTTCACCATCGTCGGGTTCGAGTCCGCGGCCAACCTCGCCGAGGAGACCAAGGACCCGGCGCGGGTGATCCCCAAGGCCATGGCCCAGGCCGTGCTCTCCCTCGGCGTCCTCGGATTCCTGTTCCTCGTAGCCATCACCGCCCTCATCGACGACCCCGCGAAGCTCGCCACGTCCGCCACCCCCGTGGCGACCGTGATCACCGCCGTGCTCGGATCGACGGTCGGCAAGGCGCTCCTGGTCCTGGTCGTGGTCTCGATCTTCTCCTGCGGTCTGGTCATCACCATGAGCGGCACCCGGCTGGTGTGGGCGATGTCCCGCGACGAGCGGTTCCCCGGCTGGCAGGCGCTGCGCAAGGTCAGCCCGTCCCGTGGCACCCCGCTGAACGCCACGCTGTTCATCTTCGTCATCGCGCAGCTGATCCTCGCCAGCTTCTCCAGCTCCACCGACGCCCTGTTCTCGCTGTTCTCCGCCGCCACTCTGCTGCCCGCGATCATCTACGCCGGCACGGTGCTCATGTACATCGTCAAGCGGAAGTCGCTGCCGCCCACGCAGGGTTTCTCCCTCGGGCGCTGGGAGATACCGGTCATCGTGGTCGCCTCCGTGTGGCTGGGATACGAACTCCTCATCTTCCGTGACCAGTCGTTCCGCGACCCCTGGCTCTACGTCCTCGTCCTCTTCGCCCTCGGGGCCGCCTACCTCGCCTATCTCCTGGTCCGGCGCGGTGTGTCCGGCATGTCGATGCCCGACATGATCAACATCGACGAAACCCTCGACGTCACCGACCCGGCGGCCCCGGGCACGGTGCACACGACCGCCAAGGAAAGCAAGCGATGAGCACCATTCTGGCCATCGACCAGGGCACCTCCGGTACGAAGGCAATCGTGGTGGACGAGCGGGGCGAGACCATCGCCATCGCCGAGGAGGAGTTGCGGCCGGTCTACCTCAGCGGCGGTGGCGTCGAGCAGGACCCGCAAGAACTGCTCGACTCGGTCCTCACCGCCGGACGGCGTGCCGTCGCCGCCGCAGGCAGGCCCGTCGACGCGGTCGCCCTCGCCAACCAGGGCGAAACCGTCCTGGCCTGGGACCCGCACACCGGCACCCCGCTGTCCCGGGCGATCGTCTGGCAGGACCGCAGGGCGGAGTCGATCTGCACCGCTCTGGCCGAGCACGCCCCGTGGGTGGCCCGGCGCAGCGGGCTCGTACTCGACTCGTACTTCTCGGCGCCGAAGATGGCCTGGCTGCGACAGAACGTCACCACCGAAGGAGTGGTGACGGCCACCGACACGTGGCTGGTACACCAGCTGACCGGCGAGTTCGTCACCGATGCCTCGACCGCGAGCCGATCGCTGCTGATGGACCTCGACAAGGTCTCCTGGGACCCGGAGCTGGTGGATCTGTTCGGTCTTGGCTCCGAGAGACTGCCGCGGATCGTGGGCTGCGACGAGATCATCGGCACGACCAGTGCGTTCGGACGCGAGGTGCCGGTCGCCGGCCTGGTCGTCGACCAGCAGGCAGCTCTGCTCGCCGAGGGCTGCCTGGAGCGGGGAACCGCGAAGTGCACCTACGGCACAGGCGCGTTCCTGCTGGCCAACACCGGTGACACCGCCCTGCGTTCACAGGCCGGGCTCACCTCCTCGGTGGCCTGGCGGACCGCGGCCCAGACGCCGTACTGCGTGGACGGCCAGGTGTACACCGCGGCCTCGGCCGTCCGCTGGATCCGGGACCTGGGATTCATCGGGTCTGCGAGCGATCTGGACACCGTAGCGGCGAAGGAGTCCGACGGCACCCTGTGCGTACCGGCCCTGGCGGGCCTCGCGGCACCGTGGTGGCGTCCCGACGCGACCGCCACGTTCACCGGGATGACCCTGTCCACCGGCAGGGAGCACCTGGTCCTCGCCGTGCTGCAGGGCATCGCCGCCCAGGTCGCCACCCTGTGCGGCCTGGTCGAGACCGACCTCGGTGCGCCGCTCAGCCGGCTGCGCGCGGACGGCGGGCTGACCCGCAGCCGCACCCTGATGCAGGCCCAGGCCGATCTGGCTCAGGTACCGGTGGACATCTACGCGTCCTCGCACGCCACCCCGCTCGGCGCGGCCGCGCTGGCCAGGCTGGCCCTCACCCCGGGCCTGAGCCTGGAGGAAGCCGTCGGTGACTGGAACCCGGTCACCGTCTACGAACCGGTCTGGTCGGCCGACCGGGCCGCGCACTACCGCAGTACATGGGCGGCGGCCGCCGAAGCCACCGCCCGCAAGGGAGAACTCGGATGACCGACACCACACCGCACGAGCCGGACCATGTCTACGACGTCGTCGTCATCGGCGCAGGCATCGTCGGCTCGGCGATCGCCCGCGACCTGTCCGGCCACCAGCTGTCGGTCGCGCTCGTCGAGGCACGCGACGACGTCGGCGACGGAACCAGCAAGGCGAACACCGCGATCCTGCACACCGGATTCGACGCCAAGCCGGGCACCCTGGAATCCAGGCTCGTCAAGCGCGGATACCACCTGCTGTCGGAGTACGCCCGCTCGACCGGGATCCCCGTCGAGCACACGGGCGCGATCCTCGTCGCGTGGAACGCCGAGGAGCTGGCCGCCCTGCCCGGTCTCAAGGAGAAGGCCGAGCAGAACGGTTACGACCGGTGCCAAATCGTCGGCGCAGACGAGGTCTACGAGCTGATCCCCGCCCTCGGCGACGGCGCCCTCGGCGGGCTCACGGTCCCCGACGAGTCGATCATCTGCACCTGGACCACGAACCTGGCCCTGGCCACCGACGCGAGACAGCGCGGCGCCGAGGTACTGCTCAACCATGCCGTCACCGCGGTCTCCGTGAACACCCACTCCACCACGCTGACCACCACGGGCGGCTCCGTAGAGGCCCGTTGGGTGGTCAACGCGGCGGGCCTCGGCGCCGACCGCATCGACCGGCTCTTCGGCCACGAACGGTTCACCGTCACCCCGCGCCGCGGTGAGCTGTTCGTCTTCGACAAGCTCGCCCGCCCGCTGGTCGACAAGATCGTCCTGCCGGTGCCGACGTCCCGGGGCAAGGGGGTGCTCATCTCTCCCACCATCTACGGCAACGTGATGCTGGGGCCCACCTCGGAGGACCTCACCGACCGCACCGCGACCGGGACGTCCGAGGACGGATTCGCCTTCCTGCTGGACAAGGGCGAGCGACTCATGCCCCGGCTGCTCACCGAGGAGGTGACCGCTTCCTACGCGGGGCTGCGGGCCGCCATCGACCACGGGGACTATCTCATCGAGCCCACCCCGTCGCAGCGGTACCTCCTCGTCGGCGGAATCCGCTCGACCGGGCTGACCTCCGGCATGGCCGTCGCCGAGCACGTCCACGAGGTGCTCGAAAAGGCCGGAGTCGCACTCACCGCACGCACCGAACTGCCCGGCCCTCCGCGCATGGCCAACATCGGCGAGGCGACCGTACGTCCCTACCAGGACGCCGACCGCATCGCCGCCGACCCCGAGTACGGCAGGGTCGTCTGCTTCTGCGAGCGCGTCAGCGCCGGAGAGATCCGCGACGCCTTCCAATCGCCCCTGCCCGCACGCAACCTGGAGGGCCTGCGCCGCCGGACCCGGGCCATGAACGGCCGCTGTCAGGGCTTCTTCTGCGGCGCGGCTGTCAACCGACTCCTGAACGAAAACGGTTGCGGCGGCACTGCCGCCGTGCCGGCGCGGCCCGAGGTGAACTCCTGATGACCAGCACCACACTCACACCCGATGTCCTGATCATCGGAGGCGGCCCGGCCGGGCTCACGGCCGCCGCCGCCCTCGCACCCCGCATCCGCGGCGAGGTCCTGGTGCTCGACCGGGAGAAGGACGCCGGAGGCATCCCGCGCCACAGCGACCACACCGGATACGGCCTGCGAGACCTGCGCCGGGTCATGACCGGCCCGAAGTACGCGCGCCACCTCGTCGAGCAGGCCATTTCGGCCGGGGCCACCATCCGCACCGAGACCATGGTCACCCACTGGGCGGGCGACCGGGCCGTGGAGGTCACCGGTCCGCAGGGGCGGCTGCGCGTCGAGGCCAAGGCCGTCGTGCTCGCCACCGGCGCACGCGAACGGCCCCGCGCCGCCCGGCGCATCCCGGGTGACCGGCCGCAGGGCGTCTACACCACCGGACAACTGCAGAACGCCGTCCACCTCCACCACAGCGCTGTCGGCAGCCGGGCCGTCATCGTCGGAGGGGAACTGGTCAGCTGGTCCGCCGCCGTCACCCTTCGCGAAGCCGGCTGCGTCACCGAACTGATGGTCAGCCAGTACCCCAGGACGGAGTCGTACGCCGCTTTCAACGTCGCCGGCCGCACGCTGCTGCGCGTGCCCGTCGCCAATCGCAGCCGGGTCACCCGCGTCATCGGCAAGGGACGGGTCGAGGCCGTGGAGATCGAGAATCTCGACACCCTCGCCCGG
This sequence comes from Streptomyces sp. NPDC057963, assembly GCF_042887155.1. Lineage (NCBI taxonomy): Bacteria > Bacillati > Actinomycetota > Actinomycetes > Kitasatosporales > Streptomycetaceae > Streptomyces > Streptomyces sp. NPDC057963. The sequence goes on from NZ_JBHVPX010000001.1 coordinate 334,881, forward strand.
CGCACCGTCGCCTGCGACACCGTGGTCTTCACCGGGGACTGGATCCCCGACAACGAACTCGTCCGCAGCGGCGGACTCGACCTGGACCCGGGAACCCTCGGCCCGCTGACCGACACTGCCCTGCGGACCAGCCGCCCCGGCGTCTTCGCCGCGGGCAACCTCCTGCACCCGGTCGACACCGCCGACGTCGCGGCCCTCGACGGCCTGCACGTCGCGGACCAGGTCGAGGCATGGCTGACCGGGACCGGCGAGCCTGCCCCGGGCCTGCGCATCCTCGCCGATGCGCCGCTGCGCTGGGTGGCACCGGGGCTGCTTCGCCCGGGTGACCCTGCTCCCCCGCGTGGGCGCCTGCTGCTGTGGACGGACCGGTCCATCCGGTTCCCGCACGTCGTCGTCCGTCAGAACGGGCGGGTCGTCTCGGAACGGACCCTGCCGTGGCCCGCCGCGCCCGGCCGTGTCTTCCGCGTGCCGTGGTCCGTGATGAAGGGCCTCAGCCCCCAGGGCGGCCCGGTCACCATCGGCCTGCGCTGACGAGCGGCCCGCACCCGGAGGACGAACGTGTCCCGGGTGCGGGCCGGTCGCGGTGGAGCCCCGGGGATCTGCGGGTGATCGGCGGCCAGGACCGCGTACGTCCTTGACGCGCCCGGGACGGCGGCCCTCGCAGTCCCCGGTGCGTGCGCCATGCCTCGGTCAACGGCAGGAAGTCCCGCCGGGCCGAGGCACGGCCATGCCCGGGATACGGCGCCGGGGGCGCCCTCTTTCCGCGTGGTCACGTCCTCGGCGCCTGCCAGGCGCCGGCGCCGAGCCGGGTGGAGCGCCACTTCCCGAACCCGGCGGGGGCCACAAGCACGTCCCGGCCGCGCCCCGGGGCCGGTCGGGCCGCTTTCGACGCCTCCGCCCGGTGAGCAAGGCGTTCGGCCCCGGCGCCCGCCCGATCACCGCGAGGGCGGTGCACAGCAGCGGGGACGGGATCAGCCCGCCCGGTGCACAGCAGCGGGGACGGGCTCAGCCCGCCCGGTGCACCACCGCGTCGCACATCTCCTCCAGCGCGGCCTTCGCGTAGCACTCGGGCAGCGGCGCCAGCGTCGCGCGGGCCTCCTCCGCGTACCGGACGGTGTCCCGCCGCGCCTGGTCCAGCGCCGGGTGGGCACGCAGCCTGCGCAGCACCTCGGCGTGCCGGGCGTCGTCGCTCAGGTCGCCGTCGAGCAGCTCGACGAGTTCCAGGTCGTCCGGCTTGCCGTCGGCCGCCGCCTGGGCCCGCAGATGGAGCACGGGGAGCGTCGGGATGCCTTCGCGCAGGTCGGTGCCGGGGGTCTTGCCGGACTCGTGGGAGTCGGAGGCGATGTCGAGTACGTCGTCGGCGAGCTGGAAGGCGACGCCGAGCCGCTCCCCGTACTGGGTGAGGATGTCGACGGCCGACTCGTCCGCACCGGCCATCATCGCGCCGAACCGGCAGGCCACGGCGATCAGCGAGCCGGTCTTGCCGCGCATCACGTCGAGGTAGTGCTCGACCGGGTCGCGCCCGTCGCCCGGACCCGCCGTCTCCAGGATCTGGCCGGTGACCAGGCGCTCGAACGCCTCCGCCTGGATGCGTACAGCCTCCGGACCGAGATCGGCCAGTATGTGCGAGGCGCGGGCGAAGAGGAAGTCGCCGGTCAGGACGGCCACCGAGTTGCCCCAGCGGGTGTTGGCGCTGTCGACGCCGCGGCGTACGTCCGCCTCGTCCATCACGTCGTCGTGGTAGAGCGTCGCGAGATGCGTCAGTTCGACGACGACGGCCGCGGGCACGACACCGGGCGTGTCGGGGTCGCCGAACTGGGCGGCCAGCATGGCCAGCAGCGGCCGGAAGCGCTTGCCCCCGGCGCGCACGAGATGCTGCGCGGCCTCCGTGATGAAGGGCACGCCGCTCTTGGTGGCATCGAGCAGCCCCGACTCGACAGCAGCCAAACCGGCCTGGACATCGGCCTCAAGAGCGTGGTCCCGCACGCTCAGTCCGAACGGCCCGACGACGGTCACGAGGGGATCTCCTGTCTGCTGACGATCACACGGAATGTCGATGTGTCGCTGTCATCACTCAAGTCAGCGTATCCGGTCCCCTTTGGATCACCGTGGGCGCCTTCCCGCCACCGCCGGTATGTTCGAGATCAGCTCATACGATCAGGAGTTCTCCCTTTGTCCCACACGGCCACCGACACCGAACCGACCCAGCCGCCGCCCGGCGACGACCATGCCTTTTTCGGCCAACCACGGGGCCTGATGACCTTGTCGGGTCTGGAGGTCTGGGAACGGTTCTCGTTCCTCGGCATGCAGGCGATCCTGGTCCTCTACTTCGCCGACACCGTCGCCCGCGGCGGCATGGGCATGGAGGCGGGCACCGCGGCGTCCGTCTCGGCCGCCTACGGCACCCTCGTCTACCTGGTCTCCGTGGCCGGCGGCTGGCTGGCCGACCGGATCCTCGGCTCGTACCGCGCCGTCCTGTACGGCGGAATCCTCATCGCGTGCGGGCACTACGCCATGGCGGTGCCCACCGACGCCATGACGTGGGCCGGCCTCGGTCTGATCAGCGCCGGAACCGGTCTGCTCAAGCCCAATGTGGCGACCATGGTCGGCAAGCTCTACCGCACCGACGACGAGCGCCGCGACGCCGGCTTCGCGCTCTACTACATGGGCATCAACATCGGGGCGTTCCTCGGCCCGCTGGTCACCGGCTGGCTCGGGGACCACGCGAGCTGGCACTGGGGCTTCTCTGCCGCCGCCTTCGGCATGACGCTCGGCCTGATCCAGTACGTACTGGGCCGGCGTCACCTGGCCGGCCGAAAGCACAGCGCCGAATTCGCGCTGGCGCCCGAGCCGATGCGCCGCGCCGTCCGGCTCATCGCGGCCGGCGCCGTCGTGGTCGCCGCCGCCGCCACCGCGCTGGCCCTGGCCGGCTGGCTGACCATGAACCGCTTCGTCGACCTGCTCACCCTCATCTCGGTGATCGCACCGGTCGTGTACTTCGCGGTGATGTTCCGCAGCCCGCGCGTCACCGGCGAGGAGCGCGGCAGGCTGCGCCCGTACGTGGTGCTGTTCCTGGCCTCCGTCGTCTTCAACTTCATCCTCTTCCAGGCGTACTCGACGATGATCCTGCTCGCGTCGACCAACGCCCGTACCGAGATCCTCGGCTTCCACTTCCCGGCGAGCTGGTACGCCTCCGCGCTCGGCGCCTTCGAGGTCGCCCTCGCCCCGGTGGTCGCCGCCGTCTGGGCCCGGATGGGCCCGCGTCAGCCGCACGCCTCCAACAAGATCGCGATCGGGGTGATCCTCGGCGGACTGTCCTTCCTGCTGATGGTGCTGCCGACCTCCGGGCACTCCGGCGACACCTACAAGATGGCCGCCTGGTGGATCGTCGGCTCGTATCTGCTGCTCGGCCTCGGCGACATCCTGCTGGAGACCTCCGGCATGTCCGCGACCACGAAGCTCGCGCCCAAGGCGTTCGCCAGCCAGACGATGGCGCTCTGGTTCCTCTCGCTGGCCCTCGCCAACGGCATCCAGGCCCAAGTCGTGAAGCTGTACGGCGAGGTGTCCAACCCCGCCTACTTCGGTGTCAATGGCGCGATCGCGGTGGTGGCCGGTGTGGCCGTCATCGCCGCCGCACCCTGGCTCAAGCGCACCATGCACCCCGTCCACTGAGGTACCGCCATGCACATCCGCACCACGTATCCGTATGACACCACCCATGAGGACGTCCGCATCCCGCTGCCGGACGGCACCCGGCTGTACGCCCGGATCTGGCGCCCCCTCACCGACGAACCCGTCCCCGCGCTCCTCGAATACCTGCCGTACCGGCTGAGCGACTGGACGGCGCCGCGCGACTGGCAGCGCCACCCCTGGTACGCGGGCCACGGCTACGCCTCCGTCCGGGTGGACGTGCGCGGGCACGGCAACAGCGAGGGCCTGCCGGGCGACGAGTACGACGCGACGGAGCTGGCCGACGGGGTCGCCGTCGTCCACTGGCTGGCCGAGCAGGAGTGGTGCTCCGGGCGGGTCGGCATGTTCGGCATCTCCTGGGGCGGCTTCAACTCGCTCCAGATCGCGGCACTGGCCCCCGAGCCGCTGAAGGCGATCGTCACCGTCTGCTCGACCGACGACCGCTACGACAACGACGTCCACTACATGGGCGGCTCGGTCCTCGCCGTCGACATGCACGCCTGGGCGGCCACCATGCTGGCCTTCGTCTGCCGGCCGCCGGACCCGGCACAGGTCGGCGAGGGGTGGAAGGACATGTGGCTGAAACGGCTCGAAACGGTCGACCCGTTCATCCACACCTGGCTGGCGCACCAGACCCGCGACGACTACTGGAAGCACGGCAGCGTCTGCGAGGACTACTCCGCGATCCGGGCGAACGTCCTCGCGGTGGGCGGCTGGCACGACCCGTACCGCGACACCGTCCTGCGGCTCGTCGAGCACCTCGCCCCGGACCGGGTCCGCGGGCTGATCGGCCCCTGGTCGCACCAGTACCCCGACCGCGGCCTGCCACCGGGCCCGGCGATCGGCTTCCTCCAGGAGACGCTGCGCTGGTGGGACCAGCACCTGAAGGACAAGGACACCGGCGTGATGGCCGAACCGCTGCTGCGGTCCTGGATCAGCGAGTCGCACCGCCCCGCCACGGTCTACGAGACGCTGCCCGGCCGCTGGGTCGGCGACACCGCCTGGCCGTCCCCGAACGTCTCGACCGTCGCGTACGCCCTCCAGGGCGGCCCGCAGATCGTCGACTCGCCGCAGCAGACGGGGCTGGACGCCGGGCGCTTCTTCCCGTTCGGCAACGACGCCGACCTGCCGCCCGACCAGCGCGACGAGGACGCCAAGTCGGTCTGCTTCGAGTTCCCGGTCGAGGACGCCCCGATCGAGATCCTGGGCCGCCCCCGGGTCACGCTGCGCCTGCGGATGGACGTGAAGCGCGGCCAGGCGATCGCCCGGCTCTGCGACGTGGCGCCGGACGGCTCCTCCACCCTGGTCACCCGCGGCGTGCTCAACCTCTCCGCCCGGCACGGCCGCGACCGCGCGGACGACTGGCCGGTGGGCCGGTACGAGGACGTGGTCTTCGACCTGAACGGCATCGGGCACACCTTCCCGCCCGGCCACCGGATCAGGCTCGCGGTCTCGTCCTCGTACTGGCCGTGGATCTGGCCGCAGGCCGGGTCGGTGGGCTTCACCCTCGACGCCGACGGCAGCTTCGTCGAACTGCCGGTGCGCCGGCACACCGAGGACCCCGCGATCCGGTTCGAGGAACCGGAGCAGTCCGAGCCGCTCGGCGTCGTCCACCCCGTGTCCCTCGACGAACAGCGCCCCGAGCGGCTGGTGGTCCGCGATGTCGCCGAGGGCGAATGGCGGCTGGAGGTCGACCCCCGCTACGGCGGCACCCGCGTCTACCCGGACGGCCTCGAATTCACCGAGGACGCCCTGGAGACGTACACGATCCAGGAGGACGACCCGCTCTCCGCACGCACCCGCTCCGACTGGGCGATCCGGCTGCACCGGCCGGAGATGGCGTGGGACGTCCGGATCGAGACCCGCTCCGAGATCAGTGCGGACGACACCGACTTCATCACCTCCAACGAGGTGGTGTGCAAGGACGGCGGCGAGGTCGTCTTCCACCGCACCTGGGAGAAGCGGATCCCCCGCACGGCGGGCTGAGCGGGCCCGGCAGCGGGCAGCGCGACGCCGCGCGGCCCGCTGCCGGGCCCGCTGAACCGCCGCCGTGCCCCCGCACACCGGGGGCACGGCGGAACTTTCCGGGCATCAGGAGCAGTTGGGACACTCCCGCGGGGCAGGGGCACCGACGTAACGTGTCCCCCAAGCGACCTGGAAAGCGAGGCAGCAACACATGCCCGAGCAGAGCAGCCCGCTCGATCTGGCCGAGGGCGACCCCTTCGGTCCACACAACCTTCCCTACGGCGTGTTCTCCACCCCCGACCGCCCCGAGGACCGCCGGGTCGGCGTCCGCATCGGCAGCCACGTACTGGATGCCGGAGCCGCGGCGCACGCACTCGGCTCGCCCTACGCGCAGCTCCTCGCCCAGCCGGACCTGACCGCGCTGCTGGCCGCGGGCCGCACCGCCTGGCGGGACGTCCGACGGGCCCTGACCGCCTGGGTGACCGTCCCGGGGCACCGCGCGGACATCGAACCGCTGCTGCATCCGGTCGAGTCCGTGACACTCCATCTGCCGTACAGGGTCGCGGACTACGTCGACTTCTACGCGAGCGAGCACCACGCCACCAACGTGGGACAGATCTTCCGGCCGAACGGTGACGCGCTGACGCCCAACTGGAAGCACCTCCCGATCGGCTACCACGGCAGGTCCGGCACCGTCGTCGTCTCCGGCACCGACGTGGTCCGTCCGTCCGGCCAGCGCAAGGCGCCCACCGACGCGGCCCCCGTCTTCGGCCCGTCCGTCAAGCTCGACATCGAGGCCGAGGTCGGCTTCGTCGTCGGAGTCGGCTCCGAGCAGGGCCGCCCGGTCCCGCTCGGCGACTTCCGCGACCACGTCTTCGGGCTCTCGCTGCTCAACGACTGGTCGGCGCGGGACATCCAGGCGTGGGAGTACGTCCCCCTCGGGCCGTTCCTCGGCAAGTCCTTCGCCACGTCCGTATCGGCGTGGGTGACCCCGCTGGAGGCCCTGGAGGCGGCCCGGATCGCGCCCCCGGCCCGCGACTTCCCGCTGCTCCCCTACCTGGAGGACGCGGGTGAGGACGAGGCCGGCGGGCTCGACCTGCGGATCTCCGTCGCGATCAACGGCCGGCCGGTCGCCGAGCCGCCGTTCGCCACCATGTACTGGACGGCGGCCCAGATGCTGGCCCAGATGACGGTGAACGGCGCCTCCCTGCGCACCGGCGACCTCTACGGCTCCGGCACCGTCAGCGGCGCCGAGCCCGGACAGCGCGGCTCGCTCCTGGAGCTCACCTGGAACGGCCGCGACCCGCTGGACCTCCCGGACGGCAAGCGGGCCTTCCTGGAGGACGGCGACACCGTGACGATGACGGCCTGGGCACCGGGGCCGGACGGCACCCGGGTCGGCCTCGGCGAGGTCACGGGACGGATCGTGCCCGCGTCGTGAACCCCGCTCCCCCGGAGCCCACGCTCCCCGAGGAACTGCTCCTGCTCGCACTGGACCCGCAGCGCGGCAAGCCGTACTGCCGAAACCGCTTCCTGGAGTACGGGGTCGCGGGCGCGGTCCTCGCGGAGCTGGAGCTCCACGGCCGGATCGCCGAACAGCACGGCCGGATACGGGTGATCAGCCAGCTCGCTCCCCAGGACCCGCTTCTCGCGCAGGTCCTGGGGAGCCTGCCGGCCCCGGACCGGGGCGGGCTCGCGGGCGGCATCGGCGCGAAGCAGTGGGTCCGGCGGACCGGCCGGACCGTCGAGGAGCTGTGCCTGGAGCATCTGGTGGGCCGTTCGGTCCTGCGCAGGGAGACCCACCGGTTCCTCGGCCTGCTGCCCCACCACCGCCACCCGGCGGCGGACCCGGCCCTGCCGGCCGCGGCCCGGGAGCGCTTCGCGGCCGCCGAGGCGGCCGGCTTCCCGGACCGGCGCGGCCGCGTCCTGGCCGCGCTGGTCTCGGCGACCGGCCTGTCGGGCGCGGTGGCCCGGGGCGGCTGGAGAAGCCGTTCGGCCATGCGCGACCTGGTGCGCGACGAGTGGACCGCGTACGCGGTGCACCGGAACGTACGCCAGGACAAGGCGAACCGGACCGGCGGGGGCTTCGGCAGCACCGGCAGCACCGGCAGCGGGGGCGACGGGGACTGACGGGGACTGACGGAAACGAGGCCGGGGCCGACGGGGGACGGGGCCGACCGGGTCCGGCCGGGCAAGAAACCGAACCGGTCAGCCGTGTGCAGGTCGCTCACACGTTTGGGGGAGCCGTACCCCGTTCCCGGCCGATACGCTGGATTCTCCCGCGAGACTCTGCGTCATGGGAGCACTGATGAGCATCGAACCCGGGGCCCCCGAGCCGCGGTGGGCGGTTCCGCCCGTGGGCGGCTGGACCGCCGATGACCTGGACACACTCCCGAATCTGCCTCCGCACACGGAGCTGATCGACGGGAGCCTTGTTTTCGTGGGTCCGCAGACCCTGTTCCATTCACGGGCGGTCAGCTTCTTCGAATGGCAGCTGCAGTCGCTGGTGCCGCCCGACCTTGAGGTCGTGCGCGAGTTCACCATCGACATCGACCGCTACAACCGGCCCGAACCCGATGTGATCGTCCCGAACCCGATGTGATCGTCGTGGACGGCGAGATCATCCAGGACCCGAACCAGACTCGCTTCCCCGCCGAGTCCGTACGGCTGGCGATCGAGGTCGTCTCCCCTGAGTCCCTGACCCGGGACCGGGAGACCAAGCCCGTGAAGTACGCGCGGGCCAAGATCCCGCACTTCTGGCGGGTCGAGAATCACGGCGGCCGGGCCGTCGTCTACGTCTTCGAGCTGGAACCCGCCACCGGTGCCTACACCTCCACCGGCATCTTCCACGACCGGATGAAGGTCGCCGTGCCCTTCCCGGCCGACCTCGACCTCACCGCGATCACCCCGCGCCGCCGGGCAGCGGCCCCGGAGTAGCTCCGGCGCCGCCACCGGTCCCCGCGCTCACTCGTACTCGGGCGGTTCCTCGTCCCAGCCGAACTCCGGATCGGCGTCGGGGACCGCCACGCGTGCGGCCGGACCCGGGGCGGGCGCCTGGGCCACCGGGACCGGGACGGGCGCCTGGGCCACCGGGACCGGGACGGGCTCCTGAGCCGCCGAGGCCGGAGCGGACGCCTGAGCCGCCGAGGCCGGGGCGGCGGGGACCGCCGCAGGAGCGGGCTCCGGGCCCGCCGCGACGTCCCCGAACGGCGCGAGCACCTCCAGCACCCCCTCCCCGTACGTCGCCAGTTTCTTCTCGCCCAGGCCGCTGATGCCCCCCAGCGCGGCCACCGAGTCCGGCCGCGCCGTGGCGATCTCGCGCAGCGTCGCGTCGTGGAAGATGACGTACGCCGGGACGCCCTGCTCCTTCGCCTGTGCGCCGCGCCAGGCCCGCAGGGCTTCGAAGACCGGGACGGCCTCGGGGGCCAGCTCGGCGGCGGCCGTCGTGGACTTCGCCCTGCGTTCGCCCTGTGTGGAGCGCGACGCGGGCTTCGGCGCCTCCTTGCGCAGCAGCACCTCGCGCTCCCGGCCGAGCACCGCGCCGCTCTCCTCCGTCAGCACCAGCGTGCCGTACTCGCCCTCGACCGCGATCAGCCCCTGCGCGAGCAACTGCCGTACGACTCCGCGCCATTCGGCCTCGGCCAGCTCCTCGCCGATGCCGAAGACCGAGAGCTGGTCGTGGTCGAACTGGATGACCTTCGCCGTCTTGCGGCCCAGCAGGATGTCGATGATCTGGCCCGCACCGAACTTCTGCCCGCGCTCGCGCTTCAGCCGTACGACGGTCGACAGCAGCTTCTGCGCGACCACCGTGCCGTCCCAGGTCAGGGGAGGGGTCAGGCAGGTGTCGCAGTTTCCGCAGGCCGCCGCACCGGGCTCCTGGCCGAAGTACGTCAGGAGCTGGGCGCGGCGGCACTGGACCGTCTCGCACAGGGCCAGCATCGAGTCGAGGTGCGAGGCCGCGCGGCGCCGGAACGCCTCGTCGCCCTCGCCGCCCTGGATGAGCTTGCGCTGCTGGACGACGTCCTGGAGTCCGTACGCCATCCAGGCCGTGGACGGCAGCCCGTCACGCCCGGCGCGGCCGGTCTCCTGGTAGTAGCCCTCGACCGATTTCGGCAGGTCCAGGTGGGCGACGAAGCGGACGTCCGGCTTGTCGATGCCCATGCCGAAGGCGATCGTCGCGACGACGACCAGGCCCTCCTCGCGCAGGAAGCGGGACTGGTGGACGGCGCGCGTGCCCGCGTCCAGGCCGGCGTGGTACGGCACGGCCTCGATGCCGTTGCGGCAGAGGTACTCGGCCGTCTTCTCGGTCGAGTTGCGCGACAGGCAGTAGACGATGCCCGCGTCGCCGGTGTGCTCCTCCTTGAGGAAGGAGAGCAGCTGCTTCTTCGGGTCGGCCTTCGGCACGATCCGGTACTGGATGTTGGGCCGGTCGAAGCCGGCGACGAAGTGCTTCGCGTCGGGCATGCCCAGGCGCCGGGTGATCTCCTGGTGCGTCGCCTCGGTCGCGGTCGCGGTCAGGGCGATGCGCGGTACGTCGGGCCAGCGCTCGCCGAGGACGGAGAGGGCCAGGTAGTCCGGGCGGAAGTCGTGGCCCCACTGGGCCACACAGTGCGCCTCGTCGATCGCGAAGACGGAGATCTCGCCGCGGGAGAGCAGGCCGAGGGTGGTGTCCAGGCGGAGCCGCTCGGGGGCCAGGTAGAGCACGTCGAGCTCACCGGCGACGAACTGGGCCTCCATCGAGCGGCGCTCGTCGAAATCCTGCGTGGAGTTGATGAAGCCGGCCCGCACACCGAGCGCCCGCAACGCGTCCACCTGGTCCTGCATCAGGGCGATCAGGGGCGAGATGACGATGCCTGTACCGGCTCTGACCAGGGCCGGGATCTGGTAGCAGAGGGATTTTCCGCCGCCGGTCGGCATGAGCACGACGGCGTCCCCGCCCGCCACCACATGGTCGACGACCGCTTCCTGCTCGCCGCGGAACGCCTCGTACCCGAACACCTTGTGCAGCGTCCGCCGCGCGTCGCTCTCGGTCGCGTCCATGGTCTCGCCCGTCACGCTCATCGCTCTGTCTCCCGAGATCCCGGGTCCGTCCCGGGACTGTCCCGTTCCGTTTCCGTCCTGCCGCCGTCCCCTGCCACGATAGGCGCCGCATACGACAACGCCGGACGGGCTTGACTTCTCAAGCCCGTCCGGCGGGGTCCCAGCCGTGTGGCGTGTGCGCTACCTCACGAAGACTCCGGCCTGGCTCGCCAGGTCCAGGAAGTACTGCGGGGCCAGGCCCAGCACCAGCGTGACCGCGACACCCACCGCGATCGTCGTCATCGTCAGCGGGGACGGGACGGCGACCGTCGGGCCGTCGGCCTTCGGCTCGCTGAAGAACATCAGCACGATGACCCGGATGTAGAAGAACGCGGCGATCGCCGACGAGATCACACCGACCACGACCAGGCCGACCGCGCCGCCGTCCGCCGCGGCCTTGAACACGGCGAACTTCCCGGAGAACCCGGAGGTGAGCGGGATACCGGCGAAGGCCAGCAGGAACACCGCGAAGACCGCGGCGACCAGCGGCGAGCGCCGGCCGAGCCCCGCCCACTTCGACAGATGCGTCGCCTCGCCGCCCGCGTCGCGCACCAGGGTGACGACGGCGAACGCGCCGACCGTCACGAAGGAGTAGGCACCGAGGTAGAAGAGGACCGACGAGATGCCCTCCGGGGTGGTCGCGATGACACCGGCGAGGATGAAGCCGGCGTGGGCGATCGAGGAGTAGGCGAGCAGCCGCTTGATGTCGGTCTGGGTGATGGCGACGACCGCGCCGCCCAGCATCGTGACGATCGCGACCGCCCACATGACGGGGCGCCAGTCCCAGGCGAGGCCCGGCAGGACCACGTACAGCAGGCGCAGCAGCGCACCGAACGCGGCGACCTTGGTGGCCGCGGCCATGAAGCCGGTGACCGGGGTCGGGGCGCCCTGGTAGACGTCCGGGGTCCACATGTGGAACGGGACGGCACCGACCTTGAAGAGCAGACCGGTCAGGATCATCGCGCCGCCGATCAGCAGCAGCGCGTCGTTGCCCATGGTGTCGGCGAGCGCCGGGTCGATCTTCGTGACCGAGCCGTCGACCACGTTCGCGAGGGTGGCGTACGAGACGGAGCCCGCGTACCCGTACAGCAGGGCGATCCCGAAGAGCAGGAACGCCGACGAGAAGGCGCCGAGCAGGAAGTACTTCACCGCCGCCTCCTGCGACATCAGCCGCTTGCGGCGGGCGACGGCGCACAGGAGGTAGAGCGGGAGGGAGAAGACCTCCAGGGCCACGAAGAGCGTCAGCAGGTCGTTGGCCGCCGGGAAGACCAGCATGCCGGCCACCGAGAAGAGGACCAGCGGGAAGACCTCGGTGGTGGTGAACCCGGCCTTGACCGCGGCCTTCTCGCTGTCGCTGCCGGGGACCGAGGCGGCCTGTGCGGCGAAGGAGTCGACGTGGTTGCCGTGCGCGGCGGGGTCGAGCCGGCGCTCGGCGAAGGTGAAGACGGCGACCAGTGAGGTCAGCAGGATGGTGCCCTGCAGGAACAGCGTCGGGCCGTCGATCGCGAGGGCGCCCATCGCGGCGATGTGCGCCTTCGTCGTGCCGTATCCCCCGGCCGCCAGGCCGACCACCGCGGCGAACGCGGCGGCGAGGGCGACGACCGTCAGGAAGACCTGCGTGTAGTAGCGGGCCCGGCGCGGCACGAAGGCCTCGACGAGTACACCCACGACGGCGACACCGATCACGATGAGGACCGGGGTCAGCTGGGTGTACTCGATGACCGGTGCCTTGAACTTCTCGGCCGGGGCCGCCGATGCCACCCCGCCCGCCGTCGTCCACAGGCTGTGGACAGCTGTTGCGCTCACTTGGCGGCCTCCACCTCAGGCTGGGGGTCCTTCTTCTGGACGTCCGACATGGTGTGCTGCACCGCCGGATTGACGATCTCCGTCAGCGGCTTCGGATAGACACCCAGGAAGAGCAGCAGCGCGATCAGCGGCAGGACCACCACCAGCTCCCGGACCTTGAGGTCCGCCATGCCCTGGACCTCGGCCTTCACCGGGCCCGTCATCGTCCGCTGGTAGAGGACGAGGACGTACAGGGCGGCGAGCACGATGCCGGTCGTGGCGACGATGCCCGCCGCCGGATACGCGCTGAACGTGCCGACCAGGACCAGGAATTCGCTGACGAACGGCGCGAGTCCGGGCAGCGACAGGGTGGCCAGACCGCCGATCAGGAAGGTGCCGGCCAGGACGGGCGCCACCTTCTGCACCCCGCCGTAGTCGGCGATGAGCCGCGAACCGCGCCGGGTGATCAGGAAGCCCGCCACCAGCATCAGCGCGGCGGTCGAGATCCCGTGGTTGACCATGTAGAGCGTGGCGCCCGACTGGCCCTGGCTCGTCATCGCGAAGATGCCGAGGATGATGAAGCCGAAGTGCGAGATCGACGCGTAGGCGATCAGCCGCTTGATGTCGCGCTGGCCGACGGCGAGCAGCGCCCCGTACACGATGCTGATCAGCGCCAGGACGATGATCACCGGCGTCGCCCACTTGCTGGCCTCGGGGAAGAGCTGGAGGCAGAAGCGGAGCATCGCGAATGTGCCGACCTTGTCGACGACCGCGGTGATCAGGACGGCGACCGGGGAGGTCGCCTCGCCCATCGCGTTGGGCAGCCAGGTGTGCAGCGGCCACAGCGGGGCCTTCACCGCGAAGGCGAAGAAGAACCCGAGGAAGAGCCAGCGCTCGGTGCCGGTCGCCATGGAGAGCGAGCCATTGGCCCGGGCCTCGGCGATCTCGGAGAGCGAGAACGTCCCCGCGACCACGTACAGCCCGATGACCGCGGCCAGCATGATGAGGCCGCCGACCAGGTTGTAGAGGAGGAACTTCACGGCGGCGTACGAGCGTTGCGCCGCCGCGTTCTCGTCGCTGCCGGTGTGCGCCCGGTCCCCGAAGCCGCCGATGAGGAAGTACATCGGGATGAGCATGGCCTCGAAGAGGATGTAGAAGAGGAAGACGTCGGTGGCCTCGAAGGAGAGGATCACCATCGCCTCGACCATCAGGATCAGGGCGAAGAAGCCCTGCGTCGGGCGCCAGCGCGAGGACTTGGTCTCCAGGGGGTCGGCGTCGTGCCAGCCGGCCAGGATGACGAAGGGGATCAGCAGGGCAGTGAGCGCCATGAGCGCCACCCCGATGCCGTCCACGCCCAGTTCGTACCGGACGCCGAAGTCCTTGATCCAGGCGTGCGATTCGGTGAGCTGGTAGCGGGCGCCGCCGGGCTCGAAGCGGGCGAGCGCGATGCCCGCCAGGACGAGTGTGGCCAGCGAGAAGAGCAGCGCCAGCCATTTGGCCGCGGTGCGCCGCGCGGCGGGGACGGCGGCGGTGGCGATCGCACCGATCGCCGGGAGCGCCGCCGTCGCTGTCAGGAGGGGAAAGGACATCGTGATCAGACCGCCCTCATCAGCAGGGTCGCGGCGATGAGAACCGCCGTACCGCCGAACATCGAGACCGCGTAGGAGCGGGCGTAGCCGTTCTGCAGCTTGCGCAGCCGGCCGGAGAGCCCGCCCATCGAGGCGGCCGTGCCGTTGACGACGCCGTCGACCAGGGTGTGGTCGACGTACACCAGGGAGCGGGTGAGGTGCTCGCCGCCGCGGACCAGGACCACGTGGTTGAAGTCGTCCTGGAGGAGATCGCGGCGGGCGGCCCGGGTGAGCAGCGAGCCGCGCGGGGCGACGACCGGTACCGGCTTGCGTCCGTACATCGCCCAGGCGATCGCGACCCCGGCGACGAGCACCACCATGGTGGCGGCGGTGACGGTCGTGGCGCTGACCGGGGCGTGGCCGTGGCTGTGTCCGGTGACCGGCTCCAGCCAGTTCAGGAAGCGGTCGCCGATGGAGAAGAGGCCTCCGGCGAAGACCGAGCCGAACGCCAGGATGATCATGGGGATGGTCATCGACTTCGGGGACTCGTGCGGATGCGGCTCGTGGCCCTCCGCGTCCGGCTGCCAGCGCTTCTCGCCGAAGAACGTCAGCAGCATCACGCGCGTCATGTAGAACGCGGTGATCGCGGCGCCCAGCAGGGCCACCGAGCCGAGGATCCAGCCCTCGGTGCCGCCCTTGGCGAAGGCCGCCTCGATGATCTTGTCCTTGGAGAAGAAGCCGGACAGGCCGGGGAAGCCGATGATCGCCAGATAGCCGAGGCCGAACGTGACGAAGGTGACCGGCATGTACTTCCGCAGGCCGCCGAACTTCCGCATGTCGACCTCGTCGTTCATGCCGTGCATGACCGAACCGGCGCCGAGGAAGAGCCCGGCCTTGAAGAAGCCGTGCGTCACCAGGTGCATGATCGCGAAGACGTAGCCGATCGGGCCGAGCCCGGCGGCCAGGATCATGTAGCCGATCTGCGACATCGTCGACCCGGCGAGGGCCTTCTTGATGTCGTCCTTCGCGCAACCGACGATCGCACCGAAGAGCAGCGTGACCGCGCCGACGACCACGACGGCCAGCTGTGCGTCCGGCGCGGCGTTGAAGATCGCGCCGGACCGGACGATGAGGTAGACCCCCGCCGTCACCATGGTCGCCGCGTGGATGAGGGCCGAGACCGGGGTCGGGCCCTCCATCGCGTCACCGAGCCAGGACTGCAGCGGCACCTGGGCCGACTTGCCGCAGGCCGCGAGCAGCAGCATCAGGCCGATCGCCGTCAGCTTGCCCTCGCTCGTCTCCCCGGTCGCCCCCAGGACGGGACCGAAGGCGAACGTGCCGAACGTGGTGAACATCAGCATGATCGCGATCGACAGGCCCATGTCACCGACCCGGTTGACCAGGAACGCCTTCTTGGCGGCCGTGGCCGCGCTGGGCTTGTGCTGCCAGAAACCGATCAGCAGGTACGACGCCAGACCGACGCCCTCCCACCCGACGTACAGCAGCAGGTAGTTGTCCGCGATGACCAGGATCAGCATCGCCGCGAGGAACAGGTTCAGATAGCCGAAGAAGCGGCGCCGGCGCTCGTCGTGCTCCATGTAGCCGATCGAGTAGATGTGGATCAGGGTGCCCACACCGGTGATCAGCAGCACGAACGTCATCGACAACTGGTCGAGCTGGAAGGCCACATCGGCCTGGAAGCCCTCGACCGGAATCCAGCTGAACAGCTTCTGGTGCAGCGCCCGGTCCTCCGCGCCCTTCCCGAGCATGTCGAGGAAGAGCACGACACCGATGACGAACGACCCGGCGGCGAGCAGGGTACCGAGCCAGTGTCCAGACCGGTCCAGCCGCCGGCCGCCGCAGAGCAGGACCGCCGCTCCGAGCAGAGGCGCCGCGACGAGCAGCGCAATCAGGTTCTCCACGATTCAACGTCCCCTTACAGCTTCATCAGGCTGGCGTCGTCGACCGAGGCCGAGTGGCGGGAACGGAACACCGACACGATGATCGCGAGTCCGACCACGACCTCGGCGGCGGCGACGACCATCGTGAAGAAGGCGATGATCTGCCCGTCGAGATTGCCGTGCATCCGGGAGAAGGTCACGAACGCGAGGTTGCAGGCGTTGAGCATCAGCTCCACGCACATGAACACCACGATCGCGTTCCGCCGGATCAGCACCCCGGCCGCACCGATGGTGAACAACAGGGCGGCGAGGTAGAGGTAGTTGACCGGGTTCACTTGGCGGCCTCCTCATCTTCGTTGTCACGGCCGAGGCGCTCCTCGGAGCGCTGCTCCAGCGCCTTGAGCTGGTCCAGCGACTCCTTCGACACGTCGCGGATCTGACCGCGGCCGCGCAGCGTCCGCATGACGGTGAGCTCGGACGGTGTGCCGTCCGGAAGCAGGCCCGGGATGTCCACGGCGTTGTGCCGGGCGTAGACGCCGGGGGCGGGCAGCGGCGGCAGCTGCTTGCCGCGTACGCGCTCCTCGGACATCTCCCGCTGGGTCTTCGCCCGTTCGGTGCGCTCCTTGTGGGTGAGCACCATCGCGCCGACCGTCGCCGTGATCAGCAGGGCGCCGGTGATCTCGAAGGCGAAGACGTACTTGGTGAAGATGAGGCTGGCCAGCCCCTCGATGTTCCCGCCGTGCTCGGCGTTGGCGGTGCCGAGCCCGTTGAAGCTGTTCAGCGAGGCGTTGCCGATGCCGGCGATCAGCAGGACGCCGAAGCCGGTCCCGCACCCCGCGGCCAGCCAGCGCTGGCCCTTGAGGGTCTCCTTCAGCGAGTCGGCCGCCGTGACACCGACGAGCATGACCACGAAGAGGAACAGCATCATGATCGCGCCGGTGTAGACGACGATCTGGACGACGCCCAGGAAGTAGGCGCCGTTGGCGAGGTAGAACACCGCCAGGACGATCATGGTCCCGGCGAGGCTCAGCGCACTGTGCACGGCCTTCTTCATCAGTACGGTGGACAGCGCGCCGAGCACGGCGACGGTGCCCAGCAGCCAGAACTGGACGGCCTCGCCGGTCGAGGTCTGGGAGGCCGCCGCGGCCAGGCCGGTCATGCGTCCACCTCCCGCGCCGAGCCGTTGTTCTCGCTGCCGCCGTTGCTCCGGCCGTCGCCGTCCGCCGGCTTCTCGCCCTTGGAGGCCGCGACCTGACGCTCCGTACCGGGCGCGGCCTCGGTGACCAGACCCCGGTAGTAGTCCTGTTCGTCCATCCCGGGATAGATCGCGTGCGGGGAGTCGACCATGCCCTCCTCCAGGCCCGCGAGCAGCTCGTCCTTGGTGTAGATGAGGCTCTCGCGGGTGGTGTTGGCGAGCTCGAACTCATTGGTCATCGTCAGCGCCCGGGTCGGGCACGCCTCGATGCACAGACCGCAGAGAATGCAGCGCGCGTAGTTGATCTGGTAGACGCGGCCGTAGCGCTCACCCGGGGAGTAGCGCTCCTCGTCGGTGTTGTCCGCGCCCTCCACGTAGATCGCGTCCGCCGGACAGGCCCAGGCGCACAGCTCGCAGCCGACGCACTTCTCCAGGCCGTCCGGGTGGCGGTTGAGCTGATGCCGGCCGTGGAAGCGCGGCGCCGTCACCTTCCGCGTCTCCGGATACTGCTCGGTCAGCCGCTTCTTGAACATGGCCTTGAAGGTCACGCCGAAGCCGGCGACAGGGTTCTGGAACTTCTCGCCCGAGGGCTCTGATGACTCAGACACCGTCAGCCTCCTTCCCGTCACTCGAATTTCCGTCACTCTGAGTATCCGACCCGCCACTGACAATGAGCTCCCGCTCGCCCCGCGGCCTGCGGCGCGGCACCGGCGGCAGGGTCTGTCCGGGCAGCGGCGGCACCGGGAATCCGCCCGCCATCGGGTCGAACTCCGGCTCCGGTCCCGCTTCCGCCTCCGCGGCCCGGCCCTTCTTGTCGCGGAAGACGTCGGCGACGAAGGAGATCAGCAGGACCGCGATCACGGCCCCGGCCACGTACAGCACGATCTTCGTGAAGTCGTACCCCTCGTTGCGCAGCGCCCGCACCGTCGCGACCAGCATCAGCCAGAGCAGGGAGACCGGGATCAGGACCTTCCAGCCGAGCTTCATCAGCTGGTCGTAGCGGACCCGGGGCAGCGTGCCGCGCAGCCAGATGAAGAAGAACAGCAGCAGCTGGACCTTGATGACGAACCAGAGCATCGGCCACCAGCCGTGGTTCGCGCCCTCCCAGAAGGTGCTGATCGGCCACGGGGCCCGCCAGCCGCCCAGGAACAGGGTCGTGGAGACCGCGGAGACGGTGACCATGTTGACGTACTCGGCGAGCATGAACATCGCGAACTTGATCGACGAGTACTCGGTGTTGAAGCCGCCGACCAGGTCGCCCTCGGACTCCGGCATGTCGAACGGGGCCCGGTTGGTCTCGCCGACCATGGTGACGATGTAGATGATGAAGGAGACCGGCAGCAGGAGGATGAACCAGCGGTCCTGCTGCGCCTCCACGATCTTCGAGGTCGACATCGACCCGGAGTAGAGGAAGACCGAGGCGAACGCGGCGCCCATCGCGATCTCGTACGAGATCATCTGGGCGCAGGAGCGCAGACCGCCGAGGAGCGGGTACGTCGATCCGGACGACCAGCCCGCCAGCACGATGCCGTAGATCCCGACCGAGGCGACCGCGAGGACGTAGAGCATCGCGATCGGAAGATCGGTGAGCTGCATCGCCGTACGGTGCCCGAAGACCGAGACCTCGTCGGACGGGCCGAACGGGATCACCGCGATCGCCATGAACGCCGGAATGGCGGCGACGATCGGTGCGAGCACGTACACGACCTTGTCGGCGCGCTTGACGACGACGTCTTCCTTCAGCATCAGCTTGATGCCGTCGGCGAGGGACTGGAGCATGCCCCAGGGGCCGTGCCGGTTGGGCCCGATGCGCAGCTGCATCCAGGCGACGACCTTGCGCTCCCACACGATGGAGAAGAGCACGGTCACCATCAGGAACGCGAAGCAGAACACCGCCTTGATGACGACGAGCCACCACGGGTCGGTGCCGAACATCGACAGATCCTCGGCGGCGAGTACGGCGCTGTGCGGTGCCGCGGCCAGTTGAGCGAAGGCAGTCACGCCCCCACCTCCGGTGTGATGTCGGGAGTGCCCGGTCCGGCGGGGCCGATCCGGACCAGACCGCCGGGCCGGGCGCCGGTGTCGGCCGGGACGCCCCGCCCGACGGAGTTCAGCGGCACCCAGACCACCCGGTCCGGCATGTCGGTGACCTGCAACGGGAGTTCGACGCTGCCCGCCGGGCCGGTGACGGCCAGCAGGTCGCCGTCCTTCACACCCGTCTCGGCCGCGGTGGCGGCGGAGAGCCGGGCGACCGCGGCGTGCCGGGTACCGGCCAGCGCGTCGTCGCCCTCCTGGAGCCGGCCCAGGTCGAGCAGCATCCGGTGGCCGGCGAGGACCGCCTCGCCGTCGCCGGGCCGGGGCAGCGGCCGCGCCGGCTCGTCCGGGTCGCCGGCGTGCGCCCCGGCCCAGCCGCCGAGCCGGTCCAGCTCACGGCGTACGGACTTCAGGTCCGGCAGCGCGAATCGGCCGGGTCCGTCAGTGCCTGCGGCGCCGGCCAGCGCGTCGGCCAGCATGTGCAGCACCCGCGCGTCGGCCGGCGCGAGCGTGCGCGTCATCTGCTCGGGCTTCAGCGCCGCCTCGAACATCCGCGCCCGGCCCTCCCAGTTGAGGAAGGTCCCGGCCTTCTCGGCCACCGCGGCGACCGGGAAGACCACATCGGCCCGCTCGGTCACCTCGCTGGGCCGAAGCTCCAGCGACACCAGGAACCCGACCCGGTCCAGGGCCTCCAGGGCCCGTGCCGGGTCCGGCAGGTCCACCGGCTCGACCCCGGCGACGAGCAGCGCGCCCAGTTCACCGGTGGCGGCGGCCTCCAGGATCTGGCCGGTGTCGCGGCCGAAGCGGGACGGGAGTTCGGCGACGCCCCAGACGGCCGCCACCTCGTCCCTGGCCCGCGGATCGGTCGCCGGACGGCCGCCGGGCAGCAGCGACGGGAGCGCACCCGCCTCCACCGCACCGCGCTCGCCGGCCCGTCGCGGAATCCACACCAGGGTGGCCCCGGTCGCGGTCGCGGCCCGCACCGCGGCGGTCAGCCCGCCGGGCACGCCCGCCAGCCGCTCGCCGATCACGATCACGGCGCCCTCGCCGCGCAGCGCCTCGGCCGCCGCGGCTCCGTCGCCTTCGAGCCCGGCGCCGCCCGCGATCGCGTCCAGCCACTCGGTCTCGGTGCCGGGGGCGGCGGGGAGCAGCGTGCCGCCCGCCTTCTCCAGCCCGCGCGTGGCGTGCGAGGCGACGGCGAACGTGCGCTGCCCGTGGTTGCGGTTCGCCTTGCGCAGCCGCAGGAAGACGCCGGGCGCCTCCTCCTCCGACTCGAACCCGGCCAGCAGCACCGCCGGGGCCTTCTCCAGCGAGGTGTACGTGACCCCCGCGCCGTCCAGGTCCCGGCCGCGCCCGGCGACGCGGGCGGCCAGGAAGTCGGCCTCCTCACCGCTGTGCGTCCGGGCCCGGAAGTCGACGTCGTTGGTGCCCAGCACGACCCGGGCGAACTTGCTGTACGCGTACGCGTCCTCGACGGTCAGCCGCCCGCCCGTGAGGACACCCGCCCTGCCGCGTGCGGCCAGCAGACCTGCGGCCGCGGCGGCCAGCGCCTCGGGCCAGCTCGCCGGCTCCAGGACCCCGTCCGCGTTGCGCACCAGCGGAGTGGTGAGCCGGTCCCGCTGCTGCGCGTACCGGAAGGCGAAGCGGCCCTTGTCGCAGACCCACTCCTCGTTGACCTCGGGGTCGTTGGCGGCGAGCCGCCGCATGACCTTGCCGCGCCGGTGGTCGGTACGGGTCGCGCAGCCGCCCGCGCAGTGCTCGCACACCGACGGCGACGACACCAGGTCGAAGGGCCGGGAGCGGAACCGGTACGCCGCCGAGGTCAGCGCCCCGACCGGGCAGATCTGAATGGTGTTCCCGGAGAAGTACGACTCGAACGGGTCGCCCTCGCCCGTACCGACCTGCTGGAGCGCGCCGCGCTCGATCAGCTCGATCATCGGGTCGCCGGCCACCTGGTTGGAGAACCGGGTGCAGCGCGCGCACAGCACGCACCGCTCACGGTCCAGCAGCACCTGGGTGGAGATCGGTACGGGCTTCTCGTACGTGCGCTTCCTGCCGTCGAAGCGGGAGTCGGCGCCGCCGTGCGACATCGCCTGGTTCTGCAGTGGGCACTCGCCGCCCTTGTCGCAGACCGGGCAGTCCAGCGGGTGGTTGATGAGCAGCAGCTCCATCACACCCTTCTGCGCCTTCTCGGCGACGGGCGAGGTGAGCTGCGACCTCACCACCATGCCGTCGGTGCAGGTGATGGTGCAGGACGCCATCGGCTTGCGCTGGCCCTCGACCTCGACGATGCACTGCCGGCAGGCGCCGGCCGGGTCGAGGAGCGGGTGGTCGCAGAAGCGCGGGATCTCGATGCCGAGGAGTTCGGCGGCCCGGATGACCAGGGTGCCCTTGGGCACGCTGATCTCGATGCCGTCGATGGTCAGCGTGACCAGGTCCTCGGGCGGGATGGCCGCCTCGCCGCCCCCGGAGGGCGCACTCGTGGTGACTGTCATGCGTTCACCCCCTGGTGAGCGTTCTTGTCGTCGGCCCAGACGGTCGACCTGGCGGGATCGAAGGGGCAGCCCCGGCCCGTGATGTGCTGTTCGTACTCCTCGCGGAAGTACTTCAGCGAGGAGAAGATCGGCGAGGCGGCGCCGTCGCCGAGGGCGCAGAAGGACTTGCCGTTGATGTTGTCGGCGATGTCGTTCAGCTTGTCGAGGTCGGCCATCTGCCCCTTTCCGGCCTCGATGTCGCGGAGCAACTGCACCAGCCAGTAGGTGCCTTCGCGGCACGGTGTGCACTTGCCGCAGGACTCGTGGGCGTAGAACTCGGTCCAGCGGGTGACGGCCCGCACGACGCAGGTCGTCTCGTCGAAGCACTGGAGCGCCTTGGTGCCGAGCATGGAACCGGCGGCGCCGACGCCCTCGTAGTCGAGCGGCACGTCGAGGTGCTCGTCGGTGAACATCGGGGTCGAGGAGCCGCCCGGGGTCCAGAACTTCAGCCGGTGGCCGGGGCGCATGCCGCCGCTCATGTCGAGCAGCTGGCGCAGCGTGATGCCGAGCGGGGCCTCGTACTGGCCGGGGCTCGCGACGTGCCCGCTGAGCGAATACAGCGTGAAGCCGGGGGACTTCTCGCTGCCCATCGACTTGAACCACTCCTTGCCCCGGTTCAGGATCGCGGGAACCGAGGCGATGGACTCGACGTTGTTCACCACAGTGGGGCAGGCGTACAGACCGGCGACCGCGGGGAAGGGGGGTCGCAGCCGGGGCTGGCCGCGTCGCCCTTCGAGCGAGTCGAGCAGTGCGGTCTCCTCACCGCAGATGTACGCGCCCGCGCCCGCGTGCACGACGAGTTCCAGGTCGAGCCCCGAGCCCAGGATGTTCTTCCCGAGGAAGCCCGCCTCGTACGCCTCGCGCACCGCCTCGTGCAACCGCCGCAGTACGGGGACGACTTCGCCCCGCAGATAGATGAACGCGTGCGAGGACCGGATCGCGTAGCAGGCGATCACGATGCCCTCGATGAGGGAGTGCGGGTTGGCGAAGAGGAGCGGGATGTCCTTGCAGGTCCCGGGCTCCGACTCGTCGGCGTTGACCACCAGGTAGTGCGGTTTGCCGTCGCCCTGGGGAATGAACTGCCACTTCATCCCGGTGGGGAAGCCCGCGCCGCCGCGGCCGCGCAGACCGGAGTCCTTGACGTAGGCGATGAGGTCGTCCGGGGACATGGCGAGGGCCTTGCGCAGCCCCTCGTACCCCTCGTGGCGCCGGTACGTCTCCAGGGTCCAGGATTCCGGCTCGTCCCAGAAGGCGGAGAGGACGGGGGCGAGCAGCTTCTCGGGGCTGCTCCCGTTCCCGTTGCCGTTGATCTCGGCGGCCAAGGTCATCACTCCCCCTCCTCTGCGGCGGGACCGGCCGGGTGGTCCGGGTCGGAGGCCGATGTCTGCTGCGGTGCGTCGTGCGGGCCGAGGTCCTCGGACGGCGACGGTTCGTGGGGCTGGTCGCCGCGCGGGCTCTCGCCGCGGGGGGCGACGACGCGCGGGTGCGGCTCCTCCCCCCTGGCGATCCGGAGGCCGATCAGCGAGGCGGCGCCCGCGCCGCCGGACGCCTCGACGGCGCCGGGGCGCTCGTCGGGGAAGCCGGCCAGGATCCGGGACGTCTCCTTGTACGAGCACAGGGGCGCGCCGCGGGTGGGCTCGACGGTGCGCCCGGCGATCAGGTCGTCGACCAGGCGCGTCGCGCTCTCGGGGGTCTGGTTGTCGAAGAACTCCCAGTTGACCATCACCACGGGAGCGAAGTCGCAGGCCGCGTTGCACTCGATGTGTTCGAGGGTGACCTTGCCGTCCTTGGTGGTCTCGTCGTTGCCGACGCCGAGGTGCTCCTTGAGCCGGTCGAGGATCGCGTCGCCGCCCATCACCGCGCACAGGGTGTTGGTGCAGACGCCGACCTGGTACTCGCCGCTCGGCTTGCGCCGGTACATCGTGTAGAAAGTGGCCACCGCGGTGACCTCGGCGGTGGTGAGGCCGAGCAGCTCGGCGCAGAACGCCATGCCGGTGCGGGAGACGTAGCCCTCCTCGGACTGCACCAGGTGCAGCAGCGGCAGGAGCGCGGAGCGGCTTCCGGGGTAGCGGGCGATCACCTCCTTCGCGTCCGCTTCGAGCCTGGCGCGCACCTCGGCCGGGTAGGCGGGGGCGGGGAGCTGCGGCATCCCCAGACTGACTTCCTGACGTGCTTCGGTCACCGGTCGACGCCTCCCATCACGGGGTCGATGGACGCGACGGCGACGATGACGTCGGCGACCTGGCCGCCCTCGCACATCGCCGCCATGGCCTGCAGATTGGTGAAGGACGGGTCGCGGAAGTGGACCCGGTAGGGGCGGGTGCCGCCGTCCGACACGACGTGGACGCCGAGCTCTCCCTTGGGCGACTCGACCGCGGTGTACACCTGTCCGGCCGGGACCCGGAAGCCCTCGGTCACCAGCTTGAAGTGGTGGATCAGGGCCTCCATGGAGGTGCCCATGATCTTCTTGATGTGGTCGAGCGAGTTGCCGAGCCCGTCCGGGCCGAGCGCGAGCTGCGCCGGCCAGGCGATCTTCTTGTCGGCGACCATCACCGGTCCGGGGGCGAGCCGGTCGATGCACTGCTCGATGATCCGCAGCGACTGGCGCATCTCCTCCAGCCGGATGAGGAAGCGGCCGTAGGCGTCGCAGCTGTCGGCGGTGGGGACGTCGAACTCGTAGTTCTCGTATCCGCAGTAGGGGTCCGTCTTGCGCAGGTCGTGCGGGAGTCCGGCGGAGCGCAGGATCGGGCCGGTGGCGCCGAGCGCCATGCAGCCGGTCAGGTCGAGGTAGCCGACGTCCTGCATGCGGGCCTTGAAGATCGGGTTGCCGGTGGCGAGCTTGTCGTACTCCGGCAGGTTCTTCTTCATGGTCTTCACGAACTCGCGGAGCTGGTCGATCGCGCCGGGCGGCAGGTCCTGGGCGAGTCCGCCGGGCCGGATGAACGCGTGGTTCATCCGCAGGCCGGTGATCAGCTCGAAGAGGTCGAGAACGAGTTCACGATCGCGGAAGCCGTAGATCATGATCGTCGTGGCGCCGAGCTCCATGCCGCCGGTGGCGATGCACACCAGGTGCGAGGAGATCCGGTTGAGCTCCATCAGGAGCACGCGCAGGACGGTCGCCCGGTCGGGGATCTGGTCCTCGATGCCGAGCAGCTTCTCGACGCCCAGGCAGTACGCCGCCTCGTTGAAGAACGGCGTCAGGTAGTCCATGCGCGTCACGAAGGTGGTGCCCTGGGTCCAGTTCCGGAATTCGAGGTTCTTCTCGATGCCGGTGTGGAGATAGCCGATGCCGCACCGGGCCTCGGTGACGGTCTCGCCGTCGATCTCCAGGATCAGCCGGAGCACCCCGTGCGTGGACGGGTGCTGGGGGCCCATGTTGACGATGATGCGTTCGTCGTCGGACTTGACCGCCGACTCGACGACCTCGTCCCAGTCGCCGCCGGTGACTGTATATACAGTCCCCTCGGTCGTCGCCCGAGGTGTTGCGTGGGGAGTAGTCATCAGGAGTACGACCTCCGCTGGTCCGGAGCCGGGATCTGGGCGCCCTTGTACTCGACGGCGATGCCGCCGAGCGGATAGTCCTTGCGCTGCGGGAAGCCCTGCCAGTCGTCCGGCATCATGATCCGGGTGAGGGCGGGGTGCCCGTCGAAGACGAGCCCGAAGAAGTCGTAGGCCTCGCGCTCGTGCCAGTCGTTGGTCGGGTAGATCTCGACGAGGGACGGGATGTGCGGATCGCTGTCCGGGGCCGAGACCTCCAGGCGGATCAGCCGGCCGTGCGTGAGCGAGCGCAGGTGGTAGACGGCGTGCAGCTCACGGCCCTTGTCGCCGAGGAAGTGGACGCCGCTCACCCCCGTACAGAGCTCGAAGCGCAGCGCCGGGTCGTCGCGCAGGGTCCGGGCGACCCGGACGAGGTGCTCGCGAGCGATGTGGAAGGTGAGTTCGCCGCGGTCGACGACGGCCTTCTCGATGGCGTTGACGGGAAGCAGGTCCTGTTCCTCCAGGGCCCCCTCCAGCTCGTCGGCCACCTCGTCGAACCAGCCGCCGTACGGGCGGGAGGTGGCGCCGGGCAGGGTCACCGTGCGGACGAGGCCGCCGTAACCGGAGGTGTCGCCGCCGTTGTTGGCGCCGAACATGCCCTTGCGTACGCCGACGACCTCGCCGGTCTCGTCGCGCGGCGCGGGCACGGCGTTGTTGTCCGTCTCGTCGTGCTTCGGGTTCTCACTCACCGCAGCAGCCCCTTCATCTCGATCAGGGGCAGTGCCTTGAGGGCCGCGTCCTCCGCCTCGCGGGCGGCCTCCTCCGCGTTGACCCCGAGCTTGGAGGTCTGGATCTTCTGGTGGAGCTTGAGGATCGCGTCCATCAGCATCTCGGGCCGCGGCGGGCAGCCCGGCAAATAAATATCAACCGGGACAATATGATCAACACCCTGAACAATGGCATAATTGTTGAACATTCCGCCCGATGATGCGCAAACCCCCATGGAGATCACCCACTTGGGGTTGGGCATCTGGTCGTAGACCTGCCGCAGGACGGGCGCCATCTTCTGGCTGACCCGCCCTGCCACGATCATCAGGTCCGCCTGCCGTGGCGATCCGCGGAAGACCTCCATGCCGAAACGGGCCAGGTCGTAGCGCCCGGCCCCGGTCGTCATCATTTCGATGGCGCAGCAGGCGAGGCCGAAGGTGGCCGGGAAGACGGAGGACTTCCGTACCCAGCCGGCGGCCTGCTCGACAGTGGTCAGCACGAAGCCGCTCGGCAGCTTCTCTTCGAGTCCCATGGTGTGCCCCTCAGCCCCTCAGTCCCATTCCAGGCCGCCGCGACGCCATACGTACGCGTAGGCGACGAAGACGGTGAGCACGAAGAGCAGCATCTCCACGAGCCCGAAGATCCCCAGGGCGTCGAAGGTGACCGCCCAGGGATAGAGGAAGACGATCTCGATGTCGAAGACGATGAAGAGCATCGCCGTCAGGTAGTACTTGATGGGAAAGCGGCCGCCTCCGGCCGGAGTCGGGGTGGGTTCGATACCGCACTCGTACGCTTCGAGCTTTGCTCGGTTGTACCGCTTCGGGCCGATAAGCGTGGCCATGACCACGGAGAAGATCGCAAACCCTGCCCCGAGGGCGCCGAGCACGAGGATGGGCGCGTAGGCATTCACGCTCCTCGCTCCTTCCAGTCGTCCTTGACCGTTGGACCGCATCGGGCGATTCGGCTCGCCACCCCACCAAGATCGTGCACATGTGAGGCAGTTCACAAGCCCGACTGCCCCGCATCCTATGCCCGCCGTCCTGTGATCTGCGACACGGGGTACGACAACGAGTTTGTGATCTCCACCACCAGGCGAAGGGCCACGAAGCCGTCTGAGCGGTGATCTTCGTACGCAAAGCGGCCGAGTGATCACGAGACGTGACATCTCATGCTGTCTTCGCTGGTCAAGGAGGTTTTCCTCTAACAATCAGATACCCGCAGAAGCAAATTGGCAATGGACGGTCGGCACGTGATATGGGGATCCGTCCCACTCTGGGCTCACCCCGACGAGGGTTCCGGGGGAGCGAAGTGGACGTGTGCACGTATTCACGATCTTCGGGACGAATGGCCGGGGTGAACGGGCAGGACGGATGCGCGGCCACCCGGGATCGGGGGCACTCGGGGCGCCGGGGGCGTCCGGGGTACCGGGGTGCCGGGGTGCCGGGGCTACCGGGGCCACCGGGGGCACTCGGGGTGCCAGGGCGCCGGGGCGTTCGGGTCGCCAGGGGCGTTCGGGGGATACCGGGTGCGCTCGGGGCGCCGGGGGCGCTCGGGACGCCGGGAGTACCCGGGCCCAGGGGCGCTCGGGATCCAGGGGCACCCGGGACGCCGGGCGCACTCGGAATCGGGAGCGTCGGAATCGAGGGCCTCGGAAATCGGGAGCCTCGGAATCGGGGCCCGGAATCAGGAGCCTCGGGGTACCGGGCGCACCCGCACCCCTCACGCCGCGGTCACGCCGCGCTCACGTCCCGATCTCGCTGTGACCTGCGTCACCCTGTCGCGGCTCCGACAAAAGCGGGCTTGGCCATCGGTGTGAGCGGATGGTAAGTGGCGGGCAATTCGGGCGTATTGCCGAAAGTCCGTGATCACAGCGTTGATCGACACTGCCCGGTTTGCCCGTTACGGCGTCAATAAGGGCCGCCGGAAAGCGGATTCACAGATTCCGTACGTAACTGTGTCGCAACACACGTTTCTTGATGGGAGCCCCGGAGCCCTGATAGCGCTAGTACTCATGTCCCACACCGCTCACATACCCAGCCACCGGAAGCCCCGCCGAAACGCGCCGAAGACGGCGCTGCGGGCCGGAGTTGCCGGTGGCGTCCTCAGCACCATCGCGGTCGCAGGCGCTGCCGGTCCGGCCCAGGCCGAGCCGGTGACCCAGACCATCGAGATGCCCACCATCACCTCCGGGCTCTCCACCGCCGTCGCCGCGTCCGCCCAGGCCACGCAGCAGGTCGCCCAGGACCTGCAGACGCAGGCCCAGGAGGACGCCGCAGCCGCCACCGCGGCCAAGGCCGCCAAGAAGGCCAAGGCCGAGGCGGTCCGCAAGGCAGAGGCCAAGAAGAAGGCGGAGGCCGCCGCCAAGAAGAAGGCGGAGGCCGCCGAGCGCGCTTCCCGCACCGCCGCCCGTACGACGCTCAGCGCGACCTCCGGTTCGACCGCGAGCACCACCGCCGCCTCGTCCTCGTCCTCGTCCTCCTCGTCCTCCTCGTCGAGCGCGACCGGCTCCGCCGCGTCCGTCATCGCCTTCGTGAAGGCCCAGGTCGGCGACGCCTACGTGCCCGGCGGCACCGGCCCCAACTCGTGGGACTGCTCCGGTCTCGTCCAGGGAGCCTTCCGTTCGGTCGGTATCGACCTGCCGCGCGTCTCGCAGGCCCAGTCCACCGCGGGCACCCAGGTCTCCCTGAGCAACCTCCAGCCGGGCGACATCCTCTACTGGGGCGGCGCGGGCAGCGCGTACCACGTCGGGGTGTACGTGGGCGGCGGCCAGTTCGTCGGTGCGCAGAACTCCAGCACCGGTGTGGTGCAGCGCCCGCTGTCCTACGACCCGCCGTCGGGCGCGGTCCGCGTTCTCTGATTCACAAGCACGCGTGAGCGCGCACAAGCACGCGTGAGCGCGCGCAGGCGCGCGTGAAGACGCCGAAGGGCCGTCGCTCCCCCGCTCGGGAGCGACGGCCCTTCGGCGTGCCCGCACCGCTCGGGGTCCCGGCCCGGATCCGCCGGAACACGACATCGGCGCGGCGGACATCGTTGACGTCGCGAACCTGCCGGACACCGTCCACCACTGCTTGTGAACTGGGGCGAACAACCCTCGCGTCACCGAGCACAGGACGGCACCCACCATGACCACCGCGGCCACCACCCCCTCCGATCGCACCGCACGCTCGCCCCGCACTCCCTTACGCGGTCGGCTCGCCGTGGTCTCCGTCATGCTGGGCATCTTCTCGATCGTCACCACCGAGATCCTGCCCATCGGCCTGCTGACCTCGATCGGCTCCGACTTCGCCGTCTCGGACGGCACGGCGGGCCTGATGTTGACCATGCCCGGACTCCTCGCAGCGGTCTGCGCGCCCCTGGTCACCGTCGCCACGGCGCGCGTCGACCGCCGGGTGATGCTCTGCGCGTTCATGCTCCTGCTGGCCCTGGCCGACTTCCTCACCGCCGCCGCCACGGACTACCGCCTCGTCCTGGTCGCCCGGGTGATGGTCGGGATCACCATCGGCGGCTTCTGGTCGATCGGGGCCGGACTCGCCGGACGGCTGGTCCGCCCGGCATCGGTGGGCAGAGCGACGGCGGTGATCTTCTCGGCGGTCCCGCTGGGCTCCGTACTCGGCGTCCCCGTCGGCACGTTCATCGGCGACCTGGCCGGCTGGCGGACGGCATTCGCGGTGGTCGGGGTGGTGACCGTGGCCGTTCTGGTCCTGATGCTCCTGGTGGTTCCGGCCCTGCCCCCGGCACAGGCCACCCGGGCGAGCGTGCTGCGTGCCGTGCTCGGCCGGAGCGGAACCCGGTTCGCACTGCTCCTCACCTTCCTCATCGTTCTGTCACACTTCGCCACGTATACGTACGTAACTCCCTTCCTGGAACAGGTCACTCATGCCGGCCCCGTACTGATCACGGTGTTCCTGCTGCTCTACGGTGCCGCCGGGATCGTCGGCAACTTCGTCGGCGGCGCACTCGTTTCGCGCCGGCCGCGCGCCGCGATCGCCCTCGCCGCCGGGCTGATCGCCGCCGCGACCGCGCTGCTCCCGGTCCTGGGCGAATGGCAGGCCGGAGCCGTCGCGCTGCTGATCGTCTGGGGCGTCGCCTACGGTGCGGTGCCGGTCTGCTCGCAGACCTGGTTCGCCAAGGCCGCGCCGGACGCACCCGAAGCGGCGTCCGTCCTCTTCACCGCGTCCTTCCAGGCGACACTCGCCCTCGGCGCCCTGACCGGCGGAGCCGTCCTCGACCACGTGTCCGTGTCGGCACTCATGCTCCTCGGCGCCGCGACGGCGACGCTCGTGGTGGGCGCGGCATGGGCGTACTCCGGCCCCGACAGGGCTCTGCCTTCTTCCGAAGACGTCATTCGACAAGCGTGAACCAGACGGATTTCACGTCCGGCCCGTGCGGCCCGCCGCTGATCGCCGATCCCCAGCGGGCGGCGAGGGCGTCCACGAGGACGAGCCCGCGCCCGTGTTCGTCCTGTTCCGGGTGCACGGCGTCCCGAGGGCTGGGCAGCGAGCCGGAATCGTCGTCCGTCACGTACACGGTCACCTGCCTGCGATTGACCGTGACGTCCACCCGGATCAACGGCGAACGCGTATGGCAGTGCGCGTTGGTGACGATCTCACTGACGCACAGGCGCGCGTCGTCCGCGAGGGCGGGGTGCTCGGTGACGTACAACAACGTCCCGACGAAGTCCCGCACGAGTCTGGGCGCGGTGCGGCTGTTCGGCGCGACGAGACGGTAGCGCTCCCCGCGCTGGGGGAGGTAGGGGGCCGGGGGCGGAGGGGCGGTTACGGGGGTCATGCCGAGGTCTCCCAACTCACGTGTCCGTGATCCCGGTCCGTGGCATCGGCCGCGTGTACGCGCGAGGCGCGTTCAACTGGCTTTCGAGCGGCTGCACTTCGGACCGGATAGGCGGTACTGCACCCTCCGCACCGTAGGGGGCAATCATGCTCCGGAGCAATAATGTTGCTTGGCTTCACACGACTGGGTGAACGAGAGCCATCGCTTCCAGTGGTCCTGCAAAACTATGTGCAGACAGGAGAGGGTGACATGCCGCCGAGGGACAACCCGACTACCCGCCAAGCCCGCTTGGGCGGCGAGCTGAGGAAGTTGCGTGAGCGAGCCGGCAAGACCGCTCGCGAAGCTGCCGGACTGATCTCCGCCGACCAGGCGAAGATCAGTCACATAGAGGCGGGCCGCACTGGCATTGGCGAGGATCGCATCCGCCGCCTGGCCAGCTTCTACGCCTGCGGCGACAGCGCGCTGATCGAGGCACTCTGCGCCATCTCGCGGGAGCACCGCGGCCAGTTCTGGTGGGACGAGTACCGCGGCATACTCGCACCCGGCTTCCTGAATATCGCGGAGCTGGAACACCACGCGACCCATATGCGCTGCCTCCAGTCCGTGACGATGCCCGGGCTGCTCCAGACGCCCCAGTACGCGCGGGCACTGTTCGAAGGGGTCCTGCCCAAGCTGCCCGAGGACGAGGTCGAAGCGAGAGTCGAACATCGCATGCGTCGGCAAGCCGTGCTCGACCGCGAGGTGCCGCCGAAGTTCGACGTCATCGTTCACGAAGCCGGCCTGCGCATGAGAGTCGGCGGCCGGGAGGTCGCGCGCGGACAACTGGAACGCCTTTTGGAGGCAACGGGCAGGCCAGAGGTAACGGTCCGCGTGATCCCGTTCGCCAGCGAACAGTTCGTGGAGGTGACACAGACCGTCCTGTACGCGGGCGGGGTCGTGCCACAACTGGACACCGTCCACATCGACGCCCCGTTCGGTGGCGTGCAGCTGGACGCCGTGGCAGATCTGAGCCGGTACGGCATGCAACTCGACTTCGCCCAGCGGGTCAGTCTCGCGCCCGAGGAGTCACAGAGCTTCATTCACCACATCGCGCGGGACCTGTGATAATCCGCAGCATGAGCGCAGACATCGAGTGGCAGAAGTCGTCGTTCTCCGGCGGCGGCGGGGAGCAGTGCATCGAGGTGGCGCGGCACACCGACGACATCCTGATGCGCGAGAGCGACGATCCGAGCGTGGTGACCACCACGAGCCGGGCCAAGTTCGCCGCGTTCATCCAAGGCGTCAAGGCAGGCGAGTTCGACCGCTTCGTTCAGTAGGCCTCCATCGAGCAGCCCTCGTCCGGACGGACGGGGGCTGTCGTGCGTCCGGAACACCCGAAACACATACTTGCCCCGGAGCACGCTTGCACCGACGCCACGGGTGACGCTACCGTCACCGTACGTCGCCGACGCCGATCCGATCTCAGGAGCGGCCCCATACGCGGCGTCGCAACTCTCCTGCGCCCACGGCTGGTTGGAGCCGTGTTCCCGACGGGCCGCGATCGGGCGGTCGACCGTGCGTACATGCCCGCACGTCCACACCCACGCCCACTCCCCCGCCCCGGGCCGCACTCCATCGCGGCGAGCCATGCGGCTTCGTCCTCCTGCTCCGCAAGGGCCGCCACCTGGAGTGGAACGTACGCCCCCCTGGCCCACCTCGTCGGAAAACCGAGTGCGTTAGGGTCGACGGGGCGCGGTGAGTGACCTCTGTCTGTTCAGATAACGGCTGATCCGGGCCGGGATGTGGGGTCGTTCATGCGGGATTACTTGCTCATGCTGTTCATCACGGCAGCGGTGACCCATCTCCTGACCGGTCCGGTACGGAAGTTCGCCATCGCCATCGGGGCGATGCCCGAGATCCGGGCACGTGACGTCCACCGCGAACCCACTCCACGCCTCGGTGGCATCGCCATGTTCGGCGGGCTGCTGGCCGGATACCTGGTGGCCTCGCACCTCCCGTACCTGGAGGAGATCTTCACCCAGAGCTCGACGCCCCGGGCGCTGCTGTCCGGTGCCACGCTGATCTGGCTGCTGGGGGTGCTCGACGACAAGTGGGAGCTCGATTCGCTGGTCAAGCTCGGCGGGCAGTTGCTGGCCGCCGGTGTGATGGCGTTCCAGGGGCTGACGATCCTCTGGCTCCCGGTGCCGGGCACCGACGGGATCTACCTCGCCGACTGGCAGGGCACCCTGCTGACCGTGGGACTGATCGTCTTCACCATCAACGCGGTCAACTTCGTCGACGGGCTCGACGGGCTGGCCGCCGGGACGGTGGGCATCGCGGCGACGGCGTTCTTCCTGTACGCCTACCGTCTCTGGTACGGCTACGGGATCGAGGCCGCCGCGGCCACCACGCTGATCTCCGCGATCCTGGTGGGCATGTGCCTCGGCTTCCTGGTCCACAACACGCACCCGGCCCGGATCTTCATGGGGGACTCCGGGTCCATGCTGCTCGGGCTGCTCATCGCCGGGTCCGCCATCTCCGTCACGGGCGAGGTCGATCCGAGCCTCCTCAAGCAGACCGTCGACGGTACGTCCGGGTCGGCCGCGATGGTGCCGGTCTACATTCCGCTGCTGCTTCCGCTGTCCGTCATCGCGCTGCCGGTCGCGGACCTCGTGCTCGCCGTCGTCAGGCGTACGTGGAACGGACGGTCCCCCTTCTCCGCCGACAAGGGGCACCTCCATCACCGGCTGCTCCAGCTCGGGCACTCGCAACGCCGGGCCGTCCTTCTCATGTACTTCTGGTCGGCGCTGTTCTCGTTCGGGATCGTGGCCTACTCGGCGCGGGGCGCCAAGTCCTGGATGCTGTTCGCCGTCGCGTTCGTCAGCGGACTGGGCCTGCTTCTGCTGCTCCAGCCCCGCTACGACTTCGCCATCACCGACGTGCTGGCCCGGATGCGGCTGATGCGGCCCCGGACCGGGGGGCGTGTGGTCGCCACCGGCGGCCGGCGCGCCGAGGAGGACGCGGACGACCGGCGTCCGCACGCGGACGCCGGTCAACGGTCGTAGGACACGCGGCGACCCGGTCGGCCGCGACGGGCCGGCAGGAACCCGCCCAGGACGGCCCCCAAGCCCCTGGCGACTGCGGGTCCACGGCTCCGGGGGGACTGCGGGCCTGCGGGCCTGCGGCTCCCGGGGCCACTCGGGCCTGGGGGAGACTCCCCAAGGGGACAGCGAGGATCACTCAGGGACGCATCAGGGTGATTCCCGATCGTCAACGTCCAGGTAACAAAGGAGAGTTGAGGGCATCCGCCGAACTCTCCCCGCTGGAGCCAGCCCATGCGAAGCCGTCTCGCCCCCGCCCTCGTCGCCACCGCCCTCGTCCTGGGTGCGACCCTGCCCGCGACGGCGGCGGAACCCCGCCCGGACACCGCTGGGGCGACCGCCCCCGCGAGCCCGTCCGCGCAGGACATCGTCGACGCGCTGCCGAAATCGGTCTACACCGGTGCACTGATCAGGCGGGACGGTGTCGGCGCGGCCATGGGGCCGGTCGTCCCCGACGCCTACTTCAGGATCGGCAGCACCACCAAGATCTTCACCCAGACCATCGTCCTCCAGCTGGTGGCCGAGCGGCGGATCGGGCTGGACACCCCCGTCCGCGCCTACCTGCCGACGCTCGTCCCTGCCACATACGAGCAGGTCACCGTGGGCCAGCTCCTCGACCACACCAGCGGCTTTCCGCGGCCCGCCAGGACTCCGGGCCCGGACGACGGTGCGGGCTGGTGGCTGCGGTCGGTGACCCCGGCCGGATTGCTGAGCGCATCGTTCGCCGCCGCGGCGGACCGTTCGGAGACACCGCCCGATCCGGGCTCCGTACAGCAGTACAACGGGCTCAACGCGTTCGCCCTCGGGCTGATCGTCGAGAAGGTCACCGGCCATTCCTTCACCCATGAACTCCGGCACCGCATCATCCGGCCGTTGGGACTGCGTCACACGAGCCTGCCCGCTGCCGACGACCCGACCATTCCCTCGCCGCACGCCCGGGTGTACGTCGACGGGGACGAAGTCACCGAGCAGAGCCCGTACCCGTGGGCCGAGGGCGGCATGATCTCCACCGCCGCCGACCTGGACCGCTTCCTGACCGCTCTGTTCCGGGGCAGGCTGCTGCCGCCCGCCCAGCAGAAGCTGGTGTTCGCGGTCCCCCGCGTGGACAGTGCCACCACCAACACCAGCTGCCCCGACGGGGAAGCCTGCTTCAGCGTCGGCGGACTGATGCGGTACACGCTGCCGAACGGACAGTCCGTCTGGGGAAAGACGGGGTCGCGGCCCGGCTGGGACAACGGGTTCTTCGCCACCCCGGATCTCGGACACCGGGTGGTCTATTCGCTGAACCCCACCGGAACCGACTCCGGCATCGCGTACATACAGCGGATCATCATCGCCTCACTCATGGACTGAGCGCGGCGACCACCGGTCCCGGGGGCGGTTCAGGCCCTCGGGGCCACCTTGGACAGCCCATTGCCGATCCGGCCCATCGCATCACCTGCGGCAGCACACGGCTGCACAGCACGCGGAGGCACCCGGCAGAGGCCGCCGCCCTGCCCAAGCGTCACGTACGGGAAGAGGGAGAGCTCTTCACGGACCAGAAATCCGACCTGACGTCAGGAATGGGGGTCTTCTTTCCTGCATAGTTCGGGCCAACCGTCTCCGCCTTCGGCGGAGAAACCTCGGAAGCATTCACACAAGGCGTCGCAACTTCAAAAAAGGCTTGCCCCGCACCACCGATCAGCACGCGCACATTGAATCCGTCGGGCGTCCTGTAGTACATGGCCGGCATATCCGAGTTGTTCACTGAGAGCTGCTTATATCCCTGGCTCTCCCAGTAGCGCTCGATCACCCCCAGGAAGTTCCCCCGGTGTTCCTCCGAGATGATCGTCATGACAGCTCGGCTCCTTTGTACGTCACATCCCCCTTCAGTCGACTGCTCGTGCGTCCAGTGCACCGGCGGCTTGATGGCGGCGAATGTCCCGTCGAGGATTTCGTCCGCTCGTACCGCCGCATCCTGCATGTTCATCTTTACCTCCCGCCCAGTCGATTCGCCCGATACACCGCATCCGGCCAGGAGCAGCGCTCCAGTCACCAGCACCACGGCTCTCAAAATCCTCATCGAGGCGTCTCCAAGCTGATCTTGTCCGACTTTCCAACGACAATCTTGGCAATATTGTCGGCCGAGGCCTGATCTTTCGCCGGGTTGAAGTAATTCGAATGCGCCGACAACTCTCCGCGGTCTTCCACGATGGTTGCCCCGTCGTCCACCATGAACCGCGTGGCTCCGAAATCCTTACTTGCCGGGTCGGTACCGAACCAATGCTCACTGGGGTCGGTCTGTGCGTCTTGGGCCATGTAGCCGCCGATGCCTCCAACGATGGCCCCGGCACCGCCACCGATAACCGCTCCCGGCGGGCCTGCCATGCCGGCTCCCAGAACAAATCCGGCCGACCCGCCGCCGACCGCGCCGGAGGCCATGCCAGATACTTCGTCGTGGTTCGGGAGTTTGGTGACGACGTCGTTGTCGGCTGCGCCCACGTACACATGGCCCTTACCCACGTTGAGGTCCTGGGCATTGTCCGCGCCGGTGCCGGGACTTCCGACCAGGATGATGTCATCGGCGCCGGGGATGCCGCCTTTCTCCTGAGCTGCGAGCCCGACCGTGAGGGAGCCATAGGAATGTCCGATGGCGGTGACGTGCGGGTCGCCGCCCTCGTGCGTTGCGGAGATCCCCTCCATGAACGCGTTGTAGTCAGGGGCTCCCGCCTGGGCATCGTTCGTGAACATCACGCTTTTACCGCTGGCCAGATCACTCGGTGTCATCTGCGGCGCGTCGTATCCGAGCCACACAATCGAAGAGGTTCTGCTGAGCTGATCAGCATGATGCGCACCAAGGGCTGTCTGCAGCGCTCGGTTGACCGTTCCGCCGGCGAAATCCGCGTCCAACTTTGTGTCGAGCCCAGGGACATACGCGGAGACGTTGTCGGCGGTGTCGGGGTTGCCATAGGCGATGATCGCGCGGCCGTTTCCCTCGTCGCCGATGCCCAACAGGTACATCGGCGGCTCGCTGCCTTTCTCCAGCTTCTCCTGGATCTTCTTCAGACCGCCCAGCATGTCTCGGGAAGCGCCATCGTGCTTCCCGTCGAGTTGCCCGATGAGCATCTGAAGATTTTCACGGTTTGCCTCATCACGCACCAACACCGGAATCCCGTCCAAGTTCCCGATCAGCTCCGGAAACGCGGAGATGTACTCGTCCCGCTGCTCCTTGCCGAGGCGGTCCCACCACTTCTTGCGTTCCGCGGGCGACTTGTCGAGCGGAAGGTGCTCCTCCACGTAGTTGTGGGCGGCTTGGCTCACCGCATCGACGTCCAAGGCCATGCCCGCCCACGTCTTGGAGTCGACCGTGAGGCCCGGGGCTGCCTTGAGCTTGTTGAGTGCCGAGCTGTACCGCTCATCGATCTCGCGTGCTTCCCGCAAGGCATGGGCGAGGCGGTCGGCGACGTCCTGGGCCTTGGCACGGTGCGGATTGGGACTCTTCAGCACAGGACCACCCGGGCCCAGAGCCGGGTCCAGCATGCCGTTGACATCGCGGTACAACCCCGGGTTTCCAGCCCCGATGAGGCCGTTGTTGCCCACCACGGAGCCGCCGGGCATCGTCTCGCCGGTCATCTCGTTCTTGCCGCCGGCCGGGTAGTCGATGCTGCCGTTGTCGTTGACGGTGTATCCGAGAGAAACGGCGTCGTCGAGGGCTTCGCGCAGCCGACGCTGTGGGGTGCCGAGTTCGCTGGCGAGCCCGTCGAGGGCGCCTCGGACGAGGCCGGTCTCGGTGCGGACGTAGTGGTAATTCTCGCTCAGTCGCTTCAATCGCTTGACGGCTGCTCGGGCGGACTCGCTGTCCTGGGTCTTGGTGAGCTTGCCGCTCATGTCGCCGTCGACGCGTTCGCGAGCAGCGTCGGCGAACACGGAAGCCGCGCGCCAGCCGTCGGCGGCATCGGTCAGTTCCGACAGTTCGAGGTCGCGGAGCCGCTGCCATGTCAGCCCGGATGCTGTGGCCATGGTCTACTCGCCCCTCCTCGTGCCCGGCACCGTGACCGCCTTCACTCTGTCCCCCACCTCGGCATCCACTTCGGCGAGGTCCACGGCCACCTGCCGCAGCTTCGGCTCCAGAGAACCGCACTCCGCACGGACACGACCGAGGCGTTCGTCCCACGAGGTGAGCACAGACGTGAGTGCTCCGAGGCTCGACAGCCCGGCCAGACCGCCGGCAGTGCCGTCGTGAGCTCTGCGCAGGTCGGTCTTTGCGGTGATCGTGCTGGTCTGGAGACCATCCGCCGTGCCGGCCGCCTGCGTCCAAGGGCCGCCCTTGTGCTTGAGCCTGCCGGTACCGCCCCCACCGCCGGACGGCTCGGCGTCACCGCGCTCTCCCCGAAGGCCGTTGATCTGCATATGGGTGGTGTGCCGCTCGACGGCCTGCGCCTTGAGCTGTTCCCACTCGTCCCACGCCATGCGCGTGTCCTCCCCCGTGACCCGGGCGTCGCCCGGGTAAGCGCCCCAGTTGCGTCCGCTGTGCTCGCCGAGATCGCCGACACAGACGTTACGCACGGATGCGCTGCGTCATGCCCGCACGATCACTCAAACCGGCCCTGAGTATCCGTACCTACACGCACCGTCATCGTGCCCGGCTCGCCGGCCGCTCGTGCACGTGGCACAGAGCCGTCACCGTGCGCAATGCGCGTCGGTGCCGTGCGGGCCGGCAGGCACTTGCGGCACTTGCGGCACTTGCGGGATAAACGTGGCTTTGGTGTACGGAAGTTGGCCGGATGCCAGTGGCGCGGTGTGCGGATGGGCGCTGCGCCGGCGCCGAATCACCACGGCGGCCGTCGGCGTCCACGGAGCGACAGCTGCTCCTCCATGGGCATACGTACAGCAAAAGGACCGGCCACGGCCGCGCTCACCGACTGAGCACGACCGACCATGGCCGGTCCGGGGGTGCTTCTCAGGCCTTCGGGGCCACCTTCGACAGACCGTTGATGATCCGGTCCATCGCGTCGCCGCCCGTGGGGTCGGTCAGGTTGGCGAGCATCTTCAGCGTGAACTTCATCAGCAGCGGGTGCGTCAGTCCGCGCTGGGTGGCGACCTTCATGACCTTCGGGTTGCCGATCAGCTTCACGAAGGCGCGGCCCATCGTGTAGTAGCCGCCGTAGGTCTCCTTGAGCACCTTCGGGTAGTTGGTGAGGGCCAGTTCGCGCTGGGCCGGGGTCGCGCGGGCGTGGGCCTGGACGATGACGTCCGCGGCGATCTGGCCCGACTCCATGGCGTACGCGATGCCCTCGCCGTTGAACGGGTTGACCATGCCGCCCGCGTCACCGACGAGCAGCAGGCCCTTGGTGTAGTGCGGCTGCCGGTTGAAGGCCATCGGGAGGGCGGCGCCGCGGATCGGCGTCGTCATGTTCTCCGGGGTGTAGCCCCAGTCCTCCGGCATGGAGGCGCACCACGCCTTGAGCACCTCGCGCCAGTCCAGTTCCCGGAAGGCGGAGGAGGAGTTGAGGATGCCGAGGCCGACGTTGGACGTGCCGTCGCCCATGCCGAAGATCCAGCCGTAGCCGGGCAGGAGCCGGTCCTGGGGGCCGCGGCGGTCCCACAGCTCCAGCCACGACTCCAGGTAGTCGTCGTCGTGGCGGGGGGAGGTGAAATACGTACGCACGGCGACGCCCATCGGGCGGTCCTCGCGGCGGTGCAGGCCCATCGCCAGTGACAACCGGGTGGAGTTGCCGTCGGCCGCGACGACGAGCGGGGCGTGGAAGGTGACCGGGGTCTTCTCCTCGCCGAGCTTCGCGTTGACGCCGGTGATGCGGCCGGTGCGGTCGTCGACGATCGGGGCGCCGACATTGCAGCGCTCGTACAGCCGCGCGCCCGCCTTCTGCGCCTGGCGGGCCAGTTGCTCGTCGAAGTCGTCGCGCTTGCGGACCAGTCCGTAGTCCGGGTACGAGGCGAGATCCGGCCAGTCCAGCTGGAGGCGCACGCCGCCGCCGATGATGCGCAGCCCCTTGTTGCGCAGCCAGCCGGCCTCTTCGGAGATGTCGATGCCCATGGAGACGAGCTGCTTGGTGGCGCGCGGGGTGAGACCGTCGCCGCAGACCTTCTCCCGGGGGAAGGCCGTCTTCTCCAGAAGCAGGACGTCCAGCCCGGCCTTGGCGAGGTAGTACGCGGTCGTGGATCCGGCCGGGCCTGCCCCGACGACGATCACATCCGCGCTGTGTCCGGAGAGGGGCTCGGTCACGGTCGGATCTCCCGAAGACTCGAAATCGCGTGCCGCGCGGCACCTGTCCCGTGCAGTCTATGGGGGCCCGCCGGGCAACCTCCCGAAGGGCTCCCCGATGTCGGCCGGGCCCTGCGCCGCCCCTCCGCACAGCTGCGCGGGGAGGGAGCGGAACTGCCCTGTCCCACCGCCCGGTTCCCGCCCACAGGGGTCACCGGAGCGCTGCTTCAGGAACGTACGCCCCGGTGCAGCGCCACCACACCGCCGGTGAGGTTGCGCCAGGCGACCTTCGACCAGCCGGCCCGCTGGAGCTTCGCCGCGAGCCCGGCCTGGTCGGGCCAGGCGCGGATCGATTCGGCGAGGTAGACGTACGCGTCCGGATTGGACGACACCGCGCGCGCGACCGGCGGCAGGGCCCGCATCAGGTACTCGGTGTACACCGTGCGGAAGGGCGTCCACGTCGGGTGCGAGAACTCGCAGATCACCACCCGGCCGCCCGGCTTGGTCACCCGGTACAGCTCGCGCAGCGCCGCGTCCGTGTCCTGGACGTTGCGCAGCCCGAAGGAGATCGTCACCGCGTCGAAGGTCTCGTCGCGGAACGGCAGCCGGGTGGCGTCGCCCGCGGTGAAGGGCAGCCAGGAATTGCGCTTCTTGCCCTCCTGCAGCATGCCGAGGGAGAAGTCGCAGGGCACGACGTACGCACCCGTCGCGGCGAAGGGCAGCGACGACGTCGCCGTGCCCGCGGCCAGGTCGAGAACCTTCTCCGCAGGACGGGCGTGCACCGCCTTCGCGACCTCCTTGCGCCACAGCCGCGCCTGGCCGAGCGACAGCACGTCGTTGGTGAGGTCGTAGTTCGCCGCCACGCCGTCGAACATCGTGGCGACTTCGTGCGGCTGCTTGTCCAGGGAAGCTCGGGTCACCCGCCCATTCAAGCAGCCCGGTCTGCGATGCTTCGCGCCGGTCGTGACTCACGCGCGGGCGGACTGAACCGATTCGGTCCACCGGC
Source organism: Streptomyces sp. NPDC057963 (assembly GCF_042887155.1). Taxonomy (NCBI): domain Bacteria; kingdom Bacillati; phylum Actinomycetota; class Actinomycetes; order Kitasatosporales; family Streptomycetaceae; genus Streptomyces; species Streptomyces sp. NPDC057963. The sequence continues at coordinate 375,953 of NZ_JBHVPX010000001.1, forward strand.
CCTCAGTACAGGGGGAGCACAGAGCCACCGGGAGCCAGGGGGGGACCCAGATGTCCGCACAGGGTGCGCGCCGGCGGTTCCGGCCGGAGCAGGGCCGGAACCGGCTGATCGTCGCCGTTCTCGTCCCGGTGGCACTGATCTGCGCCGCCGCGGTGGTGGGGCCCCGGTGGGGCGGCGGCGGTGACGAGAAGGCGGCCGAGCCGTCCGCGTCCGGGAGCCCGGCGGGTATCGGCAGGTTCACCGTCGCCCGCGCGGGCGTCTCGGGCACCTCGGGCACCGGGGGTGCCGGCAAGGACGCCCCGGGTGCCGGCAAGGGCCGGGGCAATGCCTACCGGGTCGAGGTGGAGGACGGTTCGGGCGTCGACCCCGACCGGGCCGCCGCCGAGATCGCCCGCGTCCTCGCCGCGCCGCGGGGCTGGTCGCACCACGGCGAGCACACCTTCCGCCAGGTCGCCGAAGGCCCCGCGGGACTGGTCATACGGATCGCCACCCCCCGGACCACCGACGCCATCTGCGGGCAGAGCGGCCTCGACACCCACGGCGAGGTCAACTGCCGGGTCGGCACCGACGTCATGGTCAACCTCAAACGCTGGCAACAGGGATCGCCCGAGTTCCACGGCCCGCTCGCCGACTACCGGGCCCTCATCATCAACCACGAGGTCGGACACTGGCTGGGGCACGGCCACGAGACCTGTCCGGGCAAGGGCCGCCCCGCCCCCGCGATGATGCAGCAGATCTACGGCCTGAAGGGGTGCGTCTCCAACGCCTGGCCGTACGACGCCGAGGGCCACTACCTGGGCGGCCCCTCCGTACCGTGACGGCCCCCGGCCTCAGCTGAGGCGGAAGACCAGCCGTCCGCCGAGCACCGTCGCCGTGCAGCTACCGGCGCCCGCGGTGCGCAGCGCCGCCCCGTCACGTACGGCGAACACCGCCAGATCCGCGGGTGCGCCGACGGCCAGGGCCGCCGCGAACACGTCGGCCGGCTCCGGCACGGACGCCAACGGGTCGAGCGAGACGGGTTCCGGCGCCGGGCCCGGCGCGTGGACGCGCAGTCCCGAGCGGGCGACCGCCGTGCGTACGGCGGGGCGGGTGAAGGGGCCCCGGACGGCGGTCGTGCCGTGCCGCAGCATGCGTTGCAGCCCGCGCCGGGCACTCGCGCCCCACCGGGCGTCGTCCATTGCGAGCGCGGCGAGGGCGTCGCCGGTGAGCGGTTCGCTGCCGAGCGTGTCCGCCTCGCGCGGGTCCGGGTGGTAGGCGGCCTCCAGCAGCGCCGGTGCCGCGGCGTTCAGCAGTCCCGGGGTGATCAGGCCGGACCACCGCCGGATCCGGGCCCGCGGACGGTCGGCGGTCAGCTCCGCGTACGCGCCGACGGCGACGACCACCCCGCCGTCCACGGCCACGGAGTCCACCCCGTCCGGGGCACCGTGCACCGCGTCGGCGGCGTGAATCGTCAGCATGGGCAGGCTAGTTGGCGTTGAGGAGCTTCAGCTCCGGGTGAGCCGTGCCGCCCTCGATCGCCGTGGACGAGATGTGCGAGACCACGCGCTCGTCGACCGGGTCGTTCGCCGGGTCGTCGTGCACGACGAGGTGCTCGTACGTCGTGGCGCGCTGCGCCGGGACCCGGCCCGCCTTGCGGATGAGATCGATGATTTCGAGGCGGTTGGAGCGGTGCTTGGCACCGGCCGAGGAGACGACGTTCTCCTCCAGCATGATCGAGCCGAGGTCGTCGGCGCCGTAGTGCAGCGACAGCTGGCCGACCTCCTTGCCGGTGGTCAGCCAGGAGCCCTGGATGTGCGCGATGTTGTCCAGGAAGATCCGGGCGATGGCGATCATCCGCAGGTACTCGAAGAGCGTCGCCTGCGTCCGGCCCTTCAGGTGGTTGTTCTCCGGCTGGTACGTGTACGGGATGAACGCGCGGAAGCCGCCCGTCCGGTCCTGTACGTCGCGGATCATCCGCAGGTGCTCGATACGCTCGGCGTTGGTCTCGCCGGTGCCCATCAGCATGGTGGAGGTGGACTCGACACCGAGGCGGTGCGCTGCCTCCATGATCTCCAGCCAGCGTTCCCCGGACTCCTTGAGCGGGGCGATCGCCTTGCGCGGCCGGGCCGGCAGCAGCTCGGCGCCCGCTCCCGCGAAGGAGTCGAGACCGGCGGCGTGGATGCGCTGGATGGCCTCCTCCACGGAGACCCCGGAGATCCGGGCCATGTGCTCGACCTCGGAGGCGCCCAGCGAGTGGATGACCAGCTGCGGGTACGCCTTCTTGATGGCGGAGAAGTGCTCCTCGTAGTACTCGACGCCGTAGTCCGGGTGGTGTCCGCCCTGGAACATGATCTGCGTACCGCCGAGTTCGACGGTCTCCGCGCAGCGGCGCAGGATGTCGTCGAGATCGCGGGACCAGCCCTTGGCGGTGTCCTTGGGCGCGGCGTAGAAGGCGCAGAACCGGCAGGCCGTGACACACACGTTCGTGTAGTTGATGTTGCGCTCGATGATGTACGTCGCGATGTGCTCCGTACCGGCGTATCGGCGTCGGCGTACGGCGTCGGCGGCCGCGCCCAGCGCGTGCAGCGGCGCCGACCGGTAGAGGTCGAGCGCCTCCTCCGGGGTGATCCGACCGCCCTCGGCGGCTCGGTCGAGGATGGGCTGAAGGTCGGCCTTCTCGGTCACCGGGCTGTCACCTTTCGGCGGTTTTTCAACGGATCTACGGACCGGTTCACCCTACGCCAGCGCCTGTCGGAGTCAGCTGCCGGACCGGCTGAGCGTGCCGTACGGGAGTCCCGCGGCCCTCTCCTCGGACCGGAAACCGAGGGTCCCGTCGGCGGCGCGTGTGAAGTGGACATCGGTGGTGGTGGACGTACAGAGGGTCGGGTCGCTGGGGCGTGTGGGGTCGGCCCGTTCGCGGAGCGCCAGTTCCTGCTCCGTGCCGGAGGAGAGGCGGGCGACGCTGTTGCAGCGGACCGTCAGTCCGAGGGCGGAGACCTCCGTGGTCATGCGGACCACGTCCGTGCCCTTCTTCCCGGCGGTGAACACGGCGGTGAGCGTGCCGTGCGACTGCCCGGTGGTCTTCTCGGTGAGCGGGCCCTTCCAGGTACCGATGAACTCCTTCGGGACCTCGGTGACCTGGTCCGTGCCGCCGGCGCCACCCGTACCCGAGTCCGAGTCCGAGGGGCGCGGGGATCCTGCGGGGGGTGTGGCGCCCGGGGTACGGACACCGTCGCCGTGCTCGGCGGTGTTCCGGTCGCGGCCGCCCGGCATCAGGTCGAAGAGGTACGCGCTGCCCACGGTCACGGCGGCGAGCGCGCCCGCCACGGCGAGGGCGACGGTGCAGCTCAGTCGTCGGCCGCGGTGCGCATCGGGGTGGGGCGGGCCGGAGTCCGCGCCGACGGTGGCGGAGAAACGGAGGTCCGATGCCCGTTGCCCGGGCAGCCCGGACGCCCCGGCCGGCCCGAATGATCCCGACGGCCCGGCCGCGTCGGCCGCCCCGGCGGTCGCGGGCCAGGAGGGCGGCGCGTTCGGCCGGGGTGGCCGGGCCGCTTCGTGCGACGGGGACGGCTCGAACGGCGGGCCGAATCCACCGCCCGCACCGCCCCCGCCGTGCGGGCCGTTCCCGCCCTCCGCACTGTGGGGACCGCGGGCGCCCCACGCCGCACCGCTGAACGGCACCGGCCCCGACTGCACCGGCGCGTCCTGCGGCTCCAGGTCCAGCAGCGCGACCGCCGCCCGGCTGACCTCGCGCACCAGGGGGCCGGGCAGCCAGCCCGCCGCCACCAGCGCGGCCGCTCCGCCCGGCGCCAGCTGCCGGGCCAGCTCCGTCGGCGTCGGCCGGTCCTCCGGATCCTTCTCCAGGCACCCGGCGACGATGTCCCGCAGCTCCCCGTCCAGCTCTCCCAGCTCGGGCTCCTCGTGCACCACCTTGTAGAGCAGTACGGCCGAGGAGTCGCCGAGGAAGGGGGCGGCACCGGTCGCCGCGTACGCGAGCACCGCGCCGAGCGAGAAGACGTCGGCCGCGCCCGAGATCTCCACCCCCCGGATCTGCTCCGGTGCCATGTACCCGGGCGAGCCGACCGAGACCCCGGTGGAGGTGAGCGAGGCGGTGGCACCGATGGCGTGGGCGATGCCGAAGTCGATGAGGCGGGGGCCGTCGAGGGCGAGCAGCACGTTGGACGGCTTCACGTCACGGTGGATGACGCCCTGTGCGTGCACCGCCGCGAGGGCCTCCCCCAGTCCGGCGCCCAGCGTCCGTACCGCGTGCTCGGGCAGGGGCCCGTGCTCGGCGACCGCGGCGGAGAGCGGTGGCCCGGCCACGTAGCCGGTGGCGACCCACGGAATGGGCGCATCCGGGTCGGCGTCCAGGACCGGCGCCGTCCACTGCGCCCCGATCCGCCGGGCCGCGTCCACTTCGCGCCGGAAGCGAGCCCGGAACTGTTCGTCGAGGGCGAAGTGGGGGTGCACGACCTTGACCGCGACGGTGCGTCCGCCCGCGCTGCGCCCCAGATAGACCCGGCCCATGCCACCCGCACCGAGCCTGCCGAGCAATCGGTAGGCACCGATGGTCAGCGGTTCTCCGGCTTCCAGCGGCTGCATATGTGGACTCCCCCCTGTGGACCGGCCGGACCTCCGACCGAAGCCTAGGGGGCGAAGGTCATCGGGTCACAGAGGAAACCATCCGCCGATTTCACCCCCAAGGGAACGAACAACGGCTTTCGACACAACAAAAGGCGTGAATGCGTCGTTCACCCGAGCGATTCCGGTACACGACCGGGACTCACCCCGGACACCATCCGGGAATCGACTATTCGACGCGTATTAACCCGAATCGATTCGATAGCCGGGCCGGGAGAAGGCCGGAGAAGGAGAAGGACCGGGAGAAGGGGCGGGAAGCGATATCCGACCCGGAAGTACGGGATTCACCTATACCCCGGCCCATTCCCTCGTCCGGTGCGGCGGCGAGCGCCCCGCCCCGCCTCGCCCCGTCGCGCGTCAGCCGCCGAGCAGTTCGACCTTCACGTCCGCCGGAAAGCCGGTCGTCGGACCGACCCGGCGCGCGAACTCCCGTACGCCCGCCAGCTGGTCCGGGCCGAAGCGGAAGTCCAGGGTCGTGAAGTACCGCTCCAGCACCTCCGCGTCGAAGGCCTCCCAGCGCGCCGCCTGCTCCGCGACCTTGGTGACCTCCTCCAGCGAGACGTCCCGCGAGGCCAGGAACGCCTCGTGCACCTTGCCCACATGGTGGGGTTCGGCCGCCAGGTAGTCCCTGCGGGCCGCCCAGACCGCGAAGACGAACGGCAGCCCCGTCCAGTCCTTCCACATCTGGCCCAGGTCGTGGACCTGGAGGCCGAGCCGGGGCGCGTCGTGCAGGTTGGCGCGCAGCGCGGCGTCGCCGATCAGCACGGCGGCGTCCGCCTCCTGCATCATCACGCCGAGGTCCGGCGGGCAGGTGTAGTAGTCCGGGCTGACCCCGTACCGCTCGGCGAGCAGCAGCTGGGCCAGGCGCACGGAGGTGCGCGAGGTGGAGCCGAGCGCGACCCGGGCCCGGTCCAGCTGGTCCAGCGGCACCTGCGACACGATCACGCACGACATGACGGACCCGTCGCAGCCCACCGCGATGTCCGGGAAGGCGACCAGGTCGTCGGCGTTGCGGAGGAACTCGACCAGCGTGATGGGGCCGATGTCCAGATCCCCCCTGACCAGCTGCTCGCTGAGCCGCTCCGGGGTGTCCTTCGAGAGCTCCAGGTCGAGCAGGGTTCCGGTTCTCGCCAGCCCCCAGTACAGGGGGAGGCAGTTCAGGAACTGGATGTGGCCGACGCGCGGCCTGCTGCGACGGTCGTCGCCTGCGACGGTTGAGACGGTTGAATTGTCCACATCGGGAGGCTAGACCCGTGGTGCCGTCCGGGCGGCACCGGGTGCGCGCGGTGTCGCCGCCGCGCCTTCCTCCCGCGCCTTCCTCCCGCGCCTCCCCCGTGCCACCCCCGGGGAGCCTGCCGAAGCCTTGCCGTACCCCGTGAAGACGCCTCCGCGACGCCTTCACGACACCCTCCGGGACAGCCACTTCGCCAGGTCGTCGCCACGTCAATCAAACATCCGGGTGAAGTGATCTTTCCCTCTACCCTTCCCTACACGCTGCGTGCTAGGCTCGACGCAAGTTGCAGTTTGGTTTCCCTTGCAGTACAGAGCCTGCGGAGCATGTAACCCGCAGGCTTTTGTAGTTTTCAGACTTCTTTGCAGGTTCTGGAGCAGGGCAACCCTTTGGCCCAAGGAGGGCTTATGGCTACCGGAACCGTCAAGTGGTTCAACGCTGAAAAGGGCTTCGGCTTCATCGCCCAGGACGGCGGCGGCCCGGATGTCTTCGTTCACTACTCCGCGATCAACGCGTCCGGGTTCCGCTCCCTCGAGGAGAACCAGGTCGTGAACTTCGACGTCACTCAGGGACCCAAGGGTCCGCAGGCTGAGAACGTCACCCCGGCCTAGTTGCCCGGGTCGGCCGATCGCGGCCGGCTAGCAGTACCCAAGGAGCCCCGCTCCTCCGCTTCGGCGGGGAACGGGGCTCCTGCCTTTTCCGGAAAGTGGGCGCCGGGGCGCTTCGGCGCCACGGCACCGCAGCGCTTGACCTTGACACCGTGTGAAGCAGTGCAGTGGAGCCATCATGTTCACCATCGGAGACTTCGCCCGGTACGGACGGGTGTCGGCCCGGATGCTGCGTCACTACGACGCCATCGGGCTCCTGCGCCCCGACCGCACCGACCCTGTCACCGGCTACCGCTTCTACGGCGCTGCCCAGCTCGCCCGCCTCAACCGGATCATCGCTCTCAAGGACCTCGGCTTCACGCTCCAGCAGGTGCGGGCCATCCTCGATGAGCAGGTGGGGCCGGAGGAGCTGCGCGGGATGCTGCGGCTGCGGCGGGCGGAGCTGGAGGAGGCCATGGCGGCGGCAGCCGCGCGGCTCGCGCAGGTCGAGGCGAGGCTCCGGTCGATCGAGAGCGAGGGACACATGTCTGCGGACGATGTGGTGGTCAAGAACGTCGCAGCGGTACGGGTCGCCGAGTTGACCGGCACCGCGGTGGGCTTCGAACCGGAGGACATCACTCCGGTGATCGGCCCGCTGTACGACCGGCTCTTCCCGCTGCTGGGCACGGTGGGCGTCAGCCCGAGCGGCCCCGGGATCGCGCACTACGAGGATGCCCCGGAGGGCGGCGGCGCGGTCGTCGTCCACGCCGGAGTGACGGTCTCCGCCCCGCTGGGCCCGCTCGGGGACACCGGGATCACGGTGGTCGAGCTGCCCCCGTTCGAGGCGGCGACCGCGGTGCACCGGGGCTCGATGGACGGCGTGCTGCCGACGGCCCAGGCCCTGGCCCACTGGATCGACGCCAACGGCTACCGGTCCGCGGGGTACGCCCGTGAGGTGAGCCTGGAGTGCCCCGAGGACCAGGAGAAGTGGGTGACGGAACTCCAGGAGCCGGTCGCCAGGGCCTGACCCTCCCAAGGTCCCGCAGGTCGGGAAAGAACGTGACACCTCGGCCTCCGGGTGTCACGTTCTTTCGCACCGCACCGCACCGTCACCTCCGACCGGCCGAGGCCGAGAACCCACACTCCGAAAGAAACGTGACACCCCACCCCCCGGGTGTCACGTTCTTCCGCACCCCACCGTCACCTCCGACCAACCAAGGCCGAGAACCCACACCCCGAAAGAAACGTGACACCCCACCCCCCGGGTGTCATGTTCTTTCGCATCCCCTATCGCCCTCCCCCGGGCCCGGCCCAGAGCCCGTCGTCCGTCAGCCCGAGCAGTTCGATCGCGTTGCGGCGCACGATCCGGTCCACGACATCGGCGGCCAGATGCCCCATCTGCGCCTCTCCGACCTCGCGCGACTTGGGCCAGGTGGAGTCGGAGTGCGGGTAGTCCGTCTCGTACAGGACGTTCCCGACGCCGATCGCGTCCAGGTTCCTCAGCCCGAAGGCGTCATCGAAGAAGCAGCCGTAGACGTGTTCGGCGAACAGCTCGGACGGCGGACGGTGGACTTTGTCGGCGACACCGCCCCAGGCCCGGTTCTCCTCCCAGACGACGTCGGCGCGTTCCAGGATGTACGGAATCCAGCCGATCTGGCCCTCCGCGTACATGATCCGGAGGTTCGGGAAGCGTTCGAACTTGCCGCTCATCAGCCAGTCGACCATGGAGAAGCAGCAGTTGGCGAAGGTGATGGTGGACCCGACGGCGGGCGGGGCGTCGGCCGACGTGGACGGCATCTTCGAGGACGAGCCGATGTGCATCGCGATCACCGTGCCCGTCTCGTCACAGGCCCGCAGGAACGGATCCCACTCGTCCGTGTGAATGGACGGCAGCCCGAGATGCGGAGGTATTTCGGAGAACGCCACCGCGCGCACACCGCGCGCCGCGTTCCGGCGGACCTCGTCCGCGGCCAGCCGGGCGTCCCAGAGCGGGATCAGGGTGAGCGGGATGAGCCGGCCCCGCGCCTCGGGGCCGCACCACTCCTCCACCATCCAGTCGTTGTACGCCCGCACCCCGAGCAGCCCCAGCTCGCGATCCTTCGCTTCGGTGAAGGTCTGACCGCAGAAGCGCGGGAAAGTGGGGAAACAGAGGGCGGACTGGACGTGGTTGACGTCCATGTCGGCGAGCCGGTCGGGGACCGAGAACGAGCCCGGACGCATCTGCTCGTACGTGATGACCTCAAGTCTGATCTCGTCCCGGTCGTAGCCGACCGAGGTGTCGAGCCGGGTGAGCGGGCGGTGCAGATCCTCGTACACCCACCAGTCGCCGACCGGCCCGTCGTCGCCCTTCGCACCCATTACAGGCGCGAACTTGCCGCCCATGAAGGTCATTTCCTTGAGCGGTGCGCGAACGATCCGGGGGCCGCGGTCGAGGTACTTGGACGGGAGCCGGTCCCGCCAGACATGAGCGGGCTCCACCGTGTGGTCGTCCACCGAGATGATCTTCGGGAAGGTCTCCATGCCTTCCACGGTAGCGCCGATCTGACGAACCGTCAGCTATCTGTACCCGTTCCCGCCCCGCAATCGTTGTCGAGGGCTTGTGCAGAGAGTCACCCACTGCTGACGTGTACGCCCCTGACAAGGCAGACTGTTGAGCGCGATACCAGCGGTACCGAGCAATCCGGATCCACCCACCCCGGACCGGCACAGGGGCGGACAATCCGAAACAGACAGCACCAGCACGATCGGCAGGACCGGCGGGGCGAGCAGGGCAGGGGGCAGCAATGGACCGTGACAACGGGCCGCGCATGCATGTTCCGGAGCAGCGCGCTCCGCAACAGCGATCGGCCGACGGCGCCGATCTGCGCTTTTCCGTGCTCGGCCCGGTACGGGCCTGGCGGGGCGGCGAGGCGCTGCCGTCCGGCTCGCCGCAGCAGCGCGCCCTGCTGACCGCGCTGCTCCTGCGCGGCGGCCGCACGGCCACCGCCTCCGAACTCATCGACGCCATCTGGGGCGACGACCCGCCCTCGCAGGCGCTCGCCGCCGTACGCACGTACGCCTCCCGGCTCCGGAAGGTCCTCGACCCGCAGACGCTGGTCAGCGACGCCGGTGGGTACGCGATCCGGACCAGACGCGACGCCCTCGACCTGACCATGGCCCAGGAGCTGGCGGCGGAGGCGGAGAAGGCCCGGGCCGGCGGTGACCGCGGCCAGGCCCGCACCCTCTTCAACAAGGCACTCGGCCTGTGGGACGGCGAGGTCCTGGCCTCCGTGCCCGGCCCGTACGCCGAGAATCAGCGCACTCGGCTGGAGGAATGGCGGCTCCAGCTCACCGAGACCCGTCTGGACCTGGACCTGGAGGTCGGCTGCCACGCGGAGGCGGTCTCCGAACTGACCGCGCTCACCGCCGCGCACCCGCTGCGTGAACGGCTACGCGAACTCCTCATGGTCGCCCTGTACCGCAGCGGCCGCCAGGCGGAGGCGCTCGCGGTGTACGCGGACACCCGCCGGCTGCTCGCCGACGAACTGGGCGTCGACCCACGCCCCGAGCTCTCCCAGCTCCAGCAGCGCATCCTGCAGGCCGACGAGGAGCTGGCCCGCCCGGCCGACCAACCGGCCCCGGCCTCCGCACCGATGCGTCCCGCCCAGCTCCCGGCCACCGTCCCGGACTTCACCGGCCGCGCCTCCTTCGTACGCGAGCTGGGCGACCGGCTGGCGACCGCCGAAGGTTCGGTCATGGCCGTCTCGGCACTGGCCGGCATCGGCGGTGTCGGCAAGACGACCCTCGCCGTACACGTCGCCCACCAGGCGCGCCAGCACTTCCCGGACGGCCAGCTGTACGTGGACCTCCAGGGCGCCGGCGCACGCGCCGCCGACCCGGAGACGGTCCTCGGCGCCTTCCTGCGCGCCCTGGGGACCGCGGACACGGCGATCCCGGACTCCCTGGACGAACGTGCCGCGCTCTACCGGTCCGCGCTCGACGGCCGCCGCATACTGGTCCTCCTCGACAACGCCCACGACGCGGCCCAGATCCGCCCCCTCCTCCCCGGCACCGCGGGCTGCGCGGCCCTGGTCACCAGCCGCGTCCGCATGGTCGACCTGGCCGGCGCCCACCTGGTCGACCTGGACGTGATGTCGCCGGAGGAGGCGCTTCAGCTCTTCACCCGCATCGTGGGCGAGGAGCGCATCAACTCCGAGCGCGAGGCCGCCCTGGACGTGGTCGCCGCCTGCGGCTTCCTCCCCCTGGCCATCCGCATCGCAGCCTCCCGCCTGGCCGCCCGCCGTACCTGGACGGTCTCCGTCCTGGCCGCCAAACTCGCCGACGAACGCCGCCGCCTGGACGAACTCCAGGCCGGTGACCTCGCGGTGAAGGCCACCTTCGAACTCGGCTACGGCCAGCTGGAGCCCGCCCAGGCCCGCGCCTTCCGCCTCCTCGGCCTGGCCGACGGCCCCGACATCTCCCTGGCCGCGGCGGCGGCCCTGCTCAACCTGGAGGCCCACACGGCGGAGGACCTACTGGAAGCCCTGGTCGACACCAGCCTCCTGGAGTCGGCCGCCGCGGGCCGCTACCGCTACCACGACCTGGTGCGCCTCTACGCGCGTTCCTGCGCCGAACGGGACGAACAGTCACCGGAGGAGCGCGAGTCCGCGCTGTCGCGGCTGCTGGACTTCTATCTGGCGACGGCGGCAGGGGTGTACGCGCTGGAGCGGCCGGGGGATCGCGCTGTCGCCCACCTGGTGGCCACCGAGTACCCGGGACTCGAATTCACCGACGGGCACGAAGCGGTGGACTGGCTGTACGTCGAGGCCGATTCGCTGCTCGCCTGCGCCCATCAGAGCGCTTCGCGCGGGATGCTGCGGCGGGCCGTCGATCTGCTGTGCGCAGCCAAGGACCTGGCGGAGTCGGGGGCGAACTCACGTCAGTACGAGATCACGGGCGCAGCCCTGCGCGACGCGGCGAAGGCCGCCGACGACCCGCGCTCCGAAGCGCGGGCCCGCGCCTCGCTGTCGACCGTCTACCTCGTCTCCGGCCGTTTCGCGCTGGCCGACGAGGAAGCTCTGCACGCGATGGCACTGGCCAAGAGCACCAAGGACCCGATCCCCGCGTGCTGGGCACCCAACGACCGCGGAATCATCGCGTTCTACCAGGGCCGGCACGCGGAGGGCGAGAAATTCCTCCAAGAGGCCATAGACAACTACCGCGCGGACGGAAACCTGGTCGGCGAGGCGTCGGCGCTGTGCAACCTCTCGCGCATCCACGTGAACATGAACCGCACGGCGAGCGCGGTGGAACTTGCCCAGCGGGGCACAGCCATCTTCGACGAAATGGGGCTGAGCCTGCGTACGGCCAACGGCCGTTTCGCGCTGGGCATCGCACTCACTCAGGCCGGAAGGCCGGGTGAGGCTCTGAAGGAGCTCGACGAAGCACTGCATGTGTTCCAGGGGAACCGGCAACGGCTCTGGGAGGGTTCGACCCACTACCGCATGGCGGAAGCGCATCTGGCCGACAGCCGCCCCGCGCAGGCGGCCCAGCACGCGGAACAGGCACTGGCTCTGCGTGTCATCGGAGGCGATTGGATGCGGGGCAACGTCCTGATTACTTTGGGACACGCCCTCGAACGCCTCGGCCAGATCGACCGGGCACATGCATGCTGGACCGAGGCACTGGCCATCCACGAGCAGTTCGGGGCCGCTGAGGCGGACGAGGTACGGGCCCTCCTCGCCCCGGTCAGCACCACTGCCTGAGCCACCGCCACCGGCGGAGAACCGTCGGCGTTCATCGAACGTTTATCGCCACTCGTCAGTCTTTAGCCCATCGATCCGTCGCGTCGGGGGGCAGGCGGGTTGTACGGGGGACCACACCGCTAGGGTGAACGGCCCTGATACGCCCGTCCGGCGGCCCACGGGGGAGTCGCCGGACGGGCATTGCCGACAAGCAAGCAAGACCTCTGGGAGTTGACAGGCATGAGCGACGCACTGAAGCCCAAGACTGGTGCCGCAACCACGCACGAGAACCACGCGGGCAGCCCTAGCAATGGTGACGGCACCGTCAAGCCGCTGGAGAACCACGCGGGCAGCGTGAGCGAAGACGTCACGACTCTGGAGAACCACGCCGGCAGCACGCCGAAGGACCTTCTCAGGACGCAGGAGAACCACGCGGGCTCCGAGAAGGCTTAAGAACCTCACTGAGCGGGGGAGCGGCCGCGGCGGCGCGGAGGGGGAGCCGTCGCGGCCGTCGCACGTCCGCGGAGAGGGCCCGAGCCGATGGCTCGGGCCCTCTCCCGTACCCGTTGCCCGTACCGCATGGTTCCCGGGCTCAGGGGCTCACCACCGTCCCCACTCGCGGCCTCGCGCGCACGGACCCCCGGGCACGCCGCACCTCGCCGCGGCACAGGAACCGGGAACGGAACCGGAGCAGGAACCGGCACAGGAGCCGGAGCCGGACCGGGACCGGCTTCCGTCGCCGTCGTCGTGTACGACGAACAGCCCGCCGGATCCGCACCGGTCGCCGGGTCCGCTCGTCGAGCGCCCCAGAACGGCCCGGCCCGTCAGACCCCCCTCCCCCGCAGCTCCCCCTTCAGCACCTTGCCGCCGGCATTGCGCGGCAGTCCGTTCACGAACTCCACCGCCCGCGGGACCTTGTAGTTCGCCATCTCCCGCCTCGACCAGGCGATCAGGTCGTCGGCCGTCACCGTCGCGCCGGGCCTGCGGACCACGTACGCCTTGCCGACCTCGCCCAGGCGGGGGTCCGGGACACCGATCACCGCCACGTCGGCCACGTCCGGGTGCAGGCCGAGGAGTTGCTCGATCTCGGCGGGGTACGCGTTGAAGCCTCCGACGATGAACATGTCCTTGATCCGGTCGGTGATGCGGAGATTGCCGTCCTCGTCGAGGACGCCCACGTCGCCCGTGTGGAGCCAGCCGTCGGCGGTGATCGCGGCGGCCGTGGTCTCCGGGTCCTCGAAGTAGCCCCGCATCACGTTGAAGCCGCGGACCAGCACCTCGCCGGGGGTGCCGGGTGCGGCCAGGACGCGGAGTTCCGTGCCGGGGATCGCCCGGCCGGACGTCGCGGCGATCGTCCGCGCGGGGTCGCCGCGTCGGCACATCGTGACGATGCCGCTCGCCTCGGAGAGGCCGTACGCGGTGAGGACCGTCGCTATGCCGAGCTCCGTGCGCAGGCGTTCCACCAGTTGCAGCGGGACCACCGCCGCACCCGTCACGACCAGGCGGAGGGCGGAGAGGTCGTGGGCGTCGCGGGCCGGGTGGTCCAGGAGGGACTGGTGGAGGGTGGGCGGTCCCGGCAGGACCGAGATGTGTTCGGCGGCGATGTTGGCCAGGACCGTGTCCACGTTGAACACCGGCTGCGGAACCATCGTCGCGCCCCGCATCAGGCACGCGATGACGCCCGCCTTGTAGCCGAAGGTGTGGAAGAAGGGATTCACGATCAGATAGCGGTCGCCCTCGCGCAGATCCGCCAGCTCGCTCCAGATCGCGTAGCAGCGCAGGGTCTGGGCGTGGGTGATGACGGCTCCCTTGGGCCGGCCCGTGGTGCCCGAGGTGTAGATGATGTCGGACGGGGCGGCGGGTTCGACGGCGGCGGCCCGGGTCCGTACCGCCGCGCCGGACACCCCCTCCCCCGCCGCCAGGAAGTCCTTCCAGGTCATGTAGTCGTCGGGGGCGCTGTCCGCCAGCACCACCACCCGTTCCAGGTGCGGGAGCCGCACGTCGGCGCGGCGCAGGGACGCCACGTACGAGGTGCCGAGGAAGGTTCCCGTGACGAAGAGGAGTTTCGCCCGGCTGCGTTGCAGGACGTACGCCGCCTCCGTGCCCTTGAAGCGGGTGTTGAGGGGCACGAGGACCGCCCCGGCCGTGACGGCGCCGAGCGCGGAGACGATCCAGTCCAGGGTGTTCGGGGCCCAGACCGCGACCCGGTCCCCCTGCTCGACGCCCGAGGCCATGCAGGCGGCGGCGGCCCGTTCGACGCGGTCGCCGAGTTCGGCGTACGAGATCCGGGTCCGGCCCTCGACGACCGCCTCCCGGTCCCCGTACCGCCGCGCCGCCGCCCGTACCAGCTCCGAAATGCTGCCCCACTCCTCGTCGCCGCGCATCGGCCGCCCTCTCTGACGCAGTAGCTGACTATCCGTCAGATTAGCTGTAGCCTCAGCCGCTGTCAGCAGTCATGGCGGTCTCGGAGGTGGCGGTGGCGGCGCTCAAGGACGTGACGGTGATAGCCGGCATAGGGCAGACGCCCTTCGCGAAGCAACTCCCGGAATCCGAGAAGACCTTGGCCTGCCGGGCCATCGTCGCGGCGCTCGACGACGCGGGCATCGCCGCGTCGGAGGTGGACGGATTCGCCTCGTACACGATGGAGGAGACCGACGAGGTCGAGGTCGCCAAGGCCATCGGGGCGGGCGATGTCACCTTCTTCAGCAAGGTGGGGTACGGGGGCGGCGGTTCCTGCGCGACGATCGCGCATCTCGCCGCGGCCGTGGCGACCGGGCAGGCGGGCGTCGGGGTCGCCTGGCGGTCGCGGAAGCGGGGTTCGGGGCCCCGGCCCTGGAAGAACACCGCCGTGCAACTGCCCACCCCTGCCCAGTGGACCCGGCCGTACGGACTGCTGCGGCCGGCCGACGAGATCGGGATGCTGGCGCGCCGGTACATGCACGAGTACGGGGCGACCCGCGACCATCTCTTCAACGTCGCCCTCGCCTGCCGCAACCGCGCCAACCAGAACCCGGACGCCGTGATGTACGAACGGCCGCTGACCCGCGACATGTATATGACCTCGCGCTGGATAAGCGAGCCGCTCTGCCTCTTCGACAACTGCCTGGAGACGGACGGCGCGCTGGCCTGCGTCATCGTCTCGGCGGAGCGGGCCCGTGACTGCCGGCGGAAGCCGGTCTACATCCACTCCGTCGCCCAGGGGCTGCCCGCCCAGCACCACGGCATGGTCAACTACTGGAACGACGACCCGCTCACCGGACCCGCCTGGACGGCCGCCCGGCAGCTGTGGAAGCAGGCCGACTTCGGCCCGGACGACGTGGACGTCGCGCAGATCTACGACGCGTTCACCCCGCTCATCCCGCTCTCCCTGGAGGGCTACGGCTTCTGCGGGCGCGGCGAGGGTGCCGCGTTCACCGAGGGCGGGGCGCTGGAGAGCGGCGGGCGGCTGCCCATCAACACCGGGGGCGGCGGACTCAGCGAGGCGTACGTGCATGGCTTCAACCTCATCAACGAGGGCGTGAAGCAGTTGCGCGGCACCTCCACCGCACAGGTCCCCGACGCTGCGACGTGCCTGGTCACCGCCGGCGAGGGCGTGCCCACCTCCGCCGTACTGCTGAGGAGTTGAGGAGCGACATGGACGCACTGCTGATGCCCGTCGTGGACGAGGACGGCGCCCCTTTCTGGGAGTACGCGGCCCGGGGCGAACTCCGCGTCCAGGCGTGCGCCGCCCCGAAGTGCGGACGGCTCCGTTTCCCGCCCCGGCCGTGCTGCCCGCACTGCCAGTCCTTCGCGAGCGAGTGGCGGCCGATGAGCGGGCGCGGCCGCATCTGGTCGTACGTGCTGCCGCATCCGCCGCTGCTGCCCGCGTACGCGGCGCAGGCCCCGTACAACGCCGTCGTGGTCGAACTGGCCGACGCCCCGGAGATCCGGCTGGTGGGGAATGTGGTGAGCGGTCCGGACGCGCCGCTGGACTCGGTCGATCCGGGGCGGCTGCGGATCGGGGCGCCGGTGCGGGCGGTGTTCTGCCCGGCCGGTTCCGGCGCGACACTGGTGCGCTGGCTGCTGGAGAGGTGATCGGCGATGACGCTGCGGACGGAGACGGACAAGGAGACCGGGGTCGCGCTCGTCACCCTCGACCGGCCCGAGAGGCTCAACGCGATCGACCTGGCGACGGCCACCGAACTGTCCGCCGCCTGGCGGGCGTTCCGCTTCGACGACGGGGTACGGGCCGTCGTCGTCACCGGTGCGGGCGGCCGGGCCTTCTGTACGGGGATCGACCGGGACGTGGAGGTGCCGCAGCCCTCGTCCCCGTACACGATCGACGATCCGCTGATCGCGATCGGACCGAAGGCGAACAGCCTGTGGAAGCCGGTGATCGCGGCCGTGGAGGGGATGGCCTGCGGCGGGGCGTTCTATCTGCTGGGCGAGGCGGAGTTCGTGATCGCGTCCGAGGAGGCCACGTTCTTCGACCCGCACACGACGTACGGCATGGTCAGCGCGTACGAGGCGATCTCCATGGCGCAGCGGATGCCGTTCGGCGAGGTGGCCCGGATGTCCCTGATGGGCACGGCCGAGCGGATCACGGCCCGGCGGGCGTACGAGACCGGGCTGGTCAGTGAGGTGACGGCGCCCGGCGAAGCGGTGGAGGCGGCGTTGCGGGCCGCGGGGGTGATCGCCTCGTACCCGACGGAGGGCGTGCAGGGGACGGTGCGGGCGGTGTGGTCCGCGAAGGAGGCGGCCAGGGCACAGGCCATGGCCCATGCCCCGCACCTGATCGCACTCGGGAACCTGCCGCCGGAGCGGCAGACCGAGTTGTTCCGGGGGCGGGGCGGCAACGAGTTCCGGACGCGCTGACTCAGCGGCTGAGAGGCCGGTGGTCAAGGCGGGTGACCGAGGTCCGAAGGCCGAGGCCGGTAACCGAGGCCGGTAACCGGGGTCAGTAGCTCAGCTCGGCCTCGACCCGGCACTTCTTCACCCGGGAGACCTTGCGCGGGCTGCCCATCCGCACGGAGACGGTCCTGGTCTCGCCGCCCGAGGCGTCCACGTTCGCCTCGCCGGTGTCGACGGCGTTGCCCCGCGCGTCGAGGAAGGTCACATCGACCTCGTAGGTGTGCGATCCGGCGGCGTTCGCCGTGAGCCTGACGGTGGAGGTGGTGACGGCCTTGCGCTTGCCCTTGCGGGGCTGGGCGCAGCGGAAGACGTACGCCTGGGGCGCGTTCGAGGCGTCGGCGCTCGGGGCCGGCGTCTCGTAGCCGGCGCTGCCGGAGGAGCCGCTCGACGAGTCGTAGTCGTTGTCGTTGTCGTTGTGGTGGTAGCTGCCGTTGCTCTTCTTGGAGTTGGAGCAGCCGCCGCCGCTGCTGCTGCTCGATCCCCTGCTCTTGCTCTTGCCGCTCCGGCCGCCGTGGCTGGAGGTCGAGAAGCCGGTGAGTGCGAGTACCACCACGACCAGTACCGCGGAAAGCTTTATGTGCTGCCGCATCATCGATGCAGCCCCCCTTGTGTTCTTGTCCGTTGTTCTGTCCGTCTTTGCTGTTGCTTTGCTGTTGCTTTGCTGTTGTCGAACGACCGCGCGACACCGTAGCGCAAGGATGCGGGGGCCACAGGCCCGGCGTAGCGTCGAGGACGGGAGCGGTACAGATCCGTGATGCCGGTCCGCGCACCCGCAGGAGGCCGATGATGATGCGCAATGTCCTCGGCTCGTTCCTCGCCCTCGTGGGAGCGGCGGCGGCCGTGCTGAGCCCCTTCCGGCACTGGTACGACGGCCGTCTCGGGCGCCACTACCGGATCGACGAACTGTTCACGGGTATCACCGGCGGCCGGCCCGGACCACTGAGTTCGGTGCTGCTCGCCTTCCTCTTCGCCGCCCTGCTGGTGGTGATCGGCGTGGTGCTGCGGTCGCGGCTGCTGGTGGCGGCCGCGGGTGTCGTGACGCTCGGGTTCACCGTGCTGTGGATGGTGCGCCAGGGGGAGGCGGTGGGCGGCCTGACGGTCGCGGGCAACGGTTCCGGTCTGCAGTGGGGCGTGGTGTACGCGGCGGGGGGCGCGGTGCTGATGCTGCTGGGTGCGGTGCTGATGTCGGGGCGGCACGGTGGTGGGCGCCGCCCTGCCCGCGGGCAGGCCGACGAGCCGTACGCCGCGCCCGGTTCGCAGAACCCGGACACGTGGCCGCCGACGCAGGAGCCGGGGCCTTCCGTGCAGACGAGTCCGCTGCCGGAGCCCGAGCCGGACCCGTACACGGGGCCGCCCCCGGTGCGGCGGCCGGAGAGCCGGCCGGAGGACCAGGACACGGCCCCGCATCCCGTCGTACCGGACGAGGGTCCCGGCACGGACCGGCCCCCGCACCGCTGAGGCCCGCGCCGGAGGTCCCGTCCGCCACTGAGGCCCTGCGCCCGGGAGGTTCCGTCCTCGGACCCCGGACGGGCTTGATGCCGCCGGACGGGCTTGATGCTCGATGGGGCTTGACGCTTGATGCTTGATGCGGGCGAGGCCCTATGCCCGGGGGCGGTTGCCCGTGCCCGTTCCCTTCAGCGCGTCCAGCGCGTATACGCAGCGGTCCTTGCTGCACGCGTACACGACACCGCCCCGGGCCACCGGCGAGCCCGTGATCTCGCCGCCCGTCGCCAGCTTCCAGCGGAGTTGGCCACCCACCGCGTCCAGGGTGTAGAGGACATGGTCGGCTGAGCCGAAATGGACCCGGCCGTCGGCGACCACCGGGGCCCCCACCACCTCGCCGCCCGCCGCGAACCGCCACTTCGGGGTGCCGGTGACCGCGTCGAGCGTGTACAGCGCGCTGCCGCTGCCGACATGGACGTTCCCGCCCGCCACCAGGACCGGTTCGATCGACTGCCGGGCCTCCGTGGCGATGCGCCAGCGGTCCTTGCCGGTCACGGCGTCGATCGCGTACACCGTGCCGAGGTAGTCGGCCAGGTACACGCCGCCGCCGGTGACGGCGGGCCCCGGCACGAACGCGGGCGGGGAGAGGAAGACCGCGGGCGACTCGAAGTGCCAGCGGACATGGCCGGACACGGCGTCGACGGCCAGGACCCGGGCTCCCGCGCCGACATACACGAAGCCGTCCGCCGCCGAGGTCACCCGGACCGGCACCCCGCCGCAGGAGGCCGCGTCGCCGATGGGGTACGACCAGCGCTCGATGCCGGTGCGGGCGTCGACGGCACGCAGCCGGGCGTCCTGCCAGAGGTAGACCGTGCCGTCGTGGATGACGGGCCCGGCCTCCGGCGCCTCGAAGTCGGTCTGTACGCCGCCGCTCTCCCACAGCTTCTCGCCCGTGGACGCCTCCCACGCCTGGACGCCGCCGCCCCGGGTTCCGGTGACGACGGTGCCGCGGTCGGCCTTGAGGGAGTACACCCAGGCGTCGGTCTGCAGCCGCCACCGCTCGGCGCCGGTCGCCGCGTCCAGGGCGTACAGCGACGGCCCGTCGGAGGCGTGGATGCGACCGTCCTCGACGGCCATCACCCAGGCCACGTCCCGGGTCTTGAACTGGCGCCGTCCATTGCCGATGTCCAGGGCATGGACCTCGAACGACGTGACGTAGAGGAGGTCCCCGGCGACGACGGGCGTCCCCCAGACGTCGTTGGACATCCGGAACCGCCAGGGCCGCCAGCGGTCGGGGGCCGGGGGTGCGACCTCGGGGGCGTGCGCGGGGGCGGGCAGCGGGGCGGGCGGCGCGGCGGGGGCCGTGCCGTTCACTCCGGCGGGCGGGCGGACCCAGCCGGTCGCGGGGCCGGCGTCCGCGGTGGCCGTGCCGGTGGCCCGTACGTCGTGGGCGCGCGGGCCGGGACCGATCGGCACCTTCGCCCCGGGCAGCCGCACCGGGCCGCCCCCGTCGGGCAGGTGTGCCGGCGCGGCGGCCGGGGGGCGCAGGTCGGCGCCGCTGCGCCAGGCGGTGTCCCGGCCGGTTCCGGGCGGTTGCTGGGGCGGCGGCGGCACCGGGGCCGGGGCCGGTGCCGGCGCGGGAGCCGCGGCCTTGCGGCCTCCGCCGCGGCGCTGCTCGATCATCGCGGTCGCCGAGATCGGCAGCCAGGCCGAGGCCGTACCGCTGTCGTCGCCGCCGGAGGCGAAGAGGTGCGGGGCGAGCTGGGCCTGCAGATCGGCGGGGGTGGGCCGCAGCCCGGCGTCCATCTGCATGCAGGACTCGATCAGCGGCCGCAGCTCGTCGGGCAGACCCTCCACGTCGGGCCCCTCGCGCAGCAGCATGAAGACCGTCTCGACGGGGTTGGCGCCATGGAAGGGCGCGTGCCCGGTGGCGGCGAAGACCAGCGTCGAGCCGAGCGAGAAGACATCGCTGGCGCCGGTGACGCTGCGCGAGTCCCGCGCCTGTTCGGGCGACATGTAGGCGGGCGTGCCGACGGCGACGTTCGTCATGGTCAGCCGGGTGTTGGAGACCCCGGACGCGATCCCGAAGTCGATCACCCGCGGGCCGTCCTCGACGACGAGCACGTTCGACGGCTTCATGTCGCGGTGGACGAGTCCCGCGCCGTGGATCGACTGGAGCGCCTCGGCGATACCGGCGGCCAGCCAGCGCACCGCCTGGGCCGGCATGGGGCCGCACTCGTTCACTATCTCTTCGAGCGAGGGGGCGGGCACATAGGCGGTGGCCAGCCACGGCACGGCGGCCCGGGGGTCGGCGTCCACCACCGCGGCCGTGTAGAAGCCGCTGACGGCCCGGGCGGCCTCCACCTCACGCGTGAAGCGGACCCGGAACAGCTGGTCCTCGGCGAGCTCCGTACGGACCGTCTTGATCGCCACCCGTCGGCCCGAAGCCGAGCGGGCGAGATAGACCAGCCCCATGCCACCGGCCCCGAGCCGTCCCAGCACCTCGAACGGGCCGATCCGTCTCGGGTCGTGCTGCGTCAGCTGCTCCACCACTTGCCCTGCCACCTCCCCGTACGGGCCTCAGGAACAGAAGCCCGCGAAAACCCGCCCTGTACGGCGTCTCACCACTGGGCACCACCCGGCGGTGCGCACCCCGATTGTTCCTGGCTGAGGCCCTGGTTGCGAACCCGGGGGCGGACCGGGGTGTCATAGCTCACTCTGTCGTCTTCCCGGACACAGGGGGCTGAAGTACGGCGAACACGGCACCCTGATCGTCCTGGAGGACCGCCATCCGCCCGTACGGGATGTCGAACGGCGGCGCGGAGATGCGGCCGCCGAGGCGTACGGCGTGTCCGGCGGTGGTGTTGCAGTCCTCGACGGCGAAGTAGCTCAGGAAGTAGCTGGGCATCTCGGCCGGGAAGGCGTCGGTGATGACGCTGCGCCCGCCGATCGCGGTGTCCGGTCCCGGTTCGGTGCCGGCCGGGGACCACATGCGGAAGTCGGCCCCGGATTCGGCCGCGCATTCCGCACCGGACCCGGCGGCACCGGCTTCGGTCGCACCTGCTTCAGCCGCACCGGCTTCGGAAGCGCCGCCTTCGGAAGCGCCGCCTTCGGAGACGCCAGAGGTGCCCGAGGTGCCGAGATCGGTGCCCTGGAAGCCGAAGACCTCCTCGTAGAAGGCGTCGACGCGGTCCTTCTCCCGGGTGTAGACCTCGGTCCAGCAGAAGGAACCCGGTTCGTTCTGCTTCTGGAAGCCCTCGCGGTCACCGGCCTGCCAGAGCCCGAAGACCGCACCGCCGGGGTCGGCCGCCTGGGCGAGCACTCCGGCCCGGCCGGCCCGGACGGGGTCGGTGATCACCTGACCGCCCGCCTCCCTGATACGGGCGACGGACGCGGCGATGTCGTCGGTGGCGAAGTAGACGCCCCAGGCGGTGGGCATCCGGCCGTCCTGCTTGGCGGCGAGTGCGGCGACGAGCTTCCCGTCGCTGAGGGCGTCCGCGTACGGGCCGTCGCCGGCCCGGAAGGTCCAGCCGAACAGCTCACCGTAGAAGCGCTTGCCCGCTTCGAGGTCGGGAAGCTGCACATCCACCCAGCACGGCGCGGATTGCGCGAATGCGGCCATGGGCCCGGGTCCTTCCGTCGCGGTCGTACGCGGTGGTTCACCGTTCGTGGTTGGTGACGCTCGTCACAGCAAACGTAACCGGCGGTGGCATGCACCGCGCCCCGACTCCTCCACATCGAACTAATTTTCGATAGAGGAGTTCCCTGCCCGCGACGTCACGGAAAGTTATCCACCGAAGTTATCCACAGGCTGTTGATAAGACTTATTGCCCTGTGGGCCGCGTACGTCGATATCCGGCCACTCCCCCTGCCCCGTCTGCGGTGCTCCCCATTTGCAGTCGGCCGAATCGCGCTCCGATCCCCCCTCGGTAAGCTGACGGCATGACAGGACAAGTACGCACCGTCGACGGCCGCGTGGCCGGTCGACGCGGACAGGCGACGCGGCAGAAGCTGCTCGACTGCCTCAGCGAGATGCTCAGTTCCTCGCCGTACCGGGACGTCAAAGTCATCGACGTCGCCCGGAAGGCGGGGACTTCACCCGCGACCTTCTACCAATACTTCCCCGACGTCGAGGGCGCCGTCCTCGAAATCGCCGAAGAAATGGCCAAGGAGGGGGCCGGGTTGACCGAACTGGTCGCAGGCCGCTCCTGGGTCGGCAAGGCCGGCTGGCAGACCGCCGAAGAACTCGTCGAGGGATTCCTCGACTTCTGGCGACATCACGACGCGATCCTGCGCGTGGTCGACCTCGGGGCGGCCGAGGGCGACAAGCGGTTCTACAAGATCCGCATGAAGATCCTGAACTCGGTCACCAACTCCCTTACGGATTCGGTGAAGGAGCTCCAGGCCAAGGGCAAGGTCGACAAGGACGTGAGCGCCGCCGCGATGGCGGGCTCGCTGGTCGCGATGCTGGCCGCGGTCGCCTCGCACCAGAAGGGCTTTACGACCTGGGGCGTCAAGCAGGCCGAACTGAGGCCGAATCTCGCACTGTTGGTACATCTGGGCATCACCGGCAAGAAGCCGACGAAGTAAGGCCGCACCGGGCCCCTTCCCCCCACTGGGCACCGCGCGGCCATTCCGGGCGCCCCAGGTCCTGTCTCACCGGCGGCGGACCACGCATGTGGTCCGCCGCCGGTGCACCCGGACCATTCCGGGATCGCCCCGACGGCGGCTCCCATCCACGGTTTTCACACACCGCGCACCGCCCGCGCACCGTCTTTGCGTGCACCGCCCGCCCGCACCGCCCGCGCACCGTCTTTGCGCGCACCACCCGCCCGCACCACCGCCTCCATGGGCCGTTCCCGCCCGGCGTCCGGGCCGTCAGCTCGCGGCGTCGTCCCGCCGCTCCAGCCTGAAGAGCCGGATCTCCCGCTCGACCCGCGCCTGGTACGTCGCATAGGGCGGCCAGAACGTCAACGCCGTCCGCCACACCGCGTCCCGTTCCGCGCCCGTCAGCAGCGTGGCGTGCACCGGAATGTCCCGGCCCTGCCAGTTGACGACGGCCTTGTCGGGACCGGCCAGCAGATTCGCGGTCCAGGCCGGGTGCCCCGTCCGGCCGAAGTTGCTGCCCACCAGAATCCAGCTCCGCACCGCCCCGTTGCGCTCCCTGCTCCCCTTTCCGCCCTCCGCCGCAGTCCCCTTTCCGCCCTCCGTCCCGCCCTCCGCCCCGCTCTCCGGCATGCAGGCCAGCGGAGTGGTCCTGGGCTGCCCGCTCCTGGCGCCCGGCACCGTCAGGATCAGCCCGGGGAGCATCCGGGCGCTGAGCAGCACCTTGCCGCGGGTGAGCCGGTGCACCGTACGGTCCATGGCGGGCACGACATGCGGGGCGATCCTCGCGAACGTGCGGGTCGAGGAGACCTTCTGGATCAGCCGGACGCCGGGCGCCATCAGACCGCCACCTGCCCGGCCGGTCCGGAGGCGGCCGGTCCCGGGGCGGCCGGGCAGGTGGCAGCCGGTCCGGGGGCGGCGAAGAGCCCGGCCCGTTGCGCCGCATGGTCGCGGAGCCGGTGGACGGGGCCGAAGAGCAGTTCGTCGGCGGCGGCCCGCTTGAAGTACAGATGCGCCTCGTGTTCCCAGGTGAAGCCGATGCCGCCGTGCAGCTGGACGGCCTCGGCGGCGGTGATACGCAGCGCCTCCAGGGCCTGGGCGAGGGCGAGGCCCGCGGCGGTGGCCGGGTCCCAGGCCGCGTAGTACGTCGCGGAGCGGGCCGCCTGCACCCGTACGTACAGATCCGCCAGGCGGTGCTTCACGGCCTGGAAGGAGCCGATCGCGCGGCCGAACTGTTCGCGCGCCTTGACGTATTCGACGGTCCGCTCCAGTGCGCTCGCCGCCGCCCCCACCGCCTCCGCCGCGAGCAGGACGGCGGCCCCGCGCCCGGCCGGGACGAGGGCGCCGGTCACGTCCGCGGTGTCGTCCGCACCGAGGAGCTCGGCCTCGGTGTCACGGAGTTCCACGCGGGCCAGCGGCCGGGTCTCGTCCAGCGAGGTCCGGCGGGCGCGGACGACTCCGGCCGCCGTGTCCGGGCGGACCAGGAAGAGGAGCGTACGGCTGCGCGGGAAGCCGCCGGCGTGGGCCGCGACCAGGAGGAGCCCCGCGCTGTGCCCGTCGAGGACCTGGCTGGCCTCCCCGTACAGCCGCCAGCCCTCCCCGCCGCCGACCGGCCGCGCCTGCACACCGCCCGCCCGTCCACCACCCGCCCAGGCGCCGCCGGTGGGGTCACCGGTGAGGCCGAGCGCGGTGGTGAGCGAGCCGCCGGGGACGGCCAGCGTCGCGGTCAGCCCGCCGGTGGCGACACGCGGCAGCAGGGCGGTGCGCTGGGCCTCGGTGCCGAGCGCGGCGATCAGGGGCGCGGCGAGCGCGACGGTGGCGATCAGGGGCGACGGCAGCAGGGCGCGGCCGGTCTCCTCACAGGCGACGGCGAGCTCGGCGAGGCCGCAGCCGACGCCTCCGTACTTCTCCGGGAGCGCGAGGCCGGGCAGCCCGAGGTCCTGGGCGAGCTGCCGCCACAGGGCCGCGTCGTACCCGTCGGCGGTCCGTACGGCGCTCCGGACGTCGCCGGGGCCGCTGCGTTTGGCGAGCAGTTCGCGCACGGTGCGGCGGATCTCGTCCTGTTCCGCGGTGAAGGCGGCATCCATCGTCGGGCTCCTTCTCCTCAGGGACCTTCGGTCTCTGATCTGACGGTCCGTCATATTAGGGGCGAATCTTCGAGATGCCCAGAGTCGCGCACCCGGGCAGCCGCCCGGCCACCACCCGGCCACCACCCGGCGATCCCCCCGACCATCCACGCAGCCGCCACCCGGCCATCCAACCGGCCACCACTCGACCACCACCCGGCGGTCCTCCGGTCGCCACCCGACCACCACTCGATCGCCGCCCGGCGGTCCGTCGGCAGCGCACTCGACGGCCCACTCGACGGCCCACTCGACGTCCCGCCCGGCGGCGTACTCGACAGCCCACTCGGCGGTCCGCTCCACGCGTATCTGATGTACCGTCAGATACATGCCTTCTTCCCACCGCAAGGTCGCTGTCGTCGGCATATCCCTCGCCGACTGCGGACGCGTCGACGAGGCCACGCCGTACGCCCTGCACGCGCAGGCCGCCCGCCGGGCACTGGCCGATTCGGGCCTGGACCGGTCCGTCGTCGACGGCTTCGCCTCCGCCGGGCTCGGCACGCTCGCCCCGGTCGAGGTCGCCGAATATCTGGGGCTGAAACCCACCTGGGTCGATTCCACCGCGGTCGGCGGCTCGACCTGGGAGGTGATGGCGGCCCATGCGGCGGACGCCGTCGCGGCGGGTCATGCCAATGCCGTACTGCTGGTGTACGGGTCGACGGCACGGGCGGACATCAAGGCGGGCCGCCGGACGTCCAACCTCTCCTTCGGGGCGCGCGGGCCGCTCCAGTTCGAGGTGCCGTACGGGCACTCGCTGATCGCCAAGTACGCGATGGCCGCCCGCCGCCATATGCACGAGTACGGGACGACCCTGGAGCAGCTCGCCGAGGTGGCGGTCCAGGCGCGGGCGAACGCGGCGGCCAACCCGGACGCGATGTTCCGCGACCCGATCACCGTGGACGACGTGCTGTCGGGGCCGATGATCGCGGACCCGTTCACCAAGCTGCACTGCTGCATCCGCAGCGACGGCGGCTGCGCGGTGCTGCTGGCCGCCGAGGAGTACGTACCGGACACGGCGAAGGAACCGGTGTGGATCCTCGGTGCCGGTGAGCACGTCTCGCACTCCACGATGTCCGAGTGGGACGACTTCACGGTCTCCCCCGCGGCGGTCTCCGGCCGGCTGGCGTTCGAACGGGCCGGGGTGCGGCCGGCGGACATCGACCTCGCCGAGATCTACGACGCGTTCACCTACATGACGCTGGTGACGCTGGAGGACCTGGGTTTCTGCGCGAAGGGCGAGGGCGGCGCGTTCGTGGAGAAGGGCCGGACCGGCCTGACGGGCGAGCTGCCGGTCAACACGGACGGCGGGGGCCTGTCCGCCTGCCACCCCGGGATGCGCGGGCTGTTCCTGCTGGTGGAGGCGGTGCGGCAGCTGCGCGGTGAGGCGGGCGGGCGCCAGGTGCGCAAGGCCGGCGGCCGGCTGCCGGAGCTGGCGGTGGCGTCGGGGACGGGCGGCTGGTTCTGCTCCTCGGGAACGGTGGTGCTGGGGCGGGGATGACGGGCCGGACGGGGGAAAGGCCCGAACGGGGGGACGGGGGCCCGGACGGGACGGGGACGGGGCGAGGGCTCGGGCTCGGACTCGGGCGGGGGTGGCGAGGGCCGGGCGGGGGCCCATGCGCTGCAATGGGTCCATGAGCGATGCACAGAGGACCGGAGAGCAGCAGAGACCCGGAGAGCAGCCGAGGACGGGAGCACAGCAGAGGGCCGGAGTACAGGAAACCGGAGTACAGAGAAGCGACGCAGCCGCCCCCGCCGCAGCCGCAGCCGCCCCCGCCGCACCGGGGACCGGTACGCGGCAGAGCTTCCTGGACCTGCTCCACGCCCAGCGCGTCTGGGACGTGGACCTTCCCTCGTTCGACCCGGCCACCGCCCCCTCCACCCCGCTTCCCCTCTTCCACGCCTGGTTCGCCGAGGCCGTGGCCGCCGGGCAGGCCGAGCCGCACACGATGTCGCTGGCCAGCGTCGACGCCGAGGGCCGGCCCGATGTGCGGACGCTGATGCTGCACGACGCGGACGAGCGCGGCTGGCACTTCGCCACGCACCGCACCAGCGCGAAGGGCCGCCAGCTCGCCGCCCACCCGCACGCCGCCCTCGGCTTCTACTGGCCGGTGCAGGGCCGGCAGGTACGGGTACGGGGGCCGGTCACCGAGACGAGCCGGGCGGAGAGCCTGGCTGATCTGCACGCCCGCTCGACCGGAGCACTGGCATCGGCGCTGACCGGTTCGCAGAGCGAGGTCCTCGGCTCCCGGGAGGAACTGGCCCGGACTGCCGACGCCGCCTGGGAACGGGCGCGGACCGAACCGGACGCGGAGGTGGCGAGCTGGACGCGGTACGTGGTCGAGCCGCAGGAGGTCGAGTTCTTCCAGGGCGACGCGCGGCGCAGGCACGTACGGCTGCGCTACCGCCGGGACGGCGCGGACTGGGCACGGGAACTGCTCTGGCCGTAGGACGCGGGAGCCGCCCCGGCAGCCGCAGGAGGGGCGGCGAGCACAGGCCCCCACGAGGGGCAGCGAGCACGGGCCCCGGTATCGACCGACCTGTCGGGTCTTATTCGGTTTCAACAGTGAAGGGGCACTATGGGAGAGAGGTGGAGAGACAGGCGAAGAAACAGGTCCTGACGAGGGCTGGAGGCACCGATGAGCCGAACCCCTTCCCGTTACGCCGCGGACCGCGGTCTGACCACGCGCATGGTGACCACCATGTTCCTGATCGGTCTGTTGTACGTGGTCCTGATCGGCGTGCTGCTCGCGGTGCT
Source organism: Streptomyces sp. NPDC057963 (assembly GCF_042887155.1). NCBI lineage: Bacteria > Bacillati > Actinomycetota > Actinomycetes > Kitasatosporales > Streptomycetaceae > Streptomyces > Streptomyces sp. NPDC057963. The sequence continues at coordinate 403,930 of NZ_JBHVPX010000001.1, forward strand.
GCGCGGCGCCTGGCCGATCATCCTGATCCTCGTCGGCGGCATGTTCATCGCGCAGTTCTGGTTCAGCGACCGCATCGCGGCCTTCAGCATGGGCGCCCGGGAGGTCACCCCCGAGGAGGCGCCGGAACTGCACGGCACCGTCGACCGGATCTGCGCGCTGGCCGACATGCCCAAGCCGCGGGTGGCGATCGCCCAGAGCGATGTGCCGAACGCCTTCGCCACGGGCCGGGGCGAGAAGAGCGCCCTCGTCTGCGCCACCACCGGTCTCCTCCGCAGGCTGGAGCCGGAGGAGCTGGAGGGCGTGCTCGCCCACGAGATGTCGCATGTCGCGCACCGCGATGTGGCCGTCATGACGATCGCCTCGTTCCTCGGCGTGCTCGCCGGCATCATCACCCGCGTCGCCCTGTGGGGCGGCCTCTCCCGCAACAGCAGGAGCAATGACCCCATAGGCATCGCGATCATGCTGATCCCGCTGGCCAGCGCGGTCGTGTACTGCCTCAGCTTCCTGCTCACCCGGCTGCTCTCGCGCTACCGCGAGCTCTCCGCCGACCGCGCCGCCGCCCTGCTCACCGGCCGCCCCTCGGCGCTCGCCTCCGCCCTCACGAAGGTGACCGGCCAGATGGCCCGCATCCCGACCGAGGACCTGCGCAAGGCGGAGCCGTACAACGCCTTCTACTTCGCCCCCGCCTTCTCCTCCAAGGAGAGCCTCAGCCGACTGCTCTCCTCCCACCCGACCCTCGAACAGCGCCTCGACCAGCTGGCCCGCATCTCCGCCGACCTCGCCCGTCCGTAAGGAACGTCCATGGGTCTCCTCGACACCATCCTGGGCCGCAGCAAACCGGTCCGCCCCGACCTCGACCAGCTCTTCGCCGTTCCCTCCGCCGCCCTGACCCTCGAAGCGGGCGCCGGCTTCGCCCCCACCGGTCTCGGCTCGGTCTGCTTCGCGGGCGTCGAGGGCGGCACTTTCGCCCGCATCCAGGAGGACGTACGCGAACTGCTGGACGCCGACACCGGCCGGGGCGGCATCCCGGTGGAGTTCAGCCAGGACACGTACGGCTACACCTGGCTGCTCGCCCGCCGGCCGACCGAGGACACGGCCTCCCTGGTCAACGACCTGCACGCGGTCAACACCCTGCTCCAGGACGGTGGCTTCGGGCCGCAGCTGCTCTGCTCCCTGCTCGGGTTCCGGGACGCGCGGGACCGTCCGCTGGCCCTGGTCTACCTCTACAAGCGCGGCACGTTCTACCCGTTCGCGCCGGTGCCGGGCAGTGTCGAGAAGCGGGACAACCAGCTGGAGTTGCAGGTCAGGGCGGTGCTCGGGGACGACCTCCGGATGGAGAAGGATCTGGCCCGGTGGTTCCCGGTGTGGGGGGCGCCGGGGCTGTAGCGGATCAGCCGGGGCCGGAGGACCAGGGCCGGAAGACCGGGACCGCTTCCCGGACCACCTCCTGACCCACCTCCCGGCCCGTCCCCCGGCGCGTCTCCCGGCCCGTCTCCTGCCGGAAGGCGACCCGGAGCCGCATACCGATCGCCAGGGCCGACTCCGCGCACTCCACGACCTCCGTCATCATCCGCGGCCCCTCGGCCAGGTCGACGACGGCGGCGGTGTACGGAACGCGGGCGCCGAACGGCGGCAGGTCGTTGCGGTGCACGACGGACCAGGTGTACAGCGTGGCGTCCCCGCTCGCCCGCTCCCAGGCCACGTCCTCGCTCCAGCAGTGCGGGCAGAACTCGCGGGGGTAGTGGTGGGCGCGCCCGCAGGCGCCGCAGCGGCGCAGCAGCAACTGTCCCCGGGCGGCGGCGTCCCAGTAGGGGCGGGTGAAGGCGTCGGGCTCGGGGAGGTCGAAGCGTACGGCTGCCGTGGTCACAGGAAGAGTCCGATCGCGTCGTCGAGGGACCAGGTCTGCCAGGACATCGCGAACAGCGCGACGAGCGAGATGAGCGCCATCATCGCGTTCTGCCCCTGCTCGGCCCAGTCGTGGATCATCAGCACGAGATAGAGGAGGTTGAGCAGGAGTCCGGCGACGAGCGCGACGGGGGTGAGGAATCCGGTGATCAGGCCGAGCCCCAGGGCGAGTTCGGCGTACACGACGAGGTGGGCCATGACCTTGGGGCGCGGGGCGACGATCCGCCGGAAGCCCGTGCGCACGGCCGCCCACCGGTGCTTGCCCGCGACGTCGGCGGCCCAGGCGATCCCCGTACCGCGCTCGAACCAGGCCTTCTTGTCCTTGTGCCGCCAGCTCTCCAGCCACCACAGGCCGAGGCCTATCCGGAGGACGGCGAGCCACTCGGCGCCGCCGAGCCAGATCGTCTGCATGGGTCTCCCGCTCACTGGAACCAACATCTGACGGTACGTCAGTTCACCTGATGGGAAAGGCTGCCGCAAGAGTCGTGCACGAGAGAGGCGCCCGGGAAACGCACACCCGTGATCAATTCGCAATCGATTCCCATCTTGACCGAGACCCATCAAGTAACCGCGCGATTACGCTCCGAACCATGCCTGACAGCGCACTGACCGCCGGCAGTACCGCCCCGGCCCCCACCGACCTCACCGAGGGCCGGCCCGTGTACGTGATCGGCGGCGGCCCCGGCGGTCTCGCCGCCGCCGCGGCCCTGCGCGAACAAGGGGTACGGGCGGTCGTGCTGGAGAAGTCCGGGAACGTGGGGGCCTCCTGGCGCCGCCACTACGACCGGCTGCACCTCCACACGACCCGGCGCCGGTCCGCGCTGCCGGGGCTCGCGATGCCGCGCCGGTTCGGACGCTGGGTGGCCAGGGACGATGTGGTGCGCTATCTGGAGAAGTACACCGAGCACCACGAGTTGGAAGTGGTGACGGGTGTCGAGGTGTCCCGGATCGACCGGGCCCCCGACGGCACGGGCTGGCAGCTGACCGCGACCGGCGGCCGGATGCTGACCGGCCGGGCCGTCGTCGTCGCCACCGGCCACAACCACACCCCGCGCATCCCCGACTGGTCCGGGCGCGACACCTTCACCGGCGACCTCGTGCACGCCTCCGGCTACCGCAACCCCGTCCCGTACGCGGGCAAGGACGTCCTCGTCGTCGGCATCGGCAACACGGGCGCGGAGATCGCCGTCGATCTGGTGGAGGGCGGGGCGTCCCGGGTACGGGTCGCCGTGCGCACCGTGCCGCACATCGTGCGCCGCTCAACGGCAGGCTGGCCCGCACAGGCGACCGGCATCCTGGTGCGCAGGCTGCCGGTTTGGCTGGTCGACCGGGCCGGGGGCCTGATGGCGCGGATCGCCGTGCCCGACCTCGCCGCGCAGGGGCTCCCGCGGCCGGACACCGGCCTCTACTCGCGGGTCAGGGAGGGTGCCATTCCGGTGCAGGACGTGGGGCTGATCGACGCGGTGAAGTGCGGTCGGGTGGTACCGGTGGCCGCCGTCGAGTCGTTCGACGAGGACGCGGTGGTGCTGGCCGACGGGGAACGGATCACCCCGGACGCGGTGATCGCGGCGACCGGCTACCGGCGGGCCCTGGAGGGCCTGGTCGGCCACCTCGGCGTACTGGACGCCCGGGGCAGGCCGGTGGTGCACGGCGGCCGCACCCCCAAGCAGGCACCCGGGCTGTACTTCACCGGGTTCACCAACCCGATCAGCGGGATGTTCCGCGAGATGGCCCTGGATGCACGGAAGATCGCCAAAAAACTGGCGCGCACGGGCTGACCGGCCGAGCGCCGTACGGGGACCGGGGGCGAGGACCGTACGGGGACCGGGGGCGAGGACCGTACGGGGACCGGCCGAGCGCCGTACGGGGACCGGGCGAGGACAGGAAGAGGCCGTGTGGTGACGGCACAACTGGTCACGGCACAACCGGTCACGGCACAACCGGCTCCCTGGCACAGGCCCGCGGTGCTCGTGGCCCTGATGCCGGCCGCCTTCACCTTCACCACCGCGGAGAACCTGCCGATCGGCCTCCTGGAACTCATCTCCGAGGACCTGCGGATGCCCCTGTCGGCGGTCGGCTACCTGGTCACCGGTTACGGCGTGACGGTCGCCGTGGCGTCCGTGCCGCTGGCCCACGTCACGCGGGCCATGCCCCGACGTCACGAGCTCACAGGACTGCTGGCCGCGCTCATCGCGTCCGGTCCGGTCGCGGCGCTGGCCACCTCCTACTGGCTGCTGCTCGCGGCGCGGCTGCTGGGGGCCACACACACGCGGGGCGCGGCCGGGAAGGACCGGCCGCGCCCCGCGCTGTTCCGTGAAGCGTCCGTCACGCCTCGGGCGTGGCGTTCACCACGACCTTCGCCGTGTTGTTCTCGGGCTTCGGGTCGAACGGGAAGGACGTGCCCCCGGGGCCGCCGGAGGTGAGGACGACCCGGCCGGTGGCGTCGGCGACGACCCGGTCGACGCGCAGCTGGAACGGGAACGACCGCGCCGTGTCCGGCAGCGTCCAGTACGGCAGGGAGCAGACGTACCGGGGCGCGCCTGTCGGTCGCGGGTAGTAGCCGCCGCTCAGGGTGCGCGGCTCGCAGGCCTCGGGCGCGGAGGTGACGGTGACGCCCTCGGGGACGGTGAAGTCGACGTTCGCGACGGGGTCGCCGGAGCCGAGGTTGCCGAGCCAGGCCGGTCCGTTGTTGCGGAAGCCGAGTTCGGCGGTGACGGTCTCACCGGCCCCGCCGGTGACACGGGCGCCCTCCACCGCGAAGTCGGCGGTGTTCACCGCGGTCAGGGCGGCGATGGCGTAGTTGTCCTCGTGCGCCAGGTCGGTGGCGCCGTTGCCGGGCTCGACGCTGATGTCGAGGCGCTCGGCGAGCGCGTGCGAGGCGAGGGCCACCCGCATCGGCTCGGGCAGCGTGTAGGTGTCCCCCGGCTCCAGCACCTGGTCGAAGGAGCAGGTGGCGTGGGTCATGGGGGCGTAGTCGCCGCCGGTCGTCCGGTAGGTGCACTCGGGGTACCGGGTGACGAAGTCGAGTCCGTAGGAGGCGGAGAGGGTGGCGGTGAAGCCCTCGGACCGCTCACCGCCGTTGTTCGTCAGCACGAAGGGAACGGTCTGCTCGCTGCCCGGCTGCGCGCCCGTCACGGGGGCGATCCCCCCGAGGGACAGGTCCGGCCCCGAGGCCACGGTGACCGTGGTGTCGAACGAGTCGAGCGGGGCCTCCAGGGTGCCCGAGGGGCCGCCGGTGGCCACGGCGGCGTAGGTGATGCGCCCATGGGCCCCGGCCGCGGCACCGTCGGCCGCGCGGAGCGTGAGCCGGACCTGCGGGCTGTAGTCGCCGCCGATGACCGGCACCGCGGGAACGCTGCACACGGCGGTCGTTCCACTCGGTGCGCAGTTGTCGGGCCAGGTCACCTCGGCCACTCCGGCGACACCGGAGATGTCGACCGAGAGCCGGCCGTCCGTGACGGTGAAGTTGTCGTTGTCGTGGTAGAGCCCGACGTCCAGCGGACGGCTCTGCGACTCACCGTCGCCGCCGCCGACCTGCAGGTTCTGCTCGGCGGGCGCCTGGATCCAGAGCTGGTCGGACTGCTCGTCGGCGGACGCGGGAGCCGCGAGTCCGGCGGTCAGGAGTCCGACGGCCGCGACGGCACAGGCTCCCAGGCGCGCGGTGCGCCGGGTGGAAGCAGGTCTCATGAATTCCCCCAGTGATGGGCCGGTGAAGGCGAACGGCGGCCGGTAACTCCGGCCCGTTCGTTGGACGTTCAAGATCGGCCCGAGGTTGTACGGCACCCGCGACAGCGAATCTTCCGCCGCCTGCCCGCCGTTGGGCGAAGAAGAACAAGGTCGAGCTGTGCTTCACCCCGGCCTGCGCATCCTGGGCCAACCCGATCGAGGCCCACTTCGGCCCGCTGCGGCAGTTCACCCTGGCCAACTCCCACCACCGCAGCCACCCCACGCAAACCCAGGCACTGCACCGCTACCTGCGCTGGCGCAACGCCAACGCCCGCCACCCCGACGTACGTGCCGCCCAACGCAAGGAACGCGCCCGCATCCGCAGCGAGAAGGGCATCCCCTGGGGCGGACGCCCCCTCAACGCCGCAGCCTGACCGACCGCGAACCGCAGCCCCGGAGTGCCGAAAGGGACAGGTTCACGAGAAGGACAGCGACAGAAGGACGACTCAGGAGGCGGACGGCTTGATCTCCCCCGCAAAGACGATGACCTGGTCGATGAGGCTCCGCCGCAGATGGACGACGTCCGTTCCCGCCAGGCGGGGGCCTCCATCCGGCGTGGTGAAGACCCACTGGTACCGGGCCCACTCGTCAGGCATGTCCACCGCTGAGCAGCGCACCATCGTGCCGGTCCCCGCCGGGTGGCGCCGGATGTCCAGCACGAACCGCTCAACCGCCGCGATTCCTTCGCTGCGACCCAACGGCCCCCAGAAGACCACGTCTGAGGTCAGGGCCTGGGAGAGCAGGGCAGTCACATAGCTGTCGTCCGAGGCGTTGAACGCGGAGATGAACGTGTCGATCGCGGAGCGTGCCGTCTCTTCCTGCATGCCCCAGTAATACCAGCCGTTGCGCGTGCGCTCGTCCCGCGAGCCGCCTTCCGATCACGGTGGACCATCCCGGTCACAGCACTAGGCGGCCGAGGAGGTCTCGTCCAGCACGGCGAGATCGAGACCACGGAGTCGCTCCGGATCGGCGATGAGCTCATAGCCGGTGATCCGGTCGTCCTCGACAGTGACAGCGAGCACAAGGCTCAGTCGGCCGTACGGAGCCACCACGATCCCACCGGTGCCGTCGACCAGAGCCGCCTCGGCGCACCACGCCTTCCGCCCGAACACGACAATCTCCTCTGCCACCGCCCGCGCACCGCGGACCTCGATCGGCCTGCCGTCGGGAAGTGCCGCCCGATCCGCTTTCCGCACGACGTCGGGGGCCAGCACGGCGAGTACCGCGTCGACATCTCCGGCCCTGGAGGCAGCGAGAAACGCGTCGATCACGTGCTGCCGCCGGAACAGTTCCGCGGCGGAGACCGTGGGGGTGCCTCGCACCTTGCGGCGGGCACGGCTCGCGAGTTGCTTCGCAGCAGCTGATGAGCGGTCCAGGACGAGCGCGATCTCATTGAACGGAACAGCGAACAGGTCGTGCAGTACAAAGGCGACCCGCTCGGCCGGAGCCAGCCGGTCCAGTACGACCAGCAGGGCGCGGCCGACCGACTCGGTCAGCAGGGCCTCCTGCTCCGGGTCGCCGTCGGCGTGGGGATCCGCGAGGTCGTCCGCCCTGTGATCGCCCACGAGTTCCTCGCGCCGGGCCTCCCGGGAGCGCAGCATGTCGAGGCAGATCCGCGACACCACCGTGGTCAGCCAGCCCGGCGGATTCACGATGCTGTCCGCGTCCGCGCGGGCCAGCCGCAGCCATGCCTCCTGAACCGCGTCGTCCGCCTCGGCCGGGGAACCGAGTATCCGGTGGGCGACCGCGCGCAGGCGGTCGCGGTGGGTGTCGAACAGATGGGCAAGGCCGTCGTTCTGGTTCACCTGTTACCTCTCTTCACCGCCAACCGTCACCACGGTAGAGAACGCAGAGCTGCGGGTGCCCTGGCGGCCCGCTCAAGCATCCGGGAGGTCATGCCTGTGGACGTCTACCAGGCGGTTGCGAGCCGACGAGCGGTACGCGGATTCACGGACGAGCCGGTCCCGAGGGCGACACTCGAACGCGTCCTGGCCGCCGCCGCCCGGACACCCTCCGGCGCAAACCTTCAGCCGTGGAGGATCTATGTACTGACTGATGCCCCTTTGGCCGAGCTGAAGAAGCGCACTGCCAGGCGCACTGAGGCCGACGACCCCGGTGACGAGCCGGCGTACGAGATGTATCCGCCGGAACTGAAGTCTCCGTACCAAGAGCGGCGCTCCGCCGCCGCGGCACAGCGTTTCGGCGCGCTCGGGATCCGCCGCGAGGACGCCCGGGCACGCCGGGAGGCCGTCGCCGGAAACTGGCAGTGCTTCGGCGCCCCGGCCCTGCTGCTCTGTTACATCGACTGTGAAATGGGCTCGGCCCAGTGGGGCGATATCGGCATGTATCTCCAGACCGTGATGCTGCTGCTCCGCGCCGAAGGTCTGCACAGCTGCCCGCAGATGGCGTGGTCGGTGTATCACAGGACGGTCGCCGAGGTCGTGTCGGCCCCGGAGGAACTGATCCTGGTCGGCGGCCTGTCGGTGGGCTTCGCGGATCCGTCCGTTCCGTTCACCCGCATCAACCGCGCCCCTCTTGGCGAGACCGTCACCTTCCTCGGCGGTGCGACTCCCCAGCTCCGCCGCTAAGGGCTGTCCCGGAATCACGGCGATTCCCCGCGGCTGTCGAGTGCGTGCCCGGCCCGGCACACGGCAGGGGTGATCTCTCGGCCGAAGGCGATGGGTCCCGGTCGTGCGCCGCCGCAAGGCAGTCCGGTCGTGCGCCGCCGCAAGGCAGTCCGGTCGACGAAGCGGCAGGACAACTCGCCTTGGAGGCAATCGAGACAGCTCCGGAGCAGCCTTTGCCTGCACACCCATTCCTGACGGAGCGTCAGTTCAGTAACCTGACAGAGCGTCAGCTTCATGTTGACCGGACACGATCACCCGACGGACTTCGAGCAGGAGTGGGCGGAACGATGCTTGGATCGACTCACGGCACCCTCACCACCGACTTCCGCGCCAGGGTGGTGGCCTGCGGCGAAGAGCCGTATGCCATCGTCCACAGCATGGCGGCCGCCGCCACGGAGGGCGATCTCGATGTCAGCGGCCGCCCGCTGCACGCGCCCGTGCCGGACCTGGACCGGTTCTTCCGGCCCGAGTCCGTGGCCGTCATCGGCGCGTCCGATGCCGAGGGGCGGCCCAATACCGGGATCACCCGGCAGCTGATCGGCTGGGCCGAGCGGGTCGGGGCGCGGCTGCATCCCGTGCATCCCAGCCGGGAGTCCGTGTTCGGGCGGGCCTGTTCTCCTTCCGTCGCGGACCTGCCGGAGCAGGTCGATCTGGCGGTGCTGCTGGTCGGTGATCCGCTCCCGGTGATCGAGGAGCTCGGGCAGGCCAAGGTGAAGTTCGCCGTCGCCTTCGCCTCCGGGTTCGCCGAGACCGGCGAGGAGGGCGCTGCCGCCCAGGCGCGGCTGGCGGCGGCGGTGGAGCGGTCGGGACTGCGGCTGCTCGGGCCGAACACCAACCTCAACGCCTTCGAGAGGTTCCGGGACGATCTGGACGGGCCGGCGATCGCACTGATCACCCAGTCCGGTCATCAGGGGCGCCCCGTCTACGCCCTTCAGGAGCTGGGCGTGCGGCTCTCGCACTGGGCGCCCACGGGCAACGAGGCGGATCTGGAGACCGCCGACTTCATCTCGTACTTCTCGCAGCGCCCCGAGGTCGGGGCCATCGCCTGCTACGTGGAGGGGCTCAAGGACGGGCGCTCCTTTCTGCTCGCCGCGGACCGGGCGGCGCGGGCCGGGGTTCCGGTGGTGGCGGTCAAAGTGGGACGTACGGAGGCGGGGGCCAGGACGGCCGCTTCACACACCGGCAAGCTGACCGGCGCCGACCAGGTGGTGGACGCGGCGATGCGGCAGTTCGGGGTGATCCGGGTGGACGGGCTCGACGAACTCCAGGACACCGCTGCCCTGCTGGCGCGGGCGCGCAGGCCCGTCGCCGAGGGGGTCGTCGTGTATTCGATCTCGGGCGGCACGGGCGCGCACTTCTCGGACCTGGCGACCGGTGCCGGACTGCCGCTTCCCACCCTGTCCGAGGAGAAGCAGCGCGAGCTGCACGAATGGATTCCCGGCTATCTGAACGTGGCGAACCCGGTCGACAACGGCGGCCATCCGGTCGGCGACTGGCGCGGGCGGAAGATCATCGACGCGATCCTCGCCGACCCCTCCGTCGGCGTGCTGATCTGTCCGATCACCGGCCCCTTCCCCCCGATGAGCGACAGGCTCGCGCAGGACCTGGCGGACGCGGCGGAGACCACGGACAAGCTGGTGTGCGTGGTGTGGGGCTCGCCCGTCGGCACGGAGGACGCATACCGTACGACGCTGCTCGGCTCGTCCCGCGTCGCCACCTTCCGCACTTTCGGCAACTGCATCACCGCCGTGAATGCCTATCTGGACCACCACCGGTTCACCGCCTCCTACCGCTCCCCCTTCGACGAGGCACCGCGCACGCCGTCGCCCTCGTTCCGCAAGGCGCAGGCACTGATGCGACCGGGCCAGCAGCTGAGCGAGCACGCGGCGAAGCAGTTGCTTCGGGCCTACGGAATCCGCGTTCCGCGGGAGCAACTGGTGACCAGCGCGGCGGCGTCCGTCCGGGCCGCGGGGCTGGTCGGCTACCCGGTCGTCATGAAGGCGTCGGGCGCCCGGCTCGCCCACAAGACCGAGCTCGGCCTGGTCAAGGTCGGGCTCACCTCCGCCAGCCAGGTGCGGGACGCGTACCGCGAGCTGACCGACATCGCGCGGTACGAGGGCGTCGAACTGGACGGGATCCTGGTCTGCCAGATGGTCGAGCGGGGCGTCGAGATGATGGTCGGTGTCACGCAGGACGCCTTGTTCGGGCCGACGGTGACGGTCGGGCTCGGTGGGGTGCTGGTCGAGGTGCTGCACGACGCGGCGGTGCGGGTGCCGCCGTTCGGCGAGGACCAGGCGCGGTCGATGCTCGGCGAACTGCGCGGCAGGGCCCTGCTGGAGGGCGTACGCGGCGGTCCGCCGGTGGATGTGGACGCGCTCGTCGAGGTCGTGCTGCGGGTGCAGCGGATGGCGCTGGAACTGGGTGACGACCTCGCCGAGCTGGACATCAATCCACTGATGGTGCTGGGGCGGGGGCAGGGCGCGGTGGCGCTGGACGCGCTCGCCGTCTGCCGCTGACCGGACCCGCCGCCCGACCCGCCACCCACGCAGGAGCTGCCTCATGCCGTCCTCCCCCGAAGACACCGCCGGGCCCACCGACCCGCTCGACTCATTGGTACTCCACGCCACTGACAACGGCGTCTCCTGGATCACGCTCAACCGCGCCGAAGCGATGAACGCCGTCACCTGGGACCAGCGGGAGCGCGTCATCGCCCTGCTCGCCGGGGCCTCCGCCGACCCGGCGGTCCGGGCCGTCGTCCTCACCGCCACCGGCCGCGGCTTCTGTGCGGGCGCCGACCTGCGCGGGGCCCCCGCGACCGGCGACCGAGTGCCGGGCGATGTCGCCCGGACGATCCGGCTCGGCGCGCAGCGGCTGATCGCCGCGGTCCTGGACTGCGAGAAGCCGGTGATCGCGGCCGTCAACGGTACGGCGGCCGGCATCGGCGCCCACCTCGCGTTCGCCTGCGATCTCGTGCTGGCCGCGGACTCGGCGAAGTTCATCGAGGTGTTCGTACGCCGCGGTCTCGTACCCGACGGCGGCGGCGCGTACCTGCTGCCACGCCTGATCGGCCCGCAGCGCGCCAAGGAGCTGATGTTCTTCGGCGACCCGCTCCCGGCGGCGGAGGCGGAGCGGCTGGGACTGGTCAACCGGGTCGTCCCGGACGAGGAACTGGCGGAAACGGCCGGGGCATGGGCACGGCGGCTGGCCGACGGCCCGACCCGGGCGATCGCCCTCACCAAGCAGCTGGTGAACGCGTCCCAGGAGGCCGACCGGGCAACGGCCTTCGCGGCGGAAGCAATGGCTCAGGAGATCAATATGACGACGCAGGACGCGTGCGAGGGCGTGGCGAGCTTCGTCGAGCGGCGGACGGCGAAGTACCGGGGGCTGTGAGGTCTCCGGTGACGAGGGCGTCGACCGCCGTCACGAAGCGAACCGCCCGAACCCACGGGCCACGGCGCTCTCCCCCTGTTGTGCGGCCGGGGTCCGCCGATGGGGTGAAGCCCCCCAGCGGCCCGGCCGCAGCCCACCTACTCCCCTGCGAACACGTCCTCGACAGACCG
>NZ_JBHVPX010000001.1:415848-802518 GCF_042887155.1 Streptomyces sp. NPDC057963
TCCGCACGGCCCTCGTCTCGGATTTCTTCCGAAAGAGCTGACTTGTAGAAAGAAAGGTCCACGGCCACCAGGTTCCTCCACTGTTGTGCGGCCGGACGATTGCCCAGGCCCTGTGCGGTGAGTTCGACGATGGGGTCGGCGATGGTTTCCGGTACGTCCCGCAGAGCGGTCGACAGCGTTTTCAGTATGGCACCGATGTCCGGATCGCCTGCGTGTGTGATCGCCGCCAGCGTGGCCAGTGCCAGGTCCTTGCGGGCCTCGGCCACGTCGGTGATCACCGGCATGTTGTGCGGGCCCGCGACAAGGGCTCTCAGGGTGAGCACGGGCGATTGCGGGTGGCCGACCGTGAACGGGCGTGCCGCCCACTCGGCGGTGGCCCGGTCCTGGCAGACGACCAGCAGCATGGGCGGCAGTTTGTACTTCGCCTGGAGATACGACAGGTAGTACATCCAGCTCGCCGGCTTCTCCGGGTCCTTCTTGCCCTGGGCCTCGATCGCCAGGAGGTAGGACCTGTCGTCCTCCATGTCGATGCGCAGCAAGGTGTCGACACGGCGTTCGAGCGGCCGGTTCTCGGTGAGGTCCGTGGGCATGACAGTGGCCGAGGCAGGTGGGCCGATCGCCACCCCCAGTACCTCGGAGACGCGGGTGAAGAGTCCCGGGTACTCCTGAAAGATGCGGTGCATCGCCTCGTGGGACGAGCTGACCATATGGATTTCCTTGGGTTGTCGAATAGTCGGGGCGGGGTATCGGCCGGGCCGCGGAACGGCGGCGGTACGGGTGGGAGCCGGGTGGCCAGCCGATGGGCCGGGAGGCCGACGGGGCGGCGCAGCCCGTCGGGCGGAAGGTCGATGGTCGGTGCGTGTTGTACGGCAGCGGGTCCGGGCCTGGCCCCGCATTCCAGCCATGCGGCGCCCCGGTACCAGGGCGTCCACATCCGGGGCGGAGATGTTGTCAGGCCGTCGATCGACATTGCCGTCCCCGCCAGGGGCCCGTCGCATGTCCGGGCCTTGTTCGTCGCGGTGAGCATATGCCGGACAACCAGCCCGATTTCCAGCTAAGTTGTCTCAGTTCCCCCATATGGGTGACGACAGGCGGGGTGGGTCCGGAAGGAGCATTGCCCAAGTTGTTCACGGCATTCGATGTCCCACGGCGCCACGCTGCGGACCACCGGATCGCGGATGTCCGCGACCCGGTGGCGGCGGTCACGGTACGAGGTCGAGCTCGGCCCAGACGGTCTTGCGGGGGACGGGACCGGGGCTGACGCCCCAACGGTCGGCAAGCGCCTCGACGATCAGCAGGCCACGTCCGGACTCGCAGTCGTCATCCGGGACGGCCGTGCCGCCCGGACCGGGCGGCAGGCGCTCGCCACGTGCGTCGCTCACCTCGATCCGCAGGAGCGCGCCGCCGTCGTGGATCGCGAGGCCGAGCCGGAAGTCCCTGCCCGGCACGCGGCCGTGCACCATGGCGTTGGCCGCCAGTTCGGCGACGATCTGCGCGGCGGCCTCCGAGGGGATCCCCCACTCGCCGAGATGCGCAGTGGTGAGCAGCCGGGCCAGCCTGGCTCCCCGGCGAGTGGGCGAGAGCAACACGCTGAACGCGCGGCCGGCAGCGGTGGGTTGAGGGAGGGCGATTTCTTGTTTCACGTCACTCAGCGTGGCCGCGCACGCCTACGCCGACCAGTGATCAGTCGGATGCGTACGGTGACTGTCCGGTGGTTGTCCGGGGCTGTCCGGGCTGTCCGGAGCAGGCGTGCGGGTATGTGGCGCCGCAAGGGTGACGGCACGTCGGAGGTGGCGCGAGATGCGGGTGGATACGAGCAGTACGGAACGGCCCGGGAACGAGGCGGACGAGCCCGGTTGGGACGTCGACCCGGACGACGAGTCGGGTGCGGCGGTCGTCGCCACGGTGGGGCGGCAATTGAAGCTGCGGCGGGAGGCGGCCGGCATGCGGGCGGTCGAGTTCGGCGTCGCGATCGGGTACGGGGAGGACCAGGTCTACAAGGTCGAGGCCGGAAAACGGATCCCGCGCCAGGAGTATCTGGACAGAGCGGACGAGGTACTGGGGGCCGGTGGGCTGATCGCCGCGATGAAGAAGGACGTGGCCGAGGTCCGATACCCGAAGAAGATTCGGGATCTGGCACGGATGGAGGCGCGGGCGGTCGAGTTGCTGTCGTACGGAAGCCACGCCATGCACGGCCTCCTGCAAACGGAGGCCCATGCCCGAGCACTGCTACGAACACGACGTCCTGCCTACTCGGCCCCCGAGTTGGAACGAATGCTGGCAGCCCGCATGGCCCGGCAGTCCATTTTCGACCGGTCGCCTGCACCGGAACTCAGCTTTGTGCTGGAAGAGGTGACACTGCGCCGCCCGTTCGGCGGCACAATGGTGCAACGCCAGCAGCTCGAACGCCTGTTGGAGGTGGGGCAGATGCAGAACGTAGAGATCCAGGTGATGCCGACCGACCGCTGGGACCATCCCGGAACAGGCGGGAGGATCCAGGTGCTCAAGTTTGACGATGGCTCGGCAGTTGGCCGCATCGACGACGAGTTCGGCGGTCGCCCTGTCTCCGGCCCGAAGCAACTCCGGGTGCTTGAGCTGCGCTATGGCATCATCCGGGCCGAGGCTCTCACTTCACGGGAGTCGTTGGACTTCATCGAGCAAGTGCTGGGAGAGACATGATCCGCAAGCCCTCTGCCGGGGAATCCGACCAGCTCAGCTGGTTCAAGAGCAGCTACAGCGATACCAGCAATGGCAACGACTGCGTCGAGGTCGCCACCACCCTCAGCACGGTCCACGTCCGCGACTCGAAGAACACCCAGGGCCCCCGCTTCGCCATAGCCCCGGACGCCTGGGCGGACTTCGTCATGTACGCCGCCGGGAGCTGATCACCGGCAGCTCCCGGATCCCGGCCTATATCAGCATGCACGCCCCCTCCCCATGCACGTCCTCGCGCACCGGGAAGGCCCACCCCGGCCCGGCTCCGCGGCGGGACTCACTGCCCTTTTCCTCCGGAACTCTCCCCGCCCCCTTCCTATCTGACGTAGCGTCAGTTTCAATGGAAGGCGTGATGGGACACGCAGGCATGGCCGCCACCGCCGTCCGGTACCTCAGGTCCGTCGGCGCCGCCACCACCGGAGGGCCGGCGCCGGTCGATCCGCTGCCGCGCCCGGATCTGCGGGCCGTCGCGGACGATGAGCGGCTGCCGGTCGATCCGGCCGAATTCCGGCGCGTACTGGGGCACTTCGCGAGCGGTGTCACCGTCGTCACCGCACACGACCCGGACGACACACAGGGGCCGGCGGGCTTCGCCTGCCAGTCGTTCGCGTCGCTCTCCCTCGACCCGCCGCTGGTCACCTTCATGGTCGCCCGTACGTCGACGACCTGGCCACGCATCGCCCGCGCCGGGGCCTTCTGCGTCAACATCCTCGGTGCGGACCAGGGCGCGCTGTGCCGGAGCTTCGCGGTGAGCGGGGCCGACAAGTTCGCGGGGGTGGGCTACACGGCGGCCCCCGCGACCGGGTCGCCGCTGCTGGACTCCGTACCGGCCTGGGTCGACTGCCGCATCCAGGCCGTCCACACCGGCGGCGACCACCTGATCGTGGTCGGCCGGGTGGAGGCGCTGGGGGCAGCGGGCGGGGACGGTCCGCTGGTGTTCCACCGGGGCGTGTTCGGGCGGTTCGGGCCTCTGGGCGAGTGAGCGGGCACGAATCAGCGGCCCGGCCGGGCGCCGCGGGCGACGGACGATACGCGGCGGGCGATACGCGGCGGGCGACGAGAGGCAGGCAGCGGCGGCAAGCAGCAAAGGGCGAGCAGCAGAGGACCGGCGGCGAGCAGCGGGCGACCATCGACGACCGGCAAGCAGCAACCAGCGAGCGGCAACCGACAAGCCGCAAGCCGCACACACCAAGCCGGGAACCGCGGTTCAGCCGACGGCCTCGTGGAGCAGGTCCCGCAGGTCGAGTGCGGCCGGAAGCGGGGCGGCGGGCAGTGCCGCGTATACGGTCCGGCGCGGGGCGAGATCGCCGAGCCGGCAGAGGGAGAGTCCGGCCGGAACCGCCCAGGCCGCCAGCGAGGGAACCAGCGCGACGCCCAGCCCCGCGGCCACATAGCCGAACTTCCCGGTCCACTCCGCGATTCTGACGATCTTCCTCGGCCGGAAGCCGGCCCTGGCGCAGACCTCGGTGAGCATCATCGGCCGGTCGGTGGGCGCGTCCTGGAGCCAGGCCTCGTCGCGCAGTTCACGCAGGTCGATCGTCCCGGATCCGGCCAAACGATGCTCGCACGGGAGAACGACGAACAGCTCGTCCTCCAGCAGCGCCTCCGTGGTCACACCGTCGGCCGACGGGAGACCCGAGGGGTAGTCGCTGACCACGGCAAGATCGAGCGCCCCCTCGGCGAGGCGCCGCATCAGCGCATCGCTGCGTCCCTCGCTCGCGACGACCTCGACCTCCGGCCTGGACCGCAGGAACGCGCGCAGAGCGGCGGGCACCAGGGAGATGTTGGCGGTGGAGAACGCCGCCACGCGCAGCGTTCCGCCGTGTCCCGCGCGGATCGCGGTCAGCTCGTGCTCCGCCCGCGCCAGACGGTCGAGCACCTCCACGGCATGGCGGTGCAGCGCGTGCCCGGCGGGGTTCAGCCGTACGCCCCTGGCGAGCCGGTCGAACAGCGGGCCGCCCGCCCGCTTCTCCAGCGAGGCGATACGCCGGGACACCGCGGACTGCGTGTAGTCGAGACGGGCCGCGGCCTGCGTGAACGATCCGGTGTCGGCCACGGTCACCAGCAGACGCAGTGCGTCGGTCTCGAACACATTCCCCCCATGCATGGCTCACATGCAATCTAGTCGCTGGTGGCATGCCTTGTCCCGCCCTAGCGTCAATCACCCGGCCCCCGTCGGCGGGACGGGACCCGGACGCAGCCGGACGCAACCGGACGACGCCGGACGACGCCGGAGGAACGCTTCCGGCTCGCGCCTTGGTCAGGCTCAACTTCCAGGAGGAATCATGGCGTTACTGTCCACCGTCGAACCCGGGCGGGGCCGATGACCACCTGGTCCGCGCCCGCGCTTCCCGAGTTGCCCGCGCTGCTGGCCGATCTGGAGGAGCTCGTGGTCTGTGAGTCCTTCTCGGCCGACCATGCCGCGCTGGCCCGCAGCGCCGAGGTCGTCGGCGCCCTGGGTACGAGGCTGCTGGGCCGGGAGCCCGAGACCGTCGTGATCGAGGGTGTGCCTCATCTGCGCTGGGTCTTCGGCGCACCGCGGGTGCTGCTGGTGGGGCACCACGACACGGTGTGGCCCATGGGGTCGCTGGAGACGCACCCCTGGTCGGTGGCCGACGGGGTCGCCCGGGGGCCCGGGGTCCTCGACATGAAGGCGGGTCTGGTGCAGATGTTCCACGCGCTGGCCTCCCTGCCGTCCCCGGACGGCGTGTGTGTGCTGGTCAACGGGGATGAGGAGGTCGGCTCCCCGACCTCCCGGGAGCTGATCGAGGACTCCGCGCGCGGTTGCGCGGCGGCCTTCGTGCTGGAGGCGTCCGCGAACGCGCAGGGCGCCCTGAAAACCGCCCGCAAGGGCACGTCGCGCTATGAGGTCGTGGTGCACGGCAGGGCCGCTCACGCCGGTCTGGAACCGGAGAAGGGGGTCAACGCCGCGATCGAGGCCGCCCACCAGGTCCTGGCCGTCGCCGGCCTCGCGGCAGCGATGGGCACCACGGGTTGCGAGCTGGGAGCGCCGACGGTCACGCCCACCCTGGTGTCGGCCGGCACCACTCCCAACACCGTGCCCGCGCGGGCGAAGGTGTCGGTGGACGTCCGGGTGCCGACCCCGGCGGCGCAGGACCGGATAGATGTCCTCATGCGGGGGCTGACCGCCCGGACGCCCGGAGCAGAGCTGACGGTGGAGGGCGGGAAGAGGCGTCCCCCCATGGAAGCGGCGTCCTCGGCCGCCCTGTTCTCCCTCGCCTCCGCGATCGCCGCGGAGCTGGGACAGGAACCCCTGCGGGGGGTCGCCGTGGGCGGCGCCTCGGACGGCAACTACACGGCGGGCACGGGCTGCCCGACGCTGGACGGCCTGGGCGGCGTCGGCAGCGGCGCCCACGCGGACACCGAGCACGTCCTGATCGACCGGATGATCCCGCGTACCCGTCTGCTCGCCCGACTGATCGAACGGACCCGGCGATGACCGCAACCGCACCGGCACGGACCTCTCTGTCGGCCGAAGCCGCCGAGCTGGCCGCACGACACCGACTCGGCGCGCTCCAGGGCTCGTTCGCCCCCAAGCGCATGAACAAGGCCCTCTTCGCCCTCTACGTCTTCGCGACCCTCCATCTCCTGGCGCTGTTCGTCGTACCCGGTCTGGCGTTCCTCTGGTGGCTGCGCCGGACTCCGGACTTCAGCAGGAAGCAGGCCGCCAAGCGTCTCCACCTGTTCGAGAACGGAATGATCGTCCACCCGCAGTCCGGCGACGGAATGACCGCCATCCGCTGGGACTCCGTGCGGCTCTACCAGAACATCACCCAGAAGATCATCAACGGGATCCCCAGCACCACCACCCACGTGTACTCCGCGGTCGGCCCGGGGCGCGTCAGCGCGACGATCACGGAGTTCTACGAACATCCCGGAACGTGGGGACCCCATATGCAGGAGGCCGTCCTGCGCGCCCAGGGCCAGGCGGCCCTGAAAGCCGTCCTGGAGGGCGAGAAGGTCAGCTTCGGCGGCTTCTCGCTCTCCGGCACCGGCATGGCCACCACCAGGAACGGTCACCTTCCCTGGACCGACGTCCGGGGGATACGGGTCGAGGCGGGCCGGGTGCACATCACGCGGAACGGAGACTCCGGCCGCTGGTGCAGTGCCGCCGTCAGCGACATCGCGAACCTCCATGTCTTCCTGGCGGTCGCCGAGCGCCTCTCCCCCTGACCGGACGGCGCCGTCAGCCGAGTCCCGCGGCGGCGGCGCCCGAAGGCTCCCGGACCCGCCGGATCACCAGCGCCATCAGTGCCGCCGTCGCGCACAGCGCACCCGACGCGTACCAGACCACGTCGTACGAGCCGAAGGCGTCGCGCGCCACACCGCCCAGGAACGCCACCAGTGCCGCGCCCACCTGGTGGGAGGCGAGGACCCAGCCGAAGACGATGGCGCTGTCCTCGCCGTACTGCTCGCGGCACAGGGCCAGCGTCGGCGGCACCGTGGCGACCCAGTCCAGGCCGTAGAAGACGATGAAGAACACCATCGGCGGATGGACCGTCGGTGCCATCAGCATCGGCAGGAAGACCAGCGAGATGCCGCGCAGCGCGTAGTAGACGGCGAGGAGCCGGCGGGCGTCGAAGCGGTCGGTGAGCCAGCCGGAGAAGACCGTGCCGATGATGTCGAAGACTCCGATGACGGCGAGCAGCGAGGCCGCGGCGGTGATGGGCATGCCGTGGTCGTGGGCCGACGGCACGAAGTGAGTGCGGATCAGGCCGTTGGTCGAGGCGCCGCAGATCGCGAACGTGCCGGCGAGCAGCCAGAACGGTCCGGTGCGGGCGGCGTCGGCCAGTACGCGCAGGGTCCGCCTCGCCGCCCCGCGGGCGGGCGCGGGCTTCCCCGTGTAGGTGCCGCCGTACGGGGCGAGGCCCACGTCGGCCGGGTGGTCGTGCAGCAGGAGCCAGGCGAACGGGACGACGGCCAGGGCGGCGAGCGCGACGGTCACCGAGGCCGGGCGCCAGCCGTGCTCGTCGACGATCCAGGCGCACAGCGGCAGGAAGACCAGCTGGCCGGAGGCGCCCGCCGCGGTGAGGACGCCGGTGACCAGGCCGCGCCGGGCCACGAACCAGCGGTTGGTGACCGTGGCGGAGAAGGCCATCGCCATGGACCCGGTGCCGAGGCCGACGAGCAGCCCCCAATAGATCATCAGCTGCCAGGAGGCCGTCATCCAGACACTGGCCAGCGCCCCCGCCGCCACCGCGCTGAGCGCGACGACGACGACCCGGCGGATGCCGAAGCGGTCCATCAGCGCGGCGGCGAACGGCGCGGTGAGCCCGTAGAGCGCCATGTCGAGGGAGACGGCGAGTCCGATCTCCCCGCGCGACCAGCCGAATTCCGTGTGGAGCGGGTCGATGAGGAGGCCGGGCAGGGAGTTGAAGGCGGCGCCGCCGATGATCGTCACGAAGGTGACGACGGCGACGATCCAGGCGCGGTGAACGCGTCGGCGGGAGCGCGCGCCGGGGGCCGCGGGGACGGGGGCCCGCCGGTCGTCGTCCCGGGCGGCGCTTTCGGTTGTCTGGGTCACGTCACTCAGCATCCGGTGACCGCGTACGCGCCCACGAGTGGCCGGAGAGTCACCCTTCGCAGGAATCGGGCCACGGACCGCGGGCGGACCGGCCGCTTCCGGCCCGGACGGACTCGTATGCGCGTACGATCACCTGTCGGTCGGCGGCCGTGCGCCGCGCCTTCGACGCGTACCGAACCGAACCGAACCGAACCGGGGGATCTCATGCAGTGGGCGGCACGTCAGCGGTTCCACCACCATTCCGCGCTGATGCAGACCTGGGGCGCCGTGCTGCTGATCGCCGCCTGCGCCCTGTGGGTCTGGCTGGGTTTCCTGCTGGCGGACCGGCAGGGCTCGTACTGCTACCGCGCCGCGCCGTGCGAGGTGGCCACCGAGGTGCCGAAGCAGCTGACCGTCCTCGGGGCCTCCGTCCCCTTGTCCGTCCTCGGTACGGCGCTGCTCGTCGGCGGCAGTGTGCGCAGGCAGACCAGCGCCCATGTCCTCGAGGTCATCGAGATGCAGAAGTCCGAGGAGCGCGAGCGGGCGAAGTAGCCAGAGCCGCCACCGCCCAGGCGCACCCCGCCCCCACCGTGTACCAGAACAGATCGGGCGCGTTGAAGGTGGAGCCGAGCACCAGCCGCGCCGCCGTGCTGTGCCGGGAGAGGTCCGCGGGCAGCCCGGTCAGTTGCAGCAGCTCGACCGCCCAGCTGACGGCGAGCGCCGCCCCGGCCGCCGCTGCCGGGCGCGTGCGGGGCGCGATCAGGACCACCACGGCGCAGACCAGCACCGTGTAGAGGGCGTCCCCGGCGTACTTGGCCGCATCGCCGCCGGCCACCGCCCTGACACCGAGCCCGGCGGCGACGGTCAGCAGCGCCGCTCCCGCGGCTGCCACGCGTGGCACCGCCACGACCGCCTCCCTCGTCCGACCCCACCCGACCTCACTTGGCCTCACCCGACCTCACCCGGCCTCACTTGGCCTCACCCGACCTCATCCGATCCGCTCCAGCCGCCGGATCGGCCGGGCCGCCAGCAGCACCGCCACCGCCACCATGTTGATCACCGCTCCGGCCAGCAGCACCTCCGGGGCGCCCACCCGGTCCGCGACCGGTCCGGCCAGCGCCCGGCCCGCCGCCAGCATCAGCAGCGAGCCCGCCACGTCGTACGCGTGCAGCCGGTTCAGCGCCTGGGGCGGCACATGGGTCTGGACCGTCGTCGACCACATCACCAGCCAGAACGCGAACGCGGCACCGGCCACGAACTGCCCGGCCCCGAGCGCGGCCACCGGCATCCCCAGGCCCAGCACGACCAGGTTCACACAGACCGCGCTCAGCGCGACGGCCCCCGCCGCGAGGGGGCGGCGCGGCCTCAGCCGCAGCGCGAGCAGCCCGCCGACGACGCTGCCCGCGCCGTTCACCGCCATCATCACCCCGTACGTCCCCGAACCGTGCGCCTCGGTGACCTCGACCGCGGTGAGCGGGAGCATCGGGCCGAGCACCGCGAAGCCGTACACCGTCCAGATCGCGATCACCCCCCACAGCCAGCTCCGGGCGCGGAACTCCCGCCAGCCGTCGGCCAGTTCGGCGACGAAGGTGCCGCGTCGCACCTCGTCCGCCGGGGCCGGGGCGAGCCGCAGCAGGAACAGGCAGAGGCCGGAGACGAGGAAGGTCGACGCGTTCGCCGCGTAGACCGCTCCGGCGCTGGCGAGCCCGACGAGCATGCCCGCGAAGGCCGGGCCCGCCATGGTCATCAGCGCCTCGGAGACCCGGAGCACCGCATTGGCGCGCTGCACGTCCGAGGCCACCCGGGGCACGGTCGACGCCACACCCGGCTGGAAGAGCGCGGCGCCCACCCCGGCGACCGCGCTGAGCGCGTACACCGCCCACAGGGGCGGGTTGCCGACGGCGAAGGAGACCGCCAGCGCCGAGGCACCGACCAGCCGCAGCGCATCCGCGATGATCATCATCCGGCGCGGGGTGAACCGGTCCGCCAGTACGCCGCCGAAGAGCACGAAGAGGGCCAGCGGACCCATCCAGGCCGCGAGCGCGAACCCCACCGACGAGTGCGGCCGGCCCGCTCCCAGCAGGCCGGCGGTGAGCGCCACCGGGATCATGCCGTCGCCGAAGAGCGCGGCGGTCCGGGCGACGAAGAAGAGCCGGAAGTTGCGGTTCCAGAGCTGCGCGGGACGGCCGTCGCCCAGGCCGTCAGGCAGCACGCTAGGCAGCACGCCCCCCAACGGGTCCGGGCTCGGCGAACGGGGCGGCGGAGGCGGTGCGCTCTCGCGCTCCGCGGCGGGAATGTGCGCGTGCTCTGCTGACTTTTCCTTCACACCGGTGACATGTATCAGTAGAAGGTCTATACCAGCTAGAGGTGAAGGGAGTCCGCCAATGCCGCACCGCATCGCCGTCCTTGCCCTCGACGGGCTGCTCCCCTTCGAACTGGGCATCCCCCAAAGGATTTTCGGCCGTTCGCTCGGTTCCGAGCCGCGCAACAAGGGCCGCAAACTCTATGAAGTCGTGACCTGTTCCGTCCGCCCGCCGGGCCCGGTCCGCACCGACGCGGACTTCACCATCACCGTCGAACGCGGCCCCGAGACGCTGGCCACCGCCGATACGGTCGTGATCCCCGCCAGTTACGAACTGGGCCCCGTCTACACGGAGGGCAGGCTCACCGACGAACTGGCCGCCGCCTTCGCGCACATCAGGCCGGGCACCCGGATGGTCTCCATCTGCACGGGCAGCTACGTGCTGGCCGCCGCCGGATATCTCGACGGGCGCCCCGCCACCACCCACTGGTCGTCGGCCGACCACTTCCAGCAGCTCTTCCCCGAGGTCCGGGTCGACCCGGACGTCCTGTTCATCGACGACGGGGACGTCCTGACCTCCGCCGGGGTCGCCGCCGGAATCGACCTCTGCCTGCACATCGTGCGCCGGGACCACGGCACCGCCGTCGCCAATGACGTCGCCCGCCGCACGGTCGTGCCCCCGCACCGGGACGGCGGGCAGGCCCAGTACATCCAGCGCCCCGTGCCCGAGGCGCAGCTCGCGACCACGACCTCCGCGCGCACCTGGGCGCTCGGCCGGCTGGAGCGCCCGATCCTGCTGCGCGACATGGCGCAGCAGGAGTCGATGAGCGTACGGACGTTCACCCGCCGGTTCCGGGAGGAGGTCGGGGTCAGCCCCGTCCAGTGGCTGACCCGGCAGCGGGTCGAACGGGCCCGTCAACTGCTGGAGTCGACGGACCTGTCGATCGACCAGGTGGCGCGGGACGCGGGCTTCGGGACGCCCACCTCGCTGCGGCAGCATCTACAGGCGGCGCTGGGGGTGTCCCCCACGGTGTACCGGCGCACCTTTCGCGCGGGGAGGGCCTGACCGGGCACTCCGGCCACTCCCCTCCGCGTCGCCCGGATCCGGGCGACGCGGAGGGCGGCCGCATGAAGTACGTCACAGCGCCGCCCGTGGACCGCGCCCTGCTCCGGGGCCCCGGTACCGGCAACGGCCCACTCCTGCCGACCGATCCGGGGGCTCCTCCACCAGAGGCCGGGGCCCCTTCGCCCCGGAGCGACTTAGGTCACCCTTCCCTGTCGCCGGTTCCGCCTGATAAGCAGGGGGAGTTCCACCGGCACTTCGGAAGTTTCGCCATGAAAAAGGAAAATCCAGACAGCCTCATACCCTTCACGATCGATCTGACGTTCGAAGAAACTCGACGCCGGGCCGAGGTCGTGGCCGCACTCGGGCCCGACTGGGACCCGGTCGCCGCCCTCCAGGGCGAGGACGAGGCGTACGCGCTCCTCTACTCGGGCCTGGACGCCGAACAGCAGCGCACCCACGACCTGCTGGTGGCGGCCGGCGTTCTGCCGGGAAGGGGGCCGGGTCGTGCGACTTCCCATTGATCCGCAGGCGGACGTGGCCCGCCGCGCCTGGATGCCCTGCCCGGTCTGCGACGACGCCCGTCATTGCGAGAACTGCGCCGACCTCCGTACCTGCCGTGAGCACTGGCGCTATCTGATATCCAACAGCGGACCGGTCGTTCACCTCCAGTGCCCGCGGTGCACCCACATGTGGTCCGTGAACACCCGGCCCGGCGTCACCCGGCGCGACAGCAGCGCCTTCGGCGACTGACCGACGGCGACACGGCCGGGCGCGGCGCCGGGGCGCGCGGCCCCGGCGGGATCCGGACAGGAGGGCCCGGCAAAGGGCCCGGCAAAGGGCCCGGACCTCGCCGGTCCGGGAAGACGCCGGCCCCGGAGAGCCGTCGCGGGACAGGCGGGACTTCCACCACACGCCTCAGAACACCAGCACCCCCCGCGCCACCCGGCCGTGGTGCGCGTCGTCCGCCGCCTTGGCGAAGTCCTCCACCGGGTAGGTCTCGGTGACGAGTTCGTCCAGCAGCAGCCTGCCCTGCCGGTACAGCTCCGCGTAGAGGGCGATATCCCGCTGCGGGCGCGAGGAGCCGTACCGGCAGCCCAGGATCGACTTGTCCAGGAACATCGACGAGACGAGGAACGATGCCTCGGCCGTCGCCGCGGGGACGCCCAGCAGGACCGCCTGGCCGTGCCGGTCCAGCAGGTCGATCGCGGTACGGATCAGTTCCGTACGGCCCACGCACTCGAAGGCGTGGTCGGCGCCGTTCGGCAGGATCTCCCGCACGGCCTGCGCCGACGTCAGGAAGTGCGTCGCGCCGAACTGCCGCGCCATCGCCTCCTTCGCCGGGTTGGCATCGACGGCGACGATCGTCAGGGCGCCCGCGATCCGGGCACCCTGGATGACGTTGAGTCCGATGCCGCCGGTACCGATCACCACGACGGAGTCGCCCCGGTCGACCTTCGCCCGGTTGAGTACGGCTCCGACCCCCGTCACCACCCCGCAGCCGATCAGGGCCGCCGAGGTGAGCGGCAGGTCCGCGGGGATCTTCACCGCCTGCACGGCCTTGACCAGGGTCCGTTCGGCGAAGGCCGAGTTGGACGCGAACTGGTACAGCGGCTCGCCCCGCCGCGAGAACGGCTGCCGCGGCATCCCGATCGCCTTGCGGCACATCGTCGGACGCCCCCGGTCGCACTGGGCGCACGCCCCGCAGCTGGCCAGCGTCGACAGCGACACGTGGTCGCCGGGCACCACATGGCCGACGCCCGCGCCGACCGCCTCCACCACGCCCGCGCCCTCGTGCCCGAGCACCACCGGCGACGGGAACGGAATCGTCCCGTCGATCACCGACAGATCGCTGTGGCACAGCCCGGCCGCGGCCACCGCCACCAGCACCTCGCCGGGGCCCGGATCGCGTATCTCCAGGTCGTCGACGACCTCGGTCCGCTGGCCGTCGAAGACGACGCCTCTCATCTCGGCTCCCTCGGTAGGCCGAGCACCCGCTCGGCGATGATGTTCCGCTGGATCTCGTCCGAGCCGCCGTAGATGGTGTCGGACCGGGTGAACAGGAACAGCCGCTGCGCCTCGTCGAGTGCGTACGGGGACCGCGCCGACCAGTCGTCCGGGCCGACGGCGCCCGCCGCGCCCCGGACCTCCACGGCCAGCTCGCCGAGGCGCTTGTGCCAGCCGCCCCAGAGCAGCTTCGCCACGCTGGGCGCGGCGGGGTCGCCCGTGGAGCCCAGGGTGCGCAGGGCGTTCCAGCGCATGGTCTGGAGCTCCGCCCACTGCCTGACGAGGCGTTCGCGCAGTACCGGGTCGGTGACGGCGCCGCCGTCGACGGCGGCGCGGACCACCCGTTCGAGTTCGGCGGCGAAGCCGATCTGCTGGACGAGCGTGGAGACGCCGCGCTCCAGGGCCAGCAGCCCCATGGCGACCGCCCAGCCGTTGCCCTCGCCGCCGACGCACTCCTCGGCGCGCGCCCCGTCGAAGAAGACCTCGTTGAACTCGCTGGTCCCGGACATCTGCCGGATCGGCCGCACCTCGATCCTGCCCGGCTGGTCCATCGGCACGAGCAGGAACGACAGGCCGTGGTGGCGGCTGGAACCGGGCTCCGTACGGGCCAGCACGAAGCACCAGTCGGCGTCCTTCGCCAGCGACGTCCAGATCTTCTGCCCGCTCACGCGGTGGCCGCCGCGGTCCGCGTCGGGTACGGCGGCCGTCCGCACCGCGGCGAGGTCCGATCCGGCGCCCGGCTCGCTGTATCCCTGGCACCACAGTTCTTCGCCGCGTGCGACGGCGGGCAGGAAGCGGCGCCGCTGCGCGTCGGTGCCGTGGGCGATCAGGGTCGGGGCGAGGAGGTTCTCGCCGATGTGTCCGACCCGGGCGGGGGCGTCGGCGCGGGCGCACTCCTCGGCCCAGACGACCTGCTGGGTGAGGCTCGCGCGGCGGTTGCCGCAGTCGGCGCCGTGGTCGCCCCAGCCGAGGCCGATCCAGCCGCCGCGGCCGAGTTCGCGCTCCCATGCGCGGCGGATCCCGATGCCCTCGTGCTCGCTGCCCGGACCGCCGGTACCGGCGGCCTCGGC
Organism: Streptomyces sp. NPDC057963; assembly: GCF_042887155.1. Lineage (NCBI taxonomy): Bacteria > Bacillati > Actinomycetota > Actinomycetes > Kitasatosporales > Streptomycetaceae > Streptomyces > Streptomyces sp. NPDC057963. Next base: position 430,530 of record NZ_JBHVPX010000001.1, read on the forward strand.
GTACGCGCCGACGAGGTGCGCCGCCAGCCAGGCGCGGGCCTCCGCACGGAAGGCAGCGTCGTCCGGGCCGAAGGTGAAGTCCACGTTGCCTCCTGTTTGCCGCTCGGGACCACGCCCGTCCGGCGATCGAGGACCGGGGTCTTCGGGGCGAAGGACCGGGGTCTTGGGGGCCGAGCCCCGGCGGGGCCGGAGGTCACGCGTTGGGCCTCGCCTTCGCCGCCGCCGCGGCCGCCATCTCCTCCAGCCGCGCCAGCATCGGCATCGGGTCCGTGCCCACCGTCCCCGGCAGGAAGTCCGCGATCCGCTCCGGGGTCCAGGCCCCCTCCGCGTACCCGGCCCGCAGCTCCCTCGGCTGGGCCCAGACCGCGATCTTCGGGCCGGCGATCGTGTACACCTGGCCGGTGATCCCCTCCTTGCGGGCCCGCTCGCTCAGCAGGTAGACGACGAGCGCCGCCACGTCCTCCGGCTCGCCGATCTCCTTGAGTTCCATGGGCACATTGGCGGACATCCGGGTGCGGGCGACGGGGGCGACGGCGTTCGCCGTGACGCCGTACTTGTGCAGGCCGAGCGCCGCGCTCCGGACCAGCGAGATGATCCCGCCCTTCGCGGCGCTGTAGTTCGCCTGGGCGACGCTGCCCTGGTGGTTGCCGCTGGTGAAGCCGATCAGCGTGCCGCCGTCCTCCTGCTTCCGCATCACCGCCGACGCGGCCCGGAAGACCGTGAAGGTGCCCTTGAGGTGGGTGGCGACCACCGGGTCCCACTCCTCCTCGGACATGTTGAACAGCATCCGTTCCCGCAGGATCCCGGCCACGCACACGACCCCGTCGATCCGCCCGTACCGCGCGAGCGCCGTGTCCACGATCCGCTGCCCGCCCGCCATCGTGGAGATGTCGTCGGCGACGGCCACCGCCGTACCGCCCGCCGCCTCGATCTCCTTGACGACGGACTCGGCCACCTCGCTGCTCGGCTCGCCGCCCCCGATGGACACGCCGTAGTCGTTGACGACGACTCTCGCCCCCTCGGCCGCCGCCGCGAGCGCGACCGCCCTCCCGATGCCGCGTCCGGCACCCGTCACGGCCACCACTCTGCCTGCCAAGAAGTTCCCCATGTCCGGCCCCTTCCCGCGGTTTCTGACGGACCGTTAGATTTTATGGGCCATCACGTCCGTGAGCACAAGCCCCGGGAGGCCCCATGTCACTGCCGGCCGAGTTCCACGACATCGCCGAGCGGGTGAACAACTGGGGCCGCTGGGGCGCCGACGACGAGATCGGCACGCTCAACCTGATCACCGACGCGGTCGTACGGGAGGCGGCCGCCACCGTCCGCACCGGGCTGCGCGTGCCGCTCGCGCTGCCCCTCCAGCAGGACGGCGTGCAGAGCGGGCTCGTCCCGGGGCGGATCAATCCACTGCACACGATGATCCAGATCAACCAGGAACTCTTCGGCCCCGGCACCGTCGCCACCAGCGACGACACGGCGGTCCTGAGCCTGCAGACGGCCACCCACTGGGACGCCCTCACGCACGCCTCCCACTCGGGGAAGATCTACAACGGCCGTCCGGCCGACACGATCACCGCCCACGACGGAGCGCGGTTCAGCGGGATCGACAAAGTGGCGCACATCGTCTCGCGCGGGGTACTGCTCGATGTGGCCCGCGCACACGGTGTGGACAGGCTGCCCGGCGGCCACGCCGTCACCCCCGAGGACCTGGACGCGGCCGAGGAGCTGGCGGGGGTCCGGGTCCGGGCCGGCGACCTCGTGCTCGTACGGACGGGGCAGGTGCAGCTCCTCCTGGCGGGCGACAAGCACGCGTACGGCTATCCGTCACCCGGCCTCTCGATCCGGACGCCCGAGTGGTTCCGGGCGCGCGATGTGGCGGCGGTCGCCAACGACACCCTGACCTTCGAGCTCTTCCCGCCCGAGATCGAGGACCTCTGGCTGGGGGTGCACGCCCTGGACCTGGTCGAGATGGGCATGCTGCAGGGCCAGAACTGGAACCTGGAGACGCTGTCCGCGGCCTGTGCGGAAGAGCGCCGCTACAGCTTCCTGCTCTCCGCGATGCCCGAGCCGTTCGTCGGCGCCACCGGCACCCCGGTCGCCCCGGTCGCGGTCCTCTGAAGACGCTCGGCCCGGTGCCGGACCGCGGTCCGGGCCAACTGCTTTAACCTTTATGCACGTTTGCTAGGCGCGATGCCTCACGGCGCGCGAAGCCCGGTACGCCTCGCAGCCCGCGTCGCCCGCACCCTGTGCGTCGAGGGCACCCTGGGCCCCCTGGGCGCCGTGCACGCCCTGCGCGGCCGGGTGCGGCACGACCTGGATCAGCGGGGCGTCCCGGTCGACCTCGCACCAGATGCGCTTCCCCGCGCCCTCCGGCTGCCAGCCCCAGCGGTCGGCGAGCCCGTCGACGAGCTCCAGACCCCGGCCGCCGGTGTCCTCGCCGGCTGCGTGGCGCTGCTGCGGCGGGCGGCAGCTGGCGTCGGCCACCTCGACCCGTACGGTCCCGGCGGCCCCGGTCGAGCCGAACAGCATGCGCAGTACGGCCGGACACCCGGTGTGGACCACCGCATTGGTGACCAGCTCCGAGATCAGCAGGATGAGCGTCTCGGCCAGCGGCTCGTCGTCCCCTATCCCGGACCCGATCAGTCTCGACCGCGCCCACCTGCGGGCCCGCCCGACCTCCGCGGGATCCGGCCCGACCTCCAGCTGAACCTGAAGCACCTGCACCGCTCACACCATCCGAACCGGCGGACACATCGCCTCGCGCCTCCTCAGGGTCACGGAACGTGATTCCCTTACGCGACAGCATGGTTGACGTACAGTCACCGCAACAAGCGCTTCGGGCATATTCCAGCGCGAAGGAGTACGCGTGGTGCATACTGTGCGACGCACGCTGCGGGGAGTCGAACAGAGGCGCACCGAGACCGTGGGAGTCGCCCCCCGGGCAGGCCCGGTGCTCCTGCGTGGAACGCGAGCAGGGCACCTCTTCCGGACCGGAGTCGCCGCACGGGCAACACCCGGATCACCCGGTTCCAGAACCTCTCGCATCCCACGGAGCGTACCCGAGCCCGGCACCGACTCCATCCCGTGACGAATCACGCAAAGGACACAACCCGGCATCGGAGTCGGACGACTGCACTGCGTAACTCCGCTGTGTGAGGCTCTCTCGCCCGCCCGTCACGTGCGCGCACCCCTCGTCCACCTGCGGCCGCGCGGACGAAGCCTGCACGGAACCCGTCCGGAATCAGCACAGGTCGGCCGCAAGGGTCTCCTCCGCCGTCGCCGCCGCCAGCCACTGCCCGGAGCGCAGCCAGGCCCGCTTGAGGTGCAGATGGACGTCTGCCTCCCAGGTGAAGCCCATCCCGCCGTGCACCTGGAGGCAGTCGCGCGCATTGCGGACGGCCGCGTCGTCGGCGAGCAGTTTGGCGCCCGCGATCTCGGCCCGGTCCGCGGTGACGGCCGCCGCGTAGACGGCGCTGCGCGCCAGTTCGGTGCGGACCAGCATCCCGGCGCACAGGTGTTTGACCGCCTGGAAGGATCCGATCGGCGAGCCGAACTGTTCACGCGCACCGGCGTGTTGGACGGCCATTTCCGTCGTGCGGGCGGCACTGCCGAGCTGTTCGGCGGCGGCGAGCAGGGCGCCCTCCTCACGCGGCCGGGCCCCGTCGGGCAGCCGCTCGGCGGGCCGGGCGGGGCCCGTGACCCGCCACAGGGGGGTGAACGGGTCGAGCGACCGTACGGGCTCGGCGGCCTCCCGGATCCGTACGACGTCCCGCAGCATCCCGCCGGCCGGGCCCCGCCCCTCCCCCGCCCCGAACCCCGCGGCCGCCCCGAGCCCCGCGTCTCCTGCTTCCCTCGCGTCCCCCGTGTCCCCCACTTCCCCCGCGTCCCACGGTCCGAGCACGAGCAGTCCGTCCGCTTCGCCCAGGTGGCCCACCGGCTGTCCCGCGTCCAGCACGGCGATCACCGCCCGGCCCTCCGCCGCCCCCTTCACCGCACCGGCGGCGAGGTGGGTGGCGATCAGCGGTCCCGGCAGCAGCGACCGCCCCACCTCCTCGAAGAGGAGCACCGACTCGGGCAGACCGAGCCCGACACCGCCCCGCGCCTCCGGCAGCCGCAGCGCGAAGAGCCCAGCCTCGCCGAGCTCCCGCCACAGGGCCCGGTCGATGCCCGTACCGCTGTCGAGGTCCGCCCGCATCCGGTCCCTGCCGAAGCGTCCGGCGAGGAGTTCGCACATCCCGGCCTTCAGGGCCCGCTGGTCGTCCGAGAGCTGGAAGTCCATGGGTGCGTCAGCGCCCCTTCGGCAGGCCGAGGATCCGCTCGGCGACGATGTTCCGCTGGATCTGCGAGGTGCCGGCGGCGATGGTGTACGAGAGCGAGGAGAGCCGGTCCAGGACCCACTCCCGGTCCAGATCGCCGCTGTCCGCGCCGAGCACCTCGGCGGCCGCCTCGTACAGCTCCTGGCGGGCCTGCGAGTAGCGCAGCTTGAAGACCGAGCCGCCGGTGCCCGGGACGCCCCCGGTGTGCTGCGCCTCGCTGACGTTCCACTGGGTGAGCCGCCACAGCGCCCGGAATTCGGCGTTGAGCCGGCCCAGCCGGCGGCGCAGGACCGGGTCGTCCCAGCGGCCGTTCGCCCGCGCTTCGGCGGCCAGGGCGGACAGTGTGCGGCGGCAGGCGACGACCTCGCCGACGAAGGCCGTACCGCGCTCGAAGGAGAGGGTGACCATGGTGACCCGCCAGCCGTCGTTCTCCGCGCCGACGCGGTGGGAGACCGGCACCCGCACCTCGTCGAGGAACATCTCGGCGAACTCGGTGGACCCGGCGAGGGTGCGCAGCGGGCGGACGGTGACGCCGGGGGCGTCCATCTCCATCGCGAGCCAGCTGATGCCGCGGTGCCTGGGCGCCGCCGGGTCCGTGCGCACCAGAAGTTCGCACCAGTCGGCGACCTCCGCGTGCGAGGTCCAGATCTTCTGCCCGCTCACCACGTAGTGGTCGCCGTCGCGCACCGCCCGGGTCCGCAGCGAGGCCAGGTCCGAACCGGCGTCGGGCTCGCTGAACCCCTGGCACCAGATCTCGTCGCCGCGCAGCACCGGCGGCAGCCAGCGGGCCCGCTGTCCGGCCGTGCCCTCGGCGGCGATGGTCGGCCCGGCGTGCAGCAGGCCGACGAAGTTCGCGCCGACGTACGGGGCTCCGGCCCGCTCCGTCTCCTCCAGGAAGATCAGATGCTGGGTCGGGGTGGCGCCCCGCCCGCCCGCGTCGGCGGTCCAGTGCAGGCCCGCGTACCCCGCGTCGTACAGCATCCGCTGCCAGGCGGTGTCGTACGCGCGCCGCCCCGGCCAGTCGTCGGGGCCGGGCTTCGCGGGCAGTCCGGGGAGCACGGCGGCCAGCCACTCGCGCAGCCGCGCCCGGAACGCTTCCTCTTCCTCCGTGTACGCGAGGTCCACCGGACTCCTACTTGTCGAGGTCGAGACCGAGCATCCGGATCGCGTTTCCGCGCATCAGTTTGTAGACGGTCTCGTCGTCCAGTCCCTTGACGTGGTCGAGCGCGACCTCCTTGGTGTGCGGGAAGGTCGAGTCGACGTGCGGGTAGTCGGTCTCGAAGGTGGCGTTGTCCCGTCCGACGACGTCGAGCGAGGCGACCCCGTGCTTGTCGCGGAAGAAGCAGCAGAAGATCTGCCGGTAGTAGTACGTGGACGGCGGCTCGGGGATCAGGCCGCGCACCCCGCCCCAGGCCCGGTGCTCCTCCCACACGTCGTCGGCGCGTTCCAGGGCGTACGGGATCCAGCCCATCTGGCCCTCGCTGTAGGCGAGCTTCAGCCGGGGGTGCTTGACCAGGACGCCGCTGAACAGGAAGTCCATCATCGAGGCCATGGCGTTGTTGAACGAGAGGCTGGCCTGTACGGCGGGCGGGGCGTCCGGCGAGGCGGCGGGCATCTGCGAGCTGGACCCGATGTGCATGTTGACGACCGTTCCGGTCGCCTGGCAGGCCGCGAAGAACGGGTCCCAGTAGCCGGTGTGGATCGACGGCAGGCCGAGGTGGGTGGGGATCTCGGAGAAGGTCACCGCGCGCACCCCGCGCGCCGCGTTCCGTTCGATCTCCGCCACCGCCAGGCCGATGTCCCAGAGCGGGATGATGCAGAGCGGGATGAGCCGGCCGCCGCTGCCGCCGCACCACTCCTCCACCATCCAGTCGTTGTAGGCGCGCACGCAGGCGAGGGCCACTTCCTTGTCGTGGGCCTCGGCGAAGGTCTGTCCGCAGAAGCGCGGGAAGGTGGGGAAGCAGAGGCTCGCCTCGACATGGTTGAGGTCCATGTCCTTCAGGCGCTCGGCCGGATCCCAGCAGCCGGGCCGCATCTCGGCCCGGGTGATCCCCTCCAGCGTCATGTCGTCGCGGTCGAAGCCGACGGCGGCGATGTTCCGCTTGTACGGGAATTTCAGGTCCTCGTAGATCCACCAGTCGGTGGGCGGCCCGTCCGGGTCCATCGTGATGACGTACTTGCCCCCCGTGTACGCCAGCTCCCCGATGCCCGCGGTGAGCGGCTGCGGGCCGCGTTCGCGGTACTTGGCGGGCAGCCAGGTCGAGAAGAGGTGCGGCGGCTCGATCACATGGTCGTCGACGCTGACGATCCGAGGCAGTTCCGTCATGGTGTCCCCTCCGGCGCGCACTCCACTGATCTGATGGTTCGTCAGATTCGGTTCGGCACTCAGGCTAGCCCCGCACCCCTGGACCGACAAGGCGCAGCGCTCTACGCTCTCCGCACTATCTGACTACCCGTCAGCTGTGAGGGGTTCGCCGTGAACGAGACCGCACACGCGCTGAGCGCATCGGGCACCTTCTGGGAGCTCGTCGAGGGCCGGGCCGCCCTGACGCCGGACCGTCCGTTCCTGATCCAGGACGACCGCACGCTGACCTTCGGCGAACTGCGCGTCCGGGGCGAGCGGGTGGCGGCCGGGCTGTGGGAGATGGGGGTGCGCCCCGGCGGCGTCGTCGCCTGGCAGCTGCCGACCCGGATCGAGACGGTGCTGCTGTCGTTCGCGCTGACCCGGATCGGGGCCGTGCAGTCGCCCGTCATCCCGTACTACCGGGACCGCGAGGCGGGGTTCGCGCTGCGCGCGTCGAAGGCCGGCTTCTTCGCCGTACCGGGCACCTGGCGCGGCTTCGACCACACGGCGATGGCGCACCGCCTGGCGGCAGCCGCGGAACCTCCGCCGCTGGTCTTCGAGGCGTACGAGTCGCTGCCGGACGGCGATCCGTCCGTGCTGCCGCCACCGCCCGCCGACGGGACGGCGGTGCGCTGGATCTACTGGACCTCGGGCACCACCTCCGACCCGAAAGGCGTCCTCCACACCGACCGCAGCCTGATCGCGGGCGGCTCCTGCCTGGCCCACGCGCTGCGGCTGTCGGCGGACGACATCGGTTCGATGGCCTTCCCGTTCGCCCATGTCGGCGGGCCGGACTACGCGGTGATGCTGCTGCTGTACGGGTTCCCCGCGGTCCTGTTCGAGCACTTCGCCCTGCCGGACGCGCTGGCGGACTACCGGCGCCACGGCGTGACGGTCGCGGGCGGGTCCACGGCGTTCTACTCGATGTTCCTGACCGAGCAGCGCGCGGACCCCGGCCGCAGGCTGATCCCCACCCTGCGGCTGCTGGCGGGCGGCGGGGCGCCCAAGCCGCCGGAGATCTACCACGCGGTGGTACGGGAGATGGGCGTCCAGCTCACCCACGGGTACGGCATGACCGAGGTCCCCATGATCACGATGGGCGCCCCCGACGACACGGCCGAACACCTCGCCGGGACGGAGGGGCGCCCGCCCGGGGGGATGGAGATACGGATCACCGACGAGGACGGCGAACCGCTGCCGTACGGCACCGACGGCGAGGTCCGGCTGCGCGGCGAGGCCGTCTGCGAGGGCTATCTGGACCCGGTGGCCTCGGCGGCGGCCTTCGACGCGGACGGGTTCCTGATCACCGGCGATGTCGGCCGTGTGGAGGCGAGCGGGCACCTGGTGCTCACCGGGCGGCTGAAGGACATCATCATCCGCAAGGGCGAGAACATCTCCGCCAAGGAGATAGAGGACCTCCTGCACCGGCACCCGGGCGTCGGCGACGCGGCGGTGATCGGGCTCCCGGACCCGGAGCGCGGCGAACGCGTCTGCGCGGTCGTGGAACAGCCGGCGGGGGCGGCCCCGCTGACGCTGCCGGACATCACGGGCTATCTGCGGGCGGAGGGGCTCTCCGTGCACAAGCTGCCGGAACAGCTGGAGGTGGTGGCGGCGCTGCCCCGCAACGAGGCGCTGCGGAAGGTACTGAAGTACCGGTTGCGGGAGCAGTTCTCCTGACAGGGAGGCCCGGCGCCGTCCTCACGCGAGGGACGGGCCCGGTCGCGGAATCCGTCCCGGCACGGAACCCGTCCCGGCACGGGGCCCGAACAGCAGGAGCCCCGGGCACGGGCGCGTGGGTCCCACACGCCCGTGCCCGGGGCGCACCGTGCTCCTACACGTCCGGGGCGATCACCGTGAAGTAGGCGGCGAACGCCGCCACCGCCTCGTCCTCGACGATCCTGCCGTCGTGGTCCGCGTCCAGGCTCCCCGCCGCGAACGCCGCCGTCTCCGGAGCCGCGCCCAGCACCCGGAGCGCCCGCTCCACGGCGGGCACGGAGGCCGCGCCCTCGTTGTCCGGGTCCGCCACGGCGATCGCGGCCCGCAGGAACGGACGGGCGATCTCCGCGAACCGCTCCGGGTTGTCGCGCAGCCGTTTCACGGCCCCGCCCACGAACTCCGCACGGGTGACGCGCTGGTCACCGTCGACGTCCGCGATGCCCGCCATGCCCTGCCAGAGGGCCTCGGCCCCGGTGTAGAGCGCCTGGCCCTTGTCGCAGCGGGCCGTCGTACCGAATTCGGTGAGCAGACGGGCCGCGGCGGCACTGAAATCCGCGCGATCGATGTATCCGTTGCCGTCCTGGTCGAAGGCGGCGAAACGGAAGGCGATCTTGCGCTCATACTCTGCGCTGTCCATGCGGGGAGCGTACGACGCCGACCGGCGCCGCGTATCACTTACGCGCACCACCGACGTGACGACCCGGTCCTCGTCGCCACTCCCGTCATTCCCGTCACCGCTGCTCACGCCGAGAGCGGCTGGGCCTCGTCGTCGACGGCCGCGTACCGGTCGGGGTAGACGTCGAAGAGACGGCGTACCCCGAGCGCGGCGAGCACCCGGTTGACGTGAGAGCCCTCCACCGCGCCCCGGGCCGGGAGGATCAGCCGCAGCCGGCCCCCGCAGGAGCGCATCAGACGGCGGGCGGCGATCAGTACGCCGACACCGCTGGAATCGCAGAACAGGACCTCGGAGAGGTCGAGCACCACGTCGTGGCGGCCGACGGCGACCGCCTCGTGGACGCAATGGCGCACGGCGGGCGACGACGCCAGATCCAGTTCGCCGCGTATCCGCAGCACCGTCCACTCGCCCTGCACGGTCTCGGCCACTTTCAGTGTCACGGGACTGGGCCTCTCGTTCCGGGGATTCCGACGATCCGGAAGTTTCCGTTCCTTCTCGCGGCTGCCCCAGCCGCAGACCCATGAAACACCGCGCCGCTCGACAGCACACAGCCGGGTTCGGGATGAAATGATCACTTCAGGTCCGATTCCGCCATCCACGGCTGACGCATTCCCTATCATCCCGGGCCTCTCGAGGGGCGTACTTGCCGCAAAGAGGCGTGCATGCTCAGCGCCGCCGACTACATTCGATGTGACGAGGGGAACAGGGCTGGGGGTCGCATGGCGAGAAACGCACCACCCCGCTGGGACCGCAAGATGCAGCAGCGGCTGGCACGCGGTGAGGCGGCTGCTCTCGGCGAGCTCTACGACCGGTTCGCCTCGCTCGTGCACAGCCAGGCCCACCGCATGCTCGACGACGAGACCGCCGCCGACCTGGTCACCCGCGAGGTCTTCGGTTACGTGTGGGAGAACCCCGACGCGTACGACCCGAAGCAGGGCTCGATGCGCTCCTGGGTGGCCCGGCTCACGCACCGCCAGTCCGTGCGGCGGCTGCGTGAGGAGGCGGACGGCCTCCGGAACGGCATGGACGGGACGGGCAGGACGGACGGGACGGGCAGGACGGGCGGCGGATCCGCAGCCGGCTCCCCGGCCGAGCTGGAGGAGCGGGTGCGCCGGGCCACGGCCGCCGCCCGCGCCGACTACATCGTCGCGTCCATGCCCGCCCCGTTGCGGGCCGCGCTGGAGCTGGCGTACGTCCAGCGCCGGGACTACCGGCAGACGGCGGCCGACCTCGGAGTCACCGAGGACGAGGCCCGCCGTCGGCTGCGGCTCGGCCTCCAGCTGCTCTCCACCGCGCACACCCGCCCGCTGGAGGGGTCGTCGCCGCCCGGATACGGACGGCCCCTGTGACCGGTGACGACGACACCGGCGGGCCCGAGGGCGGCGGACGCGGCGACGAAGTGCGGGGCGCACGGCGCATACCGGGACCGCGGGCCGCCGCGGACGACTTCGACCTCGGCGGCGTTCCCCTGCCGCCGCCCGTGCCCCCGACCCTGCCCCCGCTCTTGCTCCCGCCCGAGGAGCCGCAGCCGACCTCGCGACCGACGACACCGGAACCGGAATCTGCCGTGGCACCACCGGCCCCATCGGACCCGTCCGCCGCACCGGCCCCGGTGCTTCCCCACCGTGTCCTCAAGGCCCTCCTCGGTGCCTGGGCGCTGGCCGCCTGCTCGGCGGAGGAGACCGGGGCCGTCGAGGCGCATCTGACCGAGTGCGCCGCCTGCGCCGACGAGGCCCTCCGGCTGCGCGACGCGGTCGGGCTGCTCCAGACCGACCGCAGCCTGGACCTCGATCCGACGCTGCGTTCCCGGGTGATCGACACCTGTCTGAGCCGCCGCCCGGCCAAGATCCCGGTGCCGGACTGGGCCGCGCCGTACGACGCGGAGACCGCGCGGCTCGACGCGCTGCTGCGCGACATCGGCGGCTCGGAGTGGCACGCCCCGTTGCGGCTGAAGTGGTTCGAGGGCGAGCAGGAGGCCGGCCGCAGGACGACGGTCGCGGGTGTCATCGGCCATCTCATGGCCGTCGACGGGCTGGTCGCCGCCGCCCTCGGCCTCGACGTTCCGCTCGGCGACGGCACCACGGGCCGGGGTGACGACTGGCCGCTCCCACCCACCGCGCGGACGGAGAAGTACTGGTCCGCGTCCCGGCGACCGCCCACCCGCGCGATCCGTGAGCCGTGGCGCGAGCAGAGCCACACCCTCATCCGCACCGTGTCCTTCGCCGGCCGCGGCGTCGCCGAACTCTCCGTCTCGTACGGCGACTTCGCCCTTCCGATGCACGACGCCCTGCTGGACCGGGCCTTCGAGTGCTGGGTGCACGGCGGTGACATCGCCCATGCGGTGGACTACCCGTACGAGGCCCCGTCCGCCGCCCATCTCAACCGGATGGTCGACCTGGCGGCCCGGCTCATCCCGGCCGCCCTCGCCGAACGCCGCAGATCGGGGCTGGCCGGGCCGGCCCGCCATCTGGTGACGGCCGGTTCACCGGGCCGTTCGCTGCACCTGGAGGTCGAGGGCACGGGCGGCGGCGACTGGTACATCCCGCTGGACTCCCCCGCGGCGCTCGGCTCGGCCGCGCACACGGTGGCGCAGGTCGCGCTGGACGGCGTCGAGTTCTGCCGGCTGGTGGCCGGGCACGTGCCTCCGGTGGAAGCCGCGGCCGGTCAGGAGGGCGACCGCGAGGCGATCCGCGACGTGCTGTTCGCGGCGGCGTCCCTGAGCCGGTTGTAGCAGCGGGGCCCGGCTCCCCGGGGCCTGAACCCGGACGAAGAACCGGGCTTGAACCCGGGCGTGTTCCCGGGTCAGGACTCGGACGTGAACCCGCGCCTGAACCCGGGCGAAGTCCGGCGAAGTCCTAGGCGAAGATCACCGTACGGCGGCCGTTGAGCAGGATGCGGCGTTCCGCATGCCACTTCACCGCGCGCGCCAGCGCCTGGCACTCCACATCGCGGCCGAGGGCGACCAGCTGGTCCGGCGTGACCCCGTGGCCCACCCGCTCGACCTCCTGCTCGATGATCGGCCCCTCGTCGAGGTCCGCCGTCACATAGTGCGCCGTCGCACCGATCAGCTTCACCCCGCGGGCGTGCGCCTGGTGGTACGGCTTCGCGCCCTTGAAGCTCGGCAGGAAGGAGTGGTGGATGTTGATGATCCGGCCGCTCAGCTGCTTGCAGAGATCGTCGGAGAGGACCTGCATGTAGCGGGCGAGGACGACCAGCTCGACCCTCTCCTCGCGGACCAGCTCCAGCAGCTCCGCCTCCGCGGCGGCCTTGTTCTCCTTGGTCACCGGGATGTGCCGGAAGGGGACGTCGTACGAGGCGACGAGCTCCGCGAAGTCCGTGTGGTTGGAGACGACGGCGGCGATCTCGATCGGCAGCGCCCCGATCCGGGAGCGGAACAGCAGGTCGTTGAGGCAGTGGCCGAACTTGCTGACCATCAGCACGACCCGCATCCGGTCCGAGGAGCGGTGGATCTGCCAGTCCATCCGGAAGGAGTCGCCGACCGCGGCGAAGCTGGCCCGCAGTTTCTCCAAGGTCACCGGGCTGTCCGCCGAGAAGTGGACACGCATGAAGAACAGGCCCGTGTCGTGGTCGCCGAACTGCTGGCTGTCCTCGATGTTGCAGCCGGTCATGAAGAGATAGCTCGACACGGCATGCACGATGCCCTTCCTGTCCGGGCAGGAGAGGGTGAGGACGTACTGCTCCGGTGCGGTCTCGGCAGGCTGCGGCGCGGTCATCCCCGTAGCGTGCCACATCGGGCCGGTATCAGGCCGAACTGGTCAGAATGCGGAGCACGTCGAGGGAGCGCGGCGGGGTGTCCGGGTCCTCGCCGTCGTTGGCGGCGAGCAGCACGTGGGCCTCGCGGGCGGCCCGTACGGCCTCCGGCCAGCCATGGTGCTCCAGATACGCCGAGACGGGGGCGTCCGCGCCGACCTGGTGCATGATGCGCAGCACCCGCAGCACGGCGACGTCGACGAGAGCGGCCTCGTCGGAGTCGCGGAAGATCGTCCCGACGTACTTCTCGGCGGACCAGTTGTCCAGCCAGGTGTCCTCGACCAGGCGGTACACGGCGTCGGTGACGTCGCCGTACCCTTCCCGGCCGGCCAGCCAGCACTCGTGGTGGAAGACGGGGTCGGAGAGCATGTGCAGCGCCGAGCGCACGTTGCTGCGCCAGCGCCACCAAGGCATGTCATTCAGCGGCATGCCGCCCATGGTGGAGGAGCGACGGCCGCGACGGGAAGTGTTCTCCGAACCTTGCTGCACGGTTGTCGATCGTACGTTCCCTTTCCGGCTCCCCGCACAGGCCCCCGCAATTCACCCGGATGTCACCGAGCGTTGTGCGGAGCACACTGCGGCGTTACCCCGCGGGCGGAAATGTTCGGGTCCATGACCGGACGGCGACGCCCCACCTCCCCCCGCCCCTACGCGTTCCTCACGAGTACGGCGGCGGTCGGGGCCTTGCTGGTTGCCGGCTGCGGTGCGCTCCCTGGGGCCTCGGGGGACTCCAGGGAGCCCCTCACCGTGGTGACGTGGGCCCCCGGCGGCGCGGCGACACCGGACAACGCCAACACGGTGGACATGTCGGGCATGACCGCCATGGCGCGTACGTACGCCCGCTGGGTCAACACCAGCGGCGGGCTCGGCGGTCACGAACTGCGCGTCGTCACCTGCGACGAGTCGGACACCTCGACCGGCGCGGGGAACTGCGCCCGGCTGGCCGTCAAGGAGAAGGCGGTGGCGGTCGTCGGCTCGTACAGCCGGCACGGGTCGTCGTTCATGCCGCCGCTGGAGAACGCCGGAATCCCCTACATCGGCGGCTACGGAGCCTCCGACGAGGAGTTCACCAGCTACACCTCCTACCCCGTCAACGGCGGCCAGGCGGCACTCCTCGCGGGCAACGCCCGCCAGCTCGCCCGCACGTGCGAACGGGTGTCCGTGGTACGGCCCGACACCCTGGCGGGCGACGGCCAGTCCTGGCTTCTCAAGACCGGGCTCACCGAGGCCGGCCGGCCCGAGCCCGTCGACATCCGGGCGGCGGAGTCGGCGACTTCGTACGACGAGCCCGCCGGACGGGCGCTCGACGCTGCGGGGACGAGCGACGGCTGTGTGACGGCCGTACTCGGCGACCGTACGGGGACGTTCTTCGACTCCTTCCGGCGGCTCGGGCCGACGTCCGGGCGGGTGCGGATCTCGTCCGTCCTCGGCAGCGTCGGACAGCCGCTGATCGACAGCACCGGCGGCCGGAACAGCCCGTTCGAGGGGGCGTATCTCACCGGCTGGTACCCGGACTCGGGCGACGCCCGCTGGGACCGGATGCGGGAGGTGATCCGCAAGCACGCCTTCGGCGACAACCGGATCGACCCGGAGGACACCGGCGTCCAGACCACCTGGATCGCGTACACCGTGCTGAACGAACTCGTGAAGGCGATCGACGCCCCGCAGATCACCGCAAGGAAACTCGCCTCCGCCCTCAGCCACGGCACCCCGGCCGACACCGGCGGTCTCACGCCGGTGCTGAGCTGGCGCTTCAAGGACATGCTCGGCTCGTCCGCGTACCCGCGCGTCGTGAACACCAAGGTGACGTTCCAGGTGGTGCGGAACGGGCGGCTCGTCGCGGACAAGAAGGGCTTCGTGGACGTCACGAAGACGCTGTCGGACGCAAGCGCGAAGGGCTGAGGCGAGGGCGAAGAGCTGAGGCGAACGCGAAGGGCTGAGGTACCAGGGGGCTCCGCCCCCGGGCCCCCGCCCCCGGTCACCGGAGGGGCCCGGCCCTCAGAGCTCGGTCGCCGCCCGCCGCGTCAGCCCGTACTTCGACGCGATCGCGTTCCAGAGCCCCGCCGCCTCCTTCTTCGCCTTGCTCGCCTCACCGCTCTGCACGGTGGCCTGCTGCGTCTCATTGGTCGTACGGGCCTTGCCGTGCTTGCAGACCTTCTTGCCGTTCTTGGCCTGGCCGGCCCACGCGGCGTAGTGCTCGTCGGCGGCGGCGGACGCCTTCCATGCCCTGGTGAGGGAGGCGGTCAGCCCGTCGTGGTCCGGCAGCTTGTCGACGCTCAGCCCCTGGAGCCGGGTCACCAGATCACGGCGCTGCTGGGCCGCGCCCTTCAGATCGGTCACGGCCTGGTCCAGGTCCGTGCAGCTCTTGGTCTTCTCGACGGCCCCGATGACCGCGGCACGGCTGTTGTTGCTGTCCGCCAGCAGCTTGTCGAGCGCGTCGGCCTGCGACTTCGCCGGATCGGCCGCGGTCTTCGTGGAGGGCTGCTCACCGGATGAACTCGCGGCCGCCACCGGCTGCTTGTTGTCCTCGCCCTTGTCGTCGCCGCCGCTCAGCAGCGCACCCGCGCCGAGGCCGACGACCGCGCAGCCGGCGACGACCGCCGCGATGAGCGTGACGTGCGGCCTCTTGCGCTGCCCGGCCCGCCCCTGCGGCTCGTCGTCCACAGGCTGGTACGGCGGCTGCGGGGCCTGCGGAGGCTGATGGGCCCCCTGGTGCTGCGGCCCCGGGTCGAACCGGGGCATCTGCTGGGTGGCGCCCGAGGGCTCCTGGTTGCGGAACAGGTTGTCGAACTCGGCGGGGGGCTGCCGGTCACCGGGGGCCCCGGGCCTGATGCCGTACGGAGTGCCGCCGGGGACGGGCGGGATGTACTGGGTCGCTTCGGCGTCGCCCCCGTGCACGGGCGGCTGCTGCGGCTGGTGGTACGCCTGCGGCTGCGGCGCTCCGTGCCCGAGGAACTGGGTGGCCTGGGCGGGGCTCTCCGGCGGCAGCCCGCCCGGCCCGGGTCCGGCGGGCACCGGCGCGATGTACTGCGTGGCCTCCGCCTCCCCGCCCATACCCATACCCATGCCCATGCCCATGCCGGGCACGGTCTCGGGCGGCAGCGGCTGCGCGTACGGCTGCTGGGGCTGCTGGGGCTGTACGGGAGGCAACGGCTGGGCCTGGGGCTGCCCGTACGCCTGCGCCGGCTGTCCCTGCCCGTACTGCTGACCACCCTGCCCGTACGCCCCCTGCCCCTGAGCATGCGCCGGTGGCTGCGACAAAGCATCCTGGTGTGCCGCCTGCGGTCCCCAGGGCTGCCCCCACGGCTGGCCGCCCGCCGGGGCGGCCTGATCCACGGGCCCCCCTGGTATCCAGGGCTCACCGCCACCCGCGGGCAGCACGACACCTTCGTGCGCGGGCCGTACAGCAGGGAGCTGCTGCTCGTCACCCTGTCCGCTCTGCGTCACCGGGACTCCTACGTGTCAACCTACGGAATCGTCGGCTCACGCTATCGGGTGGCTGCCGCCGTTCGCCAAGCGCGTGCTGCCACTCACCACCCCTTCACACGAGCTGTAACACCCAGCGCTCTCAAGACGCTGTTAAGGGGCTCCTCGGGCGCGGTGCCCCCGATCCGCCCTCCGTCACGCCGCCTGGAGCTCCAGCCGCGCCCCGAACTCCCGCACCGCCGTCTCGTCCCCGTAGGGCACCAGTCGCTGCTGCAGATCCTCCAGGTACTCCGCGCCCCGGCTGGAGCGCACCGACCCCAGCAGCTCCATCGCCCGCGTGCCCGTGTGACAGGCCTGCTCCACCTCGCGCAGCTGGACCTGGGCCGTGGCGAGGAGGACCAGGCCGATGCCGCGCCGGCGGGCCCGGGACTCCGGGTGGCCGTCCAGGGACTCCTTGGCCCGGCGCGCGGCCGCCTCCGCCTGCCCGAGGTCGCGATGGCAGTGCGCCAGCTCGTCGGCGAGATACGCGTGGTCGAAGTGGGCGATCCAGTCGGGGTCGTCCCCGGTGTCCGGTTCGGCGTGCTCCATGGCCGACAGCGCCCGGCCCGTCACCGCCTGGCAGGTGCGGGCGTCGCCGAGCAGGGCGTGTCCGCGGGCCTCCGCCGCGTAGAACATCGCCTCCGCCCTCGGGGTGACCCGCCCGCGCGCACCTTCCTGCGCGGCCCGTGCCAGCTGGGCGATCTCGCGCGGGTTGCCCAGCTGCGCGGCGAGATGGCTCATCGACGCGGCCAGGACGTAGCCCCCGTACGCCCGGTCGCCCGCCGCCTGGGCCAGCCGCAGCGCCTGGATGTAGTAGCGCTGCGCGAGGCCCGGCTGGCCCGTGTCGACCGCCATGTACCCGGCGAGTTCGGTGAGCCGGGCGACCGCCGCGAAGAGCTGCCGGCCGACCGATTCGCGGTACGCCCCCGAGAGCAGCCCGGAGACCACGCTGTTCAGGTAGTGCACCAGGACCGGCCGCACATGTCCGCTGCCGAACCGGTGGTCGAGGTCGACGAGCGCGGTCGTCATCGCCCGTACCGCCGCCACGTCCGACACCCCGACGCGGGCCCCGGCGGACCGTGCCACCTGCGGGTCGGCGCCGGTGATCAGCCAGTCGCGGCTGGGTTCGACCAGCGCCGAGGAGGCGACCGTCGAACCGGACAGGAAGTCGCGGCGGCCGACGTCGCTGCGCCACAGCTCGCAGACCTGCTCGATCGCGCCGATCACGGTCGGGGCGAACTGCAGGCCGACGCCGGACGACAGGTTCTTGCCGTTGGCCATGCCGATCTCGTCGATCGTGACCGTACGGCCGAGCTTGCGGCCGAGCGCCTCGGCGATGATTCCCGGTGCCCTGCCGCGTGGTTGCTGTCCGCGCAGCCAGCGGGCCACGGAGGTCTTGTCGTACCGCAGATCGAGCCCGCGTTCCGCGCCGACCATGTTGACGCGCCGGGCAAGGCCGGCGTTGGAACATCCGGCTTCCTGAATGAGCGCCTGGAGCCGTTCGTTCGGCTGGCGGGCGACGAGAGGCCTGGCTGCCATGTTTCCCCCTGAGGCCGCAGTGATCGATGAGCGGATCACTGCCCGGCAATTCCATGGAAAATGCGCACATTCATCGTGATCGTCACGTCCGTCGTGTTCCTTGTCATTCGTGTCGGCATATGACAGAGGCCGACCGTTCCAGAGGTGCCCGTAACTGGCTACCCGCCCTGCCGGGCACCGCCTCACGCGCGCCCCCGCCCATGCATCCATGCGCCCCGCATGCCGGACCGGTACGCCGTGGCCGCGCCCGCCGCGCCCGTAACCCGGGGTGGTGGGGGCAGTTGTGCTGGACGTGGAAGAGCCCATCGGAGTCGAAGAGCGCATCGGGGTCGGGAACGCCGCGCAGATCCCCCAGCAGCGGGGCGAGCAACTGCTCGACGCCGCGGTGCGGTACGCGGAGGAGCGGCACTGGGACGTGTGCCCCGGCACCTGGCTGGAGGCCGCGGAGGGCACCGAGCGGTGCTCGTGCGAGGACGCCGGCTGCGCCTCCCCCGGCGCCCATCCCGCCGGACCCGACTGGGCGGGCCGGGCGACCGGCAGCGGTGCGGCGGCCCGCCGGATGTGGTCCGAACACCCGACGGCGTCGATCCTGCTGCCCACCGGCCGCACCTTCGACGCGATCGAGGTACCGGAGTCCGCCGGATTCCTGGCACTGGCCCGGATGGAGCGGATGGGCCTGCCGCTCGGACCCGTCACCCGCACCCCCGACCGGCGGATGTACTTCTTCGTCCTGCCCGGCGCGGCGGCCCAGGTGGACGAGCTCGTAAGGAAGTTGGGCTGGCGGGCCGCCGCGCTCGACCTCGTCGGCCGCGGTGGCGGCCACTACGTGACCGGGCCGCCGACCCGGGTCGGCGGGCGCGGAGTGGTCCAGTGGGCCCGCCGGCCCACCCACGCCAACCGGTGGCTGCCGGAGGCGGCGGAGCTCATCAGTCCGCTCGCCTACGCCTGCGCGCGGGACGCGGCCGACGCACGGGCCCGCCTTTCGTAGCGCACTCTTTCGTAGGGTGGTCCCCATATACGGGGACATCGAAAGGCAACTCATCATGCAGGACCGGACAGAAGAAGACAGATCCGCACGGGCGGAGGCAGCGGGAGAGGCGGGCGGAGCGCCCACGGCGCCGCCCGCCGTTCGCGTGCAGGGGCTGTGGAAGCGGTTCGGGGAACAGACCGCGGTCGCAGGGATCGATCTGGAGCTGCCCGCAGGCAAGTTCATCGGTCTGGTGGGCCCCAACGGCGCGGGCAAGACCACCACGCTGTCGATGGTCACCGGGCTGCTCCGCCCCGACCACGGGCTGGTCGAGATCAGCGGCCACGACGTGTGGCGCGACCCGGTCGAGGTGAAGTCCAGGATCGGCGTGCTCCCCGAGGGGCTGCGGCTCTTCGAACGCCTCTCGGGACGCGAACTCCTCGCGTACACCGGCCGGTTGCGCGGGCTGCCGGGCACCGAGGTGGACAAGCGGGCCACCCAGCTCCTCGACGTGCTCGGCCTGGCGGGCGCCCAGCACAAGCTGGTCGTCGACTACTCGACCGGCATGCGGAAGAAGATCGGGCTCGCGGCGGCGCTGCTGCACAACCCCGAAGTGCTCTTCCTCGACGAGCCGTTCGAGGGCGTCGACCCGGTGTCGGCGCAGACCATCCGCGAGGTCCTTGAGCGCTACACCCGCTCCGGGGCGACCGTCGTCTTCTCCAGCCATGTGATGGAGCTGGTGGAGTCCCTCTGCGACTGGGTGGCCGTCATGGCCGCCGGCACGATCCGGGCCCAGGGCACCTTGGCCGAGGTGCGCGGCGAGGCGTCCTCGCTGCAGAACGCCTTCCTCGAACTCGTCGGCGCGGGCTCCCGGACCACCGGCGACTCCCTGGACTGGCTGGGCGGCGACCGATGAGCGTGCTCGACACCCCCGTGGGCACCGCCACCGGCCGGGGCGCCACGAGCGGCGCCGAGGGGCTCGTCCCCGTCTTCGTACGGCTCAAACTGACCCTGCTGCGCAACGGGCTGCGGCAGTCGGCCGGCCGCCGGGCCGCCTACATCACCTCCATCGTCTGCGCCCTGCTGATCGCCGCGATCCAGCTGATCGGGCTGATCGCGCTGCGCGGGCACGCCCATGTCGCCGCCCTCGTCGTCCTGCTGACCGGGGTGCTGGCGGTGGGCTGGGCCGTGATGCCGCTGTTCTTCCCCAGCGGTGACGAGACCCTCGACCCGAGCCGCCTGGTGATGCTGCCGCTGCGGCCGCGCCCGCTGATCTCGGCGCTGCTGGCGGCGTCGCTCGTCGGGATCGGTCCGCTGTTCACGCTCTGCCTGGCGGCCGGTTCGGTGGCCGCGGTGGCGCACGGGGCGGTGGGGGCGGTGTTCGCCGTGGTGGCCGCGCCGCTCACGCTGCTCCTGTGCGTGGCGCTGACACGTGCCGTGGCCACGGCCAACACCCGGCTGCTGACGTCGCGCAAGGGCCGCGATCTCGCGGTACTGAGCGGGCTCGTGATCGCGGTGGGCTTCCAGGTCGTCAACTTCGGTGCGCAGCGGCTCGGTCAGGCGGGCGGCCTCGCCGCGCTCGAGCCGGCCGCGGACGTGGTGCGCTGGCTGCCGCCCGCCTCGGCGATCGGGGCCGTGGACTCGGCCTCGCGGGGCTCCTACGGGCAGGCCGCCGGACAGCTGTTGCTGGCCGCGGCGGCGCTGTTCGCGCTGCTGTGGCTGTGGCAGCGGAGTCTGGTGAAGCTGATGACGGCCCCGGACGGCTCGACCCTCGCTCCCGCCGGTCCGGGCCGCGAGAAGTCCGGTGCGAGCGGCTCCAGGCTCTCCGCGCTGCTGCCCTCGGGGCGTACCGGACCGGTGATGGAGCGCAGTCTGCGGTACATCGCACGCGACCCGAAGACCAAGGCCGCCTGGGTCACGGCGCTGGCGATCGGGCTGATCGTGCCGATCATCAACGCGCTGCAGGGCACCGGCTCGATGTACTTCGCCTGCTTCGCTGCCGGAATGCTCGGCATCCAGATGTACAACCAGTTCGGCCAGGACACCTCCGCGTTCTGGATGGTGGCGCTGACGATCTCCTCCACCCGGGACGCCTACCTCGAACTGCGGGCGCGGGCCCTGGCGCTGCTGCTGATCACCCTGCCGTACACGGCCCTGGTGACGGTGGTGACGGCGGCGGTGCTCGGCGACTGGGGTGCGCTGCCGGGGGTCATGGGGCTTTCGTTCGCCCTGCTGGGCGCGATGCTGGCGACGGGTGCGGTGGCGTCGGCGAACTTCCCGTACTCGATCCCGCAGGACGGGGCGTTCAAGAACGTGGCACCGGGGCAGGCCGGGCTCGCCTGGATCTCGATCTTCGGCGGCATGGTCTCGGCGGCGGTGCTCTGCGCGCCCGTGATCGCGGTGACGATCTGGCTGCACGTCGCCGATCTGGAGCAGTGGCTGTGGCTGCTGCTGCCCGCCGGGACCGGGTACGGGGCGCTGATCACCTGGGCGGGGCTGCGGCTCGCCGCTCCCCGGACGGCGAGCCGGCTCCCGGAGATCCTGGCCGCGGTCAGCAAGGGCTGAGCCTCGGCCGGCAAGGGCTGAGGAGAGCGGGGCCCGCGGGCCCGCCCCCGTACGGCCCGTGAGGCCCGCCCTCCGTGCGGCCATCCCCTCCTCATGGGGAGGCGGGTCCCGTGGGGAGGCGGCTTCCTACGGGGATACGGGCTCGCGGTACCCCTGGGGGTCCTCGGCGAACTGCTCCAGGAAGGGTTCGACCGCCGCGCGCCAGCCCTCCGGCTGGTCGTAGTGGACGAGATGACCGGCGTCGGCCACCTCCGCGTACTGCCCGCGCGGCAGTACGCGGACCATCTCCTGGGCCTCCGCCCGGCCCAGCTCGCCGTCGAGACCGCGGAGCACCAGGGTCGGGCACCGGACCTGCGCCAGCTCCTCCCAGTGCGCGTCGAACACCCAGGTCGCGCGGGACCGGAGCATCTGGCGGCGGGAGAAGACGGGGCGCCAGCCGTCGGCCCGCTCGGCCATCACCTCGGCGAAGAACTCGCCCCGGGCCGGGTTGGGCCGCTCCACCCAGGGGTCGTCCTCGCCGAACCACTTCCGTACGTCGGAGAGCGTCGCGAACGGCACCGGCCAGGACGTGAACCAGTCCTCCCACTCCCGCTGCGAGGCCGCGCCGAGCGCGGAGGCCCGCATGTCGCAGATGACCAGCGCCCGGACGAGATCGGGGCGCTTCGCGGCGAGCTGCCAGGCGGTGAGCGCTCCCATCGAGTGTCCGACGAGGGTGACGGGGGCGAGGTCGAGCTGTTCGATCGCCGCCTCGGCGTCGGCGACGTACGCCTCACGGGTGTAGGGGCCCTCGGCCGGCTTCTCGCTGCGGCCGTGCCCGCGCTGGTCGAGGCCGACGGCGCGGTGCCGCTCGGCGAGCCAGCGGGTGGTCGAGGCCCAGTGCGCGGCCCGGCCCATCAGGCCGTGGAGCAATAAGATCCCGGGGGCGCGTTCGCCCTCCGTGCGCCCTTTGGGCGGGTCGGCGAACTCCCAGGCCGCGAGGCGTACGCCGTCGGTCCCGGTCACATCGATGCGCCGCACCATATGTTCTGGCACCCCCTTCTGGTTCTCGATCACCGCTTGATCCCGCTCGATCCCCGCGTGGTCGCACCACGCCAGACTATCGAACCTTTATTCGAAAACCGGGTTCCGGCAACCAAGACCCCTCGTTCGAGTGACCGGCTCCAAGGGTTGATGGCAGCCGCGGAGGGGAGACCTTCACCGGGAGGCGGGCCACTCGGGGATGAGGGCCCGCAGGGACCGACCTCGAGAGCTCGGGGCTCCGGGTCGAAACAGGGGAGGACAGGCCCCGGCGCCGCACGGCGCCGGGGCCCTCTGCTGTCCTACGGGGCACGGTCGGCGCCGGAGCGCTTTCGGCGGCTGGCGCCGGAGCGCATGCGCGGGCGGCCGGGAGCACGGCAGCGGCCTTCCGGGGCGCGCGCCGGGCATGCCGAATACGCCGAACGAGCACGTACGACGGGCGCATGCACCTGCTCCCTCCCCGACCGCGCGGCCAGATGGCCGACACTCTCAGGTATGCCTCAGCCACAGCCTGGCACGGGATCCGCCCCGGCGCTGCGGTTCCGGACGGAAAAACAGCAAGCGGACGTCATGATTCAGCGCCCGTCGGCACCCCGTACCTTCGTTCGCGCATCTATTCGCATACCCGTTCGTATATCCGTCAGCGCTTGGCCACGAACACGTGCGAGGCGACCTCGGTGTCCAGCTCCGCCGCCTCGCCGCTGCTGCCGACCAGCACCCCGCCGGGCGACTGCGTCACGCTGACCACGGAACCGGGCTGCACACCCGCCCGCCGCAGCGTGTACATCAGCTGGGCGTCCGTCTGGATCGGCTCACCGATCCGGCGCACGACGACCGTCTTGCCCTCGGTGCCCGGATCGAGCTCCGACAGGCTCACCATGCCCTCGTCGAGGAACGGATCCGCCTCGGCCTTCTCGCCCAGCTCCTCCAGGCCCGGGATGGGATTCCCGTACGGGGACTCCGTCGGGTGGCGCAGCAGCTCCAGCACCCGCCGCTCCACGGCCTCGCTCATCACATGCTCCCAGCGGCACGCCTCGGCGTGGACCTGCTCCCACTCCAGGCCGATCACGTCGACGAGCAGGCACTCGGCGAGCCGGTGCTTGCGCATGACGCGGGTCGCGAGGCGGCGCCCCTCGTCGGTCAGCTCCAGGTGGCGGTCGCCCGCGACCTGCACCAGGCCGTCGCGCTCCATGCGCGCCACCGTCTGGCTCACCGTCGGACCGCTCTGGTCCAGCCGTTCCGCAATCCGGGCGCGCATGGGGACCACGCCTTCCTCTTCGAGTTCGAGGATGGTGCGGAGATACATCTCCGTGGTGTCGATCAGTCCGGACATTCGTGCCCCTCGATGCTGTGACAGGAAAAACGTCGTGCGCTGGCCCTCACCCAATTCTGACGCATACCGCTGACAACCGTGCCGTGCCGACCGAACACCGCGCAGCGGAGCGGCGCGGGCGGTATTGACAGGCCACTGGTCCAGACCGCAACGTGATCCGCGGCACGGACGCCTCGCGACCATTCCTCCTCGTAACTTCTTCCCCGCCGGAAAGGGCTCCTCGATGAGCGACAGCAAGCTGGCCGGTCAGTTCTTCGACGCAGCGATCGGCCTGCTGGAGCGGGTACGCGACGAGGAGTCCGGCACCATCGCGGCCGCCGGTGCCGCGATCGCCGACACCGTCGCGGCGGGCGGCAGGCTCTTCGCCTTCGGCGCCGGGCACTCCTCGCTCGCCGCCCAGGACGTCGTCTACCGGGCGGGCGGCCTCGCCCTGATGAACCTGCTGGCCGTCCCGGGGACGGTCGGCGTCGACGTCATGCCGGCGACCCTCGGTTCGGCGCTGGAGCGGGTCGACGGGCTGGCGGGCGCGGTCCTGGACTCCAGCCCCGCCAGGGCGGGCGACGTCCTCGTGATCATCTCGCTCTCCGGGCGCAACGCGCTCCCGGTGGACATGGCGATGAACGCGCGCGCGCTCGGCCTGAAGGTCATCGGCGTCACCTCGGTCGCGTACGCGGACGGCACCCGGTCCCGGCACGCCTCGGGCGGCTTCCTTCGGGACCACTGCGACATCGTGCTCGACAGCAAGATCTCCATCGGCGACGCGGAGCTGACCGTCGAGGGCATCGAGGCGCCGTTCGGACCCGCGTCGACGGTGGTCACCAGCGCGGTGATGCAGGCGATGATGGCCGCCGCGGCGGAGCAGCTCGTGGCGCGCGGGATCGAGCCGCCGATGCTGCGGTCGGGGAACGTCGACGGCGGTCACGAGTGGAACGGGCGCGTCATGACGGAGTACCGGGACCGGATCTTCTACCGGCGCTGATCGCGCCGGGCCGCCGTCAGGCGCACGTCGGCAGCACGACCCGGACCGTCAGTCCGCCGCCCGGGTTCGCCGTCGCACTCGCCTCGCCGCCGTGCGCCCTCGCGATCGACGCCACGATGGAGAGCCCCAGGCCGGCCCCCTCGCCGGGAGCGTGGCGGCGGGCCTGCGCCCGGCGGAACGGTTCGAACAGCAGCGGCACGGTCGCCGGGTCCACCACCGGCCCGGTGTTGGCGACCTCCAGACCGCCCGGCCCCACCCGGATCCGTACCGTCCCGCCGGGGTGGTTGTGGCGCAGCGCGTTGGCGACCAGGTTGTGCACGAGGTGGTCCAGCAGGACCGGGTCGCCCTCGACCGGCAGCGGCCGGACCTCCGCCTCCACGGTGATGGAGCGCGCCTTCGCCTCCGCCTCCAGCGCCTCGGTCACCGTGGCCGCGGTCGCGTCCAGTCCGACCCGCTCGCGGCGCCGCAGGCCCTCGTCGGAGACCGCGAGGAGCAGCAGTCCCTCGATGAGCTGCTCGCTGCCGACGGCGGTGTCGATGAGCTTGTCCCGGATCCAGGCGACCTTCTCGGGCGGCGGGTCGTCGGCGAGGCCGATCTCGGCTGCGGCCCGCTGCACGGCGAGCGGGGTGCGCAGCTCGTGGGCGGCGTTGGCGGCGAACCGCTGCCGGGCGGCGACCAGCTCCTCGATCCGGTCGAGCATCCCGTCGAAGGTGTCGGCCAGTTCCTTGAGCTCGCCGGGCGGGGCCTTCAGCGCGAGGCGTTCGTGCAGGTTGCTGCCGGAGAGCCGGCGGGCGCGGGCGGTGATGACGCCGACCGGCCGCAGCACCCGGCCCGCCATCCACCAGGCGAGCGCGACGGAGAGCGCCGAGTAGACGGCGAGGGAGACCCCGGAGACCGTCAGCAGCTGGTTGAGCGCGGCGTCCCCGGCGGCGGTGCTGACCCTCCGCGCCACCGCGTACTGCCCGGGTTCCATGACCTTGGTCTGCGCCCAGTACGACACGGGCGGCTCGGGCGCGGAGGCCACGCCCGACCTGATGGCGGCCCCGTCGGGGACCGCCGGGGCCACCGCGGTCAGCACACTGGCGTAGAGGCCCTCGCTGACCAGCAGGTAGACCAGGCCCATCAGCAGGGCGCCGGCCAGCACCAGCAGTCCGCCGTACAGCGCGGTGAGCCGGGCGCGCTCGCTGCTCACCGGCCCTCTCCCCACCGGTTCGCGGAGCCGTCGCCCGGCTGGTCCGCCGGCCCGTTCACCGGTCCGGTCGCGTCGCCGCCCACCGGTCCACCCGCGGGGCCGTGGTCCCCCGGCCTGTCAGCGAGGCCGTCCCCGATGCGGTAGCCGGCCCCCGGGACCGTCTCGATCACCGGAGGCGCGCCCAGTTTGGCGCGGAGCTTGGACAGGGTGACCCGGACCGCGTTGGTGCGGTAGCTGGTGTCCTCCTCCCACACCTCCTCGATCAGGTCGTCGCCGCTGACGACCGCGCCCTCGGCCCGCAGCAGGGTCTCCAGCACGGCGAACTCCTTGCGGGAGAGCGAGAGGTAGCGGCCGTCGCGGCAGACCTGGCGGCGGGCGGTGTCCAGCGTCAGCCCGGCCCGTTCCAGGACCGGCGGGAGAGCGGGGCGGGCCCGGCGGCCGAGCGCCAGGACGCGGGCGAGGAGTTCGTCGTACGCGAACGGCTTGGTCAGGTAGTCGTCGGCGCCGAGCCCGAGTCCGGCCACCCGGTCGCGTACCGTCCCGGACGCGGTGAGCATCAGGATCCGGGTCAGCAGGCGCATGCCGACGACCTGCCGGCACACCTCGTCGCCGTGCAGCCCCGGCAGATCGCGGTCGAGGATCATCACGTCGTACGCGCCGAACCGAAGCCGGTCCAGCGCCGCCCGGCCGTCCGTGGCGATGTCCACCGCGACGGCGTCGCGGCGCAGCCCCTCGGCGATCATCCCGGCCAGGAATTCCTCGTCCTCCACCACCAGCACACGCATGGGTCCTGTGTAACCGAAAGCGGTGTTTCGTCGGTGTAAACATCCGGCCTGAGAGAAACGAAACCGGCTCCTCACGCACGCTCGGGCTGTTCGTACCCGGCCTGTCAGCAACGGACGAGGAGTCCTCATGAACCCGATCATTTCCCGCCGGACCACCACCCGCTCACAAAGTCGCGGCGTCGCCGCCGCCTGCCTGATCGCCGCCGCCGTCGTCCTGTCGGCCACCGCCTGCTCGGGCGACGGGGGCGGAAGCGGAAGCGGAACCAAGAGCGCCGGATCCGCTTCGGACACCAAGAAGACGGACGCGGACCAGGCCCTGGAGCACCGCAAGTGCCTGCGGGAGCACGGCTTGGATGTCCCGGAGCCGAAGCCGGGCGAGGACGGCCGCGGAATGACCATCAACGGCGGCGGCAAGAGCAAGGAGACGATGGAGAAGGCGTTCAAGGCCTGCCAGGACAAGGCGGTCGGCGGCGGGATCAAGGAGATGACCCAGGCCCAGAAGGACAAGATGCTCGCCTTCGCCCGGTGCATGCGCAAGAACGGCATCGACATGCCCGACCCGAAGTTCGACGGCGGGATGGCGCAGGCGCCCGCGATGCAGCAGAAGGACATGAAGAAGTTCGAGAAGGCCAACGCGGCGTGCGAAAGCGCCGGGCGGTGAGGCGCGGACGGGTCGTGGTGGCCGCCGCGGCGGTGCTCGCCGTGGCGGCCGGGTCGCTGGCTCTCACCCAGTTCGGCTCCGCCGGGGAGACGGGTGGCCCGAAGAACACCGGGCTGCCCCCGGCCACCGCCGCGATCGAGCGCGGCGACCTGCGCGACAGCGCCCAGGCGGACGGGACGCTCGGCTACGACAAGCAGCGCAAGGTCAACGCGGGCGGGGCGGGCACCATGACCTGGACGCCGCGCACCGGCTCGACGGTCAAGCGGAACGAGCGGCTGTACGAGGTCGACGGCCGGGCGGTGTGGCTGATGTACGGCTCGGGGCCGATGTACCGGACGCTGAAGCCGGGCGACCGGGGCCGGGACGTGGAGCAGCTGGAGCGCAATCTCGTGGAGCTCGGCTACACCGGCTTCACCCCGGACGACGAGTACACCGAGCTGACCGCGGCCGCCGTCAAGCGCTGGCAGAAGTCCCACAACAGCAAGCGGACCGGAACGGTGGGGCCGCAGGACATCGCCTTCGCCCCGGGGGAGGTCCGGATCAAGAGCGTCGAGGCGGCCGTCGGCGAACTGGCCCAGCCCGGCGCTCCGGTCCTCACCACGACCGGCTCCGAGCGCATCGTGACGTTCGAGCTCGACGTCGCCGAGAGCCAGCTCGCCAAGGCGGGCACCAAGGTCACCGTCGATCTGCCGGACGGCAGCAGCGCGGCCGGGTCGGTCTCCTCGGTCGGCCGGACGGCGAAGCCCGGCAAGGACCCGCAGGACAACAGCCCCAAGGTCACCCTGACCGTCTCCTTCGACAAGCCGGACAAGGTCGGCGGCTTCGACCAGGCGCCGGTCACGGTGAACCTGACCGGCGAGGTGCACAAGGACGTCCTCAGCGTCCCGGTGAACGCGCTGCTCGCGCTGCCCGCCGGCGGCTTCGGCCTCCAGGTCGTCCAGGACGGCACGGCCCGCGACGTGAAGGTCGAGCTCGGCATGTTCGCCGGCGGCCGGGTCGAGGTGTCCGGCGGCGGGCTGCGCGAGGGCATGAAGGTCGGGGTGCCGAAGATATGAGCACGGTCGTCGGCCTCAGCGGCGTCACCAAGGAGTACCCGGGGCCGGTCGCCGCCCTGCGCGGGGTGGACCTCACCGTCGAGGAGGGCGAACTCCTCGGCATCGTCGGCCCGTCCGGCTCCGGCAAGTCCACGCTGCTGCACATCATCGGCACCCTGGACCGCCCCACCGCCGGGTCCGTCCACATCGCGGGGCACGACGTGGCGGCGCTCTCCGACCGCAGGCTCTCCGCGCTGCGTGCCCAGCACGTCGGCTTCGTCTTCCAGGCGTTCCACCTGGTGCCGGGCGTCAGCGCCCGCGACAACGTCGCGGAGGGGCTGCTGTACTCGGGCCTGTCCCGTGCCGTACGCCGCCGCAGGGCCGCCGACGCGCTGGAGCGGGTCGGGCTCGCCGACCGCCTCGACCACAAGCCGCACCAGCTCTCCGGCGGACAGAAGCAGCGGGTCGCCATCGCGCGGGCCGTCGTGGGGGAACCCGCGCTGCTGCTGGCCGACGAACCGACCGGGGCGCTCGACTCGTCGTCCGGGGCAGCGGTGATGGAGCTGCTGCGCGACCTCAACCGGGAGGGCGCCACCATCGCGGTCATCACGCACGACACCGAGATCGCCCGGGACCTGCCGCGCGAGGTGCGCATCCGGGACGGCCAGGTGGTCGCGGACGTACGCAATCCGTCCGCGGGCGCACTCGATGCGTCTGCTGACGTACGCGACCCGTCCGCGGGCGCACGCGATGCGTCTGCTGATGTACGCGACCCGTCCGCGGGCGTACGCGAGGGGTCCGGCAACGGCCGCTCCCCGGCCGCCACGGGAGCGGACCACGCCGCAACGGGAGCGGACCAGTGAGGGCGCGGCGCGCGGACCGCGACACCGGCGGCCGGGGCCGGGGCCGGGGACAGCTGAGAGCGGCCCGGCTCCGCCCCCGGGACGTGCTGCACGTCGGCTCGGCGGGGCTGCGCAGCCGGCCGATGCGGGTGGTGCTCTCCGCCCTGGGCATCGCCATCGGCATCGCGACGATGATCTCGGTGGTGGGCATCTCCGCCTCCAGCCAGGCCCAGTTGCTCCGGGAGCTCGACAAGCTGGGCACCAACCTGCTCGTGGCCTCCCCCGGCGACTCGATGTTCGCCGGGAAGGACGTCAAGCTGCCCGAGGCCGCGGTCGGGATGGTGGGCCGGATCAAGGGCGTCCACGAGGTGGGCGCGACCGCCGACCTCGACACGACCGCACGGCGCAACGAGAAGATCGACAAGGACGATACGGGCGGGATCACCGTCAAGGCGACCACCGGCGACCTGCTGCGGGTGCTGCGCGGCGAGATCCGCAGCGGCGCCTGGCTCAACGACGCGACCGGACGCTACCCCTCCGTCGTGCTCGGCCATGTCTCCGCGGAGCGTCTCGGCATCACCGCTCCGGGCCGGCAGGTGTGGATCGGCGACCGGTACTTCACCGTGGTCGGCATCCTCGCCCCGCTGCCGCTCGCACCGGAGATCGAGCGCTCCGCACTGGTCGGCTGGGAGGGCGCGAAGCGCCTGCTGGGCTTCGAGGGCCACCCGACGTCGGTGTACGAGCGCTCGGACGACGCGGCGGTGCAGGACGTACGCAAGGTCATGGCGGCGACGGTCGACCCGCAGAACCCGCAGAACGTGAAGGTCACCGACCCGTCGTCGGCGCTCCGGGCGAAGGCGGCGACCGAGGGGGCGTTCAGCAGCCTGCTGCTGGGCTTGGGCGGCATCGCGCTGCTCGTCGGTGGCGTCGGGGTCGCCAACACCATGATCATCTCGGTGCTGGAGCGGCGGTACGAGATCGGGCTGCGCCGCTCGCTCGGCGCGACCCGGGGCCAGATCCGCATCCAGTTCGTCACGGAGTCGCTGATGCTCTCCGGCCTGGGCGGCCTGGCGGGCGTGGCGCTCGGCGCGGCGGCGACCGGGGTGTACGCGTACTCCGGCGGGCTGCCCTGGGTGGTGCCGCCGTGGGCGGTCGGCGGCGGCTTCGGCGCGACGCTGGTGATCGGCACGATCGCGGGCCTCTACCCGGCGGTGCGGGCATCCCGCCTCTCACCGACGCTGGCGCTGCACGCGGCGTGAGGACGGGCCCCGGCCGGGGGGCGGTGCCGGGCTCCACGACGGAGCGGCCGGCACCGCCTCCCGGCCGGACCGCGTCGCCGCAAACCCGGGCGTGGTGCCGTGGCTGGTCTTCGGTGAGGAGGGGCGGGCTACGGTGTCCACCGCGACAGCGGGCACCACCAACCCGATCACCAGGAAGCCCTACCTGGACGACCGCCACAAGCCCCGCACCATCCGGACAGCAACGCTGCGATCCGCAGCTTCCACACCTTCTGGATCGAGACCGGCGACGGCCCGCTGATCAACCCAGTGCCGCTGGCGCGCTCCGAGCGCCGCCGTCCCCGCGCCCACCACAATCCGCTCGATCCGTACCGAGGCGAGGGCCGGCTCCGATACAACCCGAAAATCCCACGCCGCCGCCAGAGGCCACGCCTCATCGAGATCACCCAGAACCTCCGAGAACGTATCCGCGAGGCCCGTGCCAACGACCGGCTCGGCGAGGTCGAGTGACTCCAGGTCGGCTTCGACGCTGCGATGGCCAAGCCCAACAGCCTCAAGCGATCTCCGACCGATGGTCGGCCGCAGCTGGTCGACCTTGGCATGCCGGTCTTCACCGACCACGCACTCCGCCCCGGCAGGGACCGGGAGGGCCCGGATAACCGGCCCTGATCCTGTCAATGAGCGAGTTCGGCGTGGCGAAGGCTGCGGAACACCGCCGGGTTCGCCCATCCGCGCAACGTGGCGTGAATCGCCGATCGGAATGCCGCCTCGGCCGTGGCGGCGTCGAGGGCCCCAGCCAGTTCGAGAGTCACCAGCCCGTGCAGGGTGGCCCAGATCGACAGGGCGATCGACGTTGCCTCGCCGACGAGGACGGACGCCGCCAACGCGCGATCGATCGCCGCGAGGAGCGGACGGATCGGGTCACTGGCACCGGCCTCCCCCGACGGGTCGAAGGACTGCACACCACCGAACAGCACCGTGTACAGGTGGCTGTGTCCGCGCCCCCAACGGCGGTAGGCGACGCCCAGCGCGTAGAGGTCGGCGAGAGGGTCCGCGGAGGTCTGCGCCGCCGACAGGTCCTGGAACAGGCCGGCGACGGCTCTGTCGCGCACCGCACCGATCAGCCCGTCCTTACCACCGAACAAGGAATACACCGCCGTCGTCGACGCCTCGGCAGCAGCGGCCACGGCGCGGACGGTGAGCGACTCCCGCGGACGGGTGGCGAGCATCTCGGTCGCGCACTCCACAAGCCGCTCTTTGACGGCCTCGTCGTTTGTTCTCGGCCTACCCACGGCCAACACCCTACCTTCTTTGATAACGTCGTTTTGAAACAGCGTTCTGAAACTGCTGGAGGTCCACCGTGCCCACGTCCGCCATACGTCTCGTCCGCTTCACCGGACGCTTACTGCCGGCCCTGGCCGCCGTCGCGATGCTGGTCGTCGTCTTTCTCGCGCTGATCGCCCTCACAGACGGGGCAGGCTCGGGGCTTGCCGCATGGTTGCCGGCCCTTGGAGTCGGGGCTGCCCTCGCGATGTGGCGGGGTCGGCGCCGCAGTCGGCCGACGCGGCTCGTGCTGTTCCTGCCGGTGGTTGTCGCGGCAGCACTGACGGCGTCGGTCTGCGTTCCGACCATGCCGACGGCCCGCCGGTACCCGCCCGCCCTGCCGTTCGTGACTACGCAGCACTGGAGCCTGTCCACCGGCAGCCGGGTCGCGGTGTACCACTACCCGCCTGTGAACCCCGGCCCCCGGCATCCCGTCCCGCTCGTGTATCTCAACGGCGGACCGGTCCGCGGCATCTCGGTGCTCGACCACCGGTTCCTGCAAGCCCTGGCACGCCAGGGCTACGACGTCTACGCCTACGAACAGGCCGGTGGCGGACGAAGCGACCTGCTCCCCATGGGCCAGTACACGATCTCCAGGTCGGTCCGCGACCTCGGCGCCTTCATCGACCGCCTGGACAAGGGCAAGGCCGACATCCTCGGCTTCTCCTCAGGCGGGGCCGTGCTCACCCGAGCCCTGGCCGACCAGAGCGTCGCCGCACGCTTGCACCGGGCGATCATCGCTGAGCCCGGCCCCATGGACGGCCCGACCGCACACATCGCCGGGCACAAGGGCCGAAAATCAGCACGGGGCCTCGCGCCGGCCCCGACCGGACCGCGATCGACACACGCCCCCCGGTACGCCGTGGCATTCGGCCTCATGCGACTCGGACTCCTCAGCCCCGGCACCGGACTGATCGGACAGGCTGAAGGCGACAACGCCTTCACCGCGGCAGACCTCGGCAGCGACACCGCATCCGCCTACTGCGCGCGCGACGCGCACCGCATCCCCGCCGAGGACACCGCACAAAACTTCTCCTTCAGCCCCGCCGCCAGCCTCCGCATCCAGCAGACGGTCAAGGACTCACCCTCCGTCGCCTCACGACTGAGGCAGTCCCGGACCCCCGCGATGCTGATGATCGCCGAGTGCTCCTCCCAGGTCCGCCAATGGGAGACCACCGTCCTTGCCAATGACCCCGCCATCCAGCGCACGCAGTACATGCCCGGAGTCGGACACCACATGTGGAACGGCCTGGACGACAACAACGACCGAGCCGCCGCCGTCATCACTGCGTTCCTTCAGGGCAAGCCGGCACCCCTGCCGAACTACCCGGCCCGCGACGAGATCCCTGCCTTCCTGCGCGATCACGAATGACGACGGCGCAGCCCGTCACCGGCGACGGCCGGCGAACCCTCGAAGCTGTCCGGGCCCTGCGCCAGGTACAGCCAAGGACGACCTCTCAGTCCGGAAAAGTCCTGTCGGCCGGACGGCGGGAGGACACGCCGGGCGGAAGCCTGACCGCGCCCGGTCATGAAACCCGGTGAGCCGCCGGTTCCCCTCCACCGAAGCATGCTGCTGCCGGACGCCTCGAAGATCTCGACGTCATCCCTGCCGCGCCCCCGCCAGCCGCCCCCGTGCGGCGGCCTGGATCCGGGAGGGCCCGAGCCCCCACTGGAGGGTGCGTCCGACGACCGTCGCCAGGGGCCGGTCCCAGCCGGTGCGGACGGGGGCCGGGCGATGGATGCCGAGTTCGGTGCGGGCCCAGTCGGGGAGGAGTCCGACCGAGGCGTTCGTGAGCAGGCTTACGGCCAGCCGCTCCCGTCGTGTGCGTCCGAAGCGGCGGAGGAACAGTACCGAGTCCAACGCGGCCGGAGTGGCGTGGAGTTGGGGGCGGAGGCGAGTCAGGTACCGCTCGGCTTCGAGGGACGTGCGCGGTACGTTCCGTGCGCCCAACGCCTCGGCCATGGGGGCTACTTGGCGGTAGTAGGCGTCGCACTCGGCGGGGGTCAGCCGGAGCGGCCGGGGTGCGTAGGCCTGGTGGCCGGCGAGGAAGCTGCGTACCTCGGCGGTGTGCACCCAGGTGAGCAGGTCGGGGTCGTCCGCGCGGTACGGCCGGCCGTCGGGGGCGGTGCCGTGCACCCGGGTGTGGATCCGCCGGACGAGGTCGATCACCTCGCGGGCGGCGGGCGAGGAGCCGAAGGTGGTCGTGGTGATGAACCGTACGGTTCCGTTCAGCCGCCCGACCGGATCGGCGCGGAAGTCGGAGTGCTGGTCGACCCCCGCCATGGCCAGCGGATGCAGCGACTGGAGCATGAGCGCGGCGAACCCGCCGGTGAGCATCCCGGTGGCCTGCCCGTGCACCCGCCACACCGGATCCCCCGGCGCGATCCCGAACAGCCCGGGATCACCGGGCGGGCCCGCATACCGCTCCAGCTTGAGATCCCCGCCGTGCATGGTCGCCGTGAGTTCCGCCGCTATCCGTTCCCGCAGTCCCACCAGCACCTCCAGCACCTCCAGGATCCGTGTCCCTCAGCCGAGGGTACCGACCCTCCCGGCGAGCACGGCCACGAGGATGAGCAGTCCGCACAGAGGATTGGTGCCGAACGCCCGCCCGCAGGCTCCGACGTCCGCGGGGTCGGCCCGCCACACCTGCCATCCCAACTGCCCCGCGACCACGCACAGTCCGGGCCAGTACAGCGGCCCGAGCCCGGCCACGATCCCGAACCAGGCGAGCAGCACCACACACCCCGCGTACACGCCGCCCACCACCACCCGGCTGCGCCGCCCCAGCAGCACGGCGGCCGACCGCACCCCGGCCCGCACATCGGCCTCCCGGTCCTGGCAGGCGTAGATCACGTCCGTCCCCACGGCCCAGCAGATCAGCGCCCCGTACAGCACCCCGCCCCCGAGCCCGAGCCCTCCGGTGAGCAGGCCGTACACCAGCGGCACCGTCCAGTTGATGGTGATCCCCAGCCACACATGCGGCCAGTGGGTGACCCGCTTCATATACGGATACACCGCCGCGAGGGGCGCCCCGGCCGCCGCCCACACCACGGCCTCCACACTCCAGAACCCCATCACCAGCGGAGCGGCGGCCCCGACCGCGACACACAGCACCAGTGCCCGCCCGGCCGCCAGCCGCCCGGAGGCGACGGGCCGTTCCGCCGTACGCGGCACCTGTGCGTCGAACCGCGCGTCCAGCACGTCGTTGAGCCCGCAGGCGGCCCCTCTCGACAGCACCCCGTACACCAGGAGCAGCAGCCCGAGCAGGCCCCCGTCCCGGGGCCCGGCGATCGCTCCCAGGGCGATCCATCCGGGCACCACCAGCAGCCAGGCTCCCACCGGCCGGTCCAGCCGCAGCAACTCCAGATACGGCCGCACCCCGGCGGGGGTCCGCCCCACCAACCGGGCGGCACGGCCCTGGGCCGGGGCTTGGGCCGGGGCTTGGGCCGGGGCTTGGGCCGGGGCTTGTGAGGCGACGGTCATACCGATTCATGCCCCTTTCCAGGGGGATTGCATGCCGATCGGTCCAACCTAGCCCCGGCTGGGTGGTGCCTTCAAATGGTTGAGCGGTGGATCGTGGTCAGGGGTACGTCGACATGAACTGCCGGATGCCGGGCGGGAGTTCGTCCGGCCGCTGCTGCCCGGGTCGTTGCGGAACCGGCCGGGCGGTCACCCCCGTGCGGGGCGGGTGCGGCGTGCGGTGCGTGCGGGCCCCTCCGCTGCGGTGTACCAGAACAGGGCCGCGCACAGGAGGGCCGCTGCCGCGAAGACCAGCGACTGTGTAACGGAGTCGTCCCGTGCGCCGGCGGCGAGCGCGCCGGCCGTTGACAGTGCGAGGGCGATGGCCGGCAGCGCGCGAGGGCGCCGCGTGACGTCCGGTGCGGCGGCGGGTGGCAGGAGCCGGGCCGCGAGGCTGTAGCCGGCGCAGGCCAGCAGGGTGGAGCCCAGCACGTCGCTGGGCCGGTGGTGGTAGGCGGCCAGGACGGCGCCGGCGGTGACGGCGAGCCACAGCATGCCGGCCGCTGTCACGTAGGGGCGGACGCGAGGGGAAGCGACGAGGACGGCGCCGAGGGCCAGCCCGGCGGGGATGGCCACGTGCCCACTGGGGAAGCTCGGCTCGATGAGGCTGACGTGCGCGCCGACCAGGTCGGGGCGGGGCAGGATCGTCCTGGTGAGTTCCTTGCTCCCGAGCGTGGCCACGACGACCCCGATCGCCGCGCTCCCCTGCCACCAGCACCTCCGGACCAGGGTGACGGCCACGATGAGCGCGATGCCCACGAGCAGGGTGGGCATGGCGGTCTGGTCCAGCGGCGGCAGAGCCGGCGAATCGTAGGCCGTCCCCGACCAGTCGTAGATCCATGCCGGGTTGGCGCCGTTGTTGTTGAACAGGGCGTTCTCCGCCCGTTGCCCGAACGGGGTGCAGACGGCGATCAGGTAGACCACCAGGAACGCCACGAGGCACAGCAGAGCCGGGATCCATGGCCGTACCGTCCGCGAAGGGCTGTGTTCGGCCGTGGCTCCCGGGACCCGGCCGGAGGTGTCCGGGTGCGTGGGCAGGGTCGGGGGATCGTGCTGAGTCATCGTTTTCTTTCCATGGTCCGTCGGGGAGCAGTTCGGTCACGTGCCCGCTCCGGCACGCAAGGGGCCGTCGGGCTCGGCCGGCCCAGCGGGGACCTGCTCCTATTCGAGGAGCGCCCGGCCCTGCCGGCGCTGGGCGGCGATCGCCAGGGCCGGGAGGGGCGCGATCAGGAGGAGGAGGACGACCAGGTCCGGCAGGGACTGCATGAACCAGTCCGGCCGGACGACGATCGCCTGTGTGCGGATGAACGCGAACGCCGCGACGGGGATCAGCCACCGGTAGTCCCCGGTGGCGGCCGTCGCCACCCACGCGGCGATCAGCGCGGCGACTTCGAGGGCGAACAGGCCGCGTTGGAAGGCCGGGCCGATGGAGATGATGTGCAGGCCCCCGGCCACGAACATGGCGAGCACGACGGGGACCAGCCGGCGGTACGAGTGGCGTCGCAGCCGGCCGGGGCGGCAGACCGCCAGCACGGCGCACGCGGTGCACAGCATCCCCGACAGCATGAGGTCACGGGCCGAAATCGGGGCGCCCAGCCCGTAGTAGCCCAGGCCCGCCTTGCCCTCGTCGCCGAAGAACGTATTGCTGTTGAACGTGGCACCGGCGCAGATCATCGCCGCTGCGGCCGGCAGTGCGATCCACGGCTTGCCGCGCAGCAGGGCGATCAGGCAGACCAGCGGAAGCAGCCCGTAGGGCAGGAGCCGCGTCCGCGTGCCGGGACCTTGCGCCCACGGGTACCAGCCGGAGAAGTGGAAGGCGATGGCATGCCGGCCGGGATCGATGCGCAGTCCCCAGTGCCAGACATCCTGCAGGTACGGCACCAGCGCCAGCGCGGCGAGGACGAGAGCGGTCAGATGGATGCCGTCCAGCCACCACGGTCGGGCCGTGTCGTCGACGACGGCACGGGCGCGGGCCTGCACCCCGGCACGCGCCAAGGCCACGACCTCCTGCGGCGGGGGCCAGGAACGGCCGGGATACGCCTCGGCCAGGCAGTCCAGCAGCTCCTCACCCTGCCGGGAACGGTAGGACCTGGGGTAGGCGGCAAGCAGCAGACGGTTCATGCGCGGGCCACTCCGACATCCCGCGAGCGTCCGATGACGACGGCTGCCGCCTGCTGCATCCGCAGCGCCTCCCGGCCGAGCACCTGGGTGCCGTCGTCCGTGAGCCGGTAGTAGCGCCGCGCCCGCCCGTCCACGATCTCCTCGCGGTCGGCGGCCACCAGCCCGGCCCGCTCGAACCGCTCCAGCGCGCCGTAGAGAGTGCCGACAGCGATCCGGAGCCGCCCGTCGGTGGCCCGCTCGGCGGCCTTGATGATGCCGTAACCGTGCAACGGCCCGTCCATGAGCGCAGCAAGGATGAAGTACTGCGGTTCCGTCAGGGACGGGTTCTTCCTTGGGGTCATGCGTCGAGCATATATCGAGCTACGAAATATATCTGTCGACCCTGGGTGCTCACGGCAGCGCCTCCACGCCCGCGGCGCGCGTCACCGTCTCCGGAACCGTCCGGCTCCACGTATCCCGCTCCGTGGACAGCTGCGGCCCACCGCCGCACAGGACACCGGCTTAATTCGGTTGTGCGGTCCCGGAAGGGTTCCTAGGCTGCTGCCAGCGATGAAAGGAGGTGATCCGAGAAGTGCAGTCTTATCGGATTCGTGAGGTGGCTGCGGGCTGACAGCCCGTCGTCGCACCCAGTGCACCTCGGCAGGCTGTCTGCCGAAACCAAAGCAGTCACCGACCCGCAGGCTCGCCGGTAAGTCCGGCCGGCTCCTCCGCAAGGAGGGACCAGAGCCTGCGGGTTTCTGCGTGTCCGGAGGGGTTCGCTACGGGCACAGGCGCTCGACGCGCCAGCCCTCGCCCTCGCGCACGTACCGCAGGCGGTCGTGCAGCCGGTTCTCGTGGCCCTGCCAGAACTCGATCGTGTCGGGGACGACACGGAAGCCGCCCCAGTTCGGGGGCGCGGGGATGTGCGCGCCCTCGGGGTAGCGGGCGGCGAGTTCCTCGTAGCGCCGGATCAGCTCGTCGCGGGAGCCGATCACCGTCGACTGGGCGCTGGCCCAGGCGCCGAGCTGGGAGCCGTGCGGGCGGGTGCGGAAGTAGGCGGTGGTCTCGTCGCGGCCGACACGGGACGCCGCGCCGGTGACGATGACCTGGCGGGCCATCGGGTGCCAGGGGAAGAGCAGCGAGACCTGGGGGTTGGCGGTCAGTTCGCGGCCCTTGCGGGATTCGTAGTTGGTGAAGAAGACGAAGCCGCGTTCGTCGTACTTCTTCAGCAGCACCGTGCGTGAGGACGGCCGGCCCTCGGGGGTGGCGGTGGAGACCACCATGGCGTTGGGCTCGTGGAGCAGCCCGCCCGCGGCGACCTGCCGGAACCAGTGGGCGAACTGCTGGATCGGGTCGGCGGCCAGCGTGTCCTCGGTGAAGCCCTCGGAGCGGTACTGCTCGCGCATCGCGGCCGGATCGGTGGTGGAATCGGAGGGGGAATCGGAGGTGGGCACGGGGTCATCCTGCCGCAGCGGCCGAGTCCGCCCGGCAGGGAGGGGTGCCAACCGGTCACCGGTGAATCGGGAAGCTGTGCCGGATGTCACGCTTCCCCGCGTCGTGGGAACCCGCCAATATCTTGGGGCAGGCCACTGTGGCCTCCGTACAGCCGCCGACCGAGGGAGCCGCCATGTCCGACTTCGTACCGGGACTAGAGGGAGTCGTCGCGTTCGAGACGGAGATCGCCGAACCGGACAAGGAAGGCGGTTCGCTCCGCTACCGCGGTGTCGACATCGAGGATCTCGTCGGCCACGTGTCGTTCGGAAATGTCTGGGGACTGCTGGTCGACGGGGCGTTCAACCCCGGTCTGCCGCCCGCCGAGCCGTTCCCGATCCCGGTCCACTCGGGTGACATCCGGGTCGATGTCCAGTCCGCGCTGGCGATGCTCGCTCCTGTGTGGGGGCTGAAGCCGCTGCTCGACATCGACGAGGAGACGGCGCGCAACGATCTGGCGCGGGCCGCCGTGATGGCCCTGTCCTACGTCGCCCAGTCGGCGCGCGGGCAGGGGCTGCCGATGGTGCCGCAGAGCGAGATCGACAAGGCGCGGTCCGTGGTCGAGCGGTTCATGATCCGCTGGCGCGGTGAGCCGGACCCCCGGCACGTCAAGGCCGTCGACGCGTACTGGACGTCGGCCGCCGAGCACGGCATGAACGCGTCCACGTTCACGGCCCGCGTCATCGCCTCGACCGGCGCCGATGTGGCGGCGGCGCTGTCGGGCGCGGTGGGCGCGATGTCGGGGCCGCTGCACGGGGGCGCGCCGTCCCGGGTCCTCGGCATGATCGAGGAGATCGAGCGGACCGGCGACGCCACCGCGTATGTGAGGAAGGCCCTGGACAGGGGTGAGCGGCTGATGGGCTTCGGTCACCGGGTCTACCGGGCGGAGGACCCGCGGGCGCGCGTGCTGCGGCGTACGGCCGAGGAGCTGGGCGCGCCGCGCTTCGAGGTGGCGCTGGCGCTGGAGAAGGCCGCGCTGGAGGAGCTGCACGCACGGCGCCCGGACCGGGTGCTGGCGACGAACGTGGAGTTCTGGGCGGCGATCATGCTGGACTTCGCGGAGGTTCCGGCGCACATGTTCACGTCGATGTTCACGTGTGCGCGTACGGCGGGCTGGTCGGCGCACATCCTGGAGCAGAAGCGGACGGGGCGGCTGGTGCGGCCTTCGGCGCGGTACGTGGGGCCCGGCTCGCGGGATCCCCGGGAGATCGAGGGATACGA
This sequence comes from Streptomyces sp. NPDC057963, assembly GCF_042887155.1. Taxonomy (NCBI): domain Bacteria; kingdom Bacillati; phylum Actinomycetota; class Actinomycetes; order Kitasatosporales; family Streptomycetaceae; genus Streptomyces; species Streptomyces sp. NPDC057963. Next base: position 470,625 of record NZ_JBHVPX010000001.1, read on the forward strand.
GCAGCTCGCGGACCTGGGGAACTGATCGGGGAACCGGGGCGGTCCGGGGCCCCGCTCCGGGCCCCGGGACTCAGCCCAGTGCCTCGTCCAGCAGCGCCGCCCACTGCGCCACGACCCTTCGGCGCCGGGCGGTGTCGTCGGTGAGGACGTTGGCCAGGCCGAGGCCGCGGGCCATGTCGAGGAGGCCCTGGACCGTTTCGCGCACGCCGGGCTCCGTCTCGTCGGCGGCGAGGAGTTCGACGGCGATGCGGTGGGTCTCGCGGCCGACGCGGGCTTCGAGTTCGGTGACGCGGGGGCGGAGCTGCTCCTCGTTGGACGCGGCGACCCAGAGCTGGAGCGCGGCGCGGAAGAGCGGGCCCGTGTAGAGGTCGACGAGGGCCGCCACGACGGCCGTGCGGCCTTGGACGGGCAGGGCGCGCAGGGCGGCGGAGCGTTCCTCGGCGACGTATTCGACGGCCGCGGTGAACAGGTCCTCGCGGGTCGGGAAGTGGTGCTGGGCGGCGCCGCGCGAGACGCCGGCGCGTTCGGCGACGACGGAGACCGTGGAGCCGGCCCAGCCGTGTTCGGCGAGGCAGGCGACCGCGGCTTCGAGGAGCCGTCGGCGGGTGGCGCGGCTGCGGTCCTGCTTGGGGGTCCGGTCGGTGGAGGGCGTCACAACACCCATGCGGGGTCCCGTCGTTCGAGAAAGGCCGTCATCCCTTCCCGGGCCTCGGCGGAGGCGAAGAGTGCTGCCGAGCGGGCGATGAGGTCTTCGGCGTACTGGTCGAAACTCCTCAGCACAGTAGCCGTGACCAGCTCCTTCGATGCCGCCAGCCCCTGCGGTGAGGCCCTGCGCAGTCCGTCCAGTACGGGGACGAGCGCCTGGTCCACGTCCTGGGCGGCGAGGGTGATCAGGCCGATGCGGGCCGCTTCGGCCGCGTCGAAGCGTTCTCCGGTGAGGTAGTAGCGGGCGGCGGCGCGCGGGTCGGTGCGCGGCAGCAGCGGCAGGGAGATGACGGCGGGCGCGAGGCCGAGCCGGGACTCGGTGAGGGCGAACGACGCGCCGGGGCCGGCGACGGAGATGTCGCAGGCCCCCAGCAGCCCGAGGCCGCCCGCCCGGACATGCCCCGTGACCCGGGCGACGACGGGCTTGGGCAGCGCGACGATCTGCCGCATCAGCGCCACGAAGGCCGCCGGGTCGGGCGGTCCGGTCAGGTCCGCGCCCGCGCAGAACGCGGTGCCGGTGTGGGTGAGGACGACGGCCCGTACCGCGTCGTCGGCCGCGCACGCCTCCAGGGCGGTGGAGAGTTCGCCGACCAGCCGCGCGGAGAGCGCGTTGCGGTTGGCCGGTGAGTCGAGGGTGAGTGTGGTGATGCCCCGGTCGTGGGCGGGTGGGGCGAGCGGCGGTGCCATGGGCCGGTCCTGCCTTTCAGGCACGGGGCTTCCCCTCGTGGGGCTGGTCCCGGTCGCGCAGTTCGCGCCGGAGGATCTTTCCCGAGGCCGCGCGCGGTACCGCGCCGATGAATTCGACCTGCCGGATCTTCTTGTACGGGGCGACGCGCCCGGCGACGTACGCCATGACGCCGTCCGCCGTGAGGTTCTCGCCCGCCGCGGAGCTCCGGCGGACCAGGTAGGCCCTGGGGATCTCGTTGCCGTCGGCGTCGGGCACTCCGACGACGGCGGCGTCCGCGATCCCTTCGTGGCCGAGCAGCAGTGCTTCGAGTTCGGCGGGGGCGACCTGGTAGCCCTTGTACTTGATGAGTTCCTTCACCCGGTCGACGACGAAGAGCCAGCCGTCGGCGTCGACGTGCCCGATGTCGCCGGTGTGCACCCAGCCGTCGGCGTCGATCATGTCGGCGGTGGCTTCGGGGCGGCCGAGGTAGCCCTTCATCACCTGCGGTCCGCGGATCAGGATCTCGCCGTCGGTGCCGACCGGGGCGTCCTCGGCCCCGCGGTCCAGGGCGGTGATCCGCATCTCGGTGCTGGGCAGGAGCCTGCCCACGGCGCCGGGCGGCGGGTTCTCGGCGGCGAGCGGGACGACGTGCGTGCCGGGCGAGAGTTCCGTCATGCCGTACGCCTGGCGCACGGGCGGCAGCCCCAGGCGCCGGGAGCAGGCGGCGGCGAGCTCGGCGTCGAGCGGGGCGGCGGCGCTGACGACGTACTCCAGCGACGACAGGTCGTACTGGGCGACCGCGGGGTGCTTCGCCAGCGCGAGGACGATCGGCGGGGCCACGTACAGGCCGCTGATGCGGTGCTTCTCGATCGCGGCGAGGAACTGGACGAGGTCGAAGCGCGGCAGTACGACGACGGTGGCGCCCATCCGCAGCGGGGCGTTCATCAGGGCGGTGAGCCCGTAGATGTGGAAGAAGGGGAGCACGGCCAGGATGCGGTGGCCGGGGCCCATGGGGATGAAGGGGCGCAGCTGCTCCAGGTTGGTGGCCATGGAGCGGTGGGTGAGCATGACGCCCTTGGGGGTTCCGGTGGTGCCGGAGGAGTACGGCAGGGCGGCGACGTCCTCTCCCGGGTCGACGGCGACGCGGGGTTCGGGGGCGGTGGTGGCGAGCATGTCGAGTACGGAGGTGTGTCCCTCCGCCCGGTCGCAGACGAATATCTCCTCGACGCCGCCGACGAGTCCGGCCGCCCGGCGGGCCGCTTCGAGGAGCGGGGAGACGGTGACGATCCAGCGGGCGGAGGAGTCGCGGAGCTGTTTGGCGAACTCTTCCGCCGTGGCCAGCGGGTGGACGGTGGTGACGGTGGCGCCGGCCCGTGCCGCGCCGAAGAAGACCGCCGGGTAGGCGATGGTGTTGGGGCTGTGCAGGGCCAGTACGTCGCCCTTGCGCACTCCGGCGGCGGCGAGGGCGGCGGCGATCCTCCGGTGGAAGGCGTCGAGCTGCCGGTAGGTGAGGGTGGAGCTGTCGTCCGTCCCGTCGATCAGGGCGACCGTGTCGCCGAACGCCGCGGTGGCCCGCCCGAGGACCGCGTCGTGGATGGGCAGGTCGAGTGCCTCGACGGCGGGGTGGTCGCTGTGGAACACGTGCACCATGGCGGTAGGTCCCTTCGGAGCGGCGAGGGCTGCGCGAGGGGCAGCCGCGTCGTGGAGAGACGGACTGTCCCGTGTCAGTACGACTTGGGAAGTCCCAGGGACTGGTGGGACACGTAGTTCAGGATCATTTCCCGGCTGACGGGGGCGATCCGGGCGACGCGGGCCGCGGTGACCAGGGACGCGAGGCCGTATTCGCGGGTGAGGCCGTTGCCGCCGAGGGTGTGCACGGCCTGGTCGACGGCTTTGACGCAGGCTTCGCCCGCCGCGTATTTCGCCATGTTGGCGGCCTCGCCGGCACCGATGTCGTCGCCCTCGTCGTAGAGCCGGGCGGCCTTCTGCATCATCAGCCGGGCCAGTTCCAGTTCTATGTGGGCCTGGGCGAGGGGGTGGGCGATGGCCTGGTGGGAACCGATGGGTTCCTTCCACACCTGCCGGGTCTTCGCGTACTCGACGGCGCGGGCGAGCGCGTAGCGGCCCATGCCGATGCCGAACGCCGCGGTCATGACGCGTTCGGGGTTGAGCCCGGCGAAGAGCTGGAGGAGTCCGGCGTCCTCTTCGCCGACGAGGGCGTCGGCGGGCAGCCGTACGTCGTCGAGGACCAGCTCGAACTGCTTCTCCGGGGCCTGGAGTTCCATGTCGATCTGCGAGCGTCCGAAGCCGGGGGCGTCGCGCGGGACGATGAAGAGGCAGGGCTTGAGCCTGCCGGACCTGGCGTCCTCGGTCCGGCCGACGACGAGGGTGGCGTCGGCGATGTCGACACCGGAGACGAAGACCTTGCGCCCGGTGAGCAGCCAGTCCTCGCCGTCCCTGCGGGCAGTGGTGGTGATGCGGTGGGAGTTGGAGCCCGCGTCGGGTTCGGTGATGCCGAAGGCCATGGTGAGGCTGCCGTCGGCAAGGCCGGGGAGCCACTGCCGCTTCTGGGCACCGGTGCCGAAGCGGGCGATGACGGTGCCGCAGATCGCCGGGGAGACCACCATCATGAGCAGCGGGCTGCCCGCCGCGCCCAGCTCCTCCAGGACGAGGGAGAGTTCGGCCAGGCCGCCGCCTCCGCCGCCGTACTCCTCGGGGAGGTTCACACCGAGGTAGCCGAGCTTGGCGGCTTCGGCCCACAGCTCGCGCGGGTGGGATCCGTCGCGTACGACGGACGTCATGTAGTCCCGCCCGTAGCGCTTCCCGAGGGCGGCGACGGCTGCGCGCAGGGCCTGGTGCTCTTCGGTTTCGAGGACGGAGCTGCTCATGCGTTCTCCTCAGCGGGGTCTGCGGATTCGGGGTCCGCGGTTTCGGCGGCCGTGGGTGCTGCGGCGGCGTCCGTGGGTTCGGTCACGACCGCGAGCAGGGCGCCGACCTCCACCTGGAGGCCGGGTGCGGCGTGCAGTGCGGTGAGGATGCCGGAGGCGGGGGCGAGGATGCGGTGTTCCATCTTCATCGCCTCCAGCCAGATCAGCGGCTGCCCGGCCTCGACCGGCGCCCCGGCCCCGAGCCCGTCCGCGACGCGGACGACGGTGCCGGGCATGGGGGCGAGCAGGGAGCCGGGTTCGGTCCGGTCGGTGGGGTCGGTGAAGCGGGGCAGGGCGGTGAGGGTGTACGAGCCGGTGGCGGTGTCCACGTACACCGTGTCCCGGTGGACGGTGAGGTGGAAGTGGCGGGTGAGGGAGTCGGCTTCGAGGGTGACGTGGCCGGGGCGGACGGCGACGACCCGTTCTCCGGTCTCCGGGACGGGGCCGGTGCGCCCGGTGCGGTAGGCGGCCTCGTGTTCGGTGCCGCCGGGTTCGGCGCGGTAGCGCTTGACCTGGGGGCGCGAGGAGATGTTGCGCCAGGCCCCGAAGCGGGCGGGGCCGGGGCCGTCCTGCCGCGCGGCGGCGTCGGCGAGGGCGGCGGCCAGGGCGGCGAGGCGCAGGTCCGCCTCGTCCGGGGGTGCGGTGAGGGCGGCCAGATGGCGGTCGTAGAAGCCGGTGTCGAGGCGGGCGGCGCGGAAGTCGGGGTGGCGCAGGGACCGTACGAGCAGGTCGCGGTTGGTGACCGGACCGTGGATGCGGGCGCGTTCCAGGGCGCGGGCGAGGAGGCGTACGGCTTCGTTGCGGGTGGGGGCGTGGGCGACGACCTTGGCGAGCATCGGGTCGTAGTGCACGCCGATGGTGTCGCCGCCGGTGTACCCGGTGTCGAGGCGCAGTCCGGGTTCGTCCGGTACCTCCAGGGTGAGCAGCGGACCGGTCTGCGGCTGCCAGTCGCGGGCGGGGTCCTCGGCGTAGAGCCGGGCCTCGACGGCGTGGCCGCGCGGCTCGGGGGGCGCGGGGGCGGGCAGCGGTTCGCCTTCCGCGACGCGCAGTTGCAGGGCGACGAGGTCGAGCCCGAAGACCGCTTCGGTGACGGGGTGTTCGACCTGGAGGCGGGTGTTCATCTCCAGGAAGTACGGCCGCCCGTCGGCTCCGAGGAGGAACTCGACGGTGCCCGCGCCCCGGTAGCCGACCGCGCGGGCGGCGGTCACGGCGGCCTCGTGCAGCCGGGCCCGCAGCGCGTCGCCGAGTCCGGGTGCGGGGGCCTCCTCGACGACCTTCTGGTGGCGCCGCTGGAGCGAGCAGTCCCGGGTGCCGAGCGCCCAGACCGCGCCGTGCCCGTCGGCCATGACCTGGACCTCGACGTGCCGGCCGCGCTCCACGTACGGCTCCGCGAACACCTCGCCGTCCCCGAAGGCGGCAGCGGCCTCGGCGGAGGCCGCCGTCAACTCACCTGGCAGGTCGGCGAGTTCACGTACGATCCGCATCCCGCGACCGCCCCCGCCCGCCGCCGCCTTCAGCAGCAGCGGCAGGTCGCCGACGCCGGCCTTCCCGGGGTCGACGGGCGCGAGCAGCGGAACCCCGGCGGCGGCCATCAGCTCCTTGGCGCGGGTCTTGGACGCCATCAGCTCGACGGCCTCGGCCGGCGGCCCCACCCACACGAGTCCGGCGTCCCGCACGGACCGGGCGAACGCGGCGTTCTCGGAGAGGAAGCCGTACCCGGGGTGGACGGCGTCGGCGCCCGCCGCGAGCGCGGCGCGTACGACGAGATCGCCGCGCAGATAGGTGTCCGACGGGGCGGCGCCCGGCAGCCGTACGGCGGTGTCCGCCTCCCGTACGTGGAGCGCGTCGGCGTCCGCGTCGGAGTACACGGCGACGGTGGCGATGCCCAGTGCGCGGCAGGTGCGGAAGATCCGGCAGGCGATCTCGCCCCGGTTGGCGACGAGCAGGGTGGAGATCGTGCTCGTCCCCCCGCCCGTCCCGGCCGCATCGGTCGCACCCGTCGCATCGGTCGCACCCGTCGCGTCCGTCGCGTCCGTCGCGTCCGTCGCGTCCGTCGCGTCCGTCGCGTCCGTCGCACCGACCGCATCGGCCGTCCGAGCCGCTCCCGTCGTCCGATCCGTCCGAGTCGTCTGATTCGTCTGAGTCGTCCCGGTCATCTGTGGCCTCACATCCGGAAGATTCCGAAGCCGCCACGGGTGCCTTCGACCGGGGCGGTGTGGATCGCGGACAGGCACATCCCGAGGACGGTCCTGGTGTCGCGCGGGTCGATGACCCCGTCGTCGTACAGCCGCCCGGACAGGAACATGGGCAGCGACTCGGACTCGATCTGCTGCTCCACCATCGCGCGCAGCCCGGCGTCGGCCTCGTCGTCATAGGGCCGGCCCTTCGCGGCGGCGGAGGCGCGGGCGACGAGGGACAGCACCCCGGCGAGCTGCTGCGGCCCCATGACGGCGGACTTGCTGCTGGGCCAGGCGAAGAGGAAGCGCGGGTCGTACGCCCGTCCGCACATGCCGTAGTGCCCGGCTCCGTACGAGGCGCCCATCAGCACGGACAGGTGCGGGACCCGGGAGTTCGACACCGCGTTGATCATCATCGCGCCGTGCTTGATGATGCCGCCCTGTTCGTACTCCTTGCCGACCATGTAGCCGGTGGTGTTGTGCAGGAAGAGCAGCGGAATGTCGCGCTGGTTGGCGAGCTGGATGAACTGCGTGGCCTTCTGCGACTCCTCGCTGAACAGCACGCCCTGCGCGTTGGCGACGATGCCGACGGGATAGCCGTGCAGTGCGGCCCACCCGGTCACCAGGCTGGTCCCGTAGAGCGGTTTGAACGCGTCGAAGTCGGAGCCGTCGACGAGCCGGGCGATCACCTCGCGCGGGTCGAAGGGCACCTTCAGGTCGCCGGGCACGATGCCGATCAGCTCGTCCTCGTCGTACTTCGGCGGTTCGGCGGGGCCCGGATCGGCGTGCGCCTTGCGCCAGTTGAGCCGGGCGACGATCCGGCGGGCCTGGCGCAGCGCGTCCTGCTCGTCGACGGCGAAGTGGTCGGCGAGCCCGGAGGTGCGGGCGTGCATCTCGGCGCCGCCGAGCGATTCGTCGTCGCTCTCCTCACCGGTCGCCATCTTCACCAGGGGCGGTCCGCCGAGGAAGACCTTGGACCGTTCCTTGATCATGACGGTGTGGTCGGACATGCCGGGGACGTACGCCCCACCGGCGGTCGAGTTCCCGAAGACGACGGCCACGGTCGGGATACCGGCCGCCGACAGCCGGGTGAGGTCGCGGAACAGCGCCCCGCCCGGGATGAAGATCTCCTTCTGCGAGGGGAGGTCGGCGCCGCCGGACTCGACGAGGCTGATGCAGGGCAGCCGGTTGGCGAAGGCGATCTCGTTCGCCCGCAGGGCCTTCTTCAGGGTCCAGGGGTTGGAGGCGCCGCCGCGTACGGTCGGGTCGTTGGCGGTGATCAGGCACTCCACGCCCGCCACCACCCCGATCCCGGTCACGAGCGAGGCGCCGACCGCGTACGCGGGGGCCTCGCTCCCCCAGGCGGCGAGCGGCGACAGCTCCAGGAACGGGGTGTCCTGGTCGATCAGCAGCTCGATCCGCTCACGGGCCAGGAGCTTGCCGCGCGAGCGGTGCCGCTCGACGTACTTCGCACCGCCGCCCGCCTGCGCCTTGGTGTGCTCGACGGCCAGCTCGTCGAGTTTCGCGAGCATGGCCGCACGGTTCGCGGCGTATTCGGGGCTCGCGGTGTCGAGTGCGGTGGGCAGGACGGTCATGCGTTCACCTCCGGTGCGTGGACGGCTTCCAGCAGCGCTACGGGGATGGCGAGGCACCGGGACCGCAGCCACTCCCCCACCGCCTTGGCCTGCGGATCGAACCGGTGCCGGCCGGCGACGCCCTCGCCGAGCAGCCCGTGGACCACGAAGTTCAGGGCGCGGAGGTTCGGCAGGACATGGCGTACGACGGTGAGGCCGGCGCTCTCCGGCAGCAGCTCCCGGAACCGCTCGACGGTCAGCTCGTGGGCCAGCCAGCGCCAGGCGTCGTCGCCGACGGCCCACACCCCCACGTTGGCGTCGCCGCCCTTGTCACCGCTGCGGGCGCCCGCGACCCGGCCGAGCGGGGCGGTCCGGGTGGGCCCGCCGGACGGCAGGGGTTCGGGCAGGGGCGGCTCCCCGACGTCCCGGAGGGGCCGCGTCTGTACGGGAGGTTCCTGCCGCACCCGCCGCCCGTCCGGGAGCACGGCCACGTGCGGGACGTCGCCCGCCGGTACGTACGCCGCCTCGAACACCCCGTACGGGGCGCCCTTTCCGGGTGGGGCGGTGACATGGAAGCCCGGGTAGCTGCCGAGCGCGAGCTCGACGGCGGCGCCGGAGACCACGCGCCCGACGGCCTCCGGGTCCCGGTCGCGGACGACGAGCCGCAGCAGCGCGCTCGCGGTCTCCTCGGTTCCGGCGTCGGCCCGGTCGGTGCGGGCCAGCTCCCAGCGCACGTCCCCCGGTCGGCTGCCGGATCGGGCGAGGGCGTCCGCGAACTGGTCCTGCACCAGCCGCGCCTTGGCCTCGATGTCGAGCCCGGTGAGTACGAAGACGACCTCGTTGCGCCAGCCGCCGAGCCGGTTCAGCCCGACCTTGAGGGTGGCGGGCGGGGCCTCGCCGCGCACACCGGAGATCCGTACCCGGTCGGGGCCCTCCTGGACCAGCCGTACCGTGTCGAGCCGGGCGGTGACGTCCGGTCCGGCGTACCGGGCGCCGCCGGTCTCGTACAGCAACTGGGCGGTGACGGTGCCGACATCGACGACGCCGCCCGTGCCGTCGTGCTTGGTGACGACGGACGAGCCGTCGGCGTGGATCTCGGCGACGGGGAAGCCGGGCCGCCGCAGGTCGTGGCCCCGGAAGAACGCGTAGTTCCCGCCGGTGGCCTGGGTTCCGCACTCCAGTACGTGGCCGGCGACGACGGCCCCGGCGAGCGCGTCGTGGTCCTCGGGCCCCCAGCCGAAGCGGGCGGCGGCGGGCCCGGTGACGAGGGCGGCGTCGGTGACCCTCCCGGTGACGACGACATCGGCGCCCCCGGTGAGGCAGGCGGCGATACCGGCGCCGCCGAGGTAGGCGTTGGCGGTGAGGTACCCCTCGGGCACGGGGCGGGCGTCGCCCTCCACATGGGCGACCCGCACCGGCACGCCCACCTTGTGCGCCAACTCCCGTACGGCGTCGGCGAGTCCGGCCGGATTGAGTCCTCCGGCATTGGCGACGATCTTCACCCCGCGCTCGTGGGCGAGCCCGAGGCCCTCTTCCAGCTGGCGCAGGAAGGTGGTGGCGTACCCGCGCGCGGGGTCCTTGAGCCGGCTCCGGCCGAGGATGAGCATGGTCAGTTCGGCCAGGTAGTCCCCGGTGAGGACGTCGAGGGGGCCGCCGGTGAGCATCTCGCGCACGGCGTCGAAGCGGTCGCCGTAGAACCCGGAGGCGTTGCCGATCCGCAGCGGCCCGGTCATGCGCCGCCGCCCCGTGGCGAGCGGCCGGGTCCGGGCGGCCCGGCGAACGCCTGGGCGATGTCGAGCCACTGGTCGGCGTCGGGCCCGGCGGCCCGGACAGCGAGGTCGTCGCGGTGGGCGCGCCGGGTGACCAGGAGGCAGAAGTCGAGCAGCGGCCCGGTGACGCGCTGCGGTGCGTCCTCGGCGCCGAACGCGATCGACTCGCCGTCGGGCGCCTTCAGTTCGACCCGGAACTCCTCCCCGGGCACGGCGATCCCCCGCACCAGGTAGGCGTAGTCCCTGGCCCGCACCCCGATCCGGGCGACGTGCCGCAGCCGGGCGGTGGGGGTCCTGGTGACGCCGAGGGCGTCGGCGATGTCCTGGCCGTGCGCCCAGGTCTCCATGATCCGGGCGGTCGCCATCGAAGCGACGCTCATCGGCGGCCCGTACCAGGGGATGCGCACCCCGGCCGGAGCGTCCCGCAACACCGCCTCCAGCCGCCCCCGCCCGTCCCGCCACCGCGCGAGCAGCGCGTCGGGCGCCAGTGCGGCCAGCCCCTCGGCCCCCTGGTCGACGAAGGATTCGGGCGCCTCCAGGGCCTTGGCCACCTCCCCGGCGAAGGCGTCGGCATCGGTGGCGGCCAGCAGCGCGACCTCGTCGGTCCAGGTGAGATGGGCGATCTGGTGCGCGACACTCCAGCCCGGGGCGGGAGTCGCCGCACCCCATTGCCCGGCGCCCAACTCCCGGACGAGTACGTCGAGTTCCTGGCTCTCCTCGCGCAGATCGTCGATCACGGCGGCGACATCGGGCACGGTGCGCTCCCCTCGGGGCAAGGCGGTGTGCCCAGGAGCATGGCAGCGGACCTATAAACAAGCAAGCATGCTTGCATTATTTTCCACCCGCCACCGGGACAGGGACAGGGACAGGGACAGGCTGCGCGATCACCGCACCCGGCGCCACCCCCTCGCTGTCCAGGGCGAGTTCGAACCAGATGGTCTTGCCGCCCGGCTCATGAGCCCCTTCCCCCATCGCGCAGCCGCCCCACCGGTCGGCGACGAGATCGAGGAGCACCAGCCCTCGCCCCTTCTCGTCACCGTCCCGGGGCCTGGGACGGCGCAGCTCCGGCAGGTCGGGGCTCAGGTCGCGCACACTGACGCGGAGCACGGGGCAGAGCCAGTGAAGGCGGAGGGTGATCCGCCCCTTGGTGTAGCGCACGGAGTTGGTGGTCAGCTCGGACGCCAACAACTCGGCCCGATAGGTCAGTTCGGTGAGCCCGTGTGCCATGAGGACCGCCCGCATGGTGGTGCGCGCGATACGCGGCCCTCTCGGGTCGCACGGGAAACCGAGTTCGTAACGCCACGGTTCGTCGAACGAGAGGGGGACGGGGTCGGAGTTCGGCTGCGAGGGGGAATTCACGTGGCACCTCCTGGGTGCGCTGCGCGGCAGGAACGGTTGCGGTGCGACCACGCGGTGCGGTCGGCGGTGGCAATGCCGTGCCCTTGACGGGGGACGGTGCGCTTCCGCCGGTACGGGTCGAGTGGCGCGGGACACAAGCTAGAGCATCCCCACTCACATGTGAGTCAATTTCCACGAACGAGTGAGCACTTGAGTGACTCATTGGTCTTCATCGGCCCGCGCTGCAAGACTGACTGCGCGCTTGAGAGAGGATCCATGGCTCCACGAAATGCCCCGACCGGCCGCCAGCGTCGCCTCGCGACCGAGATGCGTCGCATGCGCGAGCAAGCCGGTCTGTCCGTCGGGGAAGCGGCCGCCCTGCTCGGTGCGGACCGAACGATGGTCTCCAACATCGAGGCGGGCCGCACCGGCCTCAGTGACGAACGCGTCCGGCAGATCGCATGCTTCTACAAGTGTCCGGACGCCTCACTGGTCGGTGCGCTGGCCGCCATGGCCAAGGGACGCCGGAGTCGGCAGTGGTGGGACGAGTACCGCGGCAAACTGCCCGACGGACACCTCGACGTGTCCGAGATCGAGCACCACGCCACCCGGATCAGAACGGCCCAGACCGTTCATCTGCCGGGGCTGTTCCAGACCGAGGACCACGCTCGCGCCATCTTCGATCTCGGCGTACCACCGCTCCGCCGTCTCGACGTCGAGCTACGCGTCGCGCACCGGATGGGCCGCCAGTCCGTCGTCAGCGGCGAGAACCCGACTCCGTACCTGGGAATCATTCACGAGGCTGCCCTGCGCCTGGAATTCGGAGGCCGCGAAGTGGCTCGCAAGCAGCTGAACCACCTGGCCGAAGCCGCCGATCAGCCCCATGTGACGCTCCTCGTCATCCCGTTCGGCGCCGGAGCATTCCACGGCGCCGGGCAGTCCGTCCTCTACGCCGAAGGGGCCGTTCAGGCGCTGGACACCGTGCAACTGGACACGGCCATGGGCGCGCACTTCGTGGACGCCCCGACACCGCTGGCCAACTACCGCACACTGCTCGACCTCATGGAAGGGTCGGCCCTGCCTCACCGCGAGTCACAGGACTTCATCCGTGCCATCGCGCGCGAACTATGAGAGGACACCCATGAAGGAAGACAGCTGGCAGCGTTCGTCCTACTGCGCGGGCGGCGGCAACAACTGCGTAGAAGTCGCCACCCCGGCCCCCCACCGCGTCGCCCTCCGTGACAGCACCCGCCCGGCCCGGGTCGTCACCACCGGACGGACCGCGTTCCACGCGTTGATATCCGGCATCTGCACGGACGAGATATGAGCACCGGGCCATGGGCACGATAGAGATCCGTCACCGCCGCGACGGCGACATGGAGGCGTGCGTCGGCGCGCTGGCGACCGTGCACGAGGCAGACCGCTACCCGGCCCGGTGGCCGGCCGACCCGGGGGGCTGGCTGACGCCCCATGGGCTGCTCGACGCCTGGGTGGCCGTGGACGGTCCGACGGTGCTGGGGCATGTGGCGCTCACGCGTACGGAGGAGGTTCTGGCGAAGGAGGCCGGTCTGCCCGTGGCCGGACTGGCGTCGGTCGCCCGGCTCTTCGCGCGCTCCGAGGCACGCCGCCGCGGGGTGGCGAGCGCGTTGCTCGACACGGTGAGGGCGGCGGCGGCAGCGGACGGTGTGCGGCTCGTCCTGGAGGCCGAGGAGGGCGGGGCGGCCGCCGTCGCGTTCTACGAGCGTGCCGGGTGGCGCTACCTCGGCAGCCGCACCGACGACTGGACCACGGCCGACGGGCGTGCGGCCCGGATGCGTGCGTACATGGCCCCCGCCGGCCCGGTCGGGGAGCCCTCCGCGATCCGGTGATCCGTTCCGCCGCCGCTCATGGGGCCCGGTGGATACGGGCGGCCAGGGCGTCGGGCGAACGGGCCGCGTGCGCGCGGCTACTCAGGCGCGGTCGCGGCTCTTCCCGCCCCGCACCTGGCTGCGTACCGCGCCCATGCTCGCCCCGATGACCAGGGCGATGGCCAGGGCGTCCGTCGTGGAGAGGGCCTGGTCGAGGACGAGGAAGCCGGCGGTGGCCGCGATCGCCGGTTCCAGGCTCATCAGGATCGCGAAGGTGGGCGCGGGCAGACGGCGCAGCGCCATGAGTTCGAGGGTGTACGGGAGGACCGAGCTCAGCAGCGCGACCGCCGCGCCCATGCCCAGCGTGGACGGGACCAGCAGTTTCGAGCCCGACTCCAGGATGCCGAGGGGCAGCGAGAGCAGCGCGGCGACCACCAGGGCCAAGGCCAGGCCGTCCGCCTGGGGGAAGCGGCGGCCGGTGCGGGCGCTGAAGAGGATGTACGTCGCCCACATGACGCCCGCGCCCAGTGCGTACGCGGCGCCCACCGGATCGAGACGGTCGAAGCCGCCCCCGCTGAGCAGCACGACCCCGCCCAGCGCGAGGCCCGCCCACACCAGGTTGATCAGGCGGCGGGAGGCGATCACCGAGAGGGCCAGCGGGCCCAGCACCTCCAGGGTGACGGCCGCGCCCAGCGGGATCCGGTCGGCGGCCTGGTAGAAGAGCGTGTTCATGCCGCCCATGGCCACCCCGAACGCGAGGACCGTGCCCCAGTCGGCGCGCGAATGGCCGCGCAGCTTCGGGCGGCAGACGGCCATCAGGACGAGCGCGGCGACGGCCAGGCGCAGGGTGACCACCCCGAGCGCTCCGGCCCGCGGCATCAGCAGGACCGCGATCGCGGAGCCGAACTGGACGGAGAGCCCACCCGCGACCACCAGCGCGACCGGGGCGAGCGCCGCCCTCCGGCCGCCGGGGCGCGCGGGACCTCCCGCGCCGCCCAGGGCGGACACCGCCTCCGGCACGGCGACGGCTGCGGCCTGCTCCGTGGCCGCCGCGGCCGCTGCGGCACTGCGCTGGTCGTTCACCTGCGGTGTCCCTCCCGATCCGAGAGTGCAACTCAATGCACTGTTCGATTGAAGATACTGCACTTCGCTCGTGCGGTACGTCCTCTTACGGTAGGTACCTCCGCGTGCCACGTGAAATGTCGATCGAGCTCTGGTTATGCTCCCCGCGCATGAGCATCGGGCGTTCCGGGGAAAGTGCTGGTCGCGGTATCGAAGTGCGCCATCTGCGCGCCTTCCTCGCCGTCGCCGACGAGGGCAACGTCACCCGCGCCGCCGCCCGTCTCCGCCTCACCCAGCCCGTGGTCTCCCGCACGCTGGCCGCCCTGGAGCAGCGCCTCGGTGTCCGGCTCGTCGACCGGTCCACCCACCACCTCGCCCTCACCCCCGAAGGCGTCGCCTTCCGGGACAGGGCCGCCGCCGCGGTCGCCGCGTTCGACGAGGCGCTCGACCCCGGCGAACTGCGCCAGCGGCCGCTGCGGCTCGGGCACGCCTGGTCCGCGTTCGGCCCGTACACCACACCGCTGCTGCGCCGCTGGCAGGAGCGGTACCCGCGGACCCCGCTCGAACTGCTGCGGATCGACGACCGCACCGCCGGGCTCACCCGCGGCGAGGTCGATGCCGCGCTGCTGCGGGGGCCCGTCGAGGCACCGGGGCTCGTCACCGAGGTGCTGTTCGAGGAGGACCGGGTGGCGGCGATGGCGACGGACGGGCCGCTCGCACGGCACCCCACGCTCACTCTCGCCGACCTGACGGACAGCACCGTCGTCCTCAACACCGTCTCCGGCACGACCACCGTCGACCTGTGGCCGCCGGACACCCGGCCCGCCGCCACCCTCACCGTCGCCAACACCGACGACTGGCTGACCGCCATCGCGGCCGGGCGCGGCGTCGGGGTCTCCACCGCGTCCACCGCCGGAATGCACCCGCACTCCGGGGTCGCCTACCGCCCCCTCGTCGACGCCCCGCCCGTCCCGGTCCTGCTCGCCCGGCGCGACGCCCCCGGCCATCCCGCGCTGCCGAAGCTGGTCGCGCTCGCCCGCGAGATCGTGGCGCGGGACGCCGTGGAGTAGGGGAATTTCCGTGCGCCGTAGGCCAGTTGGGGTGCAGTGAAGGCCGCGCGAAGGCCGCACGGCCCGCCAGGGGGGCACACACCACCATGTCGAACGAAATCAGCGTCCACGGAACGGTCGCCGCGGGCTTCGAGGGCGTACGGGAGGAATTCGCCGCCGTACTCGCCGAGGGCACCGACGAGCCGGGGGCCCAGCTCGCCGCCCGTCTGGACGGCCGGCCGGTCGTCGACCTCTGGGCCGGGGACGGGATCGGGGGCGACTCACTTCCGGCGGTCTTCTCCTGCACCAAGGGCGCGGCCCACCTCGTGGTCGCCCTGCTGGTGCAGGACGGGGTGCTCGGTCTGGACCGTACGGTCGCCTCCTACTGGCCCGAGTTCGCGGCCGGGGGCAAGGACGCCCTGACTCTGCGGGAGCTGCTCGGGCACCGTTCCGGCGTGATCGGGGTGGAGGGCGGGATCCCGGACGAGGTACTGGCCGACGACCGGGCGCTCGCCGCCCTGCTGGCGGAACGCACGCCGTTCTGGGAGCCCGGCACGGCGTACGGGTACCACGGCACGGTGATCGGTGCGCTCACCGGTGAGGTCGTGCGCCGGGCCACCGGGCGGTCGATCCAGGAGCTGTACGAAGAGCGGATCCGGGCCCCGTACGGCCTCGACTTCTACCTGGGGCAGCCGGAGGAGCTCGAACCGCGCTACGTCGCCATCCGGCCCATGGCACCCACCCCGGAGCAGGAGGCGGCGCTCGCGGCGCACCCGGACGACCCGAAGAGTCTTCAGGCGATCTCCTTCAACCGCCCGACCGACTTCATCGCCTGGATCAACACCCCGTCCGTGCGGGCGCTCGGCTCGGCGTCGGTGGGCGGTGTGGGTTCGGCGCGCGGGCTGGCCGGGATGTACGCGGCCGCCATCTCGGAGGTGGACGGGCGGGCCCCGCTGCTCAAGCCGGAGACCCGGGAGGTGTTCGCCCGGCTGGGCCTGGCGGGCGTCGACCTGGTGACCGCCGAGGCGGACCACTTCGGTCTCGGCTTCGAGCGGCCGCAGATCCGGTATCCGTCCCTGGGCGAGGGGGCGTTCGGGCACTGCGGTGCGGCGGGGGCGCAGGCGTTCGCCGATCCGGCAAGCGGGGTCGCGTACGGGTACACGCGGCGCCGGTACGCGTTCCCGGGTGGCGCGGCGCCGGAGAACGAGCGGCTGGTGGCGGCGGTGCTGGAGGCTGCGGGGGCTTGACGAGGGGTGCGGGTGCGGCGGGCTTTCCTCTGCCCGCCGCACCCGCGTCCGCGGACAGAAGCGCTGCCCGATGTTGTACTCCCCTGCCATGATGTAGTAGTTCTTATACATGAGTGAGCAGGTGCATAACAGACTGGCGATGGTTCGCGCCGAGCGGAAGGTGTCGCGGCAGCGCCTGGCTGAGGCGGTGGGAGCGCATTACCAGACCATCGGCTACATCGAGCGGGGGCAGTACAACCCGAGCCTCGACCTGGCCCTGAGGATCGCGAACTTCTTCGAGCTGCCGGTGGAGGCGCTGTTCTCGCTCGAACCGTTCCGGCCGCTCACGGATGAGATCTACGGGAGGAAGACGTCATGACGACCAGGCCGCTGACGCGCTACGACCGCAGCATGCTGCGGCTCATGAACGACCGCCGCAGCCGACCGCTGTACGCCACGGCCGCCCGTCGGCACCTGGTCGTCGCCGCACACGTGGTGCTGACCGCGGCCATCGGCGGGCTCGTGGCCTACTTCTGCCTCACGGAGGGGCAGCCGATCTGGGGCGTCGTCGTCATGGCGGTGCTGTTCCTGCCGTGGATGGTCGCGACCGGGGCCATCAATGCGGCCACCCGTGGCCTGCTCGAACTGCGTGAACGAGCGCTGGACGAACGCCAATCCGCCGAACGCGCCCGGGTGCAAGCCCGCGCCCACCGGACGATGGCCCTGCTCCTTGCCGTGACTGCCGGTGGGCTGTTGACCGCGGGTGCGGCCGACGGCAATGCCCACACGGCGTATGCGGCACCGGTACTCGTCGCAGTCCTCGTAGTGCACTGGCTGATGCCGTTGTGGGTGGCCGGCCTGATGGCTCAGGACGATCCGCCCGAAGACGACAGCCCCGCGGCCTGACGCGTTCGCCTTGGCTCTCCGCGCCCCCGGCACGCGCGCTCCGTCCAGTACCGGCCGATGCCCCGGCCGATAAGAACATCGCCGGACCCGATCGTGCGGCGGTGGCAGGACGGCCCCACCAGGCGGTGCCCCTCTCGGAGATCGCGCAGATGGCCAGGAGCCCGATGGCCGCTCGGGCGAACACCGCCCGGACCGGACAGGGAGCAACTCCTGCTACCGTACGAGTGAGTGCAATGTGCAATCGAGGAGTGGCAGACGTGGCGGGTGAAGACGACATCTCCGGGTGAGATCCGGATGTGACCGGCCACCGGACAGCGCTCAGTAGTGCTGCCGGCGTGGCTGATTCGTCGTACCCCTTTTTCCCACACTGCCCAGGGCAGAGGTCTGCCCTTGATTCTTCGAGGTCGCTCCATGTCCGACGCTGCCATCATCTGCTCGAACCTCTCCTTCACCTGGCCTGACGACACCCCGGTCTTCACCGACCTGTCGTTCACCGTGGCCACCGGCCGCACGGGCCTGGTCGCACCCAACGGTTCCGGCAAGAGCACGCTGCTCAAGCTGATCGCCGGAGAACTCAAGCCCGCCACCGGCTCGGTTGCAATCAACGGGACGCTGGGCTACCTCCCACAGAGCCTCCCTCTGACCGGAAACCTCACGGTCGCCGAGGTGCTCGGCATCGCCGCGGTGATCCGAGCCCTGGACGCCGTCGAATCCGGGGACGTGAGCGAGGAACACTTCACCGCCATCGGTGACGACTGGGACATCGAAGAGCGCACCCGCGCCCAGCTCGACCGTCTCGGGCTGGGCGGCCTCGCTCTGGACCGGAGCCTGAGCACGCTCAGCGGCGGCCAGGTCGTCTCCCTCGGCCTCGCCGCCCAGCTGCTCAGGCGCCCCGACGTGCTGCTGCTCGACGAGCCGACCAACAACCTCGATCTGGAAGCCCGGCACAAGCTCTACGACGTGCTGGCGGACTTCAACGGCTGCCTGCTGCTGGTCAGCCACGACCGCGCGCTGCTCGACCGCATGGAACGTATCGCCGAACTCACCGGCGACGAACTGCGCTTCTACGGCGGGAACTTCACCGAGTACCAGGAGGCCGTGCGCGCCGAGCAGGAGGTCGCGGAGAAGAACATCCGCAACGCCGAGCAGGAGCTGAAGCGGGAGAAGCGGGAGCTGCAGCAGGCCCGCGAGCGCGCCGAACGCCGCCAGAGCAACGCCGCCCGCAACCTCAAGAACGCAGGGCTGCCCCGCATCTTCGCCGGCAACATGAAGCGCGGCGCGCAGGAATCCGCGGGCCGGGCCGGCCAGATGCACTCGTCCCGGGTCAGCGAGGCCAAGGCCCGGCTCGACGAGGCCGGACGCGCCCTGCGCGAGGAACAGCGCCTCACCCTTGAACTGCCCGACACCCAGGTGCCCGCTGGACGCAACCTCTTCCTCGGCGCGGGGATGCAGGTGCACCACGCCGGCCAGGCCGTGTTCGCCGACGGCGGCGTCAACCTGACCATCCGCGGCCCCGAGCGGATCGCCCTGACCGGGCCCAACGGTGCCGGAAAGACCACCCTGCTGCGGCTGATCACCGGCGATCTCGCGCCGGACAGCGGGGAGATCACGCGCAACGACGGCCGGATCGCCTATCTTTCGCAGCGCCTGGACCTGCTGGACCTGGACCGCACCGTGGCGGAGAATTTCGCCGTGTTCGCCCCCGAGCGGCCCGAGGCGGAGCGGATGAACCTGCTCGCCCGATTCCTCTTCCGGGGCGCCCGCGCGCACCTGCCGGTGGGGGTACTCTCCGGCGGTGAACGGCTGCGCGCCACCCTGGCCTGCGTGCTGTGCGCCGAACCGGCTCCCCATCTGCTCCTGCTCGACGAGCCGACCAACAACCTCGACCTGGTCAGTGCGGGCCAGCTCGAGAGCGCGCTCGACTCCTACCAGGGCGCGTTCATGGTGATCAGTCACGACGAGCAGTTCCTTGCCGAGATCGGGGTGAACCGCTGGCTGCGGCTCGCCGACGGAGCTCTCAAGGAGACCGGAGCCCCCGCAGTGTGAGTCGCCGACGTGTTGAGTGGCCCGCGTCCGAGGCCCTGTGCCCGGCGGGCCGACCATCGATCACGTTGGACGGTTCTCTGTGTCCCAGCCCGCTCTGCTCGCCCACGAACTCGTCCGCAACCTCGGGGGCCGACGGGTTCTCGACGGCGTCTCCCTGACCGCTTCCCCCGGCCATCGCATCGGTCTGATCGGGGAGAACGGTGTCGGCAAGTCCACCCTGCTGCGCGTATTGGCCGGCGTGGACCAACCCGACACAGGAAGCGTCTCGCGCCCCGGTGACATCGGCTTCCTGCACCAGGAAATGCCTTTCGAGGCCGCCTCGTCCATCACGGCCGTGCTGGACGAGGCGCTGCGCGAGGCCCGCGAGGACGTCACGGAGCTCGAACGGCTCGGCGAGGAACTCGCCCGTGCCCCCGAGGGCGCCCCCGGCCACCAGGAACTCCTCGACACCTACGGCAGGCGGCTTGAGCAGGCCCAGGACCGGGAGTCCTGGGATGCCGATCGCCGCGCGGCCCTGGTGCTCGACGGGCTGGGCCTCGGCGCGGTCGGGCACGACCGCACTCTCGGCTCCCTGTCCGGCGGACAGCGCGGCCGGCTCGCCCTGGCCGCGCTGCTTGTCCGACGGCCGTCGGCGCTGCTGCTGGACGAGCCGACCAACCACCTCGACGACGGCGCCGCCGCCTTCCTGGAGGAACAGATCCGGGGCCTGCCCGGAACGGTGGTGGCCGCCAGTCACGACCGGGCGTTTCTTGACGCTGTCTGCACCCACCTGGTCGACCTCGACCCGACGGCGGACGGCCCGGTCCGCTACGGCGGCAACTACAGCGCCTACCTGGGTGAGAAGCGCGCCGTGCGGGAGCGCTGGGAGCGGCGGTACGCCGAGGAGCAGGAGGAGTTGGAGGGACTACGTCACGCGGCGGGCGTGACGGCGCACCTGGTCGCGCCGGACCGGGGACGACAGGACAACGAGAAGATGGGCTACGGCCACCGGGCGGGCCGGGTACAGAACCAGATTTCCCGCCGGGTGCGCAATGCCACACGGCGGCTGGAGGAACTGGAGCGCACCCGGGTCGCCGAGCCGCCGCGCCCCCTGCGGTTCGCGGCCGGGGAACTGGCCGCGCGGGCGGAGGAAAGTGCGCCGTCCCTGGTGTCTCTGCGGGACGTACGGGTTTCCGGCCGACTCGCTCTGGACGCCCTGGAAGTGTCCGCAACCGACCGGCTGTTGGTCACGGGCAGCAACGGGGCGGGCAAGTCGACGCTGCTCGCCGTGCTCGCCGGACGACTTGCCGCCGAGGGCGAGGTACGCAGGCGGAGCCGACTGACGGTGGGGCTGCTCGCCCAGGACACCGTGTTCGACCGGGACGACCGCACGGTCCACGACACCTACGAGCTGTTGCTGGGGGCGACGCGGGCCGAGAAGGTGCCGCTGAGCTCGCTCGGTCTGATGCACGCGGCGGACTTGGGCAAACCCGTCGGCCGGCTGTCCGTCGGCCAGCGCCGGCGGCTCGCACTGGCCCTCCTGGTGGCCCGTCCGCCCCAGTTGCTGCTGCTCGACGAACCCACCAACCATCTCTCCCCGCGCCTGTGCGACGAACTGGAGGAGGCCCTGAGGACCGGCCCCGGCGCGATCGTCCTCGCGAGCCACGACCGCTGGCTTCGGCGACGTTGGCAGGGGCGCGAGATCCGGTTGGAGCCGGCCCGGTAACGCCCGGCCCGCGGTGTCGGTGTCGGTGTCGGCCACGCTCGTGAGTCTGCTGACGCTTCCCGCGACCAGTCGGTGATCAGCCCCGCCACCACTGGAACGAGTGGTGGCGGGGCTGCTGTGCCCGACGTTCGGGCGAGCCGCGGGCCGGGAAAGCCGGATGCGTTGCCGCAGGGGCTGGTCGCTGAGCCCCCGTGCTGCCGGCAGGCTGCGGAGGACGTCGTCCGAGGGGTGGGGTCAGTGCTGTGCGGCGACCATGCTCTCGATCTCCTTGAGCACGAGGTCGGGACGGTCCTTCGGGATGTCGTGGGAGCTGCCCTTGGCGGTGACGAGCGTTCGGCGGGGTCCGTCCTGGGCGAACGAGGTGGCCGCGTCCCGCCAGCGCTGGACGTCCTCGGGGGATCCGTCGAACGGGGTCTTCTCCGAGACGATGACCGTTGCCGGTACCGCGTCCGGCCACGTGGCCCTGTGGTAGGCCTGGTGCATCGGGACGTAGCTCTCCGCGGTGGAGATGAGCTGGCGGTTCTGCGGCTTGTCCGGGTCCTTCTTCGCCGCGTCGACCTGGGGCCGGCTGAGGGCTGCGAGGCGGGCGATCTCCTCGTCCGTGTAGAGCGGGGGCAGGCTGGCGTCGACGAGGACCGCACCGGAGAGCATCTTCGGGTTGTCCTTGGCGAAGTAGGTCGCTGTCTCGCCGGCCTGGGAGTGGGACACCAGGGTCACGTTCTTGGTGACGCCCAGCTGCTGGAGCCCCGACTTGAGATCACTGACGGCGCTCTCGACCTTCCACGGACCGGGCACCACGTCGCTCCTGCCGAGTCCGGGCCGGTCGTAGGTGATGACGGTGGCGCCGGTGGCCGCGTGGAGCTTGGGGACGAGGCCCTTCCAGTAGGAGGAATCCTCGCCGCCGCCCGCATCCAGGACGATGGTGGAGCCGTGGCCCTGTGTGACGTGGAAGGCCAGACGGTGACCGTCGTTGTCGATCATGTGCAGCCTTGTTTCGCCCGCCCGGCCGGTCCCCGGCGAGGCGGACGAGCCGGCCGACGACGAGGCCGAGTGCTCGGAGGTGGAGTCGTGGTCACTGCAGGCCGTGACGGCGCCGACAGTCAAGGCCAGCAGGGCGAGGGCCGACAGGGCCCGGTTTGCGGACCGGCGGTTGGGAAGGGTGCGAGACATCACTGATCCTTTGGTGACTGCGGGTGCTGTTGCGCCTGCGACAGCCATCCTTCGGCGAATCGGTTGATCACAGAAACCGGCTGGCACGCATGTCGGTGGGCATCTGAAGCCAGTACGCGCGGTGGGGTTAACCCCAAGTCCGGGATTCACCGGCGCGATCTGCCGGAGCGGTTCGCGCCGTGGAAGACGGTCCACGAGCGCCATCGGCTGTGATGCGAACCCATGCGTTCCGCCTCCGGAGTCGGCACGGACCGGCGTCTGACGTCCGCGCGGTGCCGTGGTGCTGCTCGTGCCGCCGCCCGCGCCGGTTCTGTGGGCCGTCGGTGGCAAGGCGGCCCGCGCCCGCTTGCGCCTGCGGCCGGGCTCCCGTACCGCGCTGAACAATCGCCTTGACCAAGACGTACGGACGCATCTCAGCGGACTGAGGGGAACCACCGACATGGACAGAGCGGGACGTCCGGATCGCAGAACTCTGCTCGTCGGCGGGCTCGTGGTCGCCTCGGCCGCACTGGCGGGGTGCTCATCGACGAGCGCCACTCCGTTGGCGACCGGCACCTCGCCGGAAGCCCGGCCGGCCACCCCCGCCGAGGCGCTCACGAGACTGATGGACGGCAACAAGCGCTGGGTGAGCGGAGACCTTCGGCATCCCGACCGCGATCCGAACCGGCGCGAGTTCGTGGCCCAGAAGCAGGAACCTTTCGGAGCGGTCCTCTCGTGCATCGACTCCCGGGTGCCGCCGGAACTCCTCTTCGACACCGGACTGGGTGACCTCTACGTGATGCGTACAGGCGGGGAGGCCGTCGGTCCGGTGGTCACGGGGTCCGTGGAGTACGGGCCCATGACGAGTGGCACTCCGCTCGTCGTGGTCCTCGGGCATCAGCGCTGCGGCGCCGTCGGGGCAGCGTACAAGTCCCTCCGTGACGGCAAGCCGTTGCCCGGCAACCTGGAGGCGATCGCCAAGGCCCTGCGGCCGGCGTACGAGCGGGCGGTCCGCGAAGGCGGCGCCGACCCGGTCGAGACCATGGCCCGCGCCCAGGTCGAGCTGACCGCGGCCGACCTGCGCTCCAACCACGACCTGGCCCCACTCGTGGGAAAGGGCGCCCTTGCCGTGGTCGGCGCCTACTACTACCTCGACAGCGGCAAGGTGGACGTCCTGGCCGGCGCCCCCGGTTGAACAACGGTGCGCCAACAGCCCCGCGCCTCACGCTCCGGACGGACCGGGAGGCCCGGTGGCCGGGGGCTCGTCGTCCAGCCCCTCCGCCAGCACCTCCGCCAGGTGGCGGGCCCGCACGCCGCCCAGTTGCTCCAACTGCGTCCGGCAGGAGAACCCGTCCGCCAGGAACTCCGTACCGAGCTCCGCGGACCGTACCGACGGCAGCAACTGTTCCTCCGCACACGCCACCGACACCTCCCAATGGCCCCGTTCGAAGCCGAAGTTCCCCGCCAGCCCACAACAGCCTCCGCTCAACTCGCCGGCCAGCCCGGCCCGTTCGCGCAACCGGCGGTCCGCCGCGTCACCCAGGACGGCGTGCTGGTGGCAGTGCGTCTGACCGGCGACCGGGCGGTCCAGGCGAGGCGGCCGCCAGTCGGGGGCGTACTCCTCCAGGTACTCCGCCAAGGTCCGGACCGAGCCCGCGAGTCCGGCGGCGCGGGGGTCGTCCGGGAGGAGCTCCGGCACGTCGGTGCGGAGGGTGGCGGCGCAGCTCGGTTCGAGGACGACGAGCGGCTCGCCGCACAGGTCGCCCATCCGGTCCAGGGTGCGGCGCATCACCCTGCGGGCCTTGTCCAGCTGGCCCGTCGACACATACGTGAGGCCGCAGCACAGCCCGCGGCCGGGCAGCAGCGGTCTTCGGCCCGCCGCCTCCAGGACCCGGACCGCCGCCCGCCCCACCTCGGGCGAGAGGTGGGTGGTGAAGGTGTCGGGCCAGAGGGCGACCGCCCGGTCGTCCGGCGGGATCACCGCGCCGCTGCCCCGGTGCCGCCGGAACCACCGGGTGAACGTCTCGCGCGCCAGGACCGGGAGTGCGCGCTCCGGGGCGATCCCCGCCAGTCGTTTCGCCAGGGCCGCCGCCGGGCGCAGCCGGGCCGACGCGTTCAGTGCGCCCGCGAACGGGGCGGCGAGCCGCAGCCACGTCGGCAGCCGCCCCATCGCGTAGTGGGCGGCCGGGCGCAGCCGCCCCCGGTAGTGGTGGTGCAGGAACTCCGCCTTGTACGTGGCCATGTCGACGCCCACCGGGCAGTCGCCGCGGCAGCCCTTGCAGGACAGGCAGAGGTCGAGCGCGTCGCGCACCTCCGTCGACCGCCAGCCGTCCGTGATCACCTCGCCCGCGAGCATCTCGTGCAGCAGCCGGGCCCGGCCGCGGGTGGAGTGGGCCTCCTCGCCGGTCGCCCGGAAGGACGGGCACATCACACCCGGGCCCGCCGGTTCCGCCGTACGGCATGCGGCGACACCGACGCATCGGCGTACCGCCGAGGAGAAGTCCCCGCCGTCGTGCGGGTATCCGAACGCGACCTCCACCGGGCGCTTCGGCAGCACCTCGAAGCGGAGGTTCTCGTCGAGCCGGGCGGGGCGGGCCAGGACGCCGGGGTTCATGCCGCCGTCCGGGTCCCAGATGTCCTTGAACCGGGCGAAGAGGGCTACCAGTTCGTCCCCGTACATGCGCGGGAGCAGTTCGGCGCGGGCCTGGCCGTCGCCGTGCTCCCCGCTCAGTGATCCGCCGTGCGCGACGACCAGGTCCGCCAGTTCTTCGGAGAAGCGGCGGAAGCGGGCCACTCCTTCGGCGGTCAGCAGGTCGAAGTCGATCCGTACGTGGATGCAGCCGTCGCCGAAGTGACCGTACGGGGTGCCGCGCAGACCGTGGGCGGCGAGCAGGGCGCGGAAGTCGCGGAGGTACGGGCCGAGGCGTGCGGGCGGTACGGCGCAGTCCTCCCAGCCGGGCCACGCCTCCGTGCCGTCCGGCATCCGGGTGGCGGTGCCCGCCGCGTTCTCGCGGATGCGCCACAGGGTCCGCTGCCCAGCCGGGTCGGTGACGACCGCGCCGTCCAGCGCGTCCGCCGCCCGCAGGACCCGCTCGGCGTGCGCCCGCGCCTCGGCCGGGGTGGCGCCGCCCGTCTCGACGAAGAGCCAGGCCGCGCCGCGCGGCAGCCCGGCCGGCTCCCGCACGAGATCGGCGGCCATGCCCTCCACGGTCAGGGGGCGGTACGGGAGCAGGCCGGGGGCGGCCTCGGCGGCGGCGGCCTCGTCCGCGTAACCGAGTACGGCGAGCACGCGGGCCGCCGGTGCCTCGACCAGCCGTACGGTCGCCTCCGTCACCACACCGAGGGTGCCCTCGCTGCCGCAGAAGGCGCGGGCGAGGTCGGCCCCGCGCTCGGGCAGGAGCGCGTCCAGGGCGTATCCGGAGATGCGGCGCGGGAGTTCGGGGAATCCGGTCCGGAGCAGGGCCAGATTCGCGCCGATGAGCTCGGGGAGCCCGGGTGGTCCGGTGGGGAGTGCGGGGAGCCCGGCGGGGGTCCCGGGGGCCCCGGGGAGCTCCGTGGGGAGTGCGGGCTCCCGGCCCCGGCCCGCCCGGAGCGTGTCGCCGCCGTAGCGGGCCACGGTCAGGCCGTGCACGTTGTCGGCGGTGGTGCCCCACGCGACCGAGTGCGCGCCGCAGGAGTTGTTCCCGATCATGCCGCCCAGCGTGCAGCGGCTGTGCGTGGAGGGGTCCGGGCCGAAGGTGAGACCGTGCGGGGCGGCGGCGGCCCGCAGGTCGTCCAGGACCACGCCCGGCTGGACGACCGCGGTGCGCGACCCGGCGTCCAGCTCGACGATCCTGCGCATGTGGCGCGTGAGGTCGAGGACGACGCCGGTGCCGGTGGCCTGCCCGGCGATCGAGGTGCCACCGCCGCGCGGGACCACGGGCACCTCGTGCCGGCGGCAGACGACGAGCGCGGCGGCCACGTCGTCGGCGTCGCGCGGGGTGACGACGCCGAACGGCACGCGGCGGTAGTTGGAGGCGTCCATCGTCGTCAACGCCCGTGCGGTGGGGCCGAAGTCGACCTCTCCGCGGACCGCGGCGCGCAGGGCCTGTGCGAGTGCGTCGCGTTCCGTCGGTTTCTGATGTGCGGCCATGGGCCCAGGATGCCGTTGATCCGGTCACTCGGCGGCCCCGCGTCCGCGCGAGTCCCCCAAATACGTCAATACGTCGGAATACGTCGGACACGTAGTCACATACGTGACAGAGAACGCCACAAGCACTTCCCAAAGCGCGCGTCAATTCTCATATAGTGACCCCGACTTGCCTGGGAATTATCAGCTCCAGTTGTCGTGTTCACCCCCTCCGTACTGAACTGTCCTGATCCGCCCGTTCGTTCCGTCCGCCCCCTAGGACTCCACTTGAGCCCCTCATCCCGGCCGACCGCACTGGCCCTGCTGATCTCACTGGCCGTCACCGGTTCCCTGTGCCTGTGGGCGGTCGCCGCCGCCCCCGACTCGGTGCGGACCACGGCGGCCTGGGGGGCGGGCGCCGCCGCCGTGCTGCTGTCCGCCGCCGTGGCCACCGCCGTCCATGCCCGCGCCACCGCGAACCGGTTGCGCGCCCGCCTCGCGGCGGAGACCCAGCGGTTCACCGGCGAGATCAGCCGGCTCGTGTCCGCCTCCGCGGCCGAGGGGCAGCGGTTCACCGCCGAGACGGCCCGCATCAAGGCCGCCGCCGAGGCCGAGACCGCGCGGATCTCCTCGCAGGCCGCCGCCGACGTCGCGCGGTTCACCGGTGAGGTCGGGCGGCTCACCGCCCGCGCGGCCCGCAGCGACACCGAGCGCTCCGCCGCGGTCGCCGCCTGCGCCAACGCCGCCGGCCGGATGCAGGCCCTGGCCACCAGCATGCTCGCCGACCTGCGCGAGATGGAGCACCGGCACGCCGCCGAGGACGTGCTCGGCGACCTGCTCCACCTGGACCACCGCACCGCCCAGGCGGGCCGGCTCGCCGACTCCATCGCCGTGCTGACCGGCGCCCGCTCCGGACGGCGCTGGGCGAAGCCGATCGTGATGGAGTCGATCCTGCGCGGCGCGATGGGCCGGATCAGCGGATACCAGCGGGTACGCCTCCACTCGACCAGCGACGTCGCGGTCGCCGGCCACGCCGCCGAGGGTGTCATGCACGCACTCGCCGAACTCCTGGACAACGCCGCCAACTTCTCGCCGCCCACGGCAGAGGTCCATGTGTACGTCGAGGAGGTACCGGCCGGCATCGTCCTCACCGTCGAGGACAGCGGCCTGGTCATGAGCGATGTGCAGCTGCGCCGCGCCGAAAGCGCGGTGTCGGCCGCCAACCAGGACCTGACAAGGCTCTCCGGCACCCGGCTCGGCCTCGCCGTCGTCGGCCGGCTGGCCCGCAAGCACGGTCTGACCGTGTCGTTCCGGC
The DNA here is from genome assembly GCF_042887155.1 of Streptomyces sp. NPDC057963. NCBI lineage: Bacteria > Bacillati > Actinomycetota > Actinomycetes > Kitasatosporales > Streptomycetaceae > Streptomyces > Streptomyces sp. NPDC057963. The sequence continues at coordinate 498,195 of NZ_JBHVPX010000001.1, forward strand.
CGTCCGCACGCGGCGGCACGGGCGCCCTGATGATGCTTCCGCAGGAGCTCCTCAACCGGACCGCGGCACCGGTCCCGGCCCCGGCGTCCGCGCCGACGGCCACCGAGCCGGCGTCCGCGCCGAAGACCGCCGAGCCCGTGTCCGCGCCGATGCCCGAGCCGGAGCCCGCGCACGGCACGGCCGCCGCCGCCTCCACGGCTCCCCCGGCCTCCACCGCTCCCCCGGCCGATCCCCAGCACCCGCAGAACTCGGCACCGGCAGCCGCCCCGGCCCTCTCGGACTCCCCCTCCGAGACCACCCGCAACCTCCCCCGGTTCGGCGAGAGCGGGCTCCCCAAGCGCCCCCGCGGCCGCACCCTCGCCGCCGCCGAGGCCCGCGCCGGCGCCCACTCCGGCGACGCCGAGGCCCCCCGGCCCCGTACCGCCGACCCCAAGGAACAGGCAGCCCGCTTCAGCAGCTTCCGCCAGGCTGTCCGGCCCAATCCCCCGCACCCGGAAGAAGGCAACACCCGATGACCGCGACCACCGACGAGAAGCTCAACTGGCTGCTGGAGGGGCTCCTGGAGCGCACCCCCGGCACCCGCCACGCCCTCGTCCTGTCCAGGGACGGCCTCAAGCTGTGCCGTACCCCCGAGCTCTCCGTCGACCAGGCCGACCAGTTGGCCGCGATCTCGGCCGGGATCCAGAGCCTGTCGCACGGCGCGTCCGTCGAGTTCGGTGACGGCTCCGGCGGCGTACGGTCCGCGATGGCCGAGTTCTACGGCGGCGTGCTGTTCATCGTCGAGGCGGGCGCGGGCGCCCATCTCGCGGTCGTCGCCTCCGACGAGGCCGACGTCGGCCTCATCGGCCACAACATGAGCGAACTCGTCGAGCAGCTCGGCGAGCACCTGAGTGCTCCGCCCCGCTCCTCCCCGGTCGCCGGTGCCGCCGAGACTCCCGCCGCGGCCGTCGACGCGACAGCGAACGTATGACCCGCCCCCGCCCCGGCCGGGACGACGACCCGGACCGGCTGTACACCCTCACCGGTGGCCGCAGCCGGTCCGATTCGGACGCGTTCGACCTGGTGACGCTGGTGGTCTCCGAGTGCGAGCCGACCCCCGGCATGCAGTCGGAGCACGTCACGATCCTGCGGATGTGCCAACTGCCCACCGCGGTCGTGGAGATCGCGGCGGGCCTCGGCCTGCCCGTCAGCATCGTCCGGATCATGCTGTCCGATCTGCTGGACACCGGCCGGATCAGCGCTCGCCACCCCCGTACCGCCCGTGTCGCGGACCGGCTCCCCGACCCCGACATCCTGGAACAGGTGCTCGTTGGACTCCGCAACCTCTGACCGTGCCGCCCTGCAGGCGACGGCCGACAACGGACTGAAGATCGTCGTCGTCGGCGGCTTCGGGGTGGGCAAGACCACCATGGTCCGTTCCGTCAGCGAAATCCGGCCGCTGAACACGGAAGAGACCATGACCCGCGCGGGCGAGGCCGTCGACCACCTCGACGGCGTGCAGTCGAAGACGTCCACGACCGTCGCCTTCGACTTCGGCCGGATCTCGCTCGACGAACGCTCGGTGCTGTACCTCTTCGGCGCCCCCGGCCAGGAACGGTTCTGGTTCCTGTGGGACCGGCTGTTCTCGGGCACGCTCGGCGCCGTCGTCCTCGTCGACACCCGCCGGCTCGCCGACTCCTGGTACGCGATCGACCGCCTGGAGCACCACGGCACGCCGTTCATCGTGGCGTGCAACGACTTCGGCGGCCCGCTCCACACCGAACAGCAGATACGGGAGGCGCTCGACCTCTCGGTCGACGTACCCCTGGTGGAGTGCGACGCCCGGGACCGTTCGTCCAGCAAATACGTACTGATCACGCTGGTCGAGTACCTGCACGCCCTCTCACGGGGCAGCGCCCCCGCCCCGTCCGCCGCCCGTCCGGAGACCACGCCGGAGAAGACCCCGGAGCCCACCTCGTGACCCAGCCCCCGGCGCCGTCCGCCGGCTGCCCCGTGTCCCAGGGCCGCGTGCCGCTCTCCGGCCCCCGGTTCCAGACCGAACCGACCCGGCTGTACCGGGAGATGCGCCGCGACCACGGCGCCGTGGCGCCCGTCGTCCTCGACGGCGACATACCCGCCTGGCTCGTGCTCGGCTACCGCGAACTGCACCAGGTCACCGGTGACCCGGTGCTGTTCAGCCGCGACTCCGACCTGTGGAACCAGTGGGACCGCATCCCCGACGACTGGCCGCTGCTGCCGATGATCGGCCGCAAGCAGCCGTCGATCCTCTACACGGTCGGCCCCCGGCACACCGAGCGCGCCGCGATGATCAGCAACGCGCTGGAGTCCGTCGACCCGTTCGCCCTGAAGCGGTACGCGGAGGAGTTCGCCGACGGACTCATCGACCGGTTCTGCTCCACGGGCGGAACCGAGATCGTCGCCGAGTACACGATGCTGCTCCCCGCCCTCGTCCTGGCGAAGATCTACGGCTTCAGCGACACCGTCGGCCACGCGCTCGTCGGCTCGCTCAACGACATGATCGACGGCCGGGAGCGGGCGCTGGCCGGCCAGCAGCACCTCGCCTCGTCCATGTTCCAGCTGCTGGCCGACAAGCACGCCGAGCCCGGCGACGACGTCGCCTCGCGGATGATCGCCGACCGCGGCCACTTCACCGACGAGGAGGTCGCCCAGGACCTGATGGTCATGATGGCCGCGGGCCACCAGCCGACCGCCGACTGGATCGGCAACTCGCTGCGGCTGATGCTCACCGACGACCGGTTCGCCGCCTCCCTCTCGGGTGGCCGGCACAGCGTCGCCGAGGCCATGAACGAGGTGCTCTGGGAGGACACCCCGACACAGAACGTCGCGGGCCGCTGGGCCTCGCGCGACATCCATCTCGGCGGGCGCCACATCCAGGCGGGCGACCTGCTGCTGCTGGGCATCGCCGCCGCCAACGCGGACCCGCAGGTCCGCACCGACGGCTCCGCGCTGACCGGCGGCAACAACGCGTTCCTCTCCTTCGGCCACGGCGAGCACCGCTGCCCGTTCCCGGCCCAGGAAACCGCCGAGGTCATCGCCCGTACCGGCATCGAGGTCCTGCTGGACCGGCTCCCGGACATCGACCTCGCCGTCCCCGCCGAGCGGCTCACCCGGCGCCCGTCCCCGTGGCTGCGGGGCCTGACGGACCTGCCGGTGGTCTTCACGCCCACCCCCGCCGTCGGAACCGTCACCGCACCCGCCGTCAGACCCGCCACCGGAGGCCAGAGATGACCCGGATCGCCCTCGACCCCTTCGTCACCGACCTCGACGGCGAGAGCGCCCGGCTGCGGGCGGCGGGCCCGCTCGCCGAGGTGGAACTGCCGGGCGGGGTGCACTGCTACGCGGTCACCCGCCACGCGGAGGCCCGGCAACTGCTCACCGACAGCCGGATCGTGAAGGACATCGACGTCTGGGGCGCCTGGCAGCGCGGCGAGATACCGATGGACTGGCCGCTGATCGGCCTCGCCAACCCCGGCCGCTCCATGCTCACGGTCGACGGCACGGACCACCGCCGGCTGCGCACCCTGGTGGCGCAGGCGCTGACCGTGAAGCGGGTCGAGCGGCTGCGGGCCGGCATCGAGGCGCTGACCACGGCGAGCCTGGACCGGCTGGCCGCGCTGCCCAAGGGCGAGAAGGTCGACCTGAAGGCGGAGTTCGCGTACCCGCTGCCGATGAACGTGATCAGCGAACTGATGGGCGTGGACCGCGCGGACCACCCCCGGCTGAAGGAGCTCTTCGAGAAGTTCTTCTCGACGCAGACGCCGCCGGAGGAGGTCCCGCAGATGATGGCGGACCTCGGCGCGCTCTTCGCGAAGATCGTCGACGCCAAGCGGGAGAACCCGGGCGACGACCTGACCAGCGCCCTGATCGCGGCCTCCGAGGACGGCGACCAGCTCACCGACGAGGAGATCGTCAACACCCTCCAGCTGATCATCGCGGCCGGTCACGAGACCACGATCAGCCTGATCGTCAACGCCGTCGTCGCCCTCCAGACCCACCCCGAGCAGCGCGAGCAGGTGCTGAGCGGACAGGTGCCGTGGGAGAACGCGATCGAGGAGACCCTGCGCTGGAACACCCCCACGTCCCATGTCCTGATCCGGTTCGCCACGGAGGACGTCGAGGTGGGCGACCAGGTCCTGCCGAAGGGCGAGGCGCTGATCGTCTCCTTCGGCGCGCTCGGCCGCGACGAGGCGCAGCACGGGCCGACGGCCGGGGACTTCGACGTCACCCGCTCCCCCAACCGCCACATCGCGTTCGGCCACGGCCCGCACGTCTGCCCGGGTGCGGCGCTCTCCCGGCTGGAGGCGGGGGTGGCCCTGCCCGCGCTGTACGAGCGGTTCCCGGATCTGGAGCTCGCCGTCCCCGCGTCCGAGCTGCGGAACAAGCCGATCGTCACCCAGAACGACCTGTACGACCTGCCGGTGGAACTGGGCTGAGCCGGCGGTCCCCGGTGCGCCGTCAACGGACCGGGGCGGCTGTCCCATCGGGCCGGATCGGGCGTCCCGACGGACCGGATCGGGCGTCTCCACGGACCCGGAGCAAGTGTCGCAACGCACCGGAGCAGGTGTCTCAACGCACCGGGGCGGGTGTCTCATCGGACGGACACGGTCCTCGACCGTGCCCGTGAGGTACTACGCTCCGGTCCGTGGCCGATATCCAGATTCCCGCTGACATCAAGCCCGCCGACGGACGCTTCGGCGCCGGTCCTTCCAAGGTGCGGACGGAGGCGCTCGACGCGCTGGCCGCCACCGGTACGTCTCTTCTCGGTACGTCCCACCGCCAGGCCCCGGTCAAGAACCTGGTCGGCGCGGTGCGTCAGGGCGTACGCGAACTCTTCTCCCTCCCCGAGGGATACGAGGTGATCCTGGGCAACGGCGGGTCCACCGCCTTCTGGGACATCGCGACGCACGGACTCATCGAGACGAAGTCCCAGCACCTCACCTTCGGCGAGTTCTCGTCGAAGTTCGCGAAGGCCGCCAAGCTCGCCCCGTGGCTGGCCGACCCGACCGTGATCGCCTCCGACCCGGGCACCCACCCGGACCCGCGCGCCGAGGCGGGCGTGGACGTCTACGCGTTCACGCACAACGAGACCTCGACCGGTGTCGCGGCGCCGGTCAAGCGTGTCGCGGGCGCCGACGAGGGCTCCCTGGTCCTGGTGGACGCCACCTCGGGTGCCGGCGGCCTGCCGGTCGACATCACCGAGTCGGACGTCTACTACTTCGCTCCGCAGAAGTCCTTCGCCTCCGACGGCGGCCTCTGGATCGGCGTCTTCTCCCCGGCGGCCCTGGAGCGCGCCGCGCGCGTCCACACGTCGGGCCGCCACATCCCGGAGTTCTTCAGCCTGCCCACGGCGATCGACAACTCCCTCAAGAACCAGACGTACAACACCCCGGCCCTGGCCACGCTGTTCCTCCTGAACGAGCAGCTGACCTGGCTGAACACCCAGGGCGGCCTGGACTTCTCGGTCCGCCGCACGGCCACCTCGGCGCGGAACCTGTACGGCTGGGCGGAGGAGTCCAAGTACGCGACCCCGTTCGTCACCGACCCGGCGAAGCGCTCGCAGGTCATCGGCACGATCGACTTCGCGGACGAGATCGACGCCGCGGCCGTCGCCAAGGCGCTGCGCGCCAACGGCATCGTCGACACCGAGCCGTACCGCAAGCTGGGCCGCAACCAGCTGCGTGTGGCGATGTTCCCGGCGATCGACCCGGCGGACATCCAGGCGCTGACGGCCTGCATCGACTACGTGATCGAGAAGCTGTAGCGCCTACGCGGTGACGCATACGGAGGGCCCCGCGCACATCAGCTGCGCGGGGCCCTCCGCCGTTCACCTGCCCGGGTGAACGCGGTGTCTTCCGGGCACGGGCGGCCGGGTCGTCCGACGCCGATGACCTCGACAACGCCGAGTCGGGAGGCCCGTATTGAAATCATTGCTCCAAACAGCCAACAGCCTCATGGAGCAGCATCCGGCCGCCCCCGCGCCTGATCACCCGGCCGCCGTCACCAGGACCTCCCGTAGCCGGGTTATGCCCGGGGCCCATTCCTTGTCCCCCGCGTCGTCCCACAGCTCGCGCAGCTCCGAGTTCTCGCCCAGCACCGCGTCGAGGGCCTTCACCGCGAGGGGGCGCAGGTCCGTCGCGAGGACGGGCAGCGGCTTGTCGGGGCCGTACGCGGTGGTCACCGGCTCGCCGCCCGGACACTGGGAGGCGACCAGCGCGGCCGCCGCGACCGCGATACCCCCTTCGTCGCTCTCCAGGTAGGTTGCCCCGATCGCGAGGGTCAGCGCGTTGCGGATCACCGCTTCCCGCCCGGCCTCCGGCGTGTCGTCGATCCGCCCCGAGAAGTCCGCGGCGGTGTCGTTGTCGAAATGACCGATGTCCCAGGTACCCATGAGGCCCCTCCGTGAGCGCTGTTCCCCCGGTGATCGCCACCGAGGGGCACCATCCTCACAGCCACCACTGACAACGGCGGCGGGTCAGCCCTCTCCCCTGCTCCGCTCCCAGCGCCGTTCGCCGTCGCACCACTGCTCCGTCGGCACCAGCCCCGCCGCGGCGGCCACGGCGGCGGACGCGGCGTGGTCCGGATGGATGTGGGCGACGACGGTGCGCACGGACCCCGTCCCCGCCCCCAGCAGGTGCGCCACCAGCCCCGTCGCGACCTCCTTCGCGTAGCCCCGCCCCTGCCACCGCGTCCCCACCACCCAGGCGATCTCCGCCTCCGCGTCCGGCTCGTTCACCGTGGCCTGTACCCAGCCGGCCAGGCGGCCCTCGTCCCGTACCCGCAGCACCCAGTTCCACCAGCGTTCCGCAGGGTCGGGGGAGCCGGACTCCCAGCGGGTGTAGCGGGCTTGGAGAGCGTGGAGGTCTTCCGGGGCTCCGCCCGTGTAGGTGTGCAGGGCCGGGTCGGCGAGGACCGTCGCCATCTCTTCGGCGTGCGCGGTGCGCAGCGGCAGTGCGTCGAGCCGCTCGGTGGAAAAGGCCTCGGGCCCATGGTTCGTCATGGTGCCCGACCCTATGTGCACCGGTCGGCCGTCGACTCAGCGGTTCAGCCGCTGGAACCGCCGCACCGCCGGCGGCGGGAACAGCGCGGTCAGTGCCGGTGGCCGCACCACCGCCATCAGCAGGGCATGTCCTTCGACCCAGGTGCCGCCGCTCGCCACCGGTTTACCGAAGAGTTCGCGGGTCGTCGAGGCTCGGCCTGCGCAGCCCGATGTCCTCGGCCCCGATGCGTTTGTCCTGGAAGCGGCGGCGATCCGCTGATGGCGGCGCTCTGAGAGGACGCCTTTAGCTACGGGAACGACCACTTCACGTTCGGCCTGCACCGTCTGGTCGACGGCTTCGACGTACTCGTCGAGCGATGCGCCGAGGAGGGACGCGGGCGGGGAGCCCAGGGGTGACGCGGTGCGGGGATGCGAGCCCCGCACCGCCGGAAGGCCGGGCGGCGGTCAGCCGCGGTTTCGGCGCCGGTTCATGAAGACGAGTGCGCCCACGGCGGCGAGCACCAGTACACCGACCAGGGTGCTGCCCTTCGTCCGATCGCCGCTCCCGCCACCGGCGGACGACGACGCACCGCCGCGGTCCGTGGACGGCGACGTGCCGTTGCCACCGCCGCTGCCACCGCCGCGGCCGCCGGCGATGTCCACCCGCACCACATCGCTCCGCTTCCCCTCCGTGCCGAACATCAGCGCCGAGCCGTCCGCCGTGTACGTCACCGACTCGGCCTGCCGCTGGAACGGCGCCCCGATCGCGTGGTCGGCGCCGAGCCTGCCGTGCTCGAAGACGTAGCCGCGGGCGCTGAAGTACGAGCGCAGCACCAGCTCCTTGCCGTCCGGCGAGAACGCCCCGTCCGTCACCCACGGCACCTCCCCCACCCTCCGGAAGACGTTGGTGGTGCCGGTGGTGAGCTCGGCGGGGCCCTCGTACAGCCCGCCGCCGCCCTCGTTCTTCGACGCGATGTAGACGCGTCCGGTCGTGGGGTGGACCATCAGCGCCTCGGCGTTGCGCGGGCCGTCCGCGTACTTCACGTCGAACTGGGTGGCGTCGACCGTCGCGTCCCGCAGCTGCTTCGGCTCCGGGAAGCAGTAGATCCAGACGTGGTCCCAGCTGCCGTTCAGGTTGTCGCCGATGTCACCGACGTACAGATTGCCGTCCGGCCCGAGCGAGATGGCCTCCACGTCGCGCGGCCGGCCCACCCCCCGCATGGTGATCGTCGCGACGGTCTTCCCGGTGCGGGAGTCGACGGCGTAGACGTACGGCCCATCGTCGCTGTCGTTGTGCGTCCAGTAGATGCCGGGGTGGGCGCGGCTGGCGGCGAGGCCGCTGGATTCGGTGATCCGGGGGTCCTCGATCGTGAAGCTCCGATCGGCTCCGTCTCCGGCCGCCACGGCGGGAGCCGCCCCGGCGAGGAGGAGCAGCGCGGCGGCTCCGGACACAGTCAGGTACGAACGCATGCCACAAGTGTCCATCGTCACGTCGCAGGCCGGAGGAGTGATCCGCGATGATGACGCCATGCGTTTCATGTTTGTCGGCGATTCCATGACGATCGGCTGCGCCGGCGACTTCACCTGGCGCTACCGGATGTGGCAGCACCTCGCTTCCACCCTCGGCACCCCGTTCGCGATCGTCGGCCCGCGCAGCGAGCTGTACGACACCGGGGTGGACACCCCCCTGTCGTACATGTACGGCGCACCGGACTTCCCCGTCGACGCCCGCGCCCATCTGGCCGGGTGGGGTGAGGGCTGGCTGCACATGGCCCCGGTGATCGCCGGTGCGGTCGCCGAGCACCGCACGGACGTCCTGCTCGTCTCGCTCGGCCTGATAGACCTCGGGTTCTACACGGACAGTGCCCGGACCGCCCAGAACGCGAGGGCGTTCATCACGGCGGCCCGCACCGCGAACCCGCACGTCAAGATGGTGCTCCTGCCCGTGATACCGAACATACGGGCCGAGTCGGACACCCCGTTCGCCGCCGAGTGCGGCCGCTTCAACGAACTGCTGGCGAAGGCCGTCGCCGACCTCGACGACCCGACGTCCCCGGTCCTGCTGGCCTCCCGCCCGCCGGGATACGACATCCACCGCGACACGTACGACGGGACGCACCCCGGCCCCACCGGCGAACACAAGCTGGCGGCCGCGTTCGCCGACGCGATGCACCAGGCGTGGGGCCTGGGCGGCCCCTACGCGCCCCGTCCGTAGCCGGCCAAGAGAGGTCGAGGAGACCCGACATGACAGGAACAGCCACCCGCTACCTCTATCTCGCCCGGCACGGCGAGGCGCAGGCCCCGGCGGAAGCGGACGCGGACGCGGACGACGCCGTGCTGACGGAGAACGGCCGCCGCCAGGCGCAGCTGCTGGGCCGGCGGCTCCGGGAGCGCCCCCTCTCGGCGATACACCACGGCCCGCTGCCCCGGGCCGCCGAGACCGCGCGGCTGATCGGCGATCAGCTCGGCGACGTCCCCCTGCGGGTCGCGGAGACCGCCGGGGACTACGTCCCCCACTTCCCGGACCGGACCGAACTGCCGCCGGACGGCGCCGACACCTTCCTCCGCTTCCTCGAACCGTGCACGGCCGAAGAGCGCGTGCAGGGACCGGAGTTGGCGCGCCAGGCCCTGGAGGCGTACACCGGCCCGGTGGCGGGCGACGAGGACGTCCACGAACTGGTCGTCACCCACAACTTCCTGGTGGCATGGCTGGTACGGCACGCCATGGCCGCACCGGAATGGCGCTGGCTCGGGCTGCACCACGGCAACGCGTCACTGACGGTCATCCGCTACTGCCCCGACCGCCCGGCATCGGTCCTGGTCTGCAACGACATGCGGCACCTCCCCGACGAGCTGTGCTGGACGGGTTTCCCGCCGGACCTGCGCTGCTGAGAGCCCGCCCGCCACCCCGGCCCCCCGGCCTCCTGCACCTCACCGCGCCGAGGGCCGGGCCCTCACATGCATCCGCTCCCCCTGCTGCCCGAACAGGCTGAGGAATTCGACCGGATCGGGTCCGGCGCTGGCCCACGCGTGCGGCGTACGCGTGTCGAACTCGGCCACCTCACCGGCCGCGAGCACCAGATCGTGCTCGCCCAGCACCAGCCGCAGCCGCCCCGCCAGTACGTACACCCACTCGTACCCCTCGTGCACCCGCTGCTCCAGCGGACCCGTCGCCCCGCGCCCGCCGGGCAGGATCTGCTTGTACGCGTGCAGCCCGCCGAGGTGCCGGGTCAGCGGCACGAAGGTCATGCCGTCCCGGGTGAAGGGACGGAAGTGGATGCGCGGGTCGCCGGTGGCCGGGGCGCCGACGAGTTCGTCCAACTGCACCCCGTACGCCTTGGCCAGGGGCAGCAGCAGTTCGAGCGTGGGCTTGCGGCCGCCCGATTCCAGGCGCGAGAGGGTGCTGAGGGAGATCCCGGTCGTCTCGCTGAGCTGCGCCAGAGTCGTGCCGCGTTCCTGACGCAGGGCGCGCAACCGCGGCCCGACGCCCGTCAGGACGGTCGAGATCTCGTCGTCCGTACGTGCCCCGGGCTCTCCGTGCTCTGCGTCTTCGTCCATCTCGCCATTATTCGCCGTCCCCCGTCCCCGTCCCCGTTGCCGTCCCGGCGACGGGGCGTGTCAGGACGGCAGGATCATGGCCAGCGAGAGCCGGGTGAGCTCGTCGGTCAGCCACTCGGCGTCGACCTGCCGGGGCCGTCGGCCGTGGTGGGCCATCAGTTCGTCCACCGAGTGGTTCAGCACCGCGACGGTCACGGCGTGGTCGCTCGCCACCGCCTCGCCCCGCCGCACGGCGCGCTCGGCCTCGGAGGTCAGGAACTCGATCCACATCGCCCGCCAGGTCGCGAGGTGGCTGTCCACCTCGTGGCTCACCCCCAGCGCCTCGACGAACGCCACCCTGGCCGCGCACCGGTCCTCGGTGACGGCCTTCACGTACGCGTCGAACAGCAGCCGGACCCGTTCCGATGTGGGGCAGTCCTCCATCCCCTCGGCCATCAGGGCGTTCTCGGCGGCGCGCAGCCCATGGGTCGCCACCTCGTCGTAGATCGCCATCAGGAGCACCTCCCGCGAGACGAACTCCTGTTGGAAGACGTGGACGGGCACCTTCGCGTGCTCGCACAGGTCCTCGATGCTCGTGCGCGCGTACCCGTACACGGCGAACAACTGGCATCCGGCGCGCAGGAGTCGGTCTCGCGCGTCCGGCCCCTCCACGGCCTGCCCGGCCGCCCCGTTCCGCTGGTTCGCCACGACACCCACCATCGGTCCTCCTTAGTCGTCCGTACCGCCGTCCCCCACTCTCCACGCTCAGCCCCGCCGGTGGGGTGTCCGCCACGCACTCGACCACGCGTAGGGAGGCACCTTCGTCAAGTCCGAATGCGCATCGAACCGTTGCTGCTACGGTGTGACTTTCTCGGCCCCCGGCCGGTGCGCGCGCACAAGCGGAAGCACCGGACGACCGGTGACGCCGGGGCGTCACCGGCCATGGGGCCGCTCCTGTCAGGCCTTGGTGGTGCAGATCGTGTTGTACGGCCTGCCCGGACTCGGGAACAGGTCCAGCGGGCGGTCGGTCCCGGGCGGGCATTCCTCGGCCGTCTTCGTCAGGTCGAGCACCTTGCTCACCCCGCTGCCCCCGCTGCCGCAGGCGACTTCCTTGGCCTGGTCGTCCACGCAGTCGCCCTTCACCAGCTGGCCGCCGCCCGCGCCCGCGTTACCGGGGTGGTCGCCGGTGAGGTTGCGGCCGCAGATGGTCTTGCTGGGGATGCCCGCGCTCGCGTCGCTGTTGCCGATGGCGACCTTCACCGAGATGATCGCGTCCGTCCCGGCCGGGCACTGGATGGAGTCGGAGAACAGGGCACCGTCCTTGATCACCAGGGCCTTGATCGTCGCCTTCGAGTCGTCGCAGCCCATGGCCTGGTAGCCGTCCTTCGACTCGCTGTGGTCGGGTCCGGCGCAGTCACCGACCTTCCAGTCCTTGGCCTCGTGGCTCCCCCCGTCGGACGACTGGCTGCAGGCGGTGGCGGCGCCCAGGACGAGGGCGAGCGCGAGCACCGCCTTCGAGCAGTCCCGGAGAGCCGTACGAGAACCGCGCCGCGTCGAGGAAACGGTGCTGCTGCTTCGGCTGCCGCCCCGGAATCGCGTGCTGCCGTTGACGCTCAATGCTGCTCCTCGGGTTGGTGACGGGGACGTGGCCCGCATGGTGGCGCGCGCATGCCGGCGCGCACATGGTGACGCGCGCGTGAGGACGACGGGAACGAGCGCCGCGGTTCCCGGGACGGGCCGACCGGTCCACGAAGGACCGGCGCGGGAGCGAGCGGGGAACTCCCGCCGCCCGTACGTGACTTGGTACGTCAGCGCAGCCGGGGCGGTGCCGTGAACGCGACGTCCGCGGCGTGGGCGGCGACCTCCAGCTCGCTGCCGAGTGCCCATTCGGCAACCCGTGAGACCGCGGCGGCCGGGACCATGCCACTGATGCCGGGTGCGGCCGGGATGTCGTGCGTCGCGTGGGCGTCGTGCGGCATGACGACCCGGTATCCCCGCGCCAGCGCCGTACGGGCGGTCGCCTGGACGCACATCTCGGACATCACGCCGCAGATGGCGAGCGCCCGCACCCCGGAGTCGGTCAACAGGCCGCCCAGCGGCGTCCCGTGGAACCCGTCGTCCACGGTCTTGCGGATCACGGCCTCCGCGGGACCGGTCTCGACCGGGTGGTGGAGTTCCCAGCCGGGTGTGTGGGACTCGTCGCCCGCCCCGGGCTCCCCGTCGTTCTGGATGTGCACGACGAGCGCCCCGCCCCTCCGTGCCCGCGCGATCAGATCCGCCGTCCGGTCCACGAGCCGGTCCGCCTCGGGCACCGCCCTGTCGCCGGAGACGGCGGCGGCCTGGACATCCACGACGAGCAGGGCTTCCACGGGCAACGCGCGACTGGTCATTCCGTCATCATGTCTGTGCGCGCCGGGCACTTCCACAGGGTTTTGAACCACCTCGGCCGCCCCGGTCCCGGCGGTCACCGGCCCCCGTCGCGGGGGCTGTTCGGCAGCGATACCGGTCGCCGCGAGGATGCGATGCCGCGCGCCACAAGGACGCCGCGCCCGTCCGGCGTCGCCGGGACGCCTTCCTCCGGCCCCCGCACGGCAGAACGTTCAGCCGGAGGCCAGAACACGGTCGAACGTCCTGCGGCCCGCGCGTCTGGTTCGCCGATCCGCACCGGGGCCGGGACCGGGAGCGGAAGGCGCGGAGCCGGCACCGGCAGCCACCGCTGCTCGCTGCGCAGCAGGGACGTACCGCATGTCGCGAGAGCGCGTCCCGCACATGTCTCACGATCACCCTGCTCCCGGGCATTCGGTCATGTCCGGCTCGTTCGGTGCGGCCGCCTTGTCCATCAGGGCGTAGAGGTGTTTCTTGTAGAGCTCCTCCCACTGCCCGTCCGCCATGATCCTGCCCAGCGCGGAACACACTTCGGTCTTCAGTTCCTTTTCCTCGGGCTTCATGGCCACCCCGTAGCCCTCCGCTCCCGGACCGCTCGGGAGCCGCTTCAGTCGCTTCGAGTCGTTCTTGACGAATCCGGCGACGATGACGTCGTCCGTGCTCACCGCATATACATCCCATGCCGGACTCAGCACGCGCTTCACGCATTCCTCGTAGCTGTTCGGCGGCGTTTTCGTCATGGTGAATTTCGCCTCGGGGAGCCAGTCCACGTACGTCGACCCCCTGGCGGTGCACACCTCCAGGTTGTCCCGCATCAGGTCACTGGAGTCCTCGACCCTGTGCAGCTTCGTCTTCGTGCTCACCAGAAAGCTCCGGTTGGCCACGTAGTACGGGCCCGCGAAGGCGACGCTGTACTCGGGCAGCTGCGCGTGTTTCCTCTTCTCCGTGATGCTGTACGTGGCAATGACCAGGTCCACCGCACCGCTGTGCAGGAGGCTGCTCCGGTTCTCGGTGTTCACGGGCTTGAACTCGACATCGTCGCGGCTGTAGCCCAGGTCTTTCCCGATGGCGTAGGCCATATCGATCTCATAGCCCCGGTACGGCTTGTGCGCAGGCTTCTCGCTGAGTCCGGGCTGATCGTCCTTGACGCCGACCTTCAGGGTCTCGTGCGTCGCTCTGTACTTCTTCTGTACCTCGGCGCCGCCTCCCGGTCCGGCATTCGCGTGCGTGCCCGTTTCGCCGCCCGACTGGAACCGGTCCACCGCGTACCAGCCGACACCCGCCAGCAGGGCGGCACACAGCACTGCGGCCGAGATCCTCCGCCCGCCTCCGCCTCGCGCCTTCGGTGCCGGGACGACGGCCGACGGCGGCGCAGAGGGCGGCACAGAGGGCGGCTCCGACGGCAGCACGGGCACCGGCGCAGGCACCGGCGCCGGTGGTACGGATTGCGGAGGCGGTACGACTACGGGGTCCGGCGGGCGGACCGGGCCGGAGCTCCGCGACGACTGCGCCTCCGGAGCCTCGGACTCCTGGAGGACCGCCCGGAGCATCTCCTCCGCCTCCGCAGCACCCAGGCGCTGCCGGGGATCCTTGCGCAGCAGCTCTTCCACCACCGGGACCAGCGGCCCGGCGTACCTCATGCGCGGCAGGGGCGACTCGCACACGGAGATCAGGAACTCCACCGGGGACAGCCCGTCGAACGGGGTCCTGCCCTCGACCATCTCGTACAGCGTGATGCCCAGCGCCCACAGGTCGGATGCGGGCGTCGCGACACGCGGCTGGGCCGACAGGCGGTCGAACAGCTCGGGCGCCAGATACTTCATCGTCCCGACCAGCTCCCCGGACCGGGTGACCGGCACGGCGCCGTCGAAGGTCGCGATCCCGAAGTCCGTCAGGATCGCGAACTCGTCCGGCCGGAAGAGGACGTTGTGCGGCTTCACGTCCCGGTGGACGACCCCCGCTTCATGCACCGCCCGCAGCCCGCGCAGTACCTGAAGACCGATCCTGGCCGTCCGCCGCACCGTGAGCTGCTGCTCCGCACGCAGCAGATCGGCCAGCGAATGGGCGTTGAGCAGCTCCATCACGATCCAGACCTGGCTGTCGGTCTCGACCCTGTCGTGCACCGCCACCACGTTCTGGTGCTTGATCCTCGCGATGGCCTCCGCCTCGCGCCGCGCCCGTTTCATCAGCTGCACCTGCGTGCCGGCCCCCACGGCGCCCCGGTCGAGCAGGCCCTTCACGGCGACCTTCCGGTTGAGGCGTGTGTCCAGGGCTTCCCAGACCTCGCCCATCCCGCCGTGTCCGAGCCGGTGCAGGAGCTGGTAGCGGTGGTCGATCATCTCGTACGGCGCGGTCACCGTCTCCGGCATCGGCTGAGGCCGCTCCGCGCCGTCCCGCCCGCCGCCGCCGCCGCCCGTACCGCGGTCCGCCGTGCCGTCGCTGTGCATGCGATCCCCTGTCCGCTTCATGGATCAACCGCGCCCAGACTAAGGGCTGTCCCGTAGCCCCTGGCGGCAGCGCCACATCCGCACCGGGCAGGCGCACTTGGCACCGCGCCGATACCGGCCCCCCTTACCCTTCCCGGGCCACCACCTCCAGAACCGGTTCATGCGGCAGGCCACCGCCCGCGATCCCGATCCGCGCGACCGGGCCTGCCCGGGAGTCGGTGAACTGCACGGCCCCGTACGCGACTTGCCCGCCCAACTCGCCGCCCGGCCTGCTTCCCGCCGTACGCGGCGCAGCAGGCCGGGGGAACAGCGGGCGCGGCACACGCGATCATGTGCCACATGATCAACACATCCCGGCGCACTCTGCTGACTGCCCTCGCGGCCTCCGCCGCCTCCGTTCCGCTCACCGGTCTGGCCACGGCTCCGGCGCGCGCCGCCGGCTCGGCCGTGTCCGTGCAGCCCTTCGCGGCGCCGGCCGGTCCGGCCCCGGCCCGTTTCTCCGTGACGATGCCCCCGCTGGACGCCTCCTACTTCACCTCCGTGACACTGAGCACCCCGCTCACCCCCGCCGTGCTGCCGGGTACCCCGGCCCGTACCGAGGTCACCTCCGGCGGCAGACGCGTCGCGCTGCTGACCCACGGCGCGCGGACCGTCGTACTGCCGGGTCCGCAGCGTACGTTCAGCGAGAACAAGCGGCCCTTCGCGGACGACTTCCGGCGCACGCTGCCGGACCTGTCGCTGCCGGCCGCGGAGCGGCAGTACTGGGGTACCTCCCCGGGCGGCGGCAGCTGGTCCACCCTCGGGCCCGCCGGCACCGACTACTCGGTGGTGCCGGGTACCGGCGTCATCGCCCTGACCACCGAGAACGCCAGCCGTCACGCCAGCCTGCGCGACGACGAGATCACCGACGTCGATGTGCGCTCCGTGGCCGGTTTCGACAAGGTGCCGACCGGTCAGGCGTGCTCGTACGCGCTGTCCTTCGGCTATCAGGACACCCACAACAACTACCGGGCCCGGCTGTCCTTCCTCACCACGGGCGCGGTCGAACTGCGCGTCGAGAAGGAGGTCGCCGACACGGTCACCCAGCTGACGTCGGCCCTGACACTCGCCACGGGCGTGCCCGCGGGCACCGAATGGACGATCAGGGTGCGCCGGGAGGGCCCCCGCGTCCAGGTCAAGGCGTGGCGTTCGGCGTCGGCGGAACCCTCCGCGTGGGCCGTCGACGTCAGTGACTCCACCTTCACCAAGGGCCGGGTGGGCCTGCGGGCACTGGCCAACACCGGCTGCACCAACCTGCCGGTCAAGCTCTCCGTCAGCCGCTTCCAGGTGGATGCCGCGAACTGGAACGTCCCGCCGGGCGTCACTCACGGCGACTGGGTGCGTGTGCTGCCCCAGCCCTTCGACGGTACGTGGAACGACGAGGTGGAGCGGAGCATACGCGGCTGGGCCGGTTCCACGGCTCCGGACGTCCTCGCGTACGCCGCGATGTTCCTCGGCGGGGCGCCCGCGGTGACGGCCGGAGCGGGGCCGGCCCAGGGGAAGCAGGTGCTGGGCGAGGCCGGGTACGGGTATCTGAATCCTCAGGGCTACCGCTACGAGGGCGCCGACTTCCACGAGTACACGGGCATCGGCTGGACCTTCGACGACGGCGCCTACACCGGGCCGTCCAGCAAGCAGGCCGGCAATCTCGACTGCTCCGGCTACACCCGCATGGTGTACGGCTACCACATGGGCGTGCCGCTGGCCGCGGGCGAGGACACCTCCGGGCTGCGGATTCCCCGCAAGTCCCGGCACATGGCCGACTACTCGCCCGGTGTGCGCGTCGACCGGACCAACGGCACCAATCCGCCCGCCGCGGCGCAGCTGCAACCCGGCGACCTGGTGCTGTTCAACGCCGACTCCGGTGACGACAGCACGACGGCCACCGTCGACCACGTCGGCATCTACCTGGGCGAGGACGCCGCCGGCAAGCGGCGCTTCTTCTCCAGCCGCAAGACCGTCAACGGGCCCACCATGGCCGATCTCGGCGGTGCCTCCGTGCTGGACGGCACGGGCACCTACGCCAGGACTCTGCACACGGTCCACCGCCTCTGACACCACGCCGCAGGAGCCCGGTTCCGGCGGTGCTGCGCGCCCGCTCGGGCGCGTACCCGCCGGAACGGCGGTGCTCAGCGGGCCAGGCGCCCCAGCAGGGAACCGGCGGCGACGATGCCGACCAGTGCCGCGACAGCGAGGACCGCGAAGTCCAGGGGCAGGTGGGCGTGGGTGCCGATGAGGAGGCCGCGCAGGGCGTCGACCTGGTAGCTCAGCGGGTTCACCCTGCTGATGACCTGGAGCCAGCCGGGCATCAGGGCGACCGGGTAGAGCGCGTTGGAGGCGAAGAAGAGCGGCATCGTGATGGCCTGGCCGATGCCCATCAGCCGGTCGCGGGTGAGGACGATCCCGGCGATCGTCATCGACAGGCAGGAGAAGAACGCCGAGGCGAGCACGACCACCGCCACGACGCCGAGCAGCCGCAGCGGGTTCCACGTCATGCCCACGCCCAGCAGGGCGGCGATCAGTATCACGACCGCGGCCTGGATCAGCGCCTTCACCCCGGCGGCGAAGGCCTTGCCCGTCACCAGGGCGGTGCGGGGCGTGGGGGTGACCATGAGTTTGGTGAGGACGCCGGAGTCCCGCTCCCAGATGATCATGATGCCGTAGAAGATCGCGATGAACATGGCGGACTGGGCGATGATGCCGGGCGCGAGGAAGTCGAGGTACGGGACGCCTCCGGTGGGGATGGCGTGGATGCGGGAGAAGGTCTCGCCGAAGATCAGGAGCCAGAGGGCGGGCTGGACGGCTCGGGTGTAGATCTCGGTGCGGTCGTGGAGCAGCTTCTGGAGTTCGACCGTGCACATCGCGGCCACTCTCGCCGGTACGACGCGCCAGCCGGTGCGGGGCGGCGGCGGCGACAGCAGCAGCGCGAAGCGCCGGTCGGGCGGGCCGGACTCAGCCGAGACGGGATGCGGTGCGACGGGTACGGCGGACATCTCGGAACGCTCCCTTCCCTTCGTCGGAACCGGAGCCGGAACCGGAACCGGAACCGGAGCCGGGGTCGTTCAGTCCGCGTCCGGAGTGGTGGCGGAAGACGTCCTCCAGGGAGGGCGGCGGCAGGCCCGTTTCGCCCGACTCCCGGCGGTGGGCGACGAGTTCGTCCTTCAGTTCGGCGGGGGTGCCGAGCGCGCGGAGCCTGCCGAGGTGCATCAGCGCGAGCCGGTCGCAGCGCTGGTCGGCCTCGTCCATGGAGTGCGTCGTGACCAGCACGGTCATGCCGGTGCCGGTCCGTATCTCGTTGATGCGGTCCCAGACGCTGTCCCGCGCGATCGGGTCGAGGCCGATGGTCGGCTCGTCCAGGATCATCAGCCGGGGCGCGCTGACCAGGGCCTGCGCGAGTTCGAGGCGGCGGACCATGCCGCCGGAGTACGTGGCGGCGAGCCGGTGCGCGACCTCACCGAGCCCGACCGCGTCCAGCGCCTGGGAGACCCGCGCGGCGCGCTGGCGACGCGGCACGTCGAAGACGCGGGCGAAGAGCTGGACGTTCTCCCGGCCGGTCAGGCTCGCGTCGGCCGACAACTGCTGCGGTACGTAGCCGAGCAGGCGCCGTACCGCCATCTTCTGCCGGGCCGCGTCGTGGCCGAACACCTCGATGACGCCGGGCGCCACGGGCAGGAGTGTGGTGATCGCGCGCATGGTGGTGGTCTTGCCCGCGCCGTTGGGCCCCAGGAGCCCGAACACCTCCCCCGGGCCGACCAGCAGGTCCAGGCCGTCGACGGCCTTCGCGTCGCCGAAGCTGTAGCTCAGGCCGGTGCAGTTGAGGGCGGGTGCCTGCGGCGTCTGCGGGCCCTCGGGGGGTGTCGGCGTGGTCATGGGGTCGTCTCCTCCCCTTCTCGCAGTGACTCGGCGAGTCTGCGCAGCGACGGGAGCGCGGCGGTCAGCGCCTCCCGCTCGGCCGCATCGAGTCTCGCCACGTGTTCACGGAAGAGCGCGTCGCGCCGCGCACCCCACTCGCGCATCCTCCCGATGCCCGCGGCGGTCGGGTACAGCAGCGCGGCGCGCCCGTCACCGGGGTCCGTGTCCCGCCGCAACAGCCCTTCCGCGACGAGGCGGTTGACCAGGGTGCTGACCGAGTTGGCCGCGAGGCAGAGGTCGCGCGCGGCGGCCGAGACCCGGATGCCGGGCTCGGCGACGACGAGCCGGAGCAGTTCGGCGTGCGCGCCCCGCAGCCGCGGACCGCTCAGGCCGCTCCACAGCCTTCGCCGGGCGAGCCGCTGGATACGGAGCAGGAGTCCGGCGAGCTCATCGGACAGATCAGCCGCCGCCATCTGTCCATTTTAGCTCTGTTTGCGAGGTATCACACATGCGGGAGGCCCGGCAGGCGCAAGGGGCAGAGGGCAGGCGCAAGGGGCAGAGGGCAGCCGCAAGGGGCAGAGGGCTCAGCGCCTCACCCCCCTACGGGGAGGGGGCGGGGCCGAGGGGGCCGGAGCGGTCCGCGAACCGCTCCCCGCACCGGCTGCAGAACACCGGCTCCGGGTCCTGCGAGAGCCGGCCGCACGCGGGGCAGACCCGGTCCAGCATGCAGGGCGCCTCGCCGCCCTCGTACGCCGGCGGGGACACCGCGGCCGAGGACCTGACGGACAGGCCGGGGCGGCGGCGGTGGACGGTCACGTACGCCAGCCCCTCCGGCCCCGCCGCGAGAGCGCGGCGGGAGGTGCGGGGCAGCCAGAGGACGGTGGTCGGGGTCAGCCGCAGCACGCCGCCCCCGACGGCCACCCGGCCGCTGCCCGCGACGACGACGAGGAGGACGTCCAGGACGTCCTCCTGATGCTCACCGACCTCCGCGCCCGGCGGGAGGCGCACCAGATTCGCGTCCAACTCCCGCCCCTGCTCGGCCAGTTGCCACAGCGCGCCGCGATCGTCGGGGGCGGCGGCGGTCAGCAGCTCGTCGAGTACGGCCAGTACCCGGGGTACGGAATTCACAGCGCCCAGGCTACGCCCGCCCTACGCTGGCCCCTTTGCCCGCCGAACCGAGGGAGCTCCGCGCCATGGACCGCAGACCCGACGAGAAGTACCCGCCGGTCGAACCGTACGAGCACGGCATGCTCGATGTCGGCGAAGGCAACCTCGTGTACTGGGAGGTGTGCGGCAACCCGGAGGGCAGACCCGCACTCGTCGTGCACGGCGGCCCCGGCTCGGGGTGCACGGAGCGGCCCCGGCAGTACTTCGACCCGGACCGCTACCGCGTCGTCCTCTTCGACCAGCGGGGCTGCGGCCGTTCCACCCCGCACGCGAGCGACCCGGCCGCCGACCTGCGGTACAACACGACCGACCGGCTGATCGCCGACATGGAGCGGCTGCGCCGCCACCTCGGGATCGACCAGTGGCTCCTGTACGGCGGTTCCTGGGGCTCGACGCTGATCCTCGCGTACGCCGAGCAGTACCCCGAACGGGTCTCCGAGATCGTCATCGCGGCCGTCACGACGACCCGGCGCTCCGAGATCGACTGGCTGTACCGGGGCGCCGGGCAGATCTTCCCCGAGGCGTGGGAGCTGTTCCGGGCCGGTGTGCCGGAGGCCGGGAGCGACGTCACGGCGGATGTCCTCGCCGCGTACGCCCGGCGGATGGAGAGCCCCGACGCCGGGGTGCGGGAGAAGGCGACGGCCGACTGGTGCGCCTGGGAGGACGCGGTGCTCTCCCAGGAGGCGTACACCGGACCGCCGCCGTACAGCGGGCGCCCCGGCCGGGCCCGGCAGGCGCTGGTGCGGATCTGCTCGCACTACTTCTCCCACGGCGCCTGGCTGGAGGAGGGGCAGCTGATCCGGGACGCGGGGCGGCTGGCCGGGATCCCGGGTGTGCTGGTGCACGGGCGGTTCGACCTGGGCGGGCCGCTGATCACCGCGTGGGAGCTGGCGAAGGCGTGGCCGGACGCGGAACTGACCGTGATCGACGGCGCGGGGCATCTGGGCGGTCCGGCGACGAGCCGGGCGGTGCTGGCCGCCCTGGACCGGTTTGCCCGGCGGTGAACGGAAGCGGAATTCACCCCGCGCCCGGACGGCACGCACAGGGGGAGGGCCGAGTCGCCGCCGCGGCATGGCAAGCCGAGCCTCCACTGCGTGCGCGGTAGCAGTCGTACCCCCCACTGGTCCCGGCATGACCATCTGTCACCGAGCGCAGCACTGAGAACCATCAGTCCCGCACGATCCTTGGGGTACGACGTGAGAGCGAAGAAGAGAATCTGGGTCACGGCCGCCGTGGCCACCTCCGCCGTGGCAGGCGTCCTGGTCTTCGAGGGGGTGACGGGCAACCCCTCGGTGCCCGCCGACGCCAAGTCCGGCCCGGCCAGGGCCGATGTGCGCGCGACCGCACCGAAGGTCGCCGGTGACGGCACCGTGTACCTGAAGTAGCCGTCCGCACAAGGCGTTCGGGCCGGCCGTTCGCCCGACGCCCCTGCCCCACACTCCCGCCGGGGCAGGGGTCGTTCCGGGCCGCTCCCGAAGCCACTCGCTCTTGCTTCGAGCGGACTCGAAGGCGTTGGCTTGGTGCCCATGGAGTACACGCAGCTCGGACGCACCGGACTCAAGGTCAGCCGCCTCGTCCTCGGCACCATGAACTTCGGCCCGCAGACCGATGAGGCCGACAGCCACGCCATCATGGACGCGGCGCTGGACACCGGTCTGAACTTCTTCGACACCGCGAACGTCTACGGCTGGGGCGAGAACAAGGGCCGCACCGAGGAGATCATCGGCACCTGGTTCGCCCAGGGCGGTGAACGGCGCGACAAGGTGGTCCTGGCCACCAAGATGTACGGGAACATGGCCGCCGACGGCGAAGCCTGGCCCAACCACGACAAGCTCTCCGCCGTGAACATCCGGCGCTCGGTCGAGGCGTCGCTGAAGCGGCTCCAGACCGACTACATCGACCTCTACCAGTTCCACCACGTCGACCGGAACACCCCCTTCGAGGAGATCTGGCAGGCGATCGACGTCCTGGTCCAGCAGGGCAAGATCCTCTACGCGGGTTCGTCGAACTTCGCCGGTTACAAGATCGCCCAGGCCAATGAGCTGGCCGCCCGGCGCGGCTCGCTGGGCCTGGTCAGCGAGCAGTGCATCTACAACCTGATGGAGCGCCGCGCCGAGATGGAGGTCATCCCGGCCGCGCAGGAGTACGGCCTCGGTGTCATCCCGTGGTCCCCGCTGCACGGCGGCCTGCTGGGCGGTGTGCTGAAGAAGGAGCGCGCGGGGACGGCGGGGCGTTCGGCCTCCGGCCGCAGCGCGGACGCGCTGAAGGACTCGGCGCAGCGCGAGAAGATCCAGGCGTACGAGGACCTGCTCGACAAGCACGGCCTGGAGCCGGGCGAGGTCGGCCTGGCGTGGCTGCTCGCGCGGCCGGGGGTGACGGGGCCGATCGTCGGACCGCGCAACCAGGAGCAGCTGGACTCGGCGCTGCGGGCGCTGGAGCTCGACCTCTCCGCGGAGTTGCTGGCGTCGCTCGACGAGATCTTCCCGGGTCCGGGGCCGTCGCCTGAGGCGTTCGCCTGGTGAGCGGGGTCTGACCCCTCTTCACGGGCCGCCGCGTACCGGCCGGAGCCGAGCGGATCCCGCATCGGGTCCGCACCCCACCTCACGGGCCGCCGTCGCCCCGTCGTCCCCCGCACCTCGGGGGGCGCGGGTGACGGCGGCCCGTCCCGTACCCGCCTCAGCGCGGGGCTTCAGCACAAAGCTCCTCGGCGCAGGGCTCCTCGGCGCAGGGCTCCTCGGCACGGAGCTCCTCGGCGCGGGGCTCCTCGGCGCGGGGCTTCAGCGCGGGGCTTCGAGTTCCTTCAGCGTCTCCCCGAGCCAGCTCAGCTCCGTCTCACTCGTCGCGCGGGCGATCCGCAGCAGCCCCCGCCGGAACGGGTCCTCGAACGCCTCGGCACCGAGCGGCCGCTCGCCCTCGTAGAAGAAGCTGCTCGGCTCCTCCAGGAACGCGAGCCGGCGCCGCAGCACCTCCGCCTGCTCGGCCGGGGCCGCCAGATGACGGAGGAAGGCGAGGACGGTGAACCAGCGGTTCTCGTCACTGATGTCCACGTCGCCGGCCTCCCGCAGCCGGCGCCGCAGCTCCGCACGGCCCTGCTCGGTCAGGGTCAGGGTGTGGCGGGGGGCGGCCCTGCTGCCCGGCTCGGTCCGCCGCTCCAGCCATCCGGCACGCTCCAGGCGTTTGATCGCCGGGTAGAGCGTGCCGTCCGCGATGGGGCGGACATGCCCGGTGAGGTGGGCGACGCGGCGCTTCAGCTCGTAGCCGTGCAGCGGCTGCTCGTACAGAAATCCCAGGATGGCCAGTTCCAGCATGGGAGCATCATCCCCGATCACGTTATACCTCGAAGACGATGTATAGTCTCACCGAGGTAATGACCGGTGGTGCGGCGACGAGGAGGAGACATGCAGAACGCTCAGGTGACGGCCGACGGCGCGCGCATCCGGTGGGTGGAGCTTCCGGGCCGCCCCGGCGCGTCCCGCACCCGGGTCTACCTGCACGGGCTCGGGGCCTCGTCCGGCCCGTACTTCACCGCGAGCGCCGCGCATCCCCTGCTGGCCGACGGCCGGTCACTGCTCATGGACCTGCTCGGCTTCGGGATCAGCGACCGCCCCACGGCGTTCGGCTACACCCTGGAGGAGCACGCCGACACGGTGGCGGCGGCGATGGGGGCCGCCGGGGCGCACGGGGCGGACGTGGTCGCGCACAGCATGGGCGGCGCGGTGGCCGTCGTACTCGCGGCCCGCCACCCCCGGCTGGTGGCCCGGCTGGTGCTCGTCGACGCCGATCTGGACCCGGTCGCCCCCGGTCCGGCGCGGCCGGGCAGCAGCGGCATCGCCGCGTACACGGAGGAGGAGTTCCTGGCCGGCGGCCGGGAGGAAGTGCGCGACCGGGTGGGACCCCACTGGTGGTCGACCATGCGCCTCGCGGGCCCCGAGGCACTGCACCGCAGCGCCGTGCAGCTCGCCCGGGGAACGACACCGACGATGCGCGAACTCCTGCTGGACCTGAGGATTCCGCGTACCTGTCTGCGGCCCCTGGACAACGGGCCGCTGCCCGGCGAGGACGCGCTCCTCGCGGGCGGGGTGCGGGTCGTGGCTGTCCCGGAGTGCGGGCACAACATCATGCTGGACAACCCGGAGGCGTTCGCCAGAGAGACGGCACTGGCCGTCGCCGCCTGACGGGAGGGGTGCGCGGCTGGACAGGCGGGCGCGACGGGCGCGACGGGCGCAGGGTCGCGCTCACGGGTCGGTTCGTACCGCCAGGTGCCGGTCCCGTCGCCGGACGGCGCGGGGCGGCCGCGGCCGCGGGACGGGGAGCGGAAGGGCGCAGCGGCCGCCCACGGCACGGCCGCCGGCGGCGGCCGTCACTGACCGACGGCGGCTGCCACGGCGACGACGACGAACATCAGCACGAGCACGACCGCCATGATGCGGTTTCTGGTCTTCGGATCCACCCTTCGAGCGTAACCGCCGGTCTCAGTGGCCCAGCGACCAGGATCCGATCACCTCGTACCGCGGCTGCTCCCCCACCATCCCGGAAACGGGCAGGTTGCTGCGTACGAGGGCGACCTCGCCGACCTCCCACGGAGTGCCCTCGAAGTCTTCGAGGGCCGCGACGTAGGGGCGCAGGTCGGTCTCGGTGCGGCTGCGGGCCAGGGTGAGGTGCGCGCTGTAGCGGCGGTGCCGGTCCATCGGGACGCCGGAGCGGCGGGCGGCGGCGTCCGCGCGTTCGGCGAGGAGCCGCACGGTGTCGAGTGCGCCCGCGGCCCCCACCCACAGCGCCCGCCCGCCGAACCGGCCGCCACCGCGGAGGCGCAGCGGGAAGGGCTCGGTGCGGTGGGCCGCCCGTGCGAGGCGCGCACACAGCTCGGGCAGCAGTTCCTCGTCCACGGAGCCGAGGAACGCGAGCGTGAAGTGCCGGCCGGACGTACCGGTCCAGCGCAGATTCCCGGCACCGGGCAGCGCGTGCAGCGGGGCGACGGCACGGCCCAGTTCCTGGAGGACGGGGTCGGGCGGCAGAACGGCGACAAAGAGTCTGAGGCTGCTCATGGGCCGAGTGTCGCACCGTGTCCCGCCGTAACGGCGCGTCCCGGCCTCCGTGCGTATCGTTTTACTCTGCACCCCGCGGCACACGGCACGGCCCCGACCGGTGTTCACCGGTCGGGGCCGTGCCGTGCGCCGCGGGTGGCCCTCAGGCCGCCGTGGCCAGTTCCTCGCGCGGGACGAACCGCACGTGCGGGCGGCCCGGTCGGAGGTCGACCCGGAGGCGGAGGCCGCCGACGCGGGCCAGCATGAGGCCGACACCGACCGCGGCGACCAGCGAGAACGCTCCGCCGACCGCCATGCCCGTACGGACCCCGTAGGCGTCGCTGATCCAGCCGACGATCGGGGCGCCCACCGGCGTACCGCCGGCGAAGACCATCATGTACAGGCTCATGACCCGGCCGCGCATCGCCGGGTCGGCGGCCATCTGGACGCTCGTGTTCGCGCTGATGTTGGTCGTCAGGCCGATCATGCCGATGGGGACCAGCAGGATCGCGAAGAGCCAGACGGACGGCGACAGGGACGCGATGATCTCCAGCAGGCCGAACGCCGTGCCCGCGGCCACCAGCATCCGCAGCCGCGAGGAACGGCGGCGGGCGGCGAGCAGGGCCCCCGCGAGGGAACCGGCCGCCATGAGGATGTTGAAGAACGAGTACATCCCGGCGCCGCCGTGGAAGATCTCGTCCGCGAAGGCCGTGAGCCAGATCGGGAAGTTGAAACCGAACGTGCCGACGAAGCCGACCAGGACGATCGGCCAGATCAGCTCGGGGCGGCCGGAGACGTAGCGCAGTCCCTCCCGCAGCTGCCCCTTGGCGCGTGGCACGACGGTGGCCTTGTGCAGCTCGCTCGTACGCATCAGCATCAGGCCGACGAGCGGGGCCGCGAAGGACAGGCCGTTGAACATGAACGCCCAGCCGCTGCCGACCGTGGTGATCAGGACCCCGGCGACCGCGGGGCCGATGAGGCGGGCGGACTGGAAGTTCGCCGAGTTGAGGCTGACCGCGTTCCGCAGCTGGTCGGGACCGACCATCTCCGAGACGAACGACTGGCGGGCCGGGTTGTCGACGACCGTCACCATGCCGAGCAGGAACGCGATGAGGTAGACGTGCCACACCTGGACGACACCGGAGAGCGTGAGCACCGCGAGGGCGATCCCGCACAGGCCGAGCGCCGCCTGGCTGACGAGGAGAAGCTTCCGCTTCGGGAGACGGTCGGCGATGACGCCGCCGTACAGGCCGAAGAGAAGCATCGGAAGAAACTGGAGGGCCGTGGTGATACCGACGGCGGCGGCGGAACCGGTGAGGCTCAGGACGAGCCAGTCCTGCGTGATGCGGGACATCCAGGTACCGGTGTTGGAGATCACGGCGCCCGTGGCGAACAGGCGGTAGTTGCGGATCTTCAGCGACGAGAAGGTCCCGCCGGGCTTGCTCTCGTGGGTGGAAGTCGGTGCGGGGGCGGAGTCTGCTCCGGATCCCGTACTCAAAAGGGTTCGCCTCCTCGGGCGGATGGATTGCGCTGGCTGACGGGGATGCGGCGGGGCGGGCGGTGCGCCGGCTGTGTCCCGGCGCGGCCGGCCCCGCTACAGGTGGGCGAGCTTCTCCAGCACGGGCGCCGCCTTGCGCAGCGTCTCCCACTCGTCCTCGTCCAGGCCCTCGGCGAGGGTGGCCAGCCAGGCGTTCCGCTTCGAGCGGCTCTCTTCGAGCATGGCTTCCGCCCGCTCGGTCTGGCTGACCATCTTCTGACGACGGTCATCGGGGTGCGGTTCCAGTCTGACCAGCCCCTTCGCCTCCAGCAGCGCGACGATGCGCGTCATCGACGGAGGCTGCACATGCTCCTTGCGGGCCAGCTCACCGGGCGTGGCCGAGCCGCAGCGGGCGAGCGTGCCGAGCACCGACATCTCGGTGGGGCTCAGCGACTCGTCGACGCGCTGGTGCTTGAGGCGTCGGCCGAGCAGCATCACGGCTGAGCGGAGGGAGCTCACGGCGGCCGCACTGTCGCCGTCGTGGATCAGGTCAGGCATGTTTATTAGCGTAACTCATTACCTACCCTAAAGACCATTCGTGTTACACGCGCGCACCGCAGATTGCCCAATCGATCACCCGAACGAGTGAGTCGGATCCGGAAAGTAACGCGAACCGGCTTCCCGGGCCGTAACCCTGCTTGCCATGGGATCGACTGTGCTCAGCCTGCGGATAGACGGTGAGCTGCTCGACCGGCTCCGGCAGCATGCCGCCAAACGCGGAATGAGCGTCCAGGACTATGTCGTCCGGACGCTCATTCGCGATGACTTCGACGAGCGCTTCAAGGCGGCCGTCGACGAGACGGAGAAGTTCTACGGTTCGGAGGGGGCCGCGGGGGTCGGGGCGGAAGAGGTCACCTGAGCCCCCGGGCGGCCGCAGCGGTCGCCCGAGACCTCGGGCCGGAAGCGGTCACGCGGGACCTCCGGGCGGCAGCGGTCAGGTGAGGCCGAGGGCCGGCATCGCGTAGTAGAAGACGAAGACCGCCGACACCACGTACATCGCCACCGGCACCTCGCGCCAGCGCCCGGCCGCGACCCGCAGCACCGAGAAGGCGATGAAGCCCATCCCGATGCCGTTGGTGATCGAGTACGTGAACGGCATCATCACCATGGCCAGGAAGGCCGGGATGGAGAGCGTGTAGTCGCTCCAGTCGATGTCCCGCACCGAACCCGAGATGATCAGGAAGCCGACCGCCAGCAGCGCCGGGGTGGCCGCCTGCGACGGGACCATGGTCGCCAGCGGGGTGAGGAACAGCGCCACCGTGAACAGCAGACCCGTCACGACGCTCGCCAGGCCGGTACGGGCGCCCTCGCCGACACCTGCCGTGGACTCCACGAAGCAGGTCGAGGCGGAGGAGGAGCTCGCGCCGCCCGCGGCGACCGCGATGCCGTCGACGAACAGCACCTTGTTGATGCCGGGGAAGTTGCCGTCCTTGTCCGTCAGCTTCGCCTCGTCGCCGACACCGAGGATGGTGCCCATCGCGTCGAAG
This sequence comes from Streptomyces sp. NPDC057963, assembly GCF_042887155.1. Taxonomy (NCBI): domain Bacteria; kingdom Bacillati; phylum Actinomycetota; class Actinomycetes; order Kitasatosporales; family Streptomycetaceae; genus Streptomyces; species Streptomyces sp. NPDC057963. The sequence goes on from NZ_JBHVPX010000001.1 coordinate 526,667, forward strand.
AAGCAGGACAGCAGCACGGTGAAGACGAACAGGATGCCGGTGAGGATGCCGACCTTGTGGAAGCCGCCGAACAGGCTGACCTGACCGACCAGTCCGAAGTCCGGGGTGGCCACCGGGTTGCCCGGCCACTGCGGGACGGTCAGCCCCCACGCCCCGGCCGGCAGATCGGCGATCGCGTTGATGATCAGCGCGACGACCGTCATCGAGACGATGGAGATCAGGATCGCGCCCGGCACCTTGCGGACGATCAGCGCGAGGGTGAGCAGCGTGCCGAGGATGAAGATCAGGACGGGCCAGCCGAGCAGGTGACCGCCGTCGAGGACGCCGCCGAGCTTGAGCGGGACGGTGGTCTGCGCCTTGTCCACGTAGCGCGAGACGAAGCCCGAGTCGACCAGGCCGATCAGCAGGATGAAGAGGCCGATACCGATCGCGATGCCCTTGCGCAGCGACTTCGGCACGGCGCTCATCACGCGTTCCCGCAGCCCGGTCGCGACCAGCAGCATCACCACGATGCCCGCGAGGACGACCATGCCCATCGCGTCCGGCCAGGTCATCCTGGGGGCGAGCTGGAGCGCGACGACGGTGTTGACACCGAGACCGGCGGCCAGCGCGATCGGCACATTGCCGATGACGCCCATGAGCAGGGTGGTGAACGCGGCGGTCAGCACGGTGGCGGTGACCAGCTGGCCACCGTCGAGGTGGTGACCGTACATGTCCTTGCCGCTACCGAGGATGATCGGGTTCAGCACGATGATGTACGCCATCGCGAAGAACGTGGCGAATCCGCCGCGGATTTCGCGCGCAACCGACGACCCCCGCTCGGAGATCTTGAAGAAGCGGTCCAGGCCGTTCTGCGGCTGGGGAGCCGGGGACTGGACGGAATCGACCGGAGCGGTGGCCGAGGGGGACATGTATGACCTCAGTCGTACGTAGAGGGGGTTAAAAGTGGTCAGCTTTGGACTTTCAGACGAATAATTCGAGACAGTCGTAAGCAGATTCAGTATGAATACATAAGGCGAAGATCGCTATCTCCGCGCGTAGACCCATGGGCCACCCGGCCGGACGGCCTTTATGTATGCCGTCTTTACGGGCTACGGGAGGGGGCCGCAGGGGGCCCCATACACTGAGGTCATGGCGAAGTGGACACCGAAGCACGAGGCACCCGAGCCCCTGGAGGGGCCCGTCGTCGCCACCATCACGGGCGGCACGATCCTCTGGTTCGTCCTCTTCCTGGTCCAGCTCCCGTTCTACGGCTGGTTCGACGACCACGGGTACGCGTGGTGGGTGTGGACCTGTCTGGCCGGTGCGGGGCTCGGCCTGATCGGCATCTGGTACGTACGGGGACGGGACGCGGCGATCAAGCGCGCGGCTGCGTCCGCCGCCGAGGAGGGGTCGGCCGGAGCCCCCGTGCCCGGCACCGGGACGGACGGCAAGGGCTCTTCGGACACCCCCGCGTAACGCGTTCCGGCCACCGGGGGCGTCCACCACCCCCACCATCGTCCCGGCCGCCCCGGCGTAGTTCCGGCTGCCCCGGCGTGTCCACCGTCCCCCGGCGTCCGCCGCCCCGGCCTCAGGGTCTCCGTCCACCCGCAGGACCATTACCCCCCGTTTCCCCTCCTCCCCCGGTCTGATCTTCGGACCCCCGATGGGTGATTCGGACGATCCACCCGTACCGTCGGAACCATGACGCAGCGGGCACCCCATGACTACGGCGAGCAGACCCCCGAGGCCTCCGCCTCCGCCGACCGACCCGGGCCGGGCATGATCGACGCCGGGTCCGAGCTCGACCCGGTCCATCCGGTGAAGCTGCCGGCCCTGCCCGTGAACACCCGTGGGCTGACCGCGGCCGAGGTGGCCGAGCGGATCGCCCGGGGCGAGGTCAACGACGTACCCGTCCGCTCGTCCCGCTCCCTCCGCGAGATCGTCCGCGCCAACGTCTTCACCCGGTTCAACCTGATCATCGGCGTGCTCTGGCTGATCATGCTGTTCGTCGCGCCGATCCAGGACGGCCTCTTCGGCTTCGTGATCATCGCCAACACCGGCATCGGCATCGTCCAGGAGTGGCGCGCCAAGAAGACCCTGGACAGCCTCGCGGTCATCGGCGAGGCCAAACCCACGGTGCGGCGCGACGGGGTGTCGGCCGAGATCTCCACCTCCGAGATCGTCCTCGGGGACCTCGTCGAGCTGGGCCCCGGCGACAAGGTCGTCGTGGACGGCACGGTCGCCGAGGCCGACAGCCTGGAGATCGACGAGTCGCTGCTCACCGGCGAGGCCGACCCGGTGCTGAAGCATCCCGGCGACCCCGTGATGTCCGGCAGCTTCGTCGTCGCGGGCGGCGGCTCGTTCGCCGCCACCAAGGTCGGCCGCGAAGCCTACGCCGCGCAGCTCGCCGAGGAGGCGTCCCGCTTCACCCTCGTCCAGTCCGAGCTGCGCACCGGCATCTCCACCATCCTCAAGTACGTCACCTGGATGATGGTGCCGACCGCGATCGGCCTGATCATCAGCCAGCTCGTCGTCAAGGACAACAACTTCAAGGAGTCGGTCGCCCGGACCGTCGGCGGCATCGTGCCGATGATTCCGGAAGGACTGGTGCTGCTCACCTCGGTCGCCTTCGCGATCGGGGTCGTACGGCTCGGCCGCAAGCAGTGCCTGGTCCAGGAGCTCCCCGCCATCGAGGGCCTGGCCCGGGTCGACGTCGTCTGCCTGGACAAGACCGGCACCCTCACCGAGGGCGGCATGGACGTCACCGAGGTACGGACGCTCGGCGGCGCGGACGACGCGTACGTGCAGCGCGTGCTGGGTGCCCTCGGCGCCTCCGACCCACGGCCCAACGCGAGCCTGCAGGCCATCGTCGACGCCTACCCGGACGGCGAGGAGTGGCGGTGCACGCAGGCGCTGCCGTTCTCCTCGGCCCGCAAGTACAGCGGCGCCGCGTTCGACGAGGGCGGCGGCCGGCAGTCGGCATGGCTGCTCGGCGCCCCCGACGTGCTGCTCCCCGAGCGGGACCCGGCGCTCACCGAAATCGAGCAGCTCAACGAGCAGGGGCTTCGGGTGCTGCTGCTGGCCCGCGCGCAGGGCGGGCTCGAAGGGCCGGACATCGCCACCGGGGCCGTACCCAGCGCGCTGGTCGTCCTGGAACAGCGGCTGCGGCCCGACGCCGGGGAGACGCTGGCCTACTTCGCCGACCAGCGGGTGACCGCGAAGGTCATCTCCGGCGACAACGCGGTCTCCGTCGGCGCGGTCGCCGGAAAGCTCGGCATGCCGGGCGCCGGGAACACCCTGGACGCCCGCCGGCTGCCCACCGACCCGGACGACATGGCCACGGCCATGGAGGAGAACGCGGTCTTCGGCCGGGTCACCCCGCAGCAGAAGCGGGACATGGTCGGCGCGCTCCAGTCCCGCGGCCACACCGTCGCGATGACCGGCGACGGCGTCAACGACGTACTGGCGCTGAAGGACGCCGACATCGGCGTCGCCATGGGGTCGGGCTCCGAGGCGACCCGGGCCGTCGCCCAGATCGTGCTGCTCAACAACAGCTTCGCGACGCTGCCGTCCGTCGTCGCCGAGGGCCGCCGGGTGATCGGCAACATCACCCGGGTCGCCACCCTGTTCCTGACCAAGACCGTCTACTCCGTGCTGCTGGCGGTCCTGGTGGTCTGCTTCCAGGTCGACTACCCGTTCCTGCCGCGCCACCTGACCCTGCTGTCGACGCTGACGATCGGCATCCCGGCGTTCTTCCTGGCCCTCGCGCCCAACAAGGAACGGGCCCATCCGCACTTCGTGCGCCGCGTCATGCGGTACGCGATCCCCTCGGGCACCATCGCGGCCGTCGCCACCTTCGTGACGTATCTGATCGCCCGGAGCCACTACTCCGGTGCGGGCGCGCTGGACGCGGAGACCAGCGCGGCCACGCTCACGCTGTTCCTGGTCTCGATGTGGGTCCTGGCGATCATCGCCCGCCCGTACACCTGGTGGCGGATCTGCCTGGTGGTGGCGATGGGGCTGGCGTTCCTGATCGTGCTGGTGGTGCCGTGGCTGCAGAACTTCTTCGCGCTCAAGCTGGTGGGAGCGGTGATGCCGTGGACCGCGGTGGCGATCGCGGTGGTGGCGGCGGCCGGCCTGGAGTACGCCTGGCGGCTGGTCAGCCGCCGCTTCCCGGTCTAGGCCCCCGCGCCCGCGGGCGGCTTCACGTCGTCACCTGACGTCGACGAAGTCGCCCGCGGTCGTAACGGCCGGGGTGGTGGACGTACCGGCGAAGCTGTAGCGCCAGTAACCGTCGGCCGCCGCCTTGACCGTCGTCTTCAGGTTGCCGGTGCTGTTCGTCCTGACCGTCTTGACCGTGGTGTACGTGGAGCCGTTCTTCTTTCGGAACTGGAGCTTCACCGGCTGCCCGGTGTAGCCGTGGTACGCGTGGTCCTCCCAGTTCGCCCGGGACAGTTTCCCGGTGACCGTGATCGTCTTGCCCTTCTTCACCGGCTCCGGGGCGGCGTTCACCGTCAGCTTCGACAGCCGCTGCACCCGCGCGGTGGTGTACGAGTCGTAGGACGTGAGGCCGCCGTCCTTGGCGGACGCACCCGCGAGGACGTGCCAGGAGCCCGCCACCTTGTTCCAGCGCAGGTCGACCTTCGGGTCGATCGTGAGGGTGAGCGTGCAGGTGGCGGTGGTGGCGCTCGTGTTCTTGCAGGTCGCGCCCCCTTCGGGCACCAAAGCACCGTCCATGCCCTCGTCCGGGTCGGTCCCGTGCCACAGGAGCACCCAGCCGTCGGCGATGCCAGAGGCGTGCGAGGCGGTGACCGAGAGGGTGATCGTCTTCGGGGCCGTCGTCCCCAGGACGATGTCCTTGCCGCCGTTGACCAGGACCTCGGAGAGAACGGGCTCCGCCGTGGCGGCGGGCTTCCCGGTCCCGCCCGCGGGGGCCGCCGACGCGGGCAGGGCGGTCAGGGCGGTCAGGGCGAGAGCACCGGAAACAGCGGCAACTGCACGGATACGCATGTGTTCCTCCAGTCTGTTGGCTCGCCCGACTCGACGAACCGGCGATACGGGATGCGAACGGGCCGCGCCCGGGAGGACGGCGGGAGCCGTCCCCGGACACGGCCCGGAAAGGTGCGCGATGGTGCGTGTCTCGCGAAAGAACTACTTCACGTCGACGAAGTCGCCCGCGGTCGTGACGGCCGGGGTGGTGGACGTACCGGCGAAGCTGTAGCGCCAGTAACCGTCGACCGACGCCTTGACCGTCGTCTTCAGGTTGCCGGTGCTGTTCGTCTTGACCGTCTTGACCGTGGTGTACGTGGAGCTGCTCTTCTTGCGGAACTGGAGCTTCACCGGCTGCCCGGTGTAGCCCTGGTACTTGAAGGTCTCCCAGTTGGCCCGCGAGAGCTTTCCGGTGACCGTGATCGTCTTGCCCTTCTTCACGGGCTCCGGGGCGGCGTTGACCGTCAGCTTCGACAGCCGCTGCACCCGCGCGGTGCTGTGGAAGTCGGTGTAGGCGACGTCGGTGTAGTTGCCCGCGAGGGCGCCCGCGGCGACGTGCCAGGTACCGGCCAGGGAGTTCTTGTACAGGTCGTAGCGCGGGTAGATGGTGAACGTCAGCTTGCAGGTGGAGGTCGTCGCGTTGACCTTGGTGCACTTGGCCGTGTCCTCGTTCGGCAGGATGGCCCCGTCGATCGTGTTCTCCGAAGACGGGTCCGTGCCGTGCCACAGGTCGGCGTAGGCGTCGACGACACCGGCCGGGTGCGACGCGGTGACCGAGACGGAGATCGTCTTCGCGGCCGTGGTGCCCAGGACGATGTTCTTGCCGCCGTTGACGACGACCTTGGAGATGACGGGTTCCGCGGTGGCGGCGCGGGAGGCCGCGGCGGCCTTCGAGGACCCCTTGGCGGCGGTGCCGAAGACCTCGGCGGCCGACGTCGGCTTGTGCAGGTTCGCAGCAGAGTGGTCGCCCGCGTGGGCGGCCGGAACGGCCAGAGCGGTCAGGGCCAGGGCGCCGGAAACGGCTGCGACAGTGGCACGAATACGCATGTGTTTTCCCCAGTGGAGAAAGGGCCCCGCGAGTACGTGGTGCGACCCGTGCGGGGCTCGTTCGGTCTGTGAGTCTGCTGACTCGACAGACCAGACCCTCCACACATGTGAAGGGTTGTACACCAAACCGAACTTCTTGCGAAGATCCTTCCGCGGCGCTCGGAAGATCCTTGCCTCAGCGCTCGGAAGATCCCCCTCGGCGCTCATGGGGCCCTTGGGTGTTCGTGGGGCCCTCGGGTGTTCGTGGGGCCCTCGGCGCTCGTGGGGGCCCTTGGGCGCCCCGCCTCAGTCGAACCAGCGGTCCCGGGCCAGTTCGGCCGTGCGGGACGGGTCCTCCAGCAGCGCCGCGACCTCGAAACGGCGCGGCCACTGCCCCGCCGCCCAGGCCAGGCCCGCCGCGACACCCTCCAGCGTGGCGGCGTGCACGGTCCCGTCGGGGGTGCGGCGCCAGTCCAGTTCGACGCCGCCCGCGCGCAGTTCGCCGTGCTCGATGTACGTGTCCGGGGTTCCGGCGCCGAGGAGGACCCGTACCGCATCCGGTACCCGGTGCTCCTCGCCCTCCGTCGTCACCTCCGCCGCCACGGTCTCGCCGAGCCGCCGCACCTGGAACAGCTCGGCCAGATCGGCCGCGCGCGTCGGGGCGACCGGGAGCAGCGGGAGACCGGCGGTGAGCGGCAGCAGATCCGGGGCGTCCGCGATCACCGCGTCCGCCGCGTCGACGACCCGGACCTCGCCGTCGACCACGGCCCGCAGCTCGTCGGGCAGCGTCACCTGTTCGGGGTCGAGATCGGCCAGCGCCGTGTACAGGGAGTGCAGTTGTACGGGGCCGACCTCACGGTCCTCGTCCGCGAGCCGGGCCAGGAGTTCGGCGGCGCCGCCGGGCTCGTCGAGCAGGGCGGCCACGGAGGTCCGTACGCCGAGGGCGCGCAGCACCTGGGCGTCGTCGAACCCGGTCGCGTCGGCGGAGTCGTACAGTCCGGCCAGCCGCGGGTCGCCGGAGGCCGCCCGCAGACCGGCCGGCCGGCGGCCGTCGAGCACGGGGTGGTCGCGCAGCCACCAGGCCGTGTACGGACGGACGGACCGGGTCGTGCCGTCGGGCAGCAGCACCCGCACCGGCTGGGTCAGCGCGTCGCGCAGCGGCGGCCGGGCGAGCAGGGCGAGCGCCTGCGGCCAGGCGTCGTCGTCGACGAGGTCCAGGTCGCGGACGGCGACGAGTTCGGTGGCGACCGGCGGCACGGGAGTGTCGGGCAGCTGGTCGAGGACGTCCTCGCACCACACGTCCACGGCGTCGAGCAGACCCGCGTCGTCGGGCTCGGCGAAGTCGCCCTCGCGGGGGTCCAGTTCGTCCGGGTCCAGGACGACGTCGGCGGCCCGGACGAGGGCGAAGGTGGCGAGCACACCGCAGGCGGTGAGCGGCTGCTCGCCCCAGCGTTCGGTCAGCTCCTGGTCGCAGAGCGCGAGTTCGCCCTCCCGCATGACGGCCGCGAACGGGCTGCCGGGCAGCACGAGTTCACTGGCGGGGGCCGGTTCGCCGTCCTCGTCGGGCAGGGCGAGCGCGCCGAGCCAGGGCTCGTCGCCGGGGGCCAGCTCGGCGTCCCGTACGAGGGTGAGGACGGTCTCGGCGAGCTCGTCGGCGTCCAGCGCGTCCTCGTCCCAGATCTCGCCCGCGTCCAGCGATCCGGCGACGGCGGCCCGCACCTGCGGGGTCGCCAGCACGGCGCGCGGGGTGGCGGGCAGGGCGCCCAGCTTCTCCAGCAGCGGATGGGCGGCGTCCGGGTGCGCGACCTTGAGCCCGAGCCGGGCGAGCCGGTCCAGGACGGGGCCGGTGAGCGCGTCGGGGAGCGGAAGGAGGACCTGGCGGGGGCCGATGGTGGTGCGGGGGGCGGCCGGCGCCCCGGCGTCCGGCGCCTCCGGCGTCCCGGCCAGCGGGACGGGCAGGCCGGAGAGGCGGTCCGGGTCGGTGCCGGACAGGCTGTCGTACAGCCGCCGCCACCAGCCGGGGTCGCGCTCCAGCCCGGCGAGCCGGTCGATCGCCTCGGTCAGCGGGACGCGGGCGACGCCGAGCGTGCGCAGTTCGCTGCGGCGCTCCAGCCCGGCGGGCAGCAGGCACGGCAGGACCTCGGCGAGCACCCGTACGGTCTCGGCGCCGACGCCCTCCAGCACCTCGGCCTCGATGGGGCGCAGCGCGGTGGTGGCCGCCTCGCGGATGCCGTCCGCCGCGTCCCAGGTGTCCCACCGGTCCGCTTCAGCGGCTGCGTCGCGCGGGGCGGCGGGCGCCAGGAACGCGACGCGCGGCAGCCGCGCCAGGATCGCGCCGCGCAGGGCGCCGTCCAGTTCGCCCTTGCCGAGCGGCCCGGGGACGAGGTCGATGGTGTCGACCGCCGTCGGCTGCCAGCCGGCGAGCAGTTCGGCGTACGCCTCGGCCGCGCGCTGCACCAGGAAGTCGGTGAGCGGGCCGGGCGCGGGGTGGCGGCGGGCGGTGTCGAGCGGCAGCGACGCGATGAGCAGCGCGGGGATGCCGAGGGGTTCGTCGGTGGGGGTCGGCGCGTGGACGACGGGGGCGGTGCGGGGGCGTACCGGGGCGCCCTCCGCGTCCACGGGGACCGCCCAGGTGACCGACCAGTGCGGGCGCAGCCGTTCCTCGCGGGGCCGGTCGACGAGCAGGGCGGGCTCGACGGGGCCGTGGTGGGTGACGGTGCGCCAGCGGTGCGTGCCGTGTGCGGAGTCCTCGACGTGGGTGTACGGGCCGTGCTGCGAGCGGCGCAGCGTCCGTACGGCGTCCTGGGTCTCGATCACGATCTCGTCGAGGCCGCGCAGGGTGAGCAGGAGCGCGTCGTCGACCGCGTCGAGCAGCCGGAGCACGAGGTCCTCGGCGCCGCCGTCGCGCAGCGGGAGGACGACGACGGTGTCGTACCCGTCGGGTGCGGTGCCCTCGGCGGGCAGCGGGAGCCGCAGCAGCGGTACGTGGCCGTCGCGGCGGCGGAGCTCGTCACCGAGTCCGGGGCTGGCGACGGCCGTGCGGGCGGCGAGGTCGCGGGCCTCGGCGAGGGACCAGCGGACGCCGCCGTGCCGGCCGACGACGGCGGGCTCGTCGCTCACCGCGAGCACCGCGGCGAACCCGACGCCGAACCGGCCGACGGCTCCCTCGTGCCCCTCCCGCTTGGCGGAGGCGCGCAGGGTGGAGAGCGACTCCACGCCGGTGGCGTCGAGGGCGGCACCGGTGTTGGCGGCGGCGAGTACGGCGGGGGCGTCCGCGGTCGCCGGGTGAAGGGTGAGGCGGAGCCGGCCGGGGACCTGGGCGCGGGCGGCGGCGTCGGCGGCGTTCTGGGCCAGCTCGACGACGAGGCGGTCGCGGTAGCCGCCGAGTGCGAGGTCCTCCTCGGCGTTGGCGTCCTCACGGAACCTGGCGGGGCCGGCGCCCCAGGAGTCGAGCACGCCGCGTCGCATCCGTGCGGTCCCGAACGGATCGGCCCCCTCGGTCGCATTCATGCTCACGCTCTGACTCCGCTCTTTCCGGTTACGCGTTGCCCGTGCCGCCAGTGTGCGCTTGAAGGTACCGGGTCCTCTCGCCGGGCGGGGCGCCGTGTCTGCGGGGTCGCCCGCGGCAAGGCCGGATTCTGTCGCACCGCACACTGCCGCCCCGGCCGCGTCCTCGACGCCGGACGGTCCGGGGCATGCCGGACAGAGCCTGTCCGGCGATCGGGGAAAACGGCTCACCGGCCGGACCCGCAGGCCCGCAGGCGCACCCAGGACGTGCCGAGCGTGGGCCCCCGGGCGCACGCACCCCGGGGCCGCGCCCCGCACATGAAAACGAAGCGGTTCGCGGGTGAGGCGGCAGGCTCACCCAGGACGTACCCCCGGTCGCCCCGCACGCTCACCCAGGACGTGCCGGGACCAACCCCGGCAGGCGCCGGGCGGCGGGCCCGTCAGGAGTGGCCGAGGTCCTCCGTCGGGGCGTCCGGCTCCACCGGTACCGAGCCGGAGTCCCGCGCCGGCCGCAGCGGATACTCGTCCACCTGCATCGTGTCGAGCGCATGCGGCGCCGGCTTCGGCGGCTTCGGCATCACCGCCGCCTCCGAATGCCCACCGCACCCGTACGACAGCGACACCACATGGCCGTCCGCCGGACCGAACTCGTTCGCGCACACCCCGAACGCCTGCTTCAGCGAACCCGCCAACGGCACCAGGAACGCGCACGTGACGCACGACGCCGGAGCCGCCTGGGCCATCGGCGTCTTCGCGCCGAACCCCTCGTCCCACCGGTCGGCCGCCGTATGCAGCCCGTACCGCGACAGCACCCGCGCCCGCCGCATGCCGAGCTCCTCCGCGACCGCCGCGATCGAGCCCCGGTCCGTCGTCGCGGGACGCGTCGTCAGCTCCGCGTCCTCCACGTCGACGATGTCGGCCATCTCCTCCGACATCTCGGAGACCGCGGAGTTCGGCGGCGGCTCCTCCTCGCCGGTGTAGCCGGGCTCCAGGCGGAGGTCGTCCGCCTCGGTGGGCAGCAGATCGCCGGGCCCCATGTCCCCGGGGCGCAGCCGCTCGCTCCACGGCACCCACTCGGGGGCGAGGAGCGCGTCACCGCCGGGCAGCAGAACCGTCTCGTCCAGGGTGATGTTCTTCGCGCGGGACGCCCGCGCGACCGTCACCGCCCAGCGCCAGCCCCGGTAACCGGGCTCCTGGCACTCGAAGAAATGCGTGACGACCCGGTCGCCCTCGGAGACCAGGCCCGCATGCTCACCGACGACCCCCGGTGCGGCTGCCTCCTCGGCCGCCGCGCGTGCGAGGTCTACCGCCTCGGCGCACAGACGGTCGGGGACAGGGGTACGGGCCGTACGGCTTCGCGTCGTCGCAGCACTCACAGGTCTCGCTTCTCTCCTACGCCAGTCTCACGAGCGCGCCAGCACATCCATCGATTTCGGCCATGACGGGTGCGGGCGGAGCGGACCTGGGGGCCGCGTCGACGTCCACACCCGTTGTGCCTGCCTCGGGCGCACCTTCTGCCATCCATTCTGCGGGATCGCCGATAGGCGCGCGGCCGAGAACAACCGCCGGTGGCGCGCTACGCACGCTACCCTCTCCGCCGCTCCCCGCCCACCTGCCCGTCCGGAACAGGGTCGTATCCGGGGTCGCGCTCCCGTGCGAAGACCGTCTCGCGGCCCGTGCGATCACCGGCCGGTTCAAGCCGGTCGGGCCGGTCGGAGCACTGGCCCGACAGGGCGGAGTGCACCGCGTCCCGCGCCGATGCCGGTTCGTCACCGCCGTGACTGGGGCACTATGACGAAGTGACTTCCGCCAGGTCGCACAAGGATCCCGGCCCGCTCCGCAGGACGGGCCGGGCGGTCGGTCATGCCCTCCGCACCCCGTTCACCGGCACCGCGAAAGGAATCCGGAAGGCGACGCACGCCCACGGCGCCGGGGAGTCCGGGCTCGGCAAGCTGATCGAACTGCACGCGGTGAACGGCGCGGGCGATGTGATGATCACGGTTGCGCTCGCCTCGACGGTGTTCTTCGCCGTACCGACGGACGAGGCCCGGGGCCGCGTCGCCCTCTACCTCGCCGTCACCATGGCGCCCTTCACCCTCCTCGCGCCCGTGATCGGCCCGCTCCTTGACCATCTGCCGCACGGCCGCCGCGCCGCGATGGCCGCCGCGATGCTGGCCCGTGCGGTGCTCGCGCTCACCATGTCGGGCGCCGTCGCCACCGGCGGCCTGGAGCTGTATCCGGCCGCACTGGGCGTCCTGGTCTGCTCGAAGGCGTACGGCGTCGTCCGCAGCGCCGTCGTGCCGCGCCTGCTGCCGCCCCGCTTCTCCCTGGTCAAGGCGAATTCCCGAGTCACCCTGGCCGGGCTCCTGGCGACCGGTGTCGCCGCCCCGATCGGGGCGGGGCTCCAGATCATCGGCTCCCCCTGGCCGCTGTACGGGGCGTGCGTGATCTTCGTCGGAGGGACCGTCCTCGCCTTCACGCTGCCGCACAAGGTCGACTCCTCGAAGGGCGAGCGGAAGGCCCAGCTGGTGCCCCCGCTCGGCGCGGCGTCCCCCCGTCCCGCGGTGGGGCGGAACGGGAAGGCGAAGGGCCGGGAGAAGAACGGCGAGAAACGGCCCGGGCTGCGGTCCGTGGGACCGTCCGTGCTGAACGGGCTCCAGGCCAACACCGCGCACCGCGCCCTCTCCGGCTTCCTGATCTTCTTCCTGGCGTTCCTGCTGCGTGAGCAGCCGCTCGCCGGGCAGAGCGCCGCCGTCTCGCTCGGCATCGCCGGCGTGGCGGCCGGTGCCGGCAACGCGCTCGGTACGGCGGTCGGCTCCTGGCTGAGGGCCCGCGGACCCGAGATGATCGTCGCCTCCGTGCTGGCCCTGGCGCTGGGCGTCGCCGTGCTCGCCGCGCTCTTCTTCAGCACCGTCATGGTCGCCGCGCTCAGCGCGACGGCGGGCTTCACCCAGGCCCTGTCGAAGCTCTCGCTGGACGCGATGATCCAGCGCGATGTGCCCGAAGAGGTGCGGACCTCCGCGTTCGCCCGGTCCGAGACCGTGCTCCAGATGGCGTGGGTGGTCGGCGGCGGCATCGGCATCGCCCTCCCCCTCAACGGCGTACTGGGCATGTCGGTGGCGGCGGCCGTCCTCGCCCTGGGCGCGGCCACGTCCGTACGGGGGCTGCTGGCCGCCGCGCGGCACGGCTCGCCGCACCCCCGCGTGGCGTGAGCGGGAGCGACCGATAGCCTTCGGCCCATGACCGTTGCGTTCTTCTCCGGTAAGGGCCGTCGAATCGGCGTCGCTCTTGGTGCCGTGTCCGCGGGACTCCTTGTCCTGTCCGCCTGCGACAAGCCGACGCCGCTCGCGACCGTAACGGTCGGCGGCAACTCGGTGAGCACCGAGGCGTCCTGCTACAACGACGGCAAGGCCCTCAAGGAGTCCGAGCTCCAGGGCTGCCTCAACAAGAAGGCGGAGAAGTCCGTCGAGGTCGCGATGGACGACAAGGTCCGCTTCGGCGTCGACCCGGAGATCGCGGACAACGGCTGGACCCTGTTCATCAACGGGCAGCAGGCCGAGCAGGAGCCGTACAAGAAGACCTACCGGTCCATCCCGGGCAGCGCCTTCTTCTCCAGCCAGACCGGCGAGACCACGAGCAACAAGACGCAGATCAGCATCGTGGAGACCAAGGGCAAGAAGCTCACGGGCATCTGGCACTTCGAGCTCAAGAAGACTTCCTGATCCCCCTCCCGCCCTCGGAGGATTCCCCCGTGCGTGTGCTCGTCGTGACCGCTGTCCCCGCTGAACGGGACGCGGTCACGCGTGCGTTCGGGGACGTGTCCGAGGTGCCGGGCGCCCGGACCCACCGCGTGACCGGCCCCGGCGGCTCCGTCCTCGTCGATGTCCTCGCGGGCGGCGTCGGCCCGGCCGCCGCGGCCGCTGCGGCGGCTTTCGGCCTCGCCGCGCAGCCGTACGACCTCGTCGTCTCGGCCGGGATCGGCGGCGGGTTCGCACCCGTCGCCCCGGTCGGCTCGGTCGTCGTCGCGAGCGGCATCGTCGCCGCCGACCTGGGCGCCGAGACCCCCGAGGGCTTCGTCCCCGTCACCGGTCTGGGCTTCGGGCGCGACCGGTTCACACCACCGCCCGCGCGGGTACGGGACGTGGCCGCCGCCGCCGGCGCGCTCACCGGCGAGGTCCTCACCGTCTCGACCGTGACCGGCAGCGCCGCACGCGCCGCCGCCCTGCTCGCCACGCACCCCCGGGCCGCCGCCGAGGCCATGGAGGGCTTCGGGGTCGCCGAGGCCGCCGAGCGGGCGGGCGTACCGGTGCTGGAGATCCGGGCCGTCTCGAACACCGTCGGCCCGCGCGACCGGGACGCCTGGCGCATCGGCGACGCGCTGGCCGCGCTCACCGGGGCGTTCGGGAAGCTCGCACCCGCACTGGAAGGTTGGACCCGCCATGACCGACACGACTCGTAACCCGTCGAATCCGCTGCACATCGCCTTCTCGCCGTGCCCGAACGACACCTTCGTCTTCGACGCCTGGGCGCACGGAAGGGTCCCCGGCGCGCCCGCACTCGATGTCACCTTCGCGGACATCGACCTCACCAACGGCATGGCCGAGCGCGGCGAGCTCGACGTGCTCAAGGTCTCGTACGCGGTACTGCCCTGGGTGCTCAACGAGTACGCGCTGCTGCCGTGCGGCGGGGCGCTGGGGCGGGGCTGCGGGCCGCTCGTCCTCACGAAGGAGCCGGGCACGGATCTGACGGGGAAGACCGTCGCCGTACCGGGTGAGCGCTCCACGGCGTATCTGCTCTTCCGGCTCTGGGCGGCCGACGTGGTGCCGGGCGGGGTCGGCGAGATCGTCGTCCTGCCGTTCGACGAGATCATGCCCGCCGTCCGCGACGGGAAGGTGGACGCCGGTCTCGTCATCCACGAGGCCCGTTTCACGTACCAGAACTACGGGCTCCACAACCTCGCCGACATGGGCCGGCACTGGGAGGAGACGACCGGGCTGCCGATCCCGCTCGGCGCGATCATCGCCAAGCGGTCGCTGGGCGCGGCCACGCTGCGGCTGCTCGCCGACGCGGTGTGCACCTCGGTCCGGATGGCCTGGGACGACCCGGAGGCGTCACGCCCCTACGTGCTGGAGCACGCCCAGGAGATGGACCCGGCCGTGGCGGACCAGCACATCGGGCTGTACGTCAACGAGTTCACCGCGAACCTCGGCGAGGACGGCTACGCGGCGATCCGCGGACTGCTGACCCGCGCGGCGGCCGAGGGACTGGTGCCGCCCCTCGGCCCGGACGCGCTGTCGTTCGTCTGAGTTCTGCGCGGGTCACACGTCGAGCTGGTCGGCGACCGCGCGCAGCAGACCGCCGATCTTCTTCCCGGCCGCCTTGTCGGGATAGCGGCCGCGCTCCAGCATCGGCGTGATGTTCTCCAGCAGGGTGGTCAGGTCCTGCACGATGGACGCGAGTTCGTCCGGCTTGCGGCGCTGTGCGGCCGCGACGGACGGCGTCGGGTCCAAGATCGCCACCGAGAGCGCCTGGTCTCCGCGCTGACCTGCGACGACGCCGAATTCGACGCGCTGTCCGGGCTTGAGTGCGTCGACGCCGTCGGGAAGCACCGAGGAGTGCACGAAGACGTCGCCGCCGTCGTCGCGGGAGAGGAAGCCGAAGCCCTTCTCGCTGTTGAACCATTTGACCTTGCCAGTCGGCAAAGCACGCACCCCATCTCAACCCGTATGCCGGAACAAGCCTCAGCAGGTCAGGCTATCCAGTGGTGGTGCTCCCCTGCTGGCAGCAGCCTCCCCAGGGGAACTACCCCTCGTCAAGCCTGGTCATCCGGACTGCTGTCCAGAAACGGTGCCTGTGTGGCGCACCGTCGGCCGTGGGACTGGTCGCCGGCACCGGGAACTACCCTGGCGGGGTGAGTACTACATCTTCTGGCGCCGGTGACCGGCTGGTCCGGATCGGCGCGATCGTCTTCTTCGTCGGCGCGCTGGCCACACTGGCCACGATGGCCCCGCTGTTCCTCGGGACCCATCCACTTCCGTCCATCGCGTGGTCGCTGTGCATGCTGATGGGCGTCGGCTTCCTGATCGCCGCGGCGGGTGTGGTGCGGTCGGTGCGGGCGGGGGCGCCGAAGCGGTAGGGCCGGGGGCGCCCGGCGGCCCGTTTCGGCCTCGCACCGGACGGGCCCGGTCCTCGGCGCGGGCCCGGCTCCGGACGGGCTCGATCTCGCCCGGTCCGCACACCCGTAGCCCCGCGCCGGCCGTCCGGGGGTGCGCCGGCAGCGGATGCTGGGAGACTACGAGCATGCCGATTACCGAAGTCTCGCCCGGGGTGTCCATCGCGTACGAGACCTTCGGTGACCCCTCCGACGCGCCTGTCCTCCTCGTGATGGGTTTCAGCGCTCAGATGATCGCCTGGCACGAGGACTTCTGCCGCGCACTCGCGCGTCGTGGCCGCTACGTGATCCGGTACGACAACCGCGACTGCGGGCTGTCCACCACGTTCGACGGTCATCCCGTCGATACGGGCCGGCTCATCGCCGCCGTGAGCTCCGGAGACATTCCGTCCGCCCGCGCGATGGTTCCCTACACGCTTCAGGACATGGCCGACGACGGCCTCGGC
Source organism: Streptomyces sp. NPDC057963 (assembly GCF_042887155.1). Taxonomy (NCBI): domain Bacteria; kingdom Bacillati; phylum Actinomycetota; class Actinomycetes; order Kitasatosporales; family Streptomycetaceae; genus Streptomyces; species Streptomyces sp. NPDC057963. The sequence continues at coordinate 542,789 of NZ_JBHVPX010000001.1, forward strand.
CTGCTCACGGCGCTCGGAATCGAACGAGCTCACGTGGTCGGATCCTCGATGGGCGGAATGCTCGCCCAGACGATGGCCATCAGCCGGCCGACGCGGGTGCTGACCCTGACGTCGATGATGTCCTCGACCGGCGAACCCGAATACGGCCGGTCCAGCCCCGAAGCCCAGGCGGTGATCTCCGGTCCGAAGCCGGCGGACCGCGAGGGATACATCGCAGCGGCGGAAAAGGACCTGGTATGGGCCTCCAAGCGCTACGGCGACCCCGCGGCCCTTCGTGAGCTGGCTGCCGACAGTTACGACCGCGCGTACTGCCCGGCCGGAGCCGGACGTCAACTCGGAGCGCTGATCCTCAGTGGTTCACGCGCACCTGCGCTCCGGGAGCTCCGGGTCCCGACCTTGGTGATCCATGGCCTGGACGACACGCTGATCGACCCCAGCGGAGGGGAACGCACCGCGGCTCTCGTGCCCGGAGCGAAGCTCTTGCTGATCCCCGGCATGGGTCACGACCGCCCCCGCGAACTCTGGCCCGAAATCAACGACGCCATCGAGGCGCACACCGACCGCGAATGAACCATTTCGGCGGCAGTCCCGCCATGGTCACGACGCTCCGTCGCAGAGCGCCCGGAAGTGCGGCAGCGCCTGATGGTCCGGGTCGGATTCCGTAAGCGCGCAGTCGCCGTCGAGTCGACTCGGTCTGCCGGAACTCGGTCCATGGAGGTTTCCTGGCCGGCTTGCCGTCTGGTTCGGCGGACGCATCCCGCAGGCCGCCGACCGCGCACGTTCCTGCTGCTGCCGATGACTTGTGATCTCCGGTCCGGTCCGACTCCGCCAAAGCGGTGGCCCGTGACAGGTGGGGGGTGCGTGAGCGTCAGCGGAGGGGCAGGACGGCGGCCTCGGCGCCGAAACCGGCCACCAGCCGTCCATCCGGCGCCACCGTAGCGGCATGCACCGGCGGGGGGACACCAGCGGCGGGCCGACCTGTTGGCCGGCAGCCAGGCCCCATACCCGCACCCTGGCTCCAACTCCGCCTCGCATCCGCCAGGACAGGGCCGTATGACTGATCCAGTGAAACCGTGCCGAGGCGGGACACCGCGCCGTATACGTACAGGACGGTCTGCCCGGATCCGGGATGGGCGCCGATGGCGAACGGGAATACCTGGACAGTGGTGTGCTCCCGCTCACTCTGCTCAACCAGATGTCGAAGCTGGTTCCTGGCGACGGCAGGGGCCGCCGGCTGGCACACGGAGTGCAGCTTCATGAATGACTCCCCGTCTGCTCGACTCTCACTCCGAGCCTTCGCGCTCTCCCCTTATGCCGTGAACACCACAAATCACCCCACTCCCAACCCTCAGAACTGCTACCTTCTCAAGTCAAATAGTAATTTCGCACGAACACGGATAACAAGCACTTCAAACAACGTCCCCCTGGTGCGACAAACCACAAATCCCCCTGCCCAAAAAGAGGACGCGATGAGAAGGTAAAGAAACATTCATTACGACAGCGTCAGCTCCGGAGAATGGACTGGCCTCTCCCACGGCGATCAATTCTTCCAGATCAAGTACATCAATGACAGCGATTTCGGAAACAACCTCAACGTGCGCGTAGTTGCCATAGATACGACTCAGGCCGACTAGGCAAAAACTTCAGAGTTGCGGCAGGGCGTCCAAAAAATTGGGCGCCCTGCACGGCATTACAACTTACCGAAAGAATTCATGAAATTCACGACACGCCTTCGCGTCAGCAGTGCATTGTGGGTACTCCCTGCCGCAATCGGCTTGATGCTCTTGTATTTTTTCAAAAGTTTCGCAATTGATTACAAAGTACCCGAATACCAACCCAAGTACGCACCATCCGTCACATCGTCCGCACTGCTGTCATTCTATGCGCTCTCCTATGCAATTGCTTCCTCGCTCTCCGCATGGGAAAGCGGAAGACTAAGAAGAAATCACGTTTGGGAACTCGCACCATCGCGCTCCCGAATCGGAATCACCTTCCACACTCTAGCTCCAGTGATAGCCCTTTCCTGGCTCATGTTGATTCTTCCTGTCGGGATGGCGCTGGCCAAAGAGGAGACAGCCCCGACCCCAGGAATACTCCCTCTGCTGATCACGGCACTGCTCGTGGCAACAGCGCATGCCGTAGTGGGATTTGGAATAGGCCTACGAATTTCGCATCTCATCGCAACTCCAGTCCTTGCCGTGGGTGTTTTTTTCTGTGTAGCAGCCGCCTGGTCCTACGAGCCGTTCTGGATTCGCCATATATCGGGGCAATTTCCCGTCGACCTGATGTTCGCGGAATCTGCAAGCCTCGTGTCACTCGTACCCCATGTCCTTTTCATCGGTTCTCTTGCCGCTGGGGTCGCGATACTTTCCATCCCGGTCCACGGCAGGCGGTCTCGCGTCTGCATTCCCGCACTGGCTTGCGTCATATCGATTTCCGGACTGCTTGCATCGTACGTCACGGTTAAAAACTGGGGCGCCAACCCACCGCTGTCGACCGGCAACGTCGCAATGGAATGCTCTGGGCAATCTCCAAAGGTTTGTCTACCTGCGGGTACTGATACTCAAGTAGCCGTGGTGCAGGCCGAGGTGGCAAGCGTCCTAAGGAAGTTGGAGAATGCAGGAGTGGCCTTCGAACCACCCCGAAGTGTGGTCGACAGCATGGCGAACCGCCGCTACCCCATTGCCTCTACTCGTTCCCGCTGGCAACTTCCGTTGATTGCCAGTCAGCATGAGGGCACCACCGGGCTCCAGACTGTTCGAAAGGCCACCGAGCTTCCCTGCCGGCACCCGTCCGAAGGCATCTACACCCGGAGCGTCCTACTATGGTCGGCAGATCTCGTCGGCCAGAGAAAAGCCTACTTGCGCCAGCAGCGTGTGGAGCTGAGTCGGTTCAGGAATCGCGAAGAGGTCATAGCCCTGACAGAGAAGCGTGTGGCTGAAGTCCATGCAATGCCGACTGCAGCCCAGCTAAAGTGGTACGAGGACGAACGTAAGCGGGCTTGCGATCCGAAGCAGCAGTCGGGAGCAAACTGATGTGGTGGTGGATCAAGTGTCGCCGGGCGCACACGCTACTGCCATCCGCCCTCGCCTGCTTCATTTTCATCATAGCGATCATGCAGGGGAAGACGCTTTCTTTGCCGTCCATTCTCTCCGGCACGAGCAATCAATTCTTATTCACGCTGATCGCTCCAGTACCGCTCTGCGCCGCTCTGGCAGCATCGCTTGAGTCCCGGATCTTTTCATCAGAAGAGACCGGCCTGCGAAATATCCCACTTCTCGACGCGGGGTTAACTTTGCTGTCCACTGCGGTCGCGGCAGCCTCAGCGCTTGGCGTGAGTGCAGCATTGAATTCACCTGCAGCGACTGCAGCCGGGCGTAACGCGGCTTTTCTTGTCGGCCTTACGCTCTTCTCTCGAAGCATAATCGGGCGACCTGCAGTCATGGTGCCCGTGGCATGGATCTTCTGTGTCGTATTCTTCGGCTACAAAAATTCTCAGCAACCTTATTTTTGGACTATCCTCCCGGAAAGTTCCAGCAATCCATATGCTGCTGCAGTGGCAGTCGTCGCGCTCTTTACGGGTCTCGCCGCCCAGGTCTTCTGGCCGCCACAACCGAACGAGACGGGAGAAGCATGAATCTAACAATAAACTCTTGCACCTACGGTTACCGACCTTGGTCAAATCCCGTGGTAGCAGACCTTGATTACGAAATGCCTCATGGGACGAATATTCTCCTGGGCCCCAATGGTGCCGGAAAATCTACACTTCTCAAGCTTGCCGCATCTGTGATCCATCCACGCAAGGGAACTGTTAAGTTCGGTGAAATTTCCTCTCGCGAGCGCGCCTACCGCAGTAAAGTAGCGTGGATGCCGCAGCGAATTGTCGCCATGTCCGCGCTCACTGCGCGAGAGCAGGTCGCCTATGTAGGTTGGCTCAAGGGCATGAATCGGCGGGATGCATGGGACTCCTCAATCAGCGCACTGTCTCGCGTAGATCTCAAAAAGCAAGCAGACACAAAGGCTGCGCGTCTTTCTGGAGGTCAACTGCGCCGGGTCGGTGTCGCGTCCGCTCTGGTACACGATGCCAGCGTTCTACTCCTAGACGAACCCACTGCTGGAATGGATCCGCGACAGCGGAGAGTTTTCCGGAGTCTCCTCCGCCCCTTGGCAGAAGAGAAAGACATATTGATTTCCACGCACGACGTGTCTGACCTGGCTGAAGAATCGGATCACGTCACACTGCTGGAAGCCGGAAAAATCACATTCACGGGAAGTACTGAAGACTTTCTAGCGCATGCACCCGCAGATGTTGCTGTCGGCAGGAAAGCGGAAGCCGCCTACACTGCACTGAACAAGAGTGAATTTTAATTCATACAGATGGAGCTGCCGTCGACCAGGTGCTCGCCGGGGAGCAGACGGCGGCGGTTTCGGCGTGAGCTGTATGCCGGGTCACCGCTGACCTGGCCGGGCCGGGCCGGGTCCGGGTCCGCCCGCCCAGCGGGCGGGGGCACCCGGATCCGATCCAGGACCTCGATCGTCTGCGGGGGCGTCGCCCCACTGGCCCGGGAGAGCAGAAGGACCAAGGGGCGGCAGCCGCCTTCACCGGCGAGGTGGATTCTGCTGGTCGGGCCGCCCCGCGGCCGTCCGGCTCCCTCGTCGGGCGATCGCGAACGGGGGCGGGCCTACGGCCCCGTGACGTAGGCGCTCCAGATCCGGAGCGGGAAGACGTTGCCGCGCCCCGAATCGGGTCCGCCCACGCCCTGCATTCCCAGCAGTTGAGGGGTGCCCGGCTTGCTGCGGAACATCGTGACGGCCGTGGTCAGCCCCTTGCTGTGGCCGATGAACCAGGCCGACTTCATCCGGTCGTCCTCGCCGGTCGCGCCCGCCGAGAGGTCGTCGGCAGCCCCGGGCCTGGCGAACGCGGCGAACTTCCCGTCCCGGCGCAGCCGCGTCCAGGCCACCATCCCCAGGGTGTTGTTCACCTCGTTGGCCACCGAGGCGTCCATCGCGCGCCGCAGCTCGGGCTTCCCGAAACCCTCGACCACCTCGCCGTCCCGGGTCACCCTGGTCACCGAGTAGGGATCGGCCCTCATACCGTCGTTGCTGAAGGCGGTGTACGCGTCCGCCATCCTGACCGCGCTCGGTGTGGACGTGCCGAGGGGAAAGGACTTGTCCAGGCGGGCCAGGCTCTCCTCGTGCAGCCCGGCCGATACCGCCAGTTCCTTCACCTTCTTCAGCCCGATGCCCTTGCCGAGCAGCACGAAGGTCGCGTTGGACGACTTGACCAGCGCATCGCGCAGGGACGTCGGCGCCGTGACCATCACCCGGCCGGGACCGGCACCCGGCGAGGCGGGGAGCGCCGCGTACGGGCCGCCCTTGATCAGACGCCCCCCACTGTCGTAGCCGCTGTCCAGGGTGATCCCGTCGCCGTGCTGAAGGGCCGCTGCCAGCACGAAGGGCTTGAAGGCCGAGCCGACGGGGACGCCCGCGGTGTCGGCGTTGTTGGCGAAGTGGGTGACCGCGTCGGCTCCGCCGTACACCGCGACCACGGCCCCGTCGGGCCGCACGGATGCGGCGCCGACCTCGACGTGCTTGTCCTCGGGGCGCTTCTTGGGGTCGAGGTCGCGCTCGCGCACGCTCCGCACGGCCCGCTCCAGCTGCCCCACCCTGGCCTTTTCGAAGGTGGTCTGGACCCGGTAGCCGCCCCGGAAGAGGTCCTTGTCGGTGAGGCCCGAGCGCTTCTTGATGTACTTGTTGGCGATGTCGACGAGATAGCCGGTCTGGCCGCCGAGGCTGGTCGGCTTGGCGGCCGGCCTCGGCTCGGGGAACTTCCGGTACGCGGCCCGCTCGGCCTTCGTCATCGTGCCGATCTCCACCTGCCGGTCGAGGATCCACTCCCAGCGGTCGACGGCGCGTTCGTGGTTGCCCTTGCCGCCTGCGGGGTCGTACTGCTCCGCCCCCTTGAGCAGGGACGCGAGCAGCGCCGCCTGGCTGGGGTCGAGGTCCTTCGCGGGAATTCCGAAGTACGCGTGCGCCGCTGCCTGGATGCCGTAGGCGCCGCGGCCGAACCAGCTGGTGTTCAGATATCCCTGGAGGATCTCCTCCTTGCTCTGCTTGTTGCTCAGCTTCAGCGAGATGAAGAACTCCTTGACCTTCCGGGTGGCCGACTGCTCCTGGCTGAGATAGGTGTTCTTCACGTACTGCTGGGTGATGGTGGAGCCGCCCTGGGTCTCACCGCCTCCGACCATGCTGACGGCCGCGCGGGCGATCCCCTTCACCGATACCCCCGAGTCGGAGTAGAAGGTCTCGTTCTCGGCGGCGATGACCGCGTGCTTCACCGAATCGGGTATGTCGGCGAGCGTGACGTTCTGCCGGTCGACCGCACCCACGCTCACCATCTGGCTGCCGTCCGCCCAGTAGTAGACGGTGCCCTGCCTGCGCGCCTCGGCGTTCTCGTCCGGGATGTCGACGGATGCGTAGACCGCGGCGAACAGCCCGGCCAGCGCTCCGGATCCGAGCAGGATCCCGCTCAGCACCTGCCGCCACGAAGGGACCCAGCGGCGCCAGTTGCTTCTCCCCCGGCGGGGGTAGTCGACACGGAGCCCGCGAGGGCTGATCGGGCGGATGGGGCGTCGGACCATGCTCCGGCTCCTCGTTCACCGTCCCGCACCGGTGTGGTGCGGGCTTGCGGTAGGAGATGTTCCGGATCGCGATCAGGTTGTCTCAAAGCCCCGTCCGGCACGGGTGGCGAACCGAGGACGAAGCACAACGGCCGTCGCCAGCCAGGTGGATCGGGGTCGTCTCAGGTGGATCGGGCCGTCAGCCCGCCGCGGGAGCGTCCGGAGGCATGGTCGCCCGGCGCTCAGTGAATCCGCCCCCGCCGAAGGCCCCGCGCCGCGTCCCCGTCCAGGTACCCGCCCAGCCAGGACGGGAACTCCGTCAGCGACGACAGCACGATGTCCGCGCCCGCCGCCCGGAGTTCCTCCGCGTCGCACGGGCCCGTGGTGACCGCCACGGACAGTGCTCCGGCCGTACGGGCGCCCCGTACGTCCCCGGTGTGGTCGCCCACGTACACGTGCGCCCCGTGCTCGCGCAGCGCCTGCCCCTTGGCCTCCGCCCACAGGCCGCCGATCACCGCGTCGGGCTCGATCCCGAGGTGGGCCAGGTGGAGCTCGGCGCTCGGCCCGTGCTTGGCGGTGACGACCATCGCCCGGCCGCCCCGCTCACGGATCGCCGCGACCGACTCCCGCGCACCCGGCAGCGCCGGGCTCGGGGCGATGGCGTGTGTGGGATAGATCTCCCGGTAGCGGTCGGCGGTGGCGGCCACCGCATCGGCCGGAAACCAGTTCCGCAGCTCCTCTTCGACCGGCGGCCCGAGCCTGCTCACCGCCAGGTCCGCGTCGATGGGCGTGCCCGTCTCGGCCGAAAGCGCCAGGTAGGCGGCCTTGATTCCGGGCCGGGTGTCGACGAGCGTCATGTCGAGGTCGAAGCCGACCGTCAGGGGGTACGAGGGCATGGGGTCCATTGTCGCGGGGCCGGGCACGGAACTGTCGCAGGGCCGGGCACGGAACCGGAACGTCGCGACCGTCCCGGTACGGGCCTCGGGCCCGAAATCGACGGTGCTTAGACTTAGCCAAGCCTAACTTTGCTCCGCTTTCGATTGGGTCCGATGTCAGCCGCCGCACCACGCCGCTCCAGACGCGCACTCGCGACGGCGGCGGCCGTCGCGGCGCTGCTGGTGGCGGTCCTCCTCAGCCTTGCCGTCGGGGCCCGTTCCATACCCCCGTCCGAAGTGATCGACGCCCTGCTGCACGGCGGGCACTCCGACGCCGCCGAAGTCATCCGGAACATGCGGGTGCCGCGCACCCTGATCGGGCTGATGGTCGGCGCGGCACTGGCCCTCGCGGGCACGGTGCTCCAGGGCATCACCCGCAACCCCATCGCCGACCCCGGCATCCTCGGCATCAGCCAGGGCGCCACGGTGGGCGTGGTGCTGGCCATCGCGTACGCCGGAATCCACACCCTGACGGGGTATGTGTGGTTCGCCTTCACGGGGGCCGCGATCGCCTCCGTCGCCGTCTACGCCATCGCTTCCAGCGGCCGCGGGGGTGCCACCCCCGTGAAACTCGCCCTGGGCGGCGCCGCGATCAACGCGCTGCTGGTGTCGGTGACGACGGCGGTGCTGACGACCAAGGCGTCCGCGCTGGACGAGTTCCGCTTCTGGCAGGTCGGTTCGATCGCCGGGCGCGAGGCCGACGTGGCGCAGCAGATCTGGCCGTTCATGCTGGCCGGGACCGTGCTCGTGCTGTCCGTCGCGCGCGGGCTCGATGCGCTGGCGCTCGGCGAGGACGTGGCGAAGGGCCTCGGCCAGAAGGTCGCAACGGTACGGATCGTCGGCGGGATCGGGGCCACGGTGCTGACCGGTGTCGGCGTCGCCGCGGCGGGCCCGATCGCGTTCATCGGGCTCGCCGTCCCGCACATCGCCCGCGCGGTCGTCGGCAGCGACCACCGCTGGGTGCTGCCGATGGCGGCGCTGATCGGGCCCGTCATGCTGCTCGTCTCCGATGTCGTCGGCCGCGTCGTCTTCCCGCCGAGCGAGGTCCCGGCGGGCGTGATGACGGCGCTGATCGGCGTTCCGTTCCTGGTCACCCTGGTACGCCGGAAGGCGGTGCCCGCATGAGCGACACCACGGTCCGGGTACGGCCCGCCGGGTACCGCGTCGTACGGATCGGGGTGCGGGGCAGGTTCCTGCTGCACCGGCGGGCGGCCGTCGCCGCCGCCGCCCTCGTCGTCCTGCTGGCCGCCGTCTGCGTCGCGTACCTCTGTGTCGGCGAGAGCTTCGTCGCACCCGGCGAGGTCGTGAAGGTGATCCTGGGGCAGCCGTCCCCCGACGAACTGGTCGTCGGCACGCTGCGGCTGCCGCGGATGGTCGTGGGGCTGCTGGTCGGTGCGGCGTTCGGGATCGCCGGTGCGCTGATCCAGACCGTCGCCCGCAATCCGCTGGCCAGCCCCGACATCATCGGCATCAGCCAGGGCGCCGCCGTGCTCACGGTCGGCGCGATGACCTTCGGCGTCACCTCGTACACCGTGCTGCCGTATCTGTCCGTCGTCGGCGGGGTGGCCGCGGCGGCCCTCGTGTACGTCTTCGCCTGGCGCGGCGGGCTGCACGCCACCCGCTTCGTCCTCATCGGCATCGGCTTCGCCATCGCGCTGCGCTCGCTCACGACCCTGTTCCTGACGAAAGGCGACTATCTGGTCGCCCAGCAGGCGCAGATCTGGATGACCGGCTCGCTCAACGGCCGCGGCTGGTCCGAGGCCGCGCCGATCGGCTGGACGCTGCTGGTCCTGCTGCCGGCCGTCCTGTGGGCCGCCCGCGCCCAGCGCACCGTCTCGATGGACGACGACACCGCGACGGCCCTCGGCGTGCGACTGGGACGGGTACGGCTGGGGCTCGTCGCCCTCGGCGTGGTCCTGGCGGCCGTGGCGACCGGGACCGCCGGCCCGGTCGACTTCGTGGCACTGCTCGCCCCGCAGATCGCCCGCCGGACGACCCGGACCGCGCAGATCCCGCTGTTCTGCTCGGCGCTGCTCGGTGCGGTGATCGTGGTGTTCGGGGACCTGCTGGCGCGCAGGCTCTTCTCGCCCACCGAACTGCCGGTGGGCGTACTGACGGCGGCGGTCGGCGCCCCGTATCTGATCTGGCTGATCGTCCGCGGTCAGGGTGGCCGCCGCGGCCGTAGTGGAGGCACCGCATGAGCTCGACCCATACGTCCGGCACGTCCGGCGCCACGACGGCCCCGACCGCGACCGGCCGGCTCACCGCGCGGGAGCTGACGCTCGCGTACGAGGACCGCACCGTCGTCCACGAGCTGGACCTCGCCGTTCCCGACGGCCGGGTCACCGTCATCGTCGGCCCGAACGCCTGCGGCAAGTCGACCACCCTGCGCGCGCTGGGCCGCCTCCTCAAGCCGCGCGGCGGAGCCGTGCTCCTCGACGGCACCGAGCTGTCGAAGATCCCCACCCGGAAGATCGCCCAGTCGATCGGGCTGCTGCCGCAGACCCCGGTGGCCCCCGAGGCGATCACCGTCTGCGACCTCGTCGCCCGCGGCCGCCAGCCGCATCAGCACTGGTGGCAGCAGTGGTCGGAGGAGGACGAGCGGGCGGTGACGGACGCCATGGAGCGTACGGACATCACCGCGCTCGGCGACCGGTCGGTGGACGAGCTGTCCGGCGGACAGCGCCAGCGGGTCTGGATCGCGATGGCGCTCGCCCAGGAGACGGATCTGCTGCTCCTCGACGAGCCGACCACGTACCTCGACATCGCACACCAGGTGGAGGTCCTGGACCTGTTGCGCCGGCTCACCGCCCCGGCGGCGGACGGCACCCGCGGCCGGACCGTCGTCACCGTGCTCCACGACCTCAACCAGGCCGCCCGCTACGCCGACCACCTGGTCGCCATGAAGGCGGGCCGGATCATCGCCGAGGGCCGCCCGGAGGACATCGTCACCGCCGACCTCGTGGGCGAGGTCTTCGGCCTGGACGCGGTGATCGTCCCGGACCCGGTGACGGGTTCGCCGCTCGTGGTCCCGGGGGCTCCTTGGCAGGCCGCTCCGGCGTCGTGAACCCGCGCCGCGCCTCCGCCCGGCCCGGTCGGCCGCCGGCCCGCCCGTGACCGACCACCCCAACCCCGACGAAAGGCAGGCCATGCCCCCCTTCACCCGCCGCGGCCTCACCCTCGGCGCCCTCGCCCTGACGGGCGCGCTCGCGCTCTCCGCCTGCGGATTCTCGGAGTCCGGCGGCAGCGCCAGCGGCTCCGGCTCCGGCTCCGGGAAGGCCGCGACACACACCGTCAAGACGGCCATGGGAGACGTCAAGGTCCCCGTGGACCCCCAGCGCGTCGTGGTCCTCGACTCCGGTGAGCTGGACTCCGCACTCACCCTCGGCGTGCGGCCCGTCGGCGCGACGCACTCGGCGACGGAGGACAGTTTCCCCTCCTACCTGCCCGAGAGCCGGACGAAGGGCATCAAGGCGGTCGGCGAGATCGCCAACCCCGACATGGAGACCGTCGCCTCGCTGAAGCCGGACCTGATCCTCACCAGCAAGGTCCGTGACGGCGACCGTTACGAGCAGCTCAGCGCGATCGCCCCCACCGTGATGACCGAGTCCACCGGAACCGCCTGGAAGGAGAACTTCCAGCTGCACGCGGACGCGCTCGGCAAGCAGGCGGAGGCGGAGAAGGCCGTCGCCGCGTACGACGCCCATGTCGCGGCCGTGACCGAGGCGATCGGCGGCAAGGAGAAGGCGGCCGCCACGGACGTCAACTTCGTCCGCTTCGTCGAGGGCGGCGACATCCGCATCTACGGCAAGCAGAACTACATCGGCTCGATCCTCGCCGACCTCGGCGTGGGCCGCCCCGCGATCACCGACAAGGCCAAGGACGGCTTCTCGTACGACGTGTCCCCCGAGAAGATCGACCTCGCGGACGCGGATGTCATCTTCACGTCCACGTACGGCGACCCGGACAAGGCGGGGGCGACGAAGACGATGAACGGCGGGCTGTGGAAGGGGCTGACGGCGTCCAAGAACGGAAAGGTCTTCAAGGTCGACGACCGCCTGTGGATCGCGGGCATCGGATACACGGCCGCGGACAAGATCCTCGACGAGTTCCAGGCGAAGACGACCGGCTGACGCCCGGCCGTCAGGACCGTGGTCTCCGCGCCCTCCACACCAGGTAGAGCGCGGAGGCGACGGCCGCCCCCCGCACCACCCACGGCCACGTCTGGCCGATCGCCTCGCCCATCCGCCCGTCCCCGATGGGCTCGCCCCACCGGCCGTCGCTCCTGCCCCACAGCCAGACCAGGGCGCCCGCCACGACCACGCCCGGCAGGCCCATGGCGGCCCACTTCGCCTCCGCGCGCGACAACTTGCGTGAGCCGTACGCGAGCAGCCAGCCGCCCGCCAGGGCCGGCCAGGAACCCAGCACGGCGCCCGCGACCAGCAGCACGGCGGCGAGCAGCAGCAGCGGGTGGGAGAAACCGCGGCCCGTCGGCTCGCGCGCGGCGCGGCGGCGCAGGCCCGGGAGCCGCCGGCGTCGCGGGGCGGCCCCCTCGGCACCGGCGTCCCCGTCCGGGCCACCGGACTCCTCGTCATCGTCCGGCGCGTCGTCCGCCGGGTCGCCCGCGCGCGGGCGGGGCACGGCGTCCCCGGCCGACGGCGGCCGCATCATGGCCGGGATCTCGACACCGCCGACGAACCCCGGCACGTCCACCCCGTCGCCGAACGGTACCGGCTCGATCCGCCACCAGTCGGGCTCGCCCCCGGACGGCCCCAGTTCGTCCGTACCGGCCATGTGCGGCGGCGAAGGCACCCGTTCGGCGGCCGCTTCCGGAGCCGCCGCGCCCACCGAATCCGTCGGTCCCGCCGAATCCGTCGAACCCGTTGAACCCGCCCAGCCTGCCGAGTCCGCCGAACCCGCCGCGCCCGTCGGGGGATCCGCCTCCTCCGGCTCCCCGGCCGATGCCCGCGCCCGCGACGCGCCCTTGCCGGAACTGTCTTTCCTGAGCATCCCCCTGCGCGGACGGGGGATGCCGCTCCCCTCCCCCGCGGCGGGTTCCGGCCGCTGGGGCAGCTCCACCGTCCCGTCCGCCGACGCGGCCGCGGCGGCGACGAGTTCGTCGGGGGTGCCGAGCCTCCCGATGATGCGGCGGACCGCTGCCGGGCTGTCCGCGGGCTGCTTTCCGCGCTGCCGGTCGATCTCGCCCCGGAGGGTCGAAACGAGCCTCATCCGGGCGCCCGAGGACAGCTGTTGCTGCTGCGCCAGGTCCCCGACCCGGCTCAGATAGTCGTAGACGAGCTGGTCGCTCTCGATCCCCACGCGATGGTTCCCCTCTACCGCCCTGCCCCGACGGTAGCGCCCTCGGGCCCGTCCGGAGCGACTACCGTGGGACGGATGGGGATGACCACACCACCGCGGACGCTCGCCGAAGCTCTCCGCGCCCGGGACGACGAGTCGTTGGCGGGGCTGCTGCGTGCCCGCCCCGATCTCCTCACCCCCGTGCCGGGCGACATCACCCAGCTCGCGACGAGAGCCGGTACACGTGCCTCCGTCGTACGCGCGCTGGAGCACCTCGACCGGTTCTGCCTGCAGACCGCCGAGGCACTCGCCGTGGCCCCCGACCCCGCCCCGTACGAGACGCTGCTCGGCCTCCTCACCGGCGACGGCCGGGACGACGGCGCGCACCGCGGCGACGCGGACACGGCGATCGCGGACACGCTGCCCGCCGCCCTGGCCACCCTGCGCGAACAGGCCCTCGTCTGGGGCGAGGACGACCGGCTGCGGCTGGTGCGCACCGCGCGCGAACTCCTCGCGCCGTCCCCGCAGCACCCGTCCCCCACCGGTCTGGGCCCGACCGTCGCGGAGGCCACCGCCGGAATGTCGCCGGGCCGGCTCCAGGAGATCCTGGCGGCCGCCGGACTGCCCGCCACCCATGACCCGGTCTCCGCCGTGGCGGCCCTGTCCGCGCTCTTCACCGACCGGGCCCGCATGGGCGAGCTGCTGGACACCGCCCCCGCCGAGGCCCTGGCCGTACTGGACCGGCTGGTGTGGGGGCCGCCGTACGGGGAAGTGACCCCGAACCCCACGCCGCCGGTGAAATGGCTGCGCGACCACGGGCTGCTGCTGCCCGTGTCGACCCGCACCGTGGTGCTGCCCCGCGAGGCCGCCCTGCATCTGCGGGCCGGACGCGCCCACCGTGTACCGGAGCCCCGGCCGCCCGCCGTGGAGGCGGTCGCGGTCCGTGATCCCCAGGCTGTGGACAGCGCCGCGGCCGGTCAGGCGTTCCTGGCGGTGACCACCGTCGAGGAGCTGCTGAAGAGCTGGAACGGCGGCGGCCCCGCGATACTGCGCGCCGGCGGACTCAGTGTCCGCGAGCTGAAGAAGACCGCCGCCACCCTCGACCTCTCCGAGCCCGTCGCCGCGTTCTGGGTCGAACTCGCCTACGCGGCCGGGCTGCTGGCCTCCGACGGAGAGGCCGACGAACGGTACGCGCCGACGCCCGCGTACGACGACTGGGCCGAACTCCCCGCCCAGGACCGCTGGGTACGCCTCGCCATTGCCTGGCTCGCCGCCACCCGCACCGCCGGACTGGTCGGCGGCCAGGACGCCAAGGGCCGGGCCCTGTCCACCCTCGGCCCCGACCTCGACCGCTCCGCCGCCCCCGAGGTACGCCACCGGGTCCTCGCCCTCCTCGCCGCCCTGGAACCGGGCACCGCCCCCGACCCGGAGACCGTGCTCGCCCGCCTCCGCTGGGAACGCCCCCTGCGCGGCGCCTCCGCCTCCGCCGGGGACACCACCGACCTGCGGTCCCGGATCGCCCTGTGGACACTCAACGAGTCCGAACTCCTCGGCATCACCGGGCGCGGGGCGCTCGCCTCGCCCACCCGCGCCCTGCTCGGCCCCGGGCCCGCCGAGGCCGCCGCGCTGCTCGCGCCCCTCATCCCGGAGCCACTGGACCACGTCCTGCTCCAGGCCGACCTGACGGCCGTCGCCCCCGGCCCGCTGGAGCGCCCCCTGGCGGACACGCTCTCCGTCCTCGCGGACGTCGAGTCGAAGGGCGGCGCCACGGTCTACCGGTTCACCCCCGGGTCCGTCCGCCGCGCCCTGGACGCCGGACGGTCCGCGGCCGATCTGCACGCGTTCCTCGCCACCCACAGCCGCACGCCGGTGCCGCAGCCGCTCAGCTACCTCATCGACGACGTGGCCCGCCGCCACGGCCATCTGCGGATCGGCGCCGCCTCCTCGTACGTACGCTGCGACGACGAGGCCGTGCTGAACGAGATCCTCGCCGACAAGCGCTCGGCCACCCTGCGCCTGCGCCGCCTCGCACCGACGGCCCTGGCCGCCCAGGTCGACCCGGCGTCCCTGCTCGACGGGCTGCGCGAGATGGGCTACGCCCCGGCCGCGGAGTCCGCCGAGGGCGATGTCCTGATCACCCGCGCGGGCACCCGCCGCACCCCGCCCCGCACGGCCCCCGCCCCCGTTCCCGAGGGCCCTCCCGTCCCGGACGCCACCCTGCTCGGTGCGGCGGTACGGGCGATCCGCGCCGGGGACACGGCCGCCACGGTGGCCCGCAAGGACCCGGCCGACGCCCCCGACGCCCCGGCCGGTTCCCTGCCCCGTACGGCCCCGGCCGAGACCCTCGCCACCGTCCAGGCCGCCGCGATGACCGGGTCGGCGCTCTGGATCGGCTACGTCAACGCGGACGGGGCGGCCAGCCAGCGCGTCATCGCCCCGGTCCGGGTCGAGGGCGGCTTCGTCACGGCGTACGACCACACGGCGGACGAGGTCCGCACGTACCCCCTGCACCGGATCACCGGCGTCGCCGAACTGGCCGACGACCAGACGGTGTGACCTCCGGCCCGTCCGGCCTTTGAGGGCGGAACCCCGCCCGACGTGTCGAGCGGCTCAGTGCGTCATCTGCACGGCGCAGACCTTGCGCGCGCCGTTGAAGACCTGCCAGGAGAGCGTCTGCCGGTCCTGCCGCTGGGGGCAGCTGCCCCCGCTCAGCACCGCCGTGATCGCCATGATCGCGTTCTGGCCCCGCGGGACCTGCGTCCGGTCACAGCCCCAGACGCTGAACAGCCGGCCTTCACCGTGGAGGGACCCGTCGGCCTGCTTGCTCAGTGTCGCGGGGAAGCACTGCCCCGCGACGAACATGCGGTCCAGACACAGCGCGACGGCAGATCCGTTGGCATTGACGTGGCCCCAGCCCCGTTGGCCCCCGCCCTGGGGGCAGTTCGAGGCGGACGCCGTCACCATGGTCACCTTCGAGAAGGCGAAGTTCGCACCGCAGTCGACCGCGGACGGCCGGTCCTGGTTCAGCTTGCCCCAACCGGCGTCGTACACGTTGAGGCAGGTACCGACGCCGACGGAGGCGAACGCCACGTCGACCGGGTCCGGCGGGTCGGGGGTCGGAGTGGGGGTGGCGCTGGGGCTGGGGCTGGGGGAGATTTCCGGCTCCTCCGACTCCTTGGCGTCCTCGCCGACGGACGGCGGCTCCTGGTGCGGCTCGGGCTTCGCGGCGGACCCGCCGGAGGGGCCCGCACCGATCGCGGGCTTCCGTTCGCCGACCGACGCCGCCTCCTTCCACGGCTGCCAGACGCCGAGGAGAACGACGAGGCCCACCAGGGCGGCAAGCGCCGCCGACGAGGCACTGACGAAGTAGGTGGTGGTGATGTCGCGGCCGGCCACCTTGATCCGGGACCGGCCGTCCCCTCGTACATCGATGTGCGTCCCACCGTTGCCCTCGCGGTCACGGTCGGAACCGTCCGAGGTCCCTCCGGAGTAACTCAAACGATCACCCCTTGGTGATGTTGATGTCCCGCCCGGACATGGTGATGCGGGAGCGTCCCGACGCGGTCGCCGTCATCGTGACGCTGTTGGCCCGAGGTTCCTCCTCTCGGGCAATGGGACGCAACTCGTCGATCAGCCGCTGGAGTTCAGGCACCATCTCCGGGTTGGCGGCCAGCAGCCGACGCAGCCGCGTCTGCCATTCGCCGACCAGTTCCCGCTCGGCCTGCTCGGCCCGCTCGGCCCCGTTCCGCCGCGCCTGGAGCACCTCGTCGCGCGCCTCGCCCAGCTCGGCCACCACCGTGTCCGCCCGCTCGGGGTGCACCCGGCGCCACAGCTCGCCCATCGCCTGCTGCACTGTCTCCCACCCGGCCGTCGCCATTCCGGTGACCACCGTCGACGCGGCCAGACCCGCCAGTTCCGCCAGTTCCGATGCCATGGCCTCACCCCTGTATTCGCCCGGATTCCTGGGGCAACGTGTATATCGCCCGGCTGGGGGAGGCGTCCCGCGATTTGAGGAGTTCCAGAGCATACGCACGCGGAGGCCCCGGGCCGACCGGTGACGGGCGGTGAGAGTGCCTGGTCAGGTCGCGGGCTCGGCGGTACACACGAACCGGGGGGTGGGCCGGCCGGTGAGAGGGCACACTCTGACGTGTCCACGATGCTGGGAGGGGGAGGTCATGCGGCGCACCGAAGCGGCCAGGCAGCTGGGGGGTTTCGTCCGCGAGCACCGTACCGACGGGGGCAGACGGCTGCGGCAGGCCGGAATCATGCTCGTCGTCGGAGCGGTGGGCACGGCTTTCGGGGTGCCGGTGGCCGTCGCTTCGATCGGCACCACCCACGGGGCTCCGGAGCTGGCCGGTCTGCTGCTCGGCGTCGGGCTGGTGGGGCTGGGCCTGGGGATCTGGCGGCTGGTCCAGGGGTTCCGTACCCGTGAGCAGTGCTTCGACGTCCACGAGCGGGGGCTGACCCACCGCGTGGCGGGCACCGCCACCCTGATCCCGTGGCAGGACATCGCGTCCGTCGGCGCGCACGGCGAGGACGGCCGGCCCCTGGCCGAGGCCCGCGGCATGGGCTTCACCTGCGACATCACTCTGACCGACGGACGCAGGATCCGCGTCGACTCCTTCACCGAGGACGTCCGGCTCCTGGCAGGGACCGCCCACCGCGCCGTGCACCTGGGGCAGCTCCCCGAGGGACGGGGCGGCCGCCGGGCGGGCTGACCGGCGGGTCGGCCCGCGCCCCGGCACCACCGCGCCCGCATGCGGCACACTGGACGTTTGGCCGTTACTGGCCGCCGCCGCAGCAGAAAGGGCCGAAGCGCGTGACCGGACCCCTCATCGTCCAGAGCGACAAGACGCTACTTCTGGAAGTCGACCACGACCAGGCCGATGCCTGCCGTCGTGCGATCGCGCCCTTCGCCGAACTGGAGCGCGCACCCGAGCACATCCACACCTACCGGCTGACCCCGCTCGGGCTGTGGAACGCGCGCGCCGCCGGGCACGACGCCGAGCAGGTCGTCGACGCGCTCGTGCAGTACTCGCGCTACCCCGTTCCGCACGCGCTGCTCGTCGACATCGCCGAGACGATGGCCAGGTACGGCCGCCTCACCCTGTCCAAGCACCCGGTGCACGGTCTGGTGCTGACCTCGACCGACCGGCCCGTGCTGGAGGAAATCCTCCGCTCGAAGAAGGTGCAGCCGCTGGTCGGGGCGCGGATCGACCCGGACACCGTGGCCGTGCACCCGTCCGAGCGCGGGCAGATCAAGCAGACACTGCTCAAGCTGGGCTGGCCCGCCGAGGACCTCGCGGGGTACGTCGACGGCGAGGCGCATCCCATCGATCTCGCGGAGGACGGCTGGGCGCTGCGGCCGTACCAGAAGCAGGCCGTCGAGGGGTTCTGGCACGGCGGCTCGGGTGTGGTCGTGCTGCCCTGTGGTGCGGGGAAGACGCTGGTCGGGGCCGGTGCGATGGCCCAGGCCAGAGCGACCACGCTGATCCTGGTGACGAACACCGTCTCGGCCCGGCAGTGGAAGCACGAGCTGGTGAAGCGGACCTCGCTGACCGAGGACGAGATCGGCGAGTACAGCGGTACGCGCAAGGAGATCCGGCCGGTCACCATCGCGACGTACCAGGTGCTGACGACCCGCCGCAAGGGCGTCTACCCGCACCTGGAGCTGTTCGACTCCCGCGACTGGGGTCTGGTGATCTACGACGAGGTGCACCTGCTGCCCGCGCCCGTCTTCAAGTTCACCGCCGACCTCCAGGCCCGGCGGCGGCTCGGCCTCACCGCGACGCTGGTGCGCGAGGACGGCCGCGAGTCGGACGTCTTCTCGCTGATCGGGCCCAAGCGGTTCGACGCCCCGTGGAAGGAGATCGAGGCGCAGGGCTACATCGCGCCCGCCGACTGCGTCGAGGTGCGGGTCAATCTGACGGACTCGGAGCGGCTCGCGTACGCGACCGCGGAGACCGAGGAGAAGTACCGGTTCTGCGCGACGACGGCGACGAAGCGGAAGGTGACGGAGGCGCTGGTGCACAAGCACCGGGGCGAGCAGACCCTCGTCATCGGGCAGTACATCGACCAGCTCGACGAGCTGGGTGAGCATCTGAACGCCCCGGTGATCAAGGGCGAGACGAGCAACGCCCAGCGCGAGAAGCTCTTCGACGCGTTCCGGCAGGGCGAGCTCAGCGTCCTCGTGGTGTCGAAGGTCGCGAACTTCTCCATCGACCTGCCGGAGGCGACCGTCGCCATCCAGGTGTCGGGAACGTTCGGCTCGCGCCAGGAGGAGGCGCAGCGGCTCGGCCGGGTGCTGCGGCCGAAGGCCGACGGGCACGAGGCGCGGTTCTACTCGGTGGTCGCCCGCGACACGATCGACCAGGACTTCGCGGCGCACCGCCAGCGGTTCCTGGCCGAGCAGGGGTACGCGTACCGGATCGTGGACGCGGACGAGTTGCTGAGCGACAACTGAGGCCGGTGGCCGACCCGCGTACGGCGGTCAGTCACTGAAGATCAGCAGCGGCAGCAGGTCGGCCGCGATCACCGCGTGCGGCAGCAGCGCGAAGGCCGCGGCCCGTCGACGGGCCGCGGTCCAGCGCGAGCGCCACGGCAGAACCCAGGTGACGAACAGACCCGCAGGTGTCACGTACCCGATCGCTCGGGCGGCGCTCCACATGATGTTCCGGGTGGCCCCGGTGCCCCAGGAGCAGGCCGCCTGCGCGTCACAGCTGCCGGGCCCCATGAGGGCGAAGAGCACGATCATCAGGGCGGCGTAGGAAAGGATCACCGCGGCCACGGTGACGACGGCGGGGGCGATCCAGCCGTCGGGGCGCAGGGGGCCCGCGGGTTCGGGCGGCGCAGGCCGCGATGGATCGCGTCGCAGGGCCGTCAGTCGCAGGGCCGTCAGTCGCAGGGCCGTCACGGGATCAGCCGCCGAGGGCCACGAGCAGGATCAGACCGCCCACCGCCGTCAGACCTGGGAGCACCGCGACGGCGGCCGCCCAACGGCGTGCGGTGGCCCAGCGGGGACGCCACGGCAGCACCCAGGCGGTGATCAGGGCGAGGGGTGTGACGAACGGGGTCGCGAACAGCCCGTAGGCCATGAGGCCCAGCGGGACCGTGATCTCCGACGGGCAGTTGTCGGGGCCGCAGCTGTCGGTGGCCATCGCCGCAAAACCGATGGCGACCATGGCGATGCCGGTCAGAAGGCCGGAAAGAACCGTGGCGAAGCCGGGGGCGACCCAGGCGTTCGGGCTGTGTGCAACGGCGGTGGGACCGGCGGGGGCAGGACCGGGGACAACCGGACCGGGGGCGACCGGACCGGCGGGGGCGGGACGCATCGCAGGAACGTGGCTGTTCTCCATGCCGCTACCCCATCGCGGGGCAGGGCCGGGACACCTCCGGTCGGATACTCACACCGGGGAGGTTCCGCGTACTCAGTGCTCGCGGTGGTGAACGCCTCGGTGCACGCCTCGGTGGACGCCGGCCTCTTCGGCGTACTCGCCGAGGACGACCACGCCGAACGCGGCGCGGACGTAGACCTTGGCGGCGCGCAGGGCGTCGCCGACGGGGTGGCTGTGCCGGTGACCGGTGGCCGCGGTCGCGCCGTGCGCGGGGCCGGTCCTGCGGGGGTTCAGACTGACGGTGCTCATGTAATCCATGGTCCTGCTCCCGCCCCGTGAAGGCATCGACCCGAGGGGGGAATCCGGGAGCGGTGCGCGTAGGTCTCCGGTCGCATGCCGTCCCCTACGGGACGGACCCGGTGACGCACCGGCCCGGCACCGGCGTCGGACCGGCATCAAAACCGTTCGCCCCCGATGAAAGCGGTCGGTACAATCGCCGGTCTGCCCGCCTCCCGCACCGTGGTACCGGCCGTCGCCGGCAGCCGGGGGAGCGCCGCCGACCGGACGGAAACCGGCCGACAGCTGTACGTATCACCTGCGTACGTACCCAGTGATCGATCCCCGAGCGGACCGCATCGCCCCGAGCAATGGCCGGGGGCGAGGTGCGGTCCGCCGTCCTGCGTTGAAAAGCCGGAGGCAACACCGTGCCCGCGCACGAACACGAAAGCGACACCACCACCGATCCCCTGACTCGTGAACGCGCCCATCTCGCCGCGTCCCGTTCCGCCTTGCGCGCCATGCGGGAGGACGCCCAGGCGCTCGACATCCGCGACGTCACCGCGAACTGGGTCAACGCGGCCGTGCTGCAGGCGCAGATCGACGAGCGCATCAAGTCCCTCGCCGATCTCGCCCACACCCCGCTCTTCTTCGGGCGGCTGGACTATCTGCACCACGTCGGTGCGGAGCAGGCCGAGGGCGCCGAGGGGGAGCAGTTCTACATCGGGCGCCGCCACGTCCACGACGCCGACGGCGACCCGATGGTGATCGACTGGCGCGCGCCCGTCTCGCAGCCGTTCTACCGGGCCTCCAGGAAGGATCCCCAGGACGTCGGGCAGCGCCGCCGCTTCGGCTACACCGGCGGTGAGCTGACCGCGTACGAGGACGAGCACCTCACCGACCCCACCGAGGCCGCGCAGACCAGCAAGCTCCTCCAGGCGGAGATCGAGCGGCCGCGTGTCGGTCCGATGCGTGACATCGTCGCGACGATCCAGCCCGAGCAGGACGAGATCGTCCGCAGTGGGCTCGGCGGGACGGTCTGCGTGCAGGGCGGGCCCGGTACCGGCAAGACGGCCGTCGGCCTGCACCGTGTCGCGTATCTGCTGTACGCGCACCGGGAGCGGCTCGCCCGTACCGGCACGCTGGTCATCGGGCCGAACCGTTCCTTCCTCCACTACATCGAGCAGGTGCTTCCGGCCCTCGGCGAGCTGGAGGTGAAGCAGGCGACCGTCGACGATCTGGTGACGGCGGGCATCGAGGTGCGCGGCGCGGACGCGGCGGACGCGGCGGTCGTCAAGGGTGACGCCCGGATGGCGGAGGTGCTGCGGCGGGCGATCCGTTCGCATGTGACGCCGCCGGCGGAGCCGGTGATGGTGGTGCGCGGCTCGCGGCGGTGGCGGGTGCCCGCGTACGAGCTGGAGGAGATCGTCGCCGAGCTCTTGGCCCGGGACATGCGGTACGGGGCCGCCCACGAGGCGCTTCCGCAGCGGATCGCGCACTCCGTCCTGGTCCGGATGGAGGAGGCGGGGGAGGCGCCCGACGACCGGGTGCAGAACGCGGTGGCCCGTACCCCCGCCGTGAAGGCGGCCGTGAAGGCGATCTGGCCGGCCGTCGATCCGGCCAAGCTGGTGCTGCGGCTGCTGTCGGACGCGGAGTTCCTGGCCGCGCATGCTGAGGGTCTGCTCACCGAGGACGAGCAGAAGACGATCCTGTGGACCAGGCCGGCCCGCAGCGTGAAGTCCGCGAAGTGGTCGGTGGCGGACGCGGTGCTGATCGACGAGGCGAGCGATCTGGTGGCGCGTACGCACTCGCTCGGCCATGTCGTGCTCGACGAGGCGCAGGACCTGTCCCCCATGCAGTACCGGGCGGTGGGCCGCCGCTGCACGACGGGTTCGGCGACGGTCCTCGGCGACCTCGCGCAGGGCACGACGCCGTGGTCGACGGAGAGCTGGTCCCAGGCGCTTCACCACCTGGGCAAGTCGGACGCGGTGGTGGAGGAGCTGACGGCGGGCTTCCGCGTACCGCGCGAGGTGATCGCGTACGCGTCACGGCTGCTCCCGGTGATCTCGCCGGGCCTCGCGGCGGTGGAGTCGGTGCGTGAGTCGCCGGGTTCGCTGGAGGTACGGGGGGTGGCCGGCCCGGCGGATCTGGACGCGGCGGTCCTGGAGGCGTGCGAGGAGTCGCTGACGCGGGAGGGGTCGATCGGCCTGATCGCGGCGGACGCGCGGATTCCGGTGCTGGCGGACGCACTGACCGCCGCGGGGCACACGTATCTCTCCCCCGGTGAGGAGACGACCGCGGAGTCCCGGCTGACCCTGGTCCCGGCGTCGCTGGCGAAGGGTCTTGAGTACGACTACGTGGTACTGGACGAGCCGGCCGCGGTGGTGGACGGTGAGCCCGACGAGCGCACGGGGCTCCGGCGGCTGTACGTGGCGCTGACGCGTGCGGTCTCGGGGCTGACGGTGGTCCACGCGGCGGAGCTGCCGGGCGAGCTGGTGTAGCGGCGGGGACGGGCGAGGGAGCGGCGGGGACAGGGAGAGGGAGAGGCAGGGGCAGGCGCGAGTGGGGGCGGGCCCGCCCTCTGCCCCGCCCTCCCCGAACCGGGGCCCCGCCCCGGTCACCGCACCCGGCAGCACCGGGCCCGTCCGGCGTTCGAGGACAACGCGGCCGGGGCGGGCCCGGCAAACCACTCCGCCCGGCCCCGCCCCGTTCCACCCCGTCCCGCTACGCGTCGAGCACCGTCCGCCATTCCCGTACCGCCTCCACGTCCACCGGCCCCGACCATCCGTGCGGGCGCGCGGCGCCGCCGATGTGGACCGCGTCGATGCCCGCGTCCAGCAGCTCCGGGAGATGGTCCAGGCGGAGCCCGCCGCCGACCAGGATCCGCGGTTCGTACCCGGGCTCCCCCTTGCGCGCCGACTCGACGAGCAGCGTCGGGATGCCGTCGTCGACGCCCTTCGGCGAACCCGCCGTGAGGTACGTGTCCAGGCCGGGCATGTCTGCCAGCTGCTTGCGCAGGGCGTCCCGGTCGGCGGCCCGGTCGATCGCGCGGTGGAAGGTCCAGCGGCAGCCGTCCAGCTCGGCGACGAGCCGTTCGACGGCGACCAGGTCCGGATGGCCCTCGGCGTCCAGGAAGCCCATGACGAACTCCTCGGCGCCCTCCGCCCGCAGCTCGCGCGCCTTGGCGACGAGCACGTCGATGTCGCCCGCGGCGAAGCCGTCCTCCAGCCTGAGCATCACACGCAGCGGGATGTCCACCGCCGCCCGGATCTCCGCGAAGGTCGCGCAGGACGGGGTCAGGCCGTCCGCCGCCATGTCGGTGACCAGCTCAAGCCGGTCCGCACCACCCGCCTGGGCGGCGACCGCGTCCTCCGCGTCGAGAGCGATCACCTCCAGGACTGCACGATTGCTCATGGGATCCCAATCCTCCAGGAAGCGGCAATAGGTCTAGTCCAATGACCAGCCTACGGGGCGGCAGGCCAGCGGCGCAGCCTCCATGCGACGTGAAGATACGTGAGGTCAGACGCACTTCCGATGACCGGACGCACACACTCCGGATCCCGGCGGCATGTTCGCCCTTGCGTTTCATAGGGGTGGGGGGTATACCTGAACCTGCAACGCATACCCCCTAGGGGTATGAACATCTCCGCCAGGGAGGACATCGTGTCCGCGCACACCGCCACAACCGGAACCGGCACCGGTCCCGGCACAGCCGTCGGCGCCACCGCAGAGGTCGAGCTCGCGATCGGCGGCATGACCTGCGCCTCCTGCGCGGCCCGTATCGAGAAGAAGCTCAACCGGATGGACGGCGTCGAGGCCACCGTCAACTACGCCACCGAGAAGGCCAAGGTCAGCTACCGGGGCGAGGACGTCTCCGTACAGGACCTGATCGCCACCGTCGAGAAGACCGGTTACACCGCGCAGGAGCCCGCGCCCCCGGTGGTCGCCGGGGACGGCGGTCCCGAGGCCGCGGAGGCCGACGAGCTGCGGCCCCTGCGGCAGCGGCTGCTCACCGCCGTGGCGCTCGCCGTACCGGTGATCGCGATGGCGATGGTCCCGGCGCTCCAGTTCGACTACTGGCAGTGGCTCTCGCTGACCCTGGCGGCGCCCGTCGTCACGTACGCCGCCTGGCCGTTCCACCGCGCCGCCTGGACCAACGCCCGGCACGGCGCGGCGACGATGGACACGCTGATCTCGGTCGGCACCTCGGCCGCGTTCCTGTGGTCGGTGTGGGCGCTGTTCTTCGGCACCGCCGGGATGACCGGCATGACACACCCCTTCGAGTTGACCATCGGGCGGAGTGACGGCGCGGGGAACATCTATCTGGAGGCCGCCGCCGGAGTCACCGCGTTCATCCTTGCCGGGCGCTACTTCGAGGCCCGCTCCAAGCGGAAGGCGGGCGCCGCGCTCAAGGCGCTCCTCGAACTCGGGGCCAAGGAGGTGACCGTGCTGCGCGGTGGCCGCGAGGTGACCGTGCCGACCGCCGATCTCCAGGTCGGGGACCGGTTCCTGGTCCGCCCCGGCGAGAAGATCGCCACCGACGGCACCGTCGTGGAAGGCGCGTCTGCTGTGGACGCGTCGATGCTCACCGGTGAGTCCGTACCCGTGGAGGTCGGCGTCGGCGACGCTGTCACCGGGGCCACGCTCAACGCGGGCGGCCGGCTCGTCGTCGAAGCGACCCGGATCGGCGCCGACACCCAACTGGCCCGGATGGCCAAGCTCGTCGAGGACGCGCAGAACGGCAAGGCGGCGGCCCAGCGCCTCGCCGACCGGATCTCGGCCGTCTTCGTCCCCGTCGTCATCGCCCTGGCTCTCGGCACGCTCGGCTTCTGGCTCGGCAACGGCGCGGGTCTGACGGCCGCGTTCACCGCCGCCGTCGCCGTACTGATCATCGCCTG
This sequence comes from Streptomyces sp. NPDC057963, assembly GCF_042887155.1. Classification (NCBI taxonomy): domain Bacteria; kingdom Bacillati; phylum Actinomycetota; class Actinomycetes; order Kitasatosporales; family Streptomycetaceae; genus Streptomyces; species Streptomyces sp. NPDC057963. Next base: position 568,150 of record NZ_JBHVPX010000001.1, read on the forward strand.
CCCCTGCGCCCTGGGCCTCGCCACCCCGACCGCCCTCATGGTCGGTACGGGACGCGGCGCCCAGCTCGGCATCCTGATCAAGGGCCCGGAGGTCCTGGAGACCACCCGCCGCGTCGACACGATCGTCCTCGACAAGACCGGCACCGTCACCACCGGCCGGATGACCCTGCTGGACGTCCACACGGCGGACGGTACGGACGAGGCCGACGTGCTGCGGCTCGCGGGCGCTCTGGAGCACTCCTCGGAGCACCCCATCGCGCAGGCCGTCGCCGCCGGAGCCGCCGAACGCACCGGCGCCGCCCTGCCCACACCCGAGGACTTCGCCAATATCGCGGGCCTCGGCGTCCAGGGGGTCGTCGAGGGCCACGCCGTCCTCGTCGGCCGCGAGCAGCTGCTCGCCGAGTGGGAGATCCACCTGCCGGTGGAGCTGGCCCGGCGCAAGGCCAACGCGGAGGCCGCCGGGCGGACGGCCGTCGCGGTCGCCTGGGACGGGGAGGCACGCGCGGTCCTCGAAGTCGCCGACGCGGTGAAGGACACCAGCGCGGAGGCCATCGAGCGGCTGCGGGCCCTCGGCCTGACCCCGATCCTGCTCACCGGCGACAACCGGGCGGTGGCCGAGGCCGTCGCGGCCGAGGTCGGGATCGAGAAGGTGTACGCGGAGGTCATGCCGGAGGACAAGGTCGGCGTCGTCAAGGACCTCCAGGCCCAGGGCCGTTCGGTCGCCATGGTCGGTGACGGCGTCAACGACGCGGCCGCCCTCGCCCAGGCCGACCTGGGCCTGGCGATGGGCACCGGCACGGACGCCGCGATCGAGGCCGGTGACCTGACCCTGGTCCGCGGAGACCTGCGCGCGGCGGCGGACGCGATCCGGCTCTCCCGCAGGACGCTCGGAACCATCCGGACGAACCTGTTCTGGGCCTTCGCCTACAACGTGGCCGCTCTCCCGCTCGCCGCGGCCGGGCTGCTCAACCCGATGATCGCGGGCGCGGCGATGGCGTTCTCATCGGTCTTCGTGGTCGGCAACTCGCTGCGGCTGCGGGGGTTCAGGGCGGCGGCGTGACCCCGGTCACCGATCCGCCCGCACGAACCGCACCCGGGTTCCCGGCACCGCCTGTGCCGCGCCCGCGAGTGCGGTTTCGCGCACGACGCCGACGACCGGGTAGCCCCCGGTCGTCGGATGGCCACCCGCCCGGCCACTGAATCCGCCGTTCCCGGCCGGGGCGGCTCCGGGTCCCGCCCCGTCGGGCAGCCTTCGCTCCCGACACGGCTCCCGTGCCCCGCCGCGAAGACACCCCCATCGCAAAAACGTGACACCCAGGACCCGAAGTGTCACGTTCACCACCACCCCCACCCCGCCAGAGCGGCTCCGGACCCCACCCCGGCCGCGGCGCCCGCCCCATCCGACAGCCATCGCCACCCGCACAACTCCCGCACCCCGCCGCAAAGACACCCCCCTCGCAAAAACGTGACACCCAAGACCCGAAGTGTCACGTTCACCACCACCCCCACCCCGCCACCCCCGTGACAGCCCCGGTCCGAGGACTCCCCCGGGCCGCCCGGTCCCGGGCTACGGTCGTCCCATGACCGACAGTTCGCACGAGAACCCTGCCCCCGGAACGGGCGGCGTTCACGAAGCGGGCGCTGCCGCCGATGCCCTCCGGGACCGCTGGCACACCGCCCTCGTCGCCGTCCGGGGCGGCACGCCCTCCCCCGATCCGCGGCCGTACGCCGACAACCTCCTGGCCCGCTGGGCCGAGCCGCAGCGGCGGTACCACACCACCGCGCACCTGGTCGCGGTGCTCGACCGCATCGACACGCTCGCCGGGTACGCGGCCGACGCGCCGGCCGTGCGACTCGCCGCCTGGTTCCACGACGCGGTCTACCGGCCCGACCGGTCCGAGAACGAGGAACGCAGCGCCGCCCTCGCCGAACGCGCCCTTCCGGAGGCCGGCGTACCGGCCGACGTCACAGCCGAGGTCGCCCGGCTCGTCCGGCTCACCGTCACCCACGATCCGGCGGACGGCGACGCCAACGGCGAGGTGCTGTGCGACGCGGACCTGGCGATCCTGGCGGCGGCCCCGAAGGAGTACGCGGCGTACGCGGCGCAGGTGCGGGAGGAGTACGGCTTCGTGCCCGACGACGCGTTCCGGGAGGGGCGGGCGACGGTGCTGCGCCAGCTGCTCGGGCTGCCGCGGCTGTTCCGTACCCCGCACGGGGCGGACCGGTGGGAACCCCGGGCGCGGCAGAACCTGTCGACCGAGCTGGAGCTGCTCAGCCACTGAACACACGGTGCCTCGGCGGGGCGGTGACCGACCGGGCAGCGGCCGACCGGGCGGCGGTCGGAACACGTCGGTGGCGGGAATGCGGCGGCCCAGCCCACTGTTGGCAGCTGTCATGCCCGACTCTGCCGCTCGACGCTCACGTATGCCCCTTGCCGTCTACATCCTGGGACTCTCGGTCTTCGCCCTGGGGACCAGCGAATTCATGCTCTCCGGGCTGCTGCCGCCCATCGCCGACGACATGGACGTGTCCATCCCGCGGGCCGGACTCCTCATATCCGCCTTCGCGATCGGCATGGTGATCGGCGCACCGCTGCTCGCCGTGGCCACACTCCGGCTGCCGCGCCGCACCACACTCATCGCCCTGATCTCCGTCTTCGGCCTCGGCCAGGTGGCGGGCGCACTGGCTCCAACGTACGAGGTGCTCTTCGCGTCCCGTGTCGTGAGTGCCTTCGCCTGCGCGGGGTTCTGGGCGGTGGGGGCGGCGGTCGCCATCGCGATGGTGCCGGTGAACGCCCGGGCCCGTGCCATGGCCGTGATGATCGGCGGTCTGTCGATCGCCAATGTGCTGGGCGTGCCCCTGGGCGCCTTCCTGGGTGAGAACCTCGGCTGGCGGTCGGCGTTCTGGGCCGTGGGCGCGGCGTCCGCCGTGGCGCTGATCGGAGTGGCGACGCTGATCCCGCGCATTCCGCTGCCGGAGCAGAAGCCGCGGATCAAGCGGGAGATGAGCATCTACCAGGACCGGCAGGTGTGGCTGTCGATCGTGATCACGGCGCTCGCGGCGGGCGGTGTCTTCTGCGCGTTCAGCTATCTGTCCCCGCTGCTGACGGATGTCGCCGGGCTGGACTCCGGCTGGGTGCCGACGGTGCTCGCGTTGTTCGGGATCGGTGCGCTGGTCGGTACGACGATCGGCGGCCGGGTCGCTGACGCGCATCTCTTCGGAGTGCTGATGAGCGGCACCGCGGCCTCGACGGTCTTCCTGGTCGCACTGGCCCTGTTCGCGTCGAACCAGGCCGCCGCGGTCGTGCTCTCGTTCCTGCTGGGAGTGTCGGCGTTCTACACGGCCCCGGCGCTGAACGCCCGGATGTTCAACGTCGCGGGCGCCGCCCCGACGCTGGCCGGGGCGACGACGACGGCCGCGTTCAACCTCGGCAACACGGGCGGCCCCTGGCTGGGCGGCACGGTGATCGACGCCGACTTCGGTTTCGCGGCGACCGCGTGGGCGGGGGCGGCGATGACGGTCCTGGCGCTGGTGGCCGTGGTCTTCTCGCTGCGGCTGCACAGCGGTGGCGGCGGCCGGTCGCGGCGGGTGACCGGGTCGCCCGCCACGGCGTCGTCGGGAACGTCCGACAAGGTGTCGGGAGCCTCCACGGGGGCGGCCGCCGGGGCGATCGCGGAGGCGGGTACCTCCGCGGTCTGAGCCGCGCCCCGCACGCGTACTTCCCGTATCCCCCACCCCGTACGTCCTACCTGCTCCGGAGTCCGGGGCACCTCGGCAATCGTCAGCCGCGCGGCCGACCCGGCCGGGATGAGCGCCTTGGTCGGGATCAGCGCCCCGGTGCGAGGCCCACCCCCGTCAGCCGCCGGAAAGCGGACGGCTGACGGGGGCCGGCCGCCCCTTGGGCCGCCGCAGACCGGCTTCCGTGATCCGGCGGACGAGCTCCTTCGAGCCGATCTGCCGCGCCCCGGCCCGTACCGCGTCCTCGTACCGCGATTCCGGTACGTCGTAGTGGTCCCGCTCGAACGCGCGGGGCGGACAGCCGATGGCTGCCGCGAAGACGTGCAGTTCCTCGAAGGAGACGTCGCTGACCAGGTGCGACCAGAACCGCCCGTGCCCCGGCCAGTCCGGCGGGTCGATGTAGACCGTCACCGCCGCGGTATCCCGCCCAGCGAACCGACCGGCGCGACGGCCACGGCGGCCTTGGTGCAGACCCAGTGCGGGTCCGGGCCCAATTCCGGTTCGACGTCCAGGGCGTGCGGGTCGCCCGCGTCGCAGACCGGGCAGAGCGGCCAGCGTCCGTACCGTTCGAGGAGCGCGTCCTGCACATCCTGGGCGACGAGGCCGACGACGAACGAGACACCGTCGGGCCATTGTTCGACCCACCAGCGGCGGTGGGTCACCGCGTCCTCGACCAGCGAGACGATCCCGGCATCGGCGACGTCGCCTGCGGCCAGATCAGCCATGACCAGCGCGCGGGCCGTGTGCAACGCCTGTTCCAGGGGGTTCATCTCCATGGGCCCATTGTCACCCCGCCCGCACATCCGCTTCCCGTGCCCGCCCCTGCCGTTTCCGCGCTGTCAGAGGTAGGGACCAAAGGGGGGTTGACGGGCAACCGGGTTGAAAATATCTTTCAAATGTGACCAATGACGTGAAGGAAAGTTTCAGCGCTGATTCCCCGCCCGCCCCGGCGGCTCTCGCGGCCAAGGTGCGTACGCTCGCGCCGTCCATGACCCGCTCCATGCAGCGCGTCGCCGAGGCCGTCGCCGGTGATCCCGCCGCCTGCGCAGCCCTCACGGTCACCGGTCTCGCCGAGCTCACCGGCACCAGCGAGGCAACCGTGGTCCGCACGGCCCGCCTCCTCGGCTACCCCGGCTATCGCGATCTGCGCCTCGCCCTCGCCGGGCTCGCCGCGCACCAGCAGTCGGGCCGGGCCCCCTCCGTCACCGCCGACATAGCGGTCGACGACCCGATCGCCGATGTGGTCGCCAAGCTGGCCTACGACGAGCAGCAGACCCTCGCCGACACGGCCGCGGGGCTCGACACCGTCCAGCTCGGTGCCGCGGTGGCCGCCGCCGCCACCGCCCGGCGCATCGACATCTACGGCGTGGGCGCCTCCTCCCTCGTCGGCCAGGACCTGGCGCAGAAGCTGGCCCGTATCGGCCTGATCGTGCACTCCCACACCGACCCGCACCTCGCCGTGACCAACGCCGTGCAGCTCCGCTCCGGCGATGTGGCCATCGCGATCACGCACTCCGGCTCCACCGTCGATGTCATCGAGCCGCTACGGGTCGCCTTCGACCGCGGTGCGACGACGATCGCGATCACCGGCCGCCCCGACGGTCCCGTGACGCAGTACGCCGACCACGTGCTGACCACGTCCACCGCCCGGGAGAGCGAGCTGCGGCCCGCCGCCATGTCGAGCCGTACGAGCCAGCTGCTCGTCGTCGACTGCCTGTTCATAGGCGTCGCGCAACGCACGTACGAAACGGCCGCACCGGCGCTCGCCGCCTCCTACGAGGCGCTGGCCCACCGCCACACCCCGCGCCCCCGCTGACCCCGCCCCGAACAACCGGCCTCACCGACCCACGCTCCCGCACCCGCACCCGACCCTCACTTCCGCTCCCGCACCCGCGCCCGCTGAACCGCACGAGATCGAGAAAGCAGAGCTGCTCTCCATGACCTCCACCACCGACGCCGACACCACCCCCGACGGATACGGGGAACTGCGCGCCCAGCTCGAAACGCTCACGACCGAGGCGTTCCGGCCCGAGCTCGCCGAGATCGACCGCCTGGACACCCTTGAGATAGCCCGGATCATGAACGGCGAGGACCGGTCCGTCCCGGCCGCGGTCGGCGCCCGGCTGCCCGAGATCGCCGCCGCGATCGACGGCACCGCCGAGCGCATGGCCCGCGGCGGCCGGCTGATCTACGCGGGCGCGGGCACCGCGGGCCGGCTCGGCGTCCTGGACGCCAGCGAGTGCCCGCCCACCTTCAACACCGACCCCTCCGAGGTCATCGGCCTGATCGCGGGCGGCCCGTCGGCGATGGTCAAGGCCGTCGAAGGCGCCGAGGACAGCAAGGAGCTGGCCGCCGCCGACCTCGACGCCCTGGACCTCACCGCCGACGACACCGTGGTCGGCATCTCCGCCTCCGGCCGTACGCCGTACGCGATCGGCGCCGTCGAACACGCCCGCGCCCAGGGCGCGCTGACCATCGGTCTGTCCTGCAACGCGGACTCCGCACTGGGCGCCGCGGCCGAGCACGGCATCGAGGTCGTCGTCGGCCCGGAGCTGCTCACCGGCTCCACCCGGCTCAAGGCGGGTACGGCCCAGAAGCTCGTCCTCAACATGCTCTCGACGATCACGATGATCCGGCTCGGCAAGACGTACGGGAACCTGATGGTCGACGTCCGCGCCTCCAACGAGAAGCTGCGCGCCCGTTCCCGCCGGATCGTCTCGCTCGCCACCGGAGCGTCCGACGAGGAGATCGAGGCCGCCCTCGCCGCGACCGACGGCGAAGTGAAGAACGCCATCCTCACCATCCTCGGCCGGGTCGACGGCCCCACCGCCGCCACCCTGCTGACCGCGTCCGGCGGCCACCTCCGCGAGGCCCTCGCCGCGGCCCCCCGCACCACCTGACCCACCGGCTCCACCCCCGCACCCCCGCACAGCAAGGCACCACGCACCATGGCAACAGAAGACAAGAACCGCGCCACCGCCGCCGCGATCCTTCCGCTCGTCGGTGGCGCCGCGAACGTCAGCTCCATCGCCCACTGCATGACCCGGCTCCGGCTGGGCCTGCACGACCGCTCGCTCGTCGACGACGAGGCCCTGAAGGCGGTGCCCGCCGTCATGGGCGTGGTCGAGGACGACACGTACCAGATCGTCCTCGGCCCGGGCACCGTCGCCCGGGTCACGCCGGAGTTCGAACAGCTGGTGGAGGAGGGCAGGGCTCCGGCCCCGGAACCGGCCGCAGCGACGGCCGCCACCGCGGCCGCAGCCGAAACCACGCCCACCGCCTCCGCCTCCACCTCCGACGCCGACGCCACCCCCGCTTCCGTCTCCGCGGCCGAACTCGCCGCTCAGGGCGCAGCGATAAAGGCGGCGCGGAAGGCGAAGAACGCCACCCCGTTCAAGCTGTTCCTGCGCCGGATCGCGAACATCTTCGTCCCGCTGATCCCGGCGCTCATCGGCTGCGGCATCATCGCCGGTCTCAACGGCCTGCTGGTGAACCTCGGCTGGCTGACGTCGGTCACGCCCGCGCTGGCCGCGATGGCGTCCGGCTTCATGGCGCTGATCGCCGTGTTCGTCGGCTTCAACACGGCGAAGGAGTTCGGCGGTACGCCGATCCTGGGCGGTGCGGTCGCCGCGATCATCGTCTTCCCGGGCGTCGCGAACATCGAGGCGTTCGGCCAGAAGCTCTCCCCCGGCCAGGGCGGTGTGCTGGGTGCGCTGGGCGCGGCGGTGCTGGCGGTGTACGTGGAGAAGTGGTGCCGCCGCCGGGTGCCCGAGGCCCTGGACGTACTGGTCACCCCGACCCTCACGGTCCTGGTCTCCGGCCTGGTGACGATCTTCGGTCTGATGTACGTGGCCGGCGAGGTCTCCACGGCCATCGGTACGTTCGCCGACTGGCTGCTCTCCAACGGCGGCGCGGGCGCGGGCTTCGTGCTCGGCGGTCTCTTCCTCCCCCTGGTGATGCTGGGCCTGCACCAGGCACTCATCCCGATCCACACCACCCTGATCGAGCAGCAGGGCTACACCGTCCTGCTCCCGATCCTCGCGATGGCGGGCGCCGGCCAGGTCGGTGCGGCCGCGGCGGTCTACTTCCGCCTCCCCCGCAACGAGTCGATCCGCCGGACGATCAGGTCCGCGCTCCCGGCCGGTCTGCTGGGAGTCGGCGAACCGCTGATCTACGGCGTCAGCCTCCCGCTCGGCCGCCCGTTCGTCACGGCGTGCGTGGGCGGCGCGTTCGGCGGCGGCTTCATCGGCCTGTTCAACCAGCTCGGTGACAAGGTCGGCTCCACGGCCATCGGCCCGTCCGGCTGGGCCCTGTTCCCCCTCCTCGACGGCAACCACGGCCTGAGCACCACGATCGCGATCTACGCGGGTGGCCTGCTGGTCGGCTATCTCGCCGGATTCCTCGCGACGTACTTCTTCGGCTTCAGCAAGGACCTGCTGGCGGAGTTCAACGTCTCCCGGGAACCGGCGGCCCCCGCGGTCACGGCGACGGGCGGCCCGACGGCCCCGACAGCCGGCCCCGACAGCCCGGCGAGGGAACCGGCCGGCGTCTGACCCCTGACGTGGATGAGGGCGGCACCACCCGATGCCCGGGATGGTGCCGCCCCCGCGCCGCCCCCGCGCCGCCCCGGAGCTGCCCCGGTGCCGCCCCCGGACTTCGCTGCCTCCCCCCAAGACCGCTCCCGCGCTCTCAGTGCTCCCGGTAGTGGTCCGCGACGGCGCCGAACGCGGCCTTGGGTTCCCACGGCAGGCCGGGGTAGGTGGTTCCGAGGCGGTCCTCGAAGACCTTGACGACGCCGTAGCTGGCCAGGTCCAGGTCGTCGCGCGGGTCGCCGTCCGGGCGGTGCACGTGGTCGTACAGCGCGAAGGTGAACACAAAGGTGCTGTCGACACCTCCGGCGTCGAAGGCCTCCAGCAGTTCCCGCACGTACGCGGCCTGCCCGCCCTCGTCGCGGGCGTACGCGCCGTTCAGCCGGACAGGACCGCCCTTGTCGTACTCGACGATTTCAAGACCGCGCGCACCCCGGTCACCCGCCCCCCGGTAGCCGGCCGCGCCGAATTCGGTGATCGCGACCGGCTTCCCCTGGGCACCGAGACCATGGACGCCGTCGGCGAACCGGTCGGCGGTCTCGGCCGACCGGTAGAGATCCACGGACATGATGTCGAAGGGGGCCCAGTCGACGCGTTCGAGCGGTACGGAGGCATAGGTCACCCTGCCGCCGAAGCGCTCTCGGACCAGCGCGACGGCCTTGCCGAGGAAGTCGTTGACCCGCCCGCCGACCTGGCCGATGTGCTCGCGCGCCCGCTCCGGACGGCTGAGCAGCGCGACCCGTTCGTCGGTGCTGTCGCCGGGCAGGAAACCCTTGTTCATCAGGCTCAGTTCGGCGCCCACGACGAACACGACCTCGGCCCCCCGCTGCCGGAGCCGCTCCGCGCGCTCGGCGCAGTCGGCGAACAGCGACAGCATCTCGTCGGCGGTCAGTTCGAGCGGGTAGGGGGAGAACCAGACCTCAAGGCCGAGACCGGCGGCGTACCCCGCCGCGAGCTCCACCCGTTCCGGATCACCGCCCATGACGCGGACCGCGTTGCAGTGCAGGTCGTCGCGGATGATGCGCAACTCGCGCTCGACCTCCTCCGGGTCGAAGCGCTTTCGGGAGATCTCTCCGTTCTTGACGAAGCCGGTGTCGTAGCTGATGCCTCTGGCACGCACGCGTCGCATCCTCTCCTGACGAAAACCTTTACGGTACTGACCGTACCCTAGTTGCCGACCGTGAGGGATGACAATCACAATGGGAAGGTACGAGCGGTACCGATACCAGGAAGAGTCCATGACGCAGGAGCCGACGGGGCAGTCAGAAACAGGGCAGACAGGGGTGGGGCAGACACGGCGACGCGGAGCCGTCCTGGAGGAGGCGATCCTGCGCGCCGCGGTGGACGAACTCACCGAGTCCGGATACGCCGGACTGACCATGGACAAGGTCGCCGCCCGCGCCGGCACCAACAAGAACGCCCTCTACCGCCGCTGGCCGAACCGGCTCGCGCTGGGCATCGCCGGCTACCGGCAGTTGGTCACGACGGTCCAGCCCCCCGACACCGGCGAACTGCGCGGCGACGCCCTTGAGCTGCTGCGCGGGGCGAACCGGCACTGGAGTTCCCCCCTCGGAGCCATCCTGCGCGAACTCCTCGCCGCGGCCGGCAGCACGCCGGAGTTCCTGGCCCAGTTGCAAGAGCAGTCCGGCGACGCCGTGGCCGCCCCCTGGCTGACCGTCCTGGGGCGGGCGGTCGCACGCGGTGAAGCGGCCCCCGAAGCACTCCACCCGAGGGTCGCCACCGTGGCCGTCGTCCTGCTCCGCAACGAATTCGTCGTGCGCGGTGCCCCCTCCGCGCCCGACGACGTGCTCGTCGAGATCGTCGACGAGGTCTACCTGCCCCTGGTGCGGCGACGCGGCCCGGACCCGAGCTGACCTCCCGCACCACCGGCCGAAGGGCGGCACCCGGCCGAAGCGCGGCAGCCGCCCAGGGCGTCGCCCTTCCGTACGTCCGCCGCCGTGTCGTACCTACCCGGCCGGCACCGTCACGGCAGCCGCCCCTCCCGGTTGACCTCCCTGACCCGGGCCCGCAGCACCTCCCCGAGCGGGGCCGGGCGCACCGACTCCGGCGGACACTCCCACTCCGCCCCACCGCCCGGCGCCCGCAGCTGCACGTACGGTCCGACCCGCCCCATCACGCGCCCCACCCGCCCGTCCCGGGTGTCCACCGCGAACGAACCGGGCTCCGGCCCGCACCACTCCGGCCCGCACCGCTCCGGTCCCTCACCCGTCATGACCGGCCGGCCCCTGCGCCTCCAGCACCACACTCAGCCGCAGCGCCGTGTCGAGGTTGCACCGGCCGAGGTCGACCAGCAGCGTCATCGGTTCGTCCCCCGCGCACGTCACCGGGTCGATCCGCAGCGACGGCAACGTGATGCCCACCCCCGAGAACCCTTCCTTGAGCCGCGCCACCGCATCCTCGGCCGCCTGCACTCTGCCCTCTGCCGCCCTGCGCCGTTCCTTGATCGTCATGACCCATCCCTTTCCACGCTGAGTAATGACAATGCATACCCAGCGTGTCCAACGCGCGGCTCGCCCGGAAGAGGCGCAGAACCGGCAACCGCACGTGTGTCACAGGGAGTTGTCATGCCTGGCGCCAAAAAGCCTGGCGCCCGTTCGACGCGGCCGCCAAGGCGGCGGACGGAGCGACGAACGGGGCAGCAGACAGGGCAGCAGACAGGGGCTGCGAACGGGGCGGCGGAGCCGCTACGGCTTCAGCTTGTCGGCCTCCCGGACCTCATGGAGATGGATGAGGACGTCGAAGGACTTGGCGATCGCGATGTCGCGCGGCTCCGTGGGGAACTGCGTACCGACGCCGAGCGTGGGCCGGGCGATATTCAGCCAGGCGCGCGCCGCCGCCGGGGCCTTGCGGACGTCGAGGTAGAAGTCCCGGTAGCGGACCTGGTCGAGGGTGTACTCGTTCCTGCCGGGATCGGCGGCGCCCACGGTGAACTTCTTCCAGTCCCCGCCGAGGGCTCCGTCCTTCGACAGGAAGGAGCCCTGGTTGAAGGTGAAGCCGATGGGGAGGTAGTTCTTGCCCATCGTGTCCCGCAGGAACGACCCCTGCGTCTTGGAGTACATCTCGGGATCGCCGGCGACGTAGCCGACGTGGTCGTTCTGCGCCGACAGCAGGATCTTGTCGCCGGTGTGTTCCCGCCACCAGGCGACGTTCTGGGCCATCACCTCGTCGCGGAAGCGCTCAAGGCTGTTCAGCGACTCCGGATCGTCGGGGTTCAGGGTGAGGAACTTCGCGGTCTGGGCGATGGAGCGGGCGTTCTGCTCGGCCCAGTCGAACGCGTCTCCACCGGATCCCTTCCGGCTGCTGACCAGTTCCAGGGCCTTCTGCGCCTTGGCGGCGAGCTGCTGCCGTTCCGCGAGCGGCTTGCCCAGGTAGGCGAAGACGTCGTCGATGGGCCGCAGGCCGGTGTAGAGCTCGTCGAGCCGCGCCAAGTCCTCCGGGTGGTTCTGCCGCACGTAGCCGGTCACCCGGCCGAAGAACGCGTCGTTCAGCGAGGGGGCGCCGATGTCGTCGCCCATGAAGTGGACGGGGCGGTCGGGGTGGTTGCGGTTGTAGTCGCGCATCCACTCGATGAGGCTCACGAACTCCTCGCGCTCCCACGGGGAGTTGGTCAGCGTCTCCTTGGCGATCTCGCGGGCGTCGCCCTTGCCGGTCTGGAGGTAGTCGTCGATCTGGAGTCCCGCGGACCAGCTCAGCTCCAGGGCGAAGGTGGTGAAGCCCTTCTTCTCGACGAGGTGGCGGAAGACCCGCTCCTTCATGGTGAAGAACTCGTGGGAGCCGTGGGTGGCCTCGCCGAGGCCGACCACCCCGGCGTTGCCGATCATCGCGTCCAGGGCTCGCAGGTCGGCCGTGTTCCCGCCCGGCTCGGTCGAACGCAGCGGGTGGGCCGCCCGCTCCAGTGCGCGTACCGGGTTCTGCTTCCCGACGACCGCAGCCGGCACGGCCGCACCGGCCGTGCCGGCCGTGCCGACTTCGGCCGCCTGGACCGCCCCAGGAGCGAGGACCGCTCCCATCGCGACCGCCGCCGCCGCGACCGCCGTCACCGTCGCCGGCAGTACCCGCCGACTGATGCGCTTCCGATACCTTGCCATGCCTTTACCCCTCGCCTTGCCTTTTGCAGCTTGAGAAGGATCATCGCCTGCGAATCCATTGCCGCGCACTGGGGGAAGCCTCCGAGCACCTTCGGGGGGATACCCCCGCACGGAGGGGAGCAGGGTGGTTGGTGCACAAGGACGGCAGGCGTCGCCGCTGATAGCACCGGGCCCGGACGCGTCCCCCGGACACGGCTCCCCCACCCGACCCCCGCACCCGACCCCCGGACCGGCTCCCCCAGGTCCGGCCCCCGGACCCGCCCCCCAGCCCCGACTCCCCGACTCCCCGGCCCGGCCCTACTCCTGCCGATCCGGCGCCGACCAGAGATGGCTGAGCGTGCCGAGCACGAGGCGGCACACCTCGTCCGGTTCGGCACCGGCCAGCGGCTCGCGCGCGACGACCGTCCGCATCAGGCCGATGCCGAGGAGCCACGCCATGGCGAGATCCGCGCGCAGCGCGCCGTCCCGGGCGTCGGAGAGCCCGGCCAGCGCGCTCTGGTACTCCTCGCCCAACTCCCGCAAGGTTCCGGCCGCTTCGTCGCCCCGACCGATGGACCGCAGATACACCTCCAGCGAGCGGTCCCCGGCTCCGCCCGCCGCGCTGCGGGTCAGCATCGAGCGCAGGGCGGTCTCGAAGAGTTCCTCGGGCGGCGTCGCCCGCAATTGTTCGAGGCCGCCCTGCGCGAGGACCTCCGTGAGGAGCCCCTGCTTGGACCCGAAGTACCGGAAGAGCAGGGCCTGGTTGGCTCCGGCCCGTTCCGCGATGCTCCGGACCGTCGTCCCTTCGTAACCCCGTTCCGCGAACAGGTCACGGGCCGCCTCCAGCAGCCGGCGGCGGGTCGCCGCGGCATCACGGCGGTGCGTGGCCGCGACATCGCGGCGGCGCTCTCCGGACGACGGTGCGGGGGCGGGCTCCATGTCGGCCTTCCTCTCGGAGCGGCCCGTCAGGATAACGGCCGTAAAGCATCGTTGACCGCCCGCGAAGCCACTCCTACCGTTGTAAGCAGCTGCTTACATTTGGGAGGCCGCAGTGACCACAGCAGACATCGCACCCCTCGCCTACCCCTTCAACACCGCCGAGGGTCTGCAACTCGCCGAGGAGTACGAGCGCGTACGCGACCAGCCGGGCCTGTTACGGGTCCAGATGGCGTACGGCGAACCGGCCTGGCTCGCCACCCGTTACGCCGATGCCCGGCTCGTCCTGGGCGACCAGCGGTTCAGCCGGGCCGCGGCCGCGTCGCACGACGAGCCCCGGCAGTCCGAGGGCCAGCGCGACGGCGGCATCCTCGGCATGGACCCGCCCGACCACACCCGGCTGCGCTCCCTGGTCGCCAAGGCGTTCACGGTCCGCCAGGTGGAGAAGTTGCGGCCGCAGGTACGGGAGCTGACGGCGACCCTCCTCGACGACATGGAGGCGGCCGGACAACCCGCCGACCTGGTGGACCTGTTCGCGCTGCCGCTGCCGGTCGCGGTGATCTGCCGGATGCTGGGCGTACCCACCGAGGACCGCCCGCGCTTCCGAGTGTGGAGCGACGACGCGCTGTCGACCAGTTCCCTCACCGCGGCGGAGTTCGACGCCAGCCGGGAGGAACTGCGCGCCTACATGCGCGGGTTGATCGCGCAGCACCGCCGGGAACCGCAGGACGACCTGATGACGGCGTTGATCGAGGCCCGCGACGGCGGCGACCGGCTCTCCGAGCTCGAACTCGTCGATCTGTGCGTCGGCATCCTGGTGGCGGGACACGAGACGACGGCGTCCCAGATCCCCAACTTCGTCCTCACGCTGCTGGATCACCCGGACCAGTTGGCCAGGCTCAGGGCCGAGCCCGAGCTCGTTCCGAACGCGGTGGAAGAACTGCTGCGCTTCGTGCCGCTGGGCAGCGGCGCGGGCCAGCCCCGTTACGCCACCGAGGACATCGAGGTCGGTGGAACCCTCGTGCGGGCCGGCAGTCCGGTCCTGGTCGCGGTGGGCGCCGCCAACCGCGACGCGCTGCGGTTCACCGCCCCGGGCGTGCTGGACATCGCCCGCGCGGGCAACCAGCACCTCGGATTCGGCCACGGGGTCCACCACTGCCTGGGCGCCCCGCTGGCCCGGCTGGAGCTCCAGGAAGCGCTGGGCGCGCTGATCGCCCGCTTCCCGGGGCTGAAACTGGCGGGTGACGTGACGTGGAAGTCCGAGATGCTGGTGCGCGGACCGCGCGTCATGCCGGTCGGGTGGTGACCGGAATGACCTGGAACGTACGCGTCGATCCGGAGCTCTGCCAGGCGTCCGGCATGTGCGCCGGGACCGTCCCCGGGGTATTCGCCCTGGACGGGGAGCACGCCCGGGTGAAGGCGGACGGGATCGAGCCGGACGAGCGGGTGCTGGACGCCGCCGACATCTGCCCGGCCCAGGCGATCACCGTGCACGACGGGACGTCGGTCATCGGTCCCCGCCGCGATTGAGCCCCCCGCGGAGAGACCGCCCCGTGCCGGGAAGGACGATCTCGGCACGGGGCGGTCGGGGTGGAAGTGACGGGGGGTCTAGCCGAGCCGCTCCAGGATCCACTGGGGACGGCCCTCGGGGCTGAGGATCACGCGGCTGCCCTCCGTGGCCAGATGGCCCAGCTCACCGCGGCCGAGGGAGATGACGACCGGCGCCTCGCCGTCCCGGCCCTGGATCGTCCACTGGTCGGGCTGGCGGCCGCACTCGTCCACCCACACCGCGGGCGGGTAGATCCGGACCGGCGAGAGTGCCAGGCAGCGGTTCTCCCCGCGCGCCTCGCGGATCTGGGCCAGACCGTTGCCCTGGTTGCGGATCTCCCACACGGTGCCCGGGTTGCAGGGCTCGATGTGGCCGCCCAGCGGACCTTCACCGCCCGCCAGACACTCGTTGGTGCGCACATCGCGGATGAAGTACACCCCGTTGGCGGCGTCGGCGGCCTGGGCGGGGGTGGCCAGCGCCGTGGCGGCGACGGCGGACACGGCGAGAGAGAGGATCGAACGCATACGCATGGGGCTCCTCGTACGAGAGAGGGAAACGCCGGAAGACAGGCCGCGTCGGCGGCGGCCCGGAGTCCCCAAGATCACAAATGTGTGCGACCGTTCGCACGCTGCCACGGGCGTGCGGACCGATTTTCCACTCCAACAGCAGCGGCGCACGCGCATCACGCACGGCGCACGCCCACCGCTCCCGCGCCCCCTGTGACCAGGGGTGATCCCCCCGGGGCTCAAGCCGCGAAGTCCGAGCGCTCTTTCCGAGGAAAGGGAGGCGGGCCAGTTCCCACCCACCCTCCCTGCCCGGTGAGTTGACTTCCCGTGACCGGCTTGCCACGGATGGTGGCCAAGCCTTAGCGTTCCGAATAACGAACAACCCCCGCCGAGTGCACGAACACCTGACGGGGGTCTAACCACCTCGATCGTTAGGCCCGATCTCATGGCTGCCAGCCAGCATAGTCCCGCTCCGTGTGCCCCGCACGCACCCCCGTCCGCACTGCCGCACCCGATGGCCAATCCGGGCTACGGCAAGCGTTCCGCACCCTCGCAACTCCCCCGTAGCGAGCGCGATTTCGCGCATCTGCCACCTCGCGAGGCGTCCATCGCCGCATACCTCGACCACCTGCCCGACGGCGCCGACATCTCCGTGAAGACGCTGGCCAAGGTCCTGCCGTACGGGCAGTGCGCGCTGCGGACCGCCCTCAACCGGCTCCAGGGCGCCGGGCATCTGCGGCGCGGCAGCGAATGCGTGGCCAACGACGAGGTCCTGCTCTGGGTGACCCGTACGTTCTTCTCCCGCACGGCGCGGGACGACACCTGGTGGGCGGCGTTCACCCGGGGCGACGTGCCGCCGGAACAGCACCAACGCCCCACCCGCTCACGGGCGTTCGTCCTGCTGGCCGCACTGGGCCGCGCCGCACCCGCGCTCACCCTGTCGGCGGCGGACTGCGCGGCGCTGGAACCGCGGGTCGCCGACTGGTTCTCGCGCGGCGCCACGGAGGCGGAAGTGCTCCACGCCCTCACCGAGGGCCTGCCCACCCCCGTCCACCACGCGGCGGCCCTCGTCCGCAGGCGACTGGCCGACAAGATGCCACCCGAACGGGTCGCTCCGGCACAACGGCGGACGCTGTTGCGCACCCTCGAATGCGGCGAGTGCCACGCACCCGGCAGCCCGGAAGCCCTGATCGGCGGCCGCTGCGGACCGTGCCGGGGCACTCCCGTCGACGCTCCCGCAGGCCCGGCCGGAACCGTCCCGGCCACCGGCGTGCGCAGCCGCATGAGCGAGGTCCGGGCGGCGATGACCCCGCGCTCCGAGCGAACCGGCCGCCCGACCCGCTCCCGCCTCCCGTGATCGCCGGGTGTCCGAAACCGGCTCCCACCTGGGAGTGGTTTGATCCGCTTCCCCTCCCCGGTCGCTACTTTGCGTGTTCCTCTTGGGCGCCTCGTAACGAACCGACCCAAAGGGGAACGAACCATGTCCGAACCGACCCACGAGCAGATCGTCTCGGAGCTTCGCAGGAGGCCCGCCATCGCCCTGGCCCCCGGCCCCCGTCTGGACGCCGAGCCGCACAGCGCCCTGCCGCTGCCGCCCAGCTCCGTGTGGGACCTGCCGGGCGGCACCGCCTGGGTCTACTACGGCGAGGGGAACCGGGGCCTCGTGCGGCCCGTGATCTTCGCCGACGGGTTCAACACCGGGCCCAGCAGCCTGGACTTCTCCTGGGAGATCATGGAGTTCGGCGACTACGCGCTCATCAGCGAGCTGCGCCGCCGGGGACACGACGTCATCCTTCTCGGCTTCCATGAGCGCAGTGCGTCGATTCTGGACAACTCCAAGACCGCGCAGGCCGCGATCATGCAGGCCGTCGCGGAACGGCAGGGCGACACACCGCTGGCCGTCGGCGGGTTGAGCATGGGCGGGCTCGTCACCCGGCACGCGCTGGCCAAGATGGAGAGCCAGGACATCGACCACCAGACCGCTCTGTACTTCTCGTACGACAGCCCCCACCGCGGTGCCTGGATCCCGATCGCGCTCCAGGCGTTCGCGCACTACATCAAGGATCTCGACAGCCGGTTCTCGGACCAGATCAACAGCCCGGCCGCGCGCCAGCTGCTGTGGCGGCACATCGGGAAGTGGGACGGGACGCCGGACCGGAGCGACGAGCGCGCCGCGTTCCTCGCCGAGATGCGGAGCATCGGCGAATGGCCGCGCCGGCCGCGGCGGATCGCCGTCGCCAACGGCACGGGCGACGGCGTCGGCACCGACGTCCGTCCGGGCGAACTGGCCCTGGAGGGCAAGGGGCTCTCGGTCCTGGGCACCAAGCTCTACACCCAGGCGCCGGGCGACAGCGAACTCGTCGCGAAACTGCGGGTGGTGACGCTGAAGGCCAACGAGGTGCGCAGGTCCGGACTTCCGTCCATCGACGGCGCGCCCGGCGGCTCGCTGGAAGGCTTCGGCATCCTCGCCGACGCCTTCAACGCCCTCAGCCCCGTCCTCGGGTTCAAGACCGACGTACGGATCCGCTCGCACTGCTTCGTGCCGGCCGTCAGCGCGGTCGACATCCGCGATCTGGACACGGACGAGGAGCTGTACGCGAACATCTCCGCACTCCCGCAGGAGGACAGCGGGCTGGACGAGTTCAGGCTCGCGTCCCGCAACGAGGGGCACACCCTCGTGACGCAGGAGCTCTGCACCTGGCTCCTCGATCGGCTCCCGTAGGGCCTTCCGCACGGTGCCCGGCGCGCGGCGCCCCACCGGACCGGGGAGCCGGGAGATCGGGAAGCAGGAGAGCCGGGAAGCCGGGCGCGCGTACGAAGGCGGGCCGCGGTATCACGCGCCCACGGTGCTCCGGCGGGCACCGTGGGCGCGCCGTGCCGCGGCCCTCCGGGGAGCCCCGTCCGAGGACGCCGTCCGGGAGTGTCGGCCCGAAGCGCCGACCGGGACGGAAACGACATCGCCCCCCGGGACCTGATGGTCCCGGGGGGCGATGCGGCAAAGCTGTACAGGAACTACCGATCCGTCAGGATCAGAAGTCCATGTCACCGCCCGGCATGCCGCCCGGAGCGGCCGCGGCGGCCTTCTCCGGCTTGTCGGCGATGACGGCCTCGGTGGTGAGGAACAGCGCGGCGATGGACGCGGCGTTCTGCAGGGCGGAACGCGTGACCTTCGCCGGGTCGAGGATGCCCTCGGCGATCATGTCGACGTACTCGCCGGTCGCGGCGTTCAGACCGTGGCCGACGGCCAGGTTGCGCACCTTCTCGACGACGACGCCGCCTTCGAGACCACCGTTGACGGCGATCTGCTTGAGCGGGGCCTCCAGCGCCAGCTTGACGGCGTTGGCGCCGGTCGCCTCGTCACCCGAGAGCTCCAGCTTCTCGAAGACGGCCGAGGCCTGGAGCAGAGCCACGCCACCACCGGCGACGATGCCCTCCTCGACGGCGGCCTTGGCGTTGCGCACCGCGTCCTCGATGCGGTGCTTGCGCTCCTTGAGCTCGACCTCGGTCGCGGCACCGGCCTTGATGACGGCCACGCCGCCGGCCAGCTTCGCGAGGCGCTCCTGAAGCTTCTCGCGGTCGTAGTCCGAGTCGGAGTTCTCGATCTCGGCACGGATCTGGTTGACGCGACCCTGAACCTGGTCGCTGTCACCGGCACCGTCGACGATCGTGGTCTCGTCCTTGGTGATGACGACCTTGCGGGCGCGGCCGAGCAGGTCGAGACCGGCGTTCTCCAGCTTGAGGCCGACCTCCTCGGAGATGACGGTGCCACCGGTGAGGATGGCGATGTCGCCGAGCATGGCCTTGCGGCGGTCACCGAAGCCCGGGGCCTTGACGGCGACGGACTTGAAGGTGCCACGGATCTTGTTGACGACCAGGGTCGACAGGGCCTCGCCCTCGACGTCCTCGGCGATGATCAGCAGCGGCTTGCCGGACTGCATGACCTTCTCCAGCAGCGGAAGGAGGTCCTTCACGTTGCTGACCTTCGAGTTCACGATCAGGATGTACGGGTCGTCGAGGGACGACTCCATGCGCTCCATGTCCGTGGCGAAGTACGCCGAGATGTAGCCCTTGTCGAAGCGCATACCCTCGGTGAGCTCCAGCTCCAGACCGAAGGTCTGGGACTCCTCGACGGTGATGACGCCTTCCTTGCCGACCTTGTCCATGGCCTCGGCGATGAGCTCGCCGATCTGGGTGTCGGCGGCGGAGATGGAGGCGGTCGAAGCGATCTGCTCCTTGGTCTCCACGTCCTTGGCCTGCTCCAGGAGGGCGGCGGAGACGGCCTCGACGGCCTTCTCGATACCCCGCTTGAGGGCCATCGGGTTGGCACCCGCGGCGACGTTGCGAAGGCCCTCGCGGACGAGCGCCTGGGCGAGAACGGTGGCGGTGGTCGTACCGTCGCCGGCGACGTCGTCCGTCTTCTTGGCGACCTCCTTGACCAGCTCCGCACCGATCTTCTCGTACGGGTCCTCCAGCTCGATCTCCTTGGCGATGGACACACCATCGTTGGTGATCGTGGGGGCGCCCCACTTCTTCTCAAGGACGACGTTGCGACCCTTGGGGCCAAGGGTGACCTTGACGGCGTCGGCGAGCTGGTTCATGCCGCGCTCGAGACCGCGCCGGGCCTCCTCGTCGAACGCGATGATCTTGGCCATGTGAAGTGGTCCTCCCGGACAGGGGTGGATTTCTCCGGACCGAGTGGCGCCCGCGACGGACGGCCTGCGTGACCGGCGGTTCCTTGCCCCACCGGACCTGCGGGCCTCACCGGCCCGATCCAAGTTCTGTCACTCTCACCTGGAGAGTGCTAACGCCAATGATTAGCACTCGACCCCGGAGAGTGCAAGCGTCCCCCTCGGGATGTGGACAACCACGCCCCCTCCCGGGCGGCCCCGGACGCACGGACGCACGGAGGGCCCGTACCCCAGGGGTACGGGCCCTCCGTGCGTGAGTAGTGTCGTTGGCCGACCGCGTCGAGCTCAGCCGACGGCGAGCTTGACCATGTCCGCCTGCGGCCCCTTCTGGCCCTGCGAGATCTCGAATTCAACTCGCTGACCCTCTTCGAGGGTGCGGTACCCGTCCATCTGGATCGCGCTGTAGTGGACGAAAACATCCGCACCACCGTCGACCGCGATGAAGCCGTACCCCTTCTCCGCGTTGAACCACTTGACGGTGCCCTGAGCCATGCCTAACTCCCCTATTACTGGCCCTTGCACAGGACCGCACTTCGCGGACCCGGGTCAGAACTCACCCTCCGACAGGAGAGGGTGTGTGCGCCGGAACGCGTCGACCGCGGCCGAATGTATCTGCCCAACTGCCCTCTGCAACAGGTCAATCGGACGAGAATTCTGGGCAGCACCGAACGCCCGAATATGAGGGATTCATGAGATTCCAGGGCAAGTCGGGCCGGGCAAAGGCGACTTATGGCGCAAGGAGATCGAGCACT
This sequence comes from Streptomyces sp. NPDC057963, assembly GCF_042887155.1. Classification (NCBI taxonomy): domain Bacteria; kingdom Bacillati; phylum Actinomycetota; class Actinomycetes; order Kitasatosporales; family Streptomycetaceae; genus Streptomyces; species Streptomyces sp. NPDC057963. Next base: position 588,996 of record NZ_JBHVPX010000001.1, read on the forward strand.
TTGGCTGCTTCTTGTCGCGACCGGGCGCATTCTCGTATGCGGGCGGCACGGGCAGCTGGGGGGACTTCCCACACTGTACCGCGCTCAACCATGCAGAATTGCCCCCTCCGCTTCTCTCGCAGAGGGGGCAATTCCGATAACGCCGTGAAACCGGACAGGGGATCAGCAGCCGCCCGCGACCGCCGGGATGATCGAGATGCCGGCGCCGTCCGGCGTCGCCGTCTCCAGGCCGCCCTCGAAGCGCACGTCGTCGTCGTTGACGTACACGTTCACGAAGCGGCGCAGCTTGCCCTGGTCGTCCAGGACGCGGGCGGCGATGCCCGGGTGGTTCTGCTCCAGGGACCCGATGACCTGCGAGAGGGTCGAGCCCTCCGCCGGGACCTCGGCCTGGCCGCCCGTGTAGGTGCGGAGGATGGTGGGGATGCGGACCTTGACGCTCATGGCGGGTGCCTCTCTTCGGTCTCGGGTGATCAGCTGGTGGCGAGGCCGGCGGCGCGGAACGCGTCCAGGCTCGGGCGGATCGTCGCGGTCGCCTGCGAGGTGGCGGCCACCGCGTCCAGGGTCTTGAGGCCGTCACCGGTGTTGAGGACGACGGTGGTCAGCGCCGGGTCGAGCAGACCGGCCTCGATGAGCTTCTTCGTCACGCCGACCGTCACCCCGCCGGCCGTCTCCGCGAAGATGCCCTCGGTGCGCGCCAGCAGCTTGATCGCATCGACGACCTGCTCGTCGTCGACGTCCTCGACCGCGCCGCCGGTGCGGCGGGCGATGTCCAGGACGTACGGGCCGTCGGCCGGGTTGCCGATCGCCAGGGACTTGGCGATGGTGTTCGGCTTCTGGGGCCGTACGACGTCGAGTCCGGCCTTGAAGGCGGTGGAGACCGGGGAGCAGCCCTCGGCCTGGGCACCGAAGATCTTGTACGGCTTGTCCTCGACCAGACCGAGCTTGATCAGCTCCTGGAGCCCCTTGTCGATCTTCGTGAGCTGCGAGCCGGACGCGATCGGGATGACGATCTGGTCGGGCAGCCGCCAGCCGAGCTGCTCGCAGATCTCGTACGCCAGGGTCTTGGAGCCCTCGCCGTAGTAGGGGCGCAGGTTGACGTTGACGAAGCCCCAGCCCTCGCCGAGCGGGTCGCCGATGAGCTCCGAGCAGAAGCGGTTGACGTCGTCGTAGTTGCCCTCGATGCCGACCAGCTCACCGCCGTACACCGCGGCCATGACGACCTTGCCCTGTTCCAGGTCGTGCGGGATGAACACGCAGGAGCGGAAACCGGCACGGGCGGCGGCGGCGCCCACCGCACCGGCGAGGTTGCCGGTGGAGGAGCAGGAGAGGGTGGTGAATCCGAAGGCGCGGGCGGCCTCGACGGCGATGGCGACGACCCGGTCCTTGAAGGAGTGCGTCGGGTTGCCGGAGTCGTCCTTGACGTACAGGCCGCCGGTGACGCCCAGCTCGCGGGCGAGGTTGTCGGCCTTGACCAGCTTGGTGAAGCCGGGGTTGATGTTGGGCTTGTCCGCGACATCGGCGGGGACCGGCAGCAGCGGCGCGTAACGCCAGATGTTGTTCGGTCCGGCCTCGATGCGCTTCTTCAGCTCGTCGGGGGAGCCGCTCGGCAGGTCGTACGCCACTTCGAGCGGCCCGAAACACGACGCGCAGGCGAAAATGGGGCCGAGCTCGAAACGCTCGCCGCACTCGCGGCAGGAAAGCGCCGCGGCGGGACCGAGGTCGACGGTGCCGGTCTCGGCGTCAGCGCCGGTGGAAGAATTGGTGCTTACTTCAACAGTCTGCGCAGCCATGGAGGCGAGGCCCTTTCTCCTCATCTTCCTCGCGGCGCATTTCGCCACGAGACGGAATTGGCACCTTCCCTACCTGACCTCGCGGTCGGCAGGAGGGTTGCCGGGACTTCAACGGGCCGTTCCCTCAGTCCCTCTGGATGAGCGCTGTGGCACCAGATCGACGATCCGGGCATTTATTGGCGGACTGACCCCGACATGCGACGGCCATCCGCGTTGTTCAAGACTGTAACCGAAGCAGCGGACAGTTGAGATAGTCGTCCGAACCGCGAGATGGATCACATACAGGGAGTATCGACCGTGCTGGAAGAGGTCGAACGCTGGCTGGCCAGGCGTTCCTGGTCGGTCGCCGACCGCCCGCTGGACCGGCTCCTCGCAGCCAAGGAACCGGGTCGCGGGAGCGTGAGCGTCGTGCTGCCCGCGCTGAACGAGGAGGCGACGGTCGGCGCGATCGTCGCGACGATCCGGCGCGAGCTGATGGAGAAGGTCCAGCTCGTCGACGAACTCGTGGTGATCGATTCCGGTTCCACGGACGCCACCGCGAAGGTGGCCCGGGAGGCCGGCGCCCGGGTGGTCCACCGGGACGACATACTGCCCCGGATACCCGCCGTGCCCGGCAAGGGCGAGGTGCTGTGGCGGTCGCTCCTGGTGACCGGCGGTGACATCGTCTGCTTCGTCGACGCCGACCTGAGGGACTTCTCGGCCGACTTCGTCTCCGGCATCGTGGGCCCGCTGCTGACCGATCCGGACGTGCGGTTCGTCAAGGCGATGTACGACCGGCCGCTCGGCGACACCGCCGGGCAGGGCGGCCGCGTCACCGAGCTGGTGGCCCGTCCGCTGCTCAATATGCACTGGCCGCAGCTGGCCGGTTTCGTCCAGCCGCTGGGCGGCGAGTACGCCGTACGCCGCTCCCTCCTCGAACAGCTGCCCTTCCCCGTCGGTTACGGGGTGGAACTGGGTCTCCTGGTCGACGCGCTGCACACGGTGGGCCTGGACGCGCTGGCCCAGGTCGACGTGGGGGTGCGCAAGCACCGCCACCAGGACGGTCAGGCGCTCGGCCGGATGGCGGCGGCGATCTACCGGACCGCCCAGCTCCGACTGTCCCGCGGGCACCTGGTGCGGCCTTCGCTCACCCAGTTCGAGCGCGGTGAGGACGGCTTCGTACCGCACACCCATGCGGTGGACACCGAGGAGCGGCCGCCCATGCGCGAGATCGAGGAGTACATTTCACGCCGCGCGGCCTGACGTGACCCGACTTCGCACGTTTGGGCGGTTCGTGATCGGGCTAGATTCCGCAACATGGTCTCCGAGCACGAAGCCCAGCCCGCCGCCCAGGTCCTCGTCGCGTCCAACCGCGGCCCGGTGTCGTACGCGCTGGGCACCGACGGATCGCTCGACGCGAAACGGGGCGGCGGCGGGCTCGTCTCCGGGCTGAGCGCCGTCAAGGACAAGCTGTGGGTGTGCGCCGCGCTCGGTGACGGGGACCGGGAGGCGGTCCGGCGCGGGGTCGGTGAGCCGGGCGTGCGGATGCTCGACATCGACGCGGCCGTGCACGCGGACGCGTACAACGGCATCGCAAACTCGGTGCTCTGGTTCATCCACCACCTGCTGTACCAGACCCCGCTGGAGCCGGTCTTCGACGCGGAGTTCCGGCGGCAGTGGGCGTCGTTCGAGACGTACAACCGGGCCTTCGCCGAGGCGCTCGCCGCGGAGGCGGGTCCCGGCGCGGCGGTGCTGGTGCAGGACTACCACCTGGCGCTGGTGCCCGGCATGCTCCGCGAGCTCCGCCCCGACCTGCGGATCGGCCACTTCACGCACACCCCGTGGGCGCCCGTCGACTACTTCCGCCTGCTTCCCGACGACATCGCCGAGCAGTTGCTGCACGGCATCCTGGGCGCGGACCGGGCGGCGTTCCTGACCCGGCGCTGGGCGGACGCCTTCGTCGGCTGCTGCACGGAGATCCTGGGCAGCACGGGGCGGACCAGGGTCGGGGTGCACGGGCTCGGCGCGGACGCGGACTTCCTGCGCCGGCGCGCGCACGAGGCGGACGTGGACGAGCGGATGGCGGCGCTCCGGGAGCAGGTCGGCCCCGGGCGGAGGACGATCGTACGAGTGGACCGGACGGAACTGTCCAAGAACATCGTGCGCGGGCTGCTCGCCTACCGCGCGCTCCTGGACGAGCGGCCCGAATGGCGCGAGCGCGTCGTCCACGTCGCCTTCGCCTACCCCTCGCGGCAGGACCTGACGGTGTACCGCGACTACACGGCCGAGGTCCGGCAGGTCGCCGACGACATCAACGCCGCGTACGGCACGGCGGGCTGGACGCCGGTCGTACTGCACGTCAAGGACGACTTCGCCCGCTCGCTCGCCGCGTACCGGCTGGCCGACGTGGCGCTCGTCAACCCGATCCGCGACGGCATGAACCTGGTCGCCAAGGAGATCCCGGTCGTCTCCGACCACGGCTGCGCGCTGGTGCTGTCGCGGGAGGCGGGGGCGTACGAGGAGCTGGGCAGCGACGCGGTCGTGGTGAACCCGTACGACGTGTCCGCGACCGCCGCGGCGCTGCACGAGGCGCTCACGATGGCGGACGACGAACGGGCCGCGCGCACCGAACGGCTGGCCGCGGCGGCGGTGGCGCTCCCGCCGCAGCAGTGGTTCCTCGACCAGCTGGACGCGTTGCGGCGGGAGTGAGCCGTCAGACGCGCTCGGCCAGCGCCGCCAGGAAGGCGATGACGGCCCCCGGGCCGTCGAGCAGCAGGTCCGCGCGTTCGGCCAGTTCGGGCACCTCCGCGCTGCCGCTGCACACCAGCAGGCCGGGGATGCCGTCGGGGCCCTCGGTGCGGAGCTTCTCCACGGCGGCGTACGCGGCGAGGTCGCCCAGGTCGTCGCCCGCGTAGAGGACGGACTCGGCGTCCATCTCCCGTACGTAGCGCGCGAGCGCCACGCCCTTGTCCGTGCCCGGCGGGCGCAACTCCAGGACCAGCCGGCCCGGTTCGACGATCAGTCCGTGGCGGGCGGCGAGCTCGCCGAGGGGTTCGCGCAGGGCCTCGAACGCGGCCTGCGGGTCGGCGGCGCGGCGGGTGTGGACGGCGAGCGCCTGGCCCTTCTCTTCGATCCAGGTGCCGCGCCATGAGCCGAACCGGTCGAGCACACCGGGGAGTTCGGCGCGGACCGCGGCCGTGCCGGGGTGCGGGGCGGGGGCGCGGACGGTGCCGGTCACGGCGTCCCAGCGTTCGGCGCCGTAGTGGCCGAGGACGACGAGGTGGTCCAGTCCCCGTACTCCGGCGAAGCCGCCGTGCCGGACCGCGACGCCGGCCGGGCGGCCGGTGATCACGGCGATGGAGGCCACTTTCGGGGCGAGCGCGACGAGCGCGTCGACGGCGCCGGGGTGGGCTCGGGCCTGCTCCGGGTCGGGGACGATGTCCGCGAGGGTGCCGTCGAAGTCGAGCGCGACGACGGCGCGGTCGGGGCGCGCGAGGATCGCGTCGAGGGCTTCTCGGCCGGGTGGGGTGGTGGGGGTGGGGAGCTCGGACGGGGTCTCGCTCGGCGCGGATGCGTGCGGGTTGCTGCCCATGGGGCGAGCCTATAGCGGCGACGCGGCGCCGGGGGCCTGTGGCGGGCTTTCCCCGGGGCGCCGCCCCCGGCCCCCCGCTCTTCGATCGCCGAGGGACCCGAGAGACCTGAGGAGCCCGAGGAGCGCGAGGAGCCCGAGGAGCCCGAGGCCGCCGGGCGAGAACCGCAGCGGCGCTCCGGACACGCTCGCCTCAGCGGCGGCCCCGCTTCGCGTCCCGTACGCGGCGCAGGCGGTTCACCGTCACGGGGTCGGCCTCCAGGGCCCGGCGGTCGTCGAGGAGGGCGTTGAGCAGTTGGTAGTAGCGCGTCGGCGAGATGCCGAGCCGTTCGCGGATCGCGCGGTCCTTCGCCCCGGGCCCGGCCCACGACTGCCGCTCGACGGCGAGCACGGCACGGTCCCGGTCGGAGAGGCCGCCGGGGCCGTCCGCGGTGCCGGGGCCGTTCGAGGGGGTGGTCACATCAGCCAACCTATCGCCCGGCCGGGGAGCCGACACCCGTTCCCCCGGCCGCTCCGCGGCCCGGTGCCCGGCGTCCTCCGTCCGCCCTCCGCTCGCGTCCTGCGCTACTCGGCGCCCTCCGCCGCCGTCGCGTCCCGTGCGATCCGTCCCAGCGTGCTCGCGGAGCTGCCGCCCGGTTCGACCGCCTTGCCGATGTTCCCCTTGATCGACTCGCTGGTGCGGGCCCAGGACGTCTTGCCGTACGGGTAGAACTCCGCGTTCGGCAGCGCGGCCAGGAACTTCCGCAGCGGCTTGTAGCGGGGGTCGGACTCCATCGCCGCGGAAGCGCTGTCGGTGACCGGCAGCAAGTCGTACTCGTCGGCGAAGTCGATGACGTTCTTGTCGGTGAACAGGTAGTTGAAGAATTTACCCATCTCCGCCCGGTGGCCGCGCTGCTTGAAGCCCATGATCCAGTCGGCGACGCCCAGCGAGCCCTTGGAGGGGCCGCCGGCACCGGGCAGCGGGACCATGCCGACCTGGACGCCCTTCTTCTCGGCCTCCTGCATCAGCGTCGGGTGGCCGTTCAGCATGCCGACCTCGCCGCGCGTGAACGCGGCGAACGCCTTGCCCCGGTCGAGCTTGCCGGGCGCGACCGGGCCCACGAGGCCCTTGTCGACCAGGTTCGTCCGCAGCCAGTCGAACGTCCTGACGTTCTCGGCCGAGTCGATCTGGTACGAACCGGCGTCGTCGACGTAGCCGCTGCCCCCGCCGAGCAGCCACATCATCGTCTCGCCCTGGGCCTCCTCCGGGCCGAACGGCAGCGCGATCGGGTAGGTCACGCCGCGCTGCTTGAGCACCCCCGCGTCCTCGCGTATGTCGTTCCAGGTCCGCGGGGCGTCGAGGCCGGCCTGAGCGAAGTACTTCTTGTTGTAGAAGAGCAGCCGGGTGCTGGCGACGAACGGCATTCCGTACTGGGTCCGGTCCACGCTGCCCGCCTCGGCGAGGTGCGGCAGGAAGTTGGCCTGGGCGGGGATGGTCAGCAACTGGTCGGCCCGGTAGAGCTTGCCGGCCTTGGCGTAGTCGGCGTACGAACCGATCTGGGCGATGTCGGGGGCCTGCCCCTTTTTCACCATCCCGGCGACCTCGCGGTCGATGTCCGTCCACGCGTAGACGCTGACATCGATTCTGATGCCGGGGTGGGACGCCTCGAAGCCCTTCACGAGCCGGGCCCAGTACTTCTCGGAGCTGTTGGCCGCGCCAGTGCCGTAGTCGGCCGCGACGAGCCTGAGGGTGACGTCCCCCGATCCCTTGCCGGTGCCCCCGCAGCCCGATGACGTTGCTGCCAGTCCCAGTGCGGCCACAGCCGCTATAAGTCCCGAGTAGCGCCGCTCCACAGCCCAGACCGTCCTTGTCCGTCGTGTCATCCGGGCCGGCCACGTCCTCGTGGGGCCTCCGGATGAGGTGCGATCCTCCCTCGGACGGTCGTCGGAGGTCTACACCAGCGCGGTATCGCTTTCGCAACGTCACCGGATCCGCGTCCGGTCGGCGCGCGAGGGCATTGCCCTTGATCGACGCCGACTGCTAAGCAGGTTGCGGCGCAAGGCACTTCAGGATCCCTGGTGGTCCGGGCCCTGTTCCGACGCTGTGCCGCACCGCCCGCATCGCCACCCGTTCCATGCCGCAAGGAGCCGTTCAGCATGTCCCGTACCGCATCAGAGATTGCCACCCAGCCCGACTGCTGGCGGCGTGCCGCGGAGGCGGGGGCGGTGTTCGACGGACTGCCGCGGCCCGGTGAGCGGGTCGCCGTCACCGGGTGCGGCACCTCCTGGTTCATGGCCATCGCGTACGCGGCGCTGCGCGAGGCGGCCGGGCAGGGCGAGACGGACGCCTACCCCGCCTCGGAGTTCCCCGCCGGGCGGTCGTACGACCGGGTGGTGGCGATCACCCGGTCCGGTACGACGACCGAGGTGCTGGAACTCCTCGGCGAGCTGCGCGGCAAGGCCACCACCGTCGCGCTGACCGCCGACCCGAGGACGCCGGTCATGGACGCCGCCGACGCGGTGGCCGTACTGGACTGGGCGGACGAGGAGTCGGTCGTCCAGACCCGGTTCGCCACCACCGCGCTGGCCTTCCTGCGGGCCGGCCTGGAGGCGTCGGGCCCGCTTCCGGCGGGGGTGAAGACGGTCGCCGCCGCGGCGGTCGACGCGGAGCTCGCGGTGACGGAGCCACTGGACGAGGCGGTGGTCTCGGCCGAGCAGTGGACGTTCCTGGGGCGCGGCTGGACGTACGGCCTGGCGCAGGAGGCGGGGCTGAAGATGCGCGAGGCGGCGGGCGCCTGGACGGAGTCGTACCCGGCCATGGAGTACCGCCACGGCCCGATCTCGATCACCGGGCCGCACCGGGTGGCCTGGGTGTTCGGCCCGCTGCCGGAGGGGCTCGCCGGTGACGTGGCGCGGGTGGGCGGCACTCTGGTCGCGCGCGCCGCCGCGGACCCGATGGCGGATCTGATCCGGGCGCAGCGGCTGGCGGTCGCGCTCGCGGAGTCGAAGGGGTACGACCCGGACCGCCCGCGCAACCTCTCGCGCAGTGTGATCCTCTCGCCTTGAACCCGCCTGCCCGGTCCACCGGGGTGGTGGGGCGGACGCGATTTTGTATGGATACGCAACAAACCCCCATAGTGGACTAGACCTTTTTGGCTCCTCGGGCGAAACTGTTTCCCGTGAAACACGTCATCGCCCTCGATGTGGGCGGCACCGGAATGAAGGCCGCACTGGTCGGGGCGGACGGCGCCCTGCTGTACGAGGCGCGGCGGGCGACCGGCAGGGAGCGCGGCCCCGACGCCGTGGTGGAGTCGATCCTCGCCTTCGCCGCGGACCTGCGGGCGTACGGCGAGGAGCACTTCGGCGAGAGCGCCGTCGCGGCCGGTGTCGCCGTGCCCGGCCTCGTCGACGCCGAGAACGGGATCGCGGTCTACGCCTCGAACCTGGGCTGGCGCGACGTACCCATGCGGCACCTGCTCGGCGAGCGGCTCGGCGGTGTCCCTGTCGCGCTCGGCCACGATGTGCGCACCGGCGGGCTCGCCGAGGGCCGGATCGGCGCGGGCAAGGGCGCCGACCGCTTCCTCTTCGTACCGCTGGGCACCGGAATAGCCGGGGCCATCGGCATCGCGGGCACCATCGAGGCCGGCGCGCACGGGTACGCGGGCGAGATCGGCCACATCGTGGTCCGGCCGGACGGCCCGGACTGCGGCTGCGGCCAGCGCGGCTGCCTGGAGACCCTGGCGTCCGCCTCCGCGGTGACCCAGGCCTGGGCCACCGCGTCCGGCGATCCGACGGCGGACGCCGCGGACTGCGCGAAGGCCGTCGAGTCGGGCGACCCGGCGGCCGTGGAGGTCTGGCGGAACGCCGTCGACGCGCTCGCCGCCGGGCTGGTCACCGCGCTGACCCTGCTCGATCCCCGCATGCTCATCATCGGTGGCGGGCTCGCCGAGGCCGGGGAAACCTTGTTCACACCACTCCGTGCGGCCGTCGAGGAGCGTGTCACGTTCCAGACGCTGCCCGACATCGCCCCGGCGGCCCTCGGGGACACCGCCGGATGCCTGGGCGCAGGGCTGCTCGCCTGGGATCTTCTCTCCACGGAGGTAACCGCCTGATGGCCGGACGCGCAGACAGCACAGTGCTCGCAGGCGCCCGCGTGGTGCTTCCCACCGGGACCGTCGAGGACGGCCGGGTGGTCGTCGAGGGCACCCGGATCGCCGGCTCGACGCCGGAGGGCGCCCGGACGGTCGATCTGAGCGGCCACTGGGTGGTCCCGGGCTTCGTCGACATGCACAACCACGGCGGCGGCGGCGCGTCCTTCACCTCCGGCACCGTGGACGAGGTCCTCACCGGCATCCGCACCCACCGCGAGCACGGCACCACCACACTGGTCGCCTCCACGGTCACCGGAGAGATGGACTTCCTCGCCCACCGGGCCGGTGTCCTGTCCGAGCTGGTCGAGCAGGGCGACCTGGCCGGCATCCACTTCGAGGGGCCGTTCATCTCGCCGTGCCGCAAGGGCGCGCACAGCGAGGACCTGCTGCGCCACCCGGACCCGGCCGAGGTCCGCAAGCTGATGGACGCGGCGCGCGGCACCGCGAAGATGTTCACCCTCGCCACCGAACTCCCGGGCGGCATCGAGTCGGTGCGGCTGCTCGCCGAGCACGGTGTCATCGCCGCGATCGGGCACACCGACGCCACGTACGAGCAGACCGTCGAGGCGATCGGCGCGGGCGCCACCGTCGCCACCCACCTGTTCAACGCGATGCCTCCGCTCGCCCACCGCGAGCCCGGCCCGATCGCCGCCCTCCTGGAGGACGAGCGGGTCACCGTCGAGCTGATCAACGACGGTACGCATCTGCACCCCGCCGCCCTGGAGCTGGCCTACCACCACGCGGGCGCCCACCGCGTCGCGCTGATCACCGACGCCATGGACGCGGCGGGCTTCGGCGACGGCCGGTACCAGCTCGGCCCGCTCGCCGTCGAGGTCAAGGACGGCGTCGCGCGGCTGGTGGAGGGCGACTCGATCGCGGGCTCCACGCTCACCCTGGACACCGCGTTCCACCGGGCCGTGACGGTCGACGGGATCCCGGTCGAGGACGTCGTGCAGTCCATCTCCGCCAACCCGGCCCGGCTGCTCGGCGTGTACGACAAGGTCGGCTCGCTGGAACCGGGCAAGGACGCGGACCTCGTGGTCCTGGACGCGGACTTCACGCTCCGGGGCGTCATGCGCAAGGGCGAATGGATCAAAGAGCCCCGGATCGGGTGATTTGCCCCCTTGCTGACGGCGAGTCGAATACGTAACGAAGAGACGGCGGTTGGTCCGGGGGTCTGGGCCGACCGCCACCTCTTTGGCATGATCGCCTGAGAAACAGGCAGAGAAAGCGCATTCCGTCCACGGATTCGCGCTCCAGAGCAGGGATCGAGGGAGCGGCCGCGGTGATCCTCACGGTCACACTGAATACGGCACTCGACCTGACGTACGGCGTCCCGGAACTCGTCCCGCACGCCAGCCACCGCGTCAGCGACATGTCCGAGCGGCCCGGCGGCAAGGGCCTCAACGTGGCCCGGGTGCTCTCCGCCCTCGGCCACGAAACGGTGGTCACCGGCTTCGCCGGAGGCTCCACCGGAGCCGTGCTGCGCGAGCTGCTGGCCGGCCTGTCGCCGCTGGAGGCCGGCACGAAGGCCGCAAACGGCGCCCTCCCCGCCGCCGCGCCGGTCACCGACGCCCTCGTCACCGTCGCCGGGAACACCCGCCGCACGATCGCCGTCGTCGACCGGGCCACCGGCGACACCACCCAGCTCAACGAACCCGGCCCGCTCATCACCGCCGACGAATGGGCCGCCCTCCTCGGCCGGTACGAGGAACTCCTCACCGGGGCCGACGCCGTCGCCCTCTGCGGCAGCCTGCCGCCGGGCATCCACGTCGGCGCCTACGGCGAACTGGTCCGCCTGGCCCGCACCGCCGGTGTCCCCGTACTCCTGGACACCAGCGGCGAACCGCTGCGCCGCGGCATAGCCGCCCGCCCCGACCTGATCAAGCCCAACGCCGACGAGCTCGCCCAGCTCACCGGCTCCCGCGAACCGCTGCGCGCCACCCGCGACGCCCGCCGCCGCGGCGCGCACGGCGTCATCGCGTCACTGGGCCCGGACGGCATGCTGGCGGTCACCCCCGACGGCATCTGGCAGGCATCGCCGCCCGCCAAGGTCCTGGGCAATCCGACCGGTGCGGGCGACTCCGCGGTGGCCGGGCTGCTGTCCGGCCTCGTCGAGGGGCTGAGCTGGCCGGACCGGCTGCGGCGGGCGGTGGCACTGTCGACGGCGACCGTGCTCTCCCCCACGGCCGGCGACTTCGACCGCGCGGCGTACGAGGAGCTACTGCCGCGCGTCGGCATCGAGGAACACACCGCGGCGGCCTGAGCCGCCACCCGTATCGGCCCGCCCGGCCCCTCCGGCCGGCCGGGCCGTTCAGCACAGAGAAGCAACAGAGGTCAGCATGCCGCTCGTCAGCACCGGTGAACTCGTCTCCGCCGCACAGGCCGAGGGACGCGGAATCGCCGCCTTCAATGTCATCACGCTGGAGCACGCGGAGGCCATCGCGGCCGGCGCCGAGCGCGCCGGAGCGCCCGCCATCCTGCAGATCTCCGAGAACGCCGTGAAGTTCCACGGGGGGCGGCTCTCCGCGATCGCCGCCGCGGCCGCCGCCGTCGCCCGCACCTCCGGCGCCCCCCTCGCACTCCACCTCGACCACGTCGAGTCCGTGGAGCTGCTGCACCAGGCGCACACCGAAGGCTTCGGCTCGGTGATGTTCGACGCCTCCAGGCTCCCGTACGAGGAGAACGTGCGGGCCACGGCCGAGGCGGTGGCCTGGGGGCACGAGCGCGGCATCTGGATCGAGGCCGAGCTCGGCAAGGTGGGCGGCAAGGAGGGCGAGGCCCTGCTCGACGCCCACGCCCCCGGCGTCCGCACCGACCCGGCCGAGGCCGCGGCCTACGTCCGCGACACCGGCGTGGACGCGCTGGCCGTGGCGGTCGGCTCCTCCCACGCCATGACCGAGCGCACCGCCGCCCTGGACCACGCCCTGATCGGCCGGCTGCGCGACGCGGTCCCCGTCCCGCTGGTGCTGCACGGCTCCAGCGGCGTCCCCGACGAGGAGATCCGGCAGGCGGTCGCCTCCTCCGGCATGGTCAAGATCAACGTCGGCACGGCGCTGAACACGGCGTTCACCGGCGCGGTACGGGCCTACCTGGCCGAGAACACCACGGGCGTGGACCCGCGGAAGTACCTCGCGCCGGGGCGCGAGGCGATGGCCGCGACGGTGGCCGGGTTCCTGGCCCTGATGGGCTGACCGCGGCACACAGCGCGTGGCGCGCGCCGGACCATGGCGTTTTCTCGCCATGGTCCGTCGCGAGGCCGGACGGTCTTGAACAGGTGAGTGGCTTCCGGGTTCGGTGTCCCGATCCCGGACCGAGGACCGGGTGCCCTCACCAAGGGCACTGCTGATGCAAGAGACGGCATGCGCGCAACGGACGCCGCATCACTCAGCGCAGGACATATAAATGCGGCCCCTCCCGGGTTCGGACACCAGGAGAGGCCGCACAGCGTTCGCCCTCAATGGGCTAACCGTTCGCAGGGGTGACTTTCAGCCAGTCCAGGATCACGTCGCACTGATTCCCGTCCTGGCACGAGATGCTGACCTCGTTCTCACCCTTGATCAGCTCGACCGGCGCCCAGGTGGTCTGCCAGTTCTTTACCCAGTTCGAGTCGGACGAGTTGATGAAGTTCTTGAGGCCGATGGGCTGCGCATTCGGCTTCCCGTTCACCGTCAGCGTCGCATTGGCGTCCTTGGCAGGAATCGCATAGCGCACCGTCAAGCGGTACTTGCCTTCCTCCTCTATCGCCGCCTTCCACGTCACGGATGACCCGACCGCGTTGAAGCCCGTGACGTATGAGCCGTTCGGGCCTTCCGCGCCCTCGACCGACTGGCTGACTACCGCCGTACCGCCGAGCTTCAGCGTCGCCGCGTCCTGCTTGGGGAGCTCGGCCGGGGCCTTGGGGCTCGCGGACTCCTCGGGCTTCGAGGACTCCTCGACCTGGTCGCCGGGGCCGGCGGAGGAGGTGGCCTCGTCCTTCTTCCGGTCCTTCTTGTCATTGCCCGTGAGCAGCGCGGCGCCGATGCCGATGAGCACGACCAGGACCACCGCGACCGCGGCGATCAGCAGACCCTTGGTGTTCGGGCCGCCCTTGCCGGGGCCGCCGCGGCCGCCCTGCTCCGGGGCATACCCGGGGGAGGCGCCGCCGGGGTACGTCTCCGGGGCGGCGTACTGCGCGTTCGGCTGGCCGTACGGCTGCTGCGGCGGCACCTGCTGCCCGTACTGGCGCTCGCCCACCGTCCGCACCTGGTTGTACGAGGTCCGGGGCACACCGGGCTGCTGGGCCGCCGGACCCGGGTAGCCGTAGCCGCCCGCTCGCGGCGGCTGGGCGCCCGCTGCCTGTCCGTCCTCGTACAGGTAGCCGAACGGATCGTCGTCCTCGGGCTTGTTTGCGCCGTTGTTCCCGGCCGTCATCCCTGGGTCACTCCTCACCATGTCGCCAGCCGTCGCCGAATATCGCCAGCCGTGGCCGACCGGCCGAGCCTACCCCGAACGGACCACACCAAGAATTGCCGTCGCATGTCCTGGAACCGCCCGGGGCGGGGAAACAAGCACCGCCGTGAACATCAGCCGGCCCTGCGGTGAACCTTCGCCCTGGACCGCTTCTCCACGTACATCCGCTGGTCGGCGGAGCGCAGCACCTCTTCGGCGGTCATGCCGCAGGCGGCCCAGCCGATGCCGAAGCTCGCCCCGACGCGCACCGCCCGGCCGTCGACCCTGATGGGCGGAATGATGGCATTGCGCAGGCGTACGGCCAGGTCCGCGGCGTCCGCCGCGCCGAGCCCGTCCGCCAGGACGACGAATTCGTCGCCCCCGAGCCGGGCGACGGTGTCGCCGTCGCGGACACAGGTGGTGAGGCGGCGGGCGACCTCGATCAGGACGACGTCTCCGGTGTGGTGGCCGAAGCGGTCGTTGATGGACTTGAAGCCGTCGAGGTCGCAGAAGAGGACCGCGAGGCCCTTCGCGCCGTCGTCGTGCTCGGTTTCGGGTGCGACGGAGTGCACATGGTGGTCGTACGGGCCGCCGGGCGCCGAGTCCACGTCGTAGCCGTGCGTCCGCCCGTCCGGGTCGTCGGCGTCGCCGTACGCCGCGTCCAGCGCCTCGACCGGGGAGGTGGCCACCGAGTGCGGGCGCTCGCAGAGCCGGGAGCTGAGCCGGGAACGCAGCTCGGCGCTGTTGGGCAGGCCGGTGAGCGCGTCGTGCGAGGCGCGGTGCGCGAGGTTCAGCTCGTGGCGCTTGCGCTCCTCTATGTCCTCGACATGGGTGAGCAGGAAGCGGGGGCCGTCCGTGGTGTCGGCGACGACGGAGTTGCGCAGCGAGACCCAGAGGTAGGTGCCGTCCCGCCGCCCCAGCCGCAGCTCGGCACGACCGCCCTCGGCGGAGGTGCGCAGCAGGGTGCCGATGTCCTCCGGGTGGACGAGGTCGGCGAAGGAGTAGCGGCGCAGGACGGACGCCGGGCGGCCCAGGAGCCGGCACAGGGCGTCGTTGGTGCGCAGCAGCCGGCCGTGCTGGTCGCCGCCCATCTCGGCGATGGCCATGCCGCTGGGGGCGTACTCGAAGGCCTGGCGGAAGGACTCCTCGCTGGCCCGCAGCGCCTGCTGTTCACGCTCCAGACGGACCAGGGCGCGCTGCATGTTTGCTCTCAGCCGGGCGTTGCTGATCGCAATGGCCGCCTGCGACGCGTACATCTGGAGGGCCTCACGGCCCCAGGCGCCGGGGCGGCGGCCGTTGCGCGGGCGGTCGACGGAGATGACGCCCAGGAGGTCGTCGCCCCCGCCGGACGCGTACATCGGGGCATAGAGCCGGTCCTCGGGGTGCCACTCGTCCTCGAAGCGGGGCTCGGGGCCCTCGGTGTGCCACTGCGGTACGTCGTCGTCGAGGAGGACCCAGCCGTCGGTATGGGGTATGAAACGGAGCTCGTCCCAGACCTCGCCCATCGACAGCCTGCGCTCCCAGGAACTGCGCGAGCCGACGCGGCCGGTGATCAGGGCTTCCGCGGCGCTGTTGCCGGCGAAGGCGGCGACGACGAGGTCTCCGTCGGGACGGACCAGGTTCACGCAGGCCAGCTCGTAGCCGAGACCGGCGACGATTCCGTCGGCCACGGTCTGCAGTGTGTCGGCCAGGCTCCGCGCCGTGTTGAGATCGGCCACGGCCTGGTGCAGCTGCCGCATCGTCGCAAGACGGACGTACGGCTCCGACTCGGCCTCCATTGCTCGCACTCCCCGAGACCTCGACAGCACTCCAGGTTTCATATCGACGTACTTACTGCAGTGTCACGGCCACTGAATCACAGTGAGCTGTGCAGCCGGTACACAGGGTCAGCAAATATTGCACTCTGTGACTCAAGTCACAACAGATGGTGAAGGGGTTACGGTGCGGCGTCCCCGCGGCCCGTCCTTTTCTTGAACGCAAATCCGGGCGTTGCAGCGCCGCTCCCCCGGCGCTCCCGGCCGGGGGTCCTAGGACCAGGCTGGTCCCCTGGCCCGATGCGAGGGCGCGCCGCCCGCCGCTAGCGTGCCGGATGTGTTGCAGACGAAGCCTCCCGCCCCGCGTTCCGAGCCCGTCCCCCATGCTGAGGGGGTGAGCAACGATGAGTTCCGGGCCGCCCTCGCCCGGCTGGCCGCCGGTGTCGTGCTGATCACCGCCGAGGAGCCGCCGCTCGACGAGAACGGGCACGGCGAGGACGTCGGGATGACGGCGACCGCCTTCATGTCGGTGTCGCTGGACCCGCCCCTCGTCATGGTCAGCCTGCGCAACGACTCACGGATGGACGACCTGCTGTCGGAGCAGCCGCTGTGGGCGGTCTCCGTGCTCACCGAGAGTCAGCGGCACATCGCCGGACGGTTCTCGATGAAGGGCCGGATCAGCGACCGGCTGCTGTTCGAGGACATCCCCTACCGGAGGGGAGAGATCACCGGCGCGCCCCTGGTCGGCGGCGCACTGGCCACGCTGGAGTGCCGCACCGAGCAGCGGGTCCTGGCGGGCGACCACACCCTGGTGATCGGCCGGGTCCTGAGCGCGGACCTGCCGAGCGGGGACGGCTCACCGCTGACGTACTTCCGGGGGCGGTACCGGCAGCTGGGCTGAGGGGGCGGTACCGGAACGCGCGGCCGTCGGCGAAGGGGCGTCACCGGAAGCCGCGGCCGGGGTGCGGGGGCGCCGGCGGAACGCGGCCGGACCGAAGGGGCGTCAGCGAGAGTCGCGCGGCCGGGGCGAGGGGCGCCGGAATCGCGAGGAGGGCGCGGTCACCAGTCACGGCCGGAGCGGCCGCGCTTCGTATCGCCGCGCTGCTTCTTCTCGCGCAGGCGGCGTTCGTTGATGCCGCGCGGAATCCTGGTCTTGCGACGCGGCCTGGGGGGCGGTGCCGTGGCCTCGGCCAGCAGGGAGGCGAGCCGTACGAGAGCCGTCTCGCGGTTGCGCCACTGGGAGCGGTGCTCGGACGCCCGTACCGCGATCACCCCGCCCACGAGCCTGCCCTCCAGACGCTGGAGCGCCCGCTCCTTCCACACCGGGGGGAGCGACTCGGTCGCCGCGAGGTCGAAGCGGAGCTCCACCTGGGAGTCACTGGTGTTGACGTGCTGCCCGCCGGGCCCGGAGGACCGCGAGAAACGCCACATGAGCTCGGCCTCCGGCAGGGAGACCGAACCGCGGATGACACAGGGCCCGGACATGGCACCCATGTTCCCCGGCCCACCGGGCGTTCGTCACCTTTTTTTGCCGGACCCGTGCCGAACTTGTGCCGCACGCGTGCCGTACGAGGGCCGTACGAGGGCTTTGCGAGCGCCGCACGCGTGCCGTACGGACCCGGCCGGCCGCCGGGCCGACCGGGGGACTTCGGTAAAGAAAGTAAAGGGAGCAGGAACCTCCCGGTCCCTTCTCCGCGTTATGACCTGTGACGGTAGCTTCGTGATGGCATGAAGCCCGCACTCGACGATGAAAGGGACTTCCCATGGCTGTAAGCCTGTCCAAGGGCGGCAACGTCTCGCTCACCAAGGAGGCCCCGGGCCTGACCGCCGTCACGGTCGGCCTCGGCTGGGACGTCCGCACCACCACCGGCACCGACTTCGACCTCGACGCCTCGGCGATCGCGGTCGACCCGGCCGGCAAGGTCGTCTCCGACGGCCACTTCGTCTTCTTCAACAACAAGTCGACGCCGGACCAGACCATCGTCCACACCGGTGACAACGTCACGGGCCAGGGCGAGGGCGACGACGAGCAGATCAACGTCAACCTGGCGGGCCTGCCGGCCGAAGTCGACAAGATCGTCTTCCCGGTCTCGATCTACGACGCCGAGACCCGCAGCCAGAACTTCGGCCAGGTGCGCAACGCGTTCATCCGCATCATCAACCAGGCAGGCGGCACCGAGATCGCCCGCTACGACCTGAGCGAGGACGCCGCCACCGAGACCGCCATGGTCTTCGGCGAGCTCTACCGCAACGGCGCGGAGTGGAAGTTCCGTGCCGTCGGCCAGGGTTACGCCTCCGGCCTGCGCGGTATCGCCCAGGACTTCGGCGTCAACCTCTGACATACGGCGCCGCTCTTCGACCCGAGAGCCCATTGCACCGAAGCCCCCGGCCGCGGCCGGGGGCTTCGGTGTGCGCCGACCGGGTCCGGTCCCCAGCCGTTCCACACAAATACCCTGCGAACATTCACAGTTGACCGAATAGCGAACGTAAGCGAACCCCATTCGGACAAGAAGTAGTCAAAAAAATGTGAGGCATTTGTTAGTGCTCCGTCAATCTTGCTCATTCGGTGGCACGCTCTCGGCTCGTAACCCCCCACGGAACGAGCAACGGAGAGCACATGACCCCCCACATGAACACCCGTCGCGCCGCAGCCCTGGCCGCCGTGGCCGCGATGGTCGTCGTCGGTGTCCAGAGCGGTGCGGCAAGCGCCGCTCCCGACAACGGCACTGACGGTTCCTCCGCCTCTCGCAGCGTCGTCCCCTTCGGCGCGAACAGTGCCTCGCAGCGCACCGCCGCCATCAAGTCGGCCCAGACCGACGTCTCCTCGACCGCCGAGTCCCTCGGTCTCGGCAGCCAGGAGAAGCTGATCGTCCGTGACGTGATCAAGGACGCGGACGGCACCGTCCACACCCGTTACGAGCGCACCTACGCCGGGCTCCCGGTGCTCGGCGGCGACCTCGTGACCCACACCGCCCGCAGTGGAAAGCTCAAGGGCGTCACCAAGGCGACCAAGGCCCGGATAGCCGTGCCGTCGACGACGGCGAAGATCAAGACGGCGGCCGCCGCCCGCAAGGTGATCTGGGCGGCCGGCTCCAAGCCCGTCCTCGCCTTCGAGACGGTGAAGACCGGGGTGCAGAAGGACGGCACGCCCAGCAGGCTGCACACCATCACCGACGCGACCACTGGCAAGAAGCTCCAGAGCTACGAGGCGGTCGAGACCGGCATCGGCAACAGCCAGTACAGCGGCCAGGTCGACCTGTCGACCACCGCGGCCGGTTCCGGTTTCGAACTGGTCGACGGCGACCGCGGCGGCCACAAGACGTACGACCTCAACCAGGGCGAGAGCGGCACCGGTGCCCTCGTCACGGACGACGACGACACCTGGGGCGACGGCACCGGCAACGACCGTCAGACCGCCGCCGTCGACGCCGCCTACGGCGCCGCGAAGACCTGGGACTTCTACAAGTCGGCGTTCGGCCGCGACGGCATCGCCGGTGACGGCAAGGCCGCGTACTCGCGGGTCCACTACGGCGACGCGTACGTCAACGCCTTCTGGGACGACAGCTGCTTCTGCATGACGTACGGCGACGGCGCCGACAACAAGAGCGCCCTCACCGCGCTCGACGTCGCGGGCCACGAGATGAGCCACGGCCTGACCGCGTCCACCGCCAACCTCGACTACTACGGCGAGTCCGGCGGCCTGAACGAGGCGACCAGCGACATCTTCGGCACCGCGGTGGAGTTCGCCGCCGACAACAGCACCGACGTCGGCGACTACCTCATCGGCGAGAAGATCGACATCAACGGCGACGGCACCCCGCTGCGCTACATGGACAAGCCGAGCAAGGACGGCGGCTCCGCGGACTACTGGGACAGCAGCGTCGGCGACCTCGACGTGCACTACTCCTCCGGCGTCGCCAACCACTTCTTCTACCTGCTGTCCGAGGGCAGCGGCGCGAAGACGATCAACGGCGTCGACTACGACTCCCCGACCAGCGACGGCTCCACGGTCACCGGCATCGGCCGGGACAAGGCCGTCCAGATCTGGTACAAGGCCCTCGCCGAGTACATGACCTCCAGCACCGACTACGCGGCCGCCCGCACGGCGACCGAGAAGGCGGCGACCGACCTGTACGGGGCCGACAGCACCGAGCTCAAGGCCGTCGACGCCGCCTGGAGCGGTGTCAACGTGAAGTAGTTCCGACCAGCGGTACGGCGGGAGCCGGTCAGCCCTTCGAGGCGGGCCGGCTCCTGCCGTACAGCCAGGTGTTCCACAGCTCCGTCAGATCCTTGCCGGTCGTCCTCTCCACGTAGGCGGTGAAGTCCGCGGTCGACGCGTTGCCGTGCCGGTGGGCCTTCGTCCAGCCCCTGACGAGCGCGAAGAAGCGCTTGTCGTCGCCCACGACCTGCCGGATCCTGTGGATGACCATGGCCCCGCGCCCGTACACCGGCGCCTGCGAGATGTCCGCTGCCGTCGGCGGATCGGCGGGCGGAAAGGCCCAGTTGTCGTCGTCGTCGAAGGCGGCGTCGAACCGCTTCTGGACCGGGTTGCCCTCCTGGTCGTCCTCCCACAGCCACTCCGCGTAGGTCGCGAAGCCCTCGTTGAGCCACATGTCCCGCCAGCTCTTGGGCGTGACGGAGTTCCCGAACCACTGGTGCGCCATCTCGTGGACGAGGAGCCCGGCGCCCGGCGGCCCGGGGAAGAAGGGCCGGTTCTGGGTCTCCAGGGCGTATCCGGCGGCCCCGGAGCGATCGACGATCGCCCCGGTGGCGGAGAAGGGGTACGGGCCGAAACGTTCCGCCTCCCATCTCACGACCTCGGGAACCCGGGCGAGAATCCGCGCGCTCTGCGCCGCCACCGTCCGCTCCGCGGCGGTGAACACCTTGATGCCGTCCGGGGTGGTCGACGTCTTCGTGTCGAAGCGGCCGATGGCGACCGTCGCGAGGTAACTCGCCATCGGTTCGGCCACGTGCCAGTGGTACGTGGCGGTGTCGCCCAAGGCCCTGCGCGACGTCAGCTCGCCGTTGGAGACGGCCGTCAGCCCCTTGGGGACGGTGACGGTGATGTCGTACGTCGCCTTGTCGCTCGGGTGGTTGTTGCCGGGGAACCAGGCCATGGCGCCCACCGGTTCACCGAGCGCCACCGATCCGTCCGCGGTCCTCAGCCAGCCCTCCTTCGACCCGTCGGGGTCGGTCAGGGTCTGCGGGGAGCCGGAGTAGTGGACGACCGTACGGAACGTCCTGCCCTTGCGGAGCCGGCTCTCGACCTCGGCGTCGGGGCGCAGCGTCAGCTCGTGGCCCGCGCGGTTGACGGCGGCCGGGCGGCCCTCGACGGTCGCGGACCCCACGGTGAGCCCGGCGAGGTCGAGATTGAAGGCGCTGAGGTCCTGGGTGGCCCGCGCGGTGATCGTGGCAGTGCCGCGCAGCCGGCCGGCGGCCGGGTCGGCGTCGAGGGCGAGGTCGTAGTGCGTGACGTCGTAGCCGCCGTTGCCGGCCCTCGGGAAGTACGGGTCGCGCAGACCGGCGGCGCCGGGGGTGCCCTCGACGCCGCCGGTGCAGCCCGTGGTGGTCATCAGAACCAGCAGGGCGAGGGTGGCGGCGCGGGCCGTGCGGCGTACTGGTGTTCGCTGATTCACGCCTGCGATCCTAGGGCGCCCGCCGACGCGCCGCCTGTGGACGCCGGTGCGCCGGCACGGCGGGAACCTACTTCGCGAGGGCGGCGACGCCGGCGTTCGCGAACTTCTCGTCGAGGTCGCCGCTGGGGGCTCCGGCCACGCCGATGCCCGCCACCGGGGCACCCTTGACCTGCACCGGGGCGCCGCCCGCGAGGAACAGGGTGCCGGGGACGTCCTTGAGGTTCGGGGCCTGCTCCAGGCGCTTGGCCAGCTCGGAGGTGGGCGCGTTCCAGGAGACGGCGGTGTACGCCTTCTTCACGGCCGACTCGTACGCCTGCGGGCCCGCGCCGTCGCCGCGCAGCGTCACGACGGTGTTGCCGTTGCGGTCGACGACGGCGACGGAGACGCGCTGGTTCTCCTTCCGCGCGGCTTCGAGGGTGGCCTGCGCGGCCCTGGTGGCGGCGGCCGCGGTCAGGTGGGTGGTCTGCTGGAGGTTCCGGTTCGCGGTGTCGGCCTCGACCGCGGCGGCGGGTGCGGCGGCCGGGGTGGAGGCGTTGGCGGACAGGGCGCCGAACGTTCCGGCGCCGAGGGCGGCGGCGACGGCGGCACCGGTCAGGACGCGGGTGCGCAGCGACGGCTTCTTCATGGTGGGCTCCTTCGGCGGCGGTGCGGTGGACGAGCGGGACGAGCCTGTTCGGCTCTGCCATCGATCCTCCGGCCGCGTCCCGCGCCGTACGGTCGACGAACCGGCTCGACGCCACGTGCGGGACGGCCGACGGCCCCATCGGCCGATCGGTTGATGCGCGGGGGGCCGTCCGGGGTGACCATGGAGGTATCCGTGCAGGTCAGGAGCGTCGATGACGGTGAGGAGCGAGGGGTACGAGGTGGAGCACCGAACCCGGTCGGCACGCGGCGCCGCCCCAGGGCCGACCGGCACCTCCGGCGCACACGGACACGGGGGCAGGGGCGGGTACGGGTACGGCGAGGGCGGGTACGGCGACGGCTCCGGGGACGGCGACCCGGATGCGCGCCGGCTCACGCTCCTGATGCACGCCGCGTTCTTCCTGCTGCTCGGCGCCTCGCTCGCCCGCTTCCTGCTGCGGCACCCCGGCGAGGCCCGCACCCCGTGGGTCATCGCGCTGTCGGTCGCCCTGGCCGTGCTGTACGTGCTCGGGCCCGTGCTCGGTTCGCGTCCGACGCCGCGCAATGTGGTGTGGCTGGGGGTGCTGGTCGCCGTATGGATGGTGCTGGTCGTCCTCGCGCCGAGCTTCGCGTGGTGCGCGGTCCCGCTCTTCTACACCGGGCTGCGGATCCTTCCGCCCCGCGCGGCGCTCGCGCTCGTCGCCCTGCTCACCGTGTTCGTCGTCGCCGCGCAACTGCGGCTGGCCCACGGTTTCGACCCGAACCTGGTGCTGGCCCCGCCCGCGGTGGCGGCCGTCGCGACAGCGGTCTTCGTCCACATGCAACGGCAGGCCGCGCGCCAGCGCGCGCTGTCCGAGCGGCAGGGCGAACTGATCGGCGACCTGCTGCGCACCCGCCGCGAACTGGCCGCCACCGAACGCCGCGAGGGAACCCTCGCCGAGCGCCAGCGGCTCTCGATGGAGATCCACGACACCCTCGCGCAGGGCCTGTCCAGCCAGCAGATGCTGCTCCAGGCCGCCGACCGCACCTGGGACGCCGACCCGGCGACCGCCCGCCGCCATGTCCGTACGGCAACCGGCATCGCGGAACGCAATCTCGCCGAGGCCCGCCGCTTCGTCCACGACCTGGCCCCGGCCGATCTCGCCGAGGGCGGCGGCCTGGAGGCGGCCCTGCACGCGCTGGCCGCCCGCGAGACGGCCCAGGCGCAGGGACGGCTCACCGTCCGCTGCCACGTGGAGGGAGAGCGGCACACCGCGCTGCCCGACCGTGTGCAGTCCGCCCTGCTGCGCATCGCACAGGGGGCGCTGGCCAATGTGAGGGAACACGCGCACGCGACGGAGGCCGCGCTGACGCTGACCCATCTCGACGACCGGATCGTCCTGGACATCGCCGACAACGGGCGGGGCTTCACCCCGGCCGGGCGCACCGGGGCCACCGGCGGCGTGCGCGGCCACGGACTGCCCGCGATGCGCGCCAGGCTGCACCAGCTCGGCGGCACGCTGACGATCGAGTCGGCACCGGGCGAGGGCACGGTCCTGTCCGCCGCCGTCCCCCTCACCCCTGCCCCTGCCCCTGCCCCGGAGGACCCCGCGTGAACGCGACGCCGCCCGTACGCATCCTGCTCTGCGACGACCACGCCGTCGTACGCGCCGGGCTGCTCGCCCTCCTCGGCAGCGAACCCGACATCGAGGTCGCCGGGGAGGCCGGCAGCGGCGAGGAGGCCGTCGCCCTGGCCGCCCGGCTCGCCCCGGACGTCGTGCTGATGGACCTCCAGCTCGGCGAGGGCATCGACGGCGTCGAGGCCACCCGCCGCATCTCCGCCACCGGCGTCCACGTGCTGGTCCTCACCACGTACGACACGGACGCCGACATCACCCGCGCCATCGAGGCGGGCGCCACCGGGTACCTGCTGAAGGCCGAGCGCCCGGAGGAACTGTTCGCCGCGATCCGCGCGGCCTCGCAGGGCCGCACGACGCTCTCCCCTCCCGTGGCCAGCCGCGTCATGGCCCACATGCGCAGGCCCCGGCCCACCCTGACCGACCGCGAACGCGACATCCTGGCCCAGCTCTCCCAGGGCCTGGGCAACCGGGACATCGCCCGCGCGCTGTTCATCAGCGAGGCCACGGTCAAGACGCACCTGGGCCGCATCTACGACAAACTCGGCGTCGACACCCGCGCGGGCGCCGTCGCCGTGGCGAAGGAGCAGCGGCTGCTGCCGTAGACCGCGCCGCCCCGCCCGCCCCACGGCGGTCCGGCGCCCGCAACGCGTCCGGCGCCCGCAGCACGCCCGGGGCCCTTCGGCCGGACGCCCCGGCACCGGTGCGCCTGCGGGCGTGACACCATCGAACCGTGCTCGACATCGGCTACTCCCTCTCCCGACGCTTCCCCGACCCCCCGCAGACCGACTACCGCCGCGCGGACGTCCACGCCCTGCGGCACGACCTGTTCTCCGGGGACGTCTACCTCGCGGACACCAAGGCGGACCGCGAGGTGTCCACAGCCTGGGGATGGGTGCCGGTGCTCGACTTCGCGTGGGCGCTGTGCGACATCGTCGAGCAGATCGACCAGGACCCGCGTGGCAACCGCTCGCACCGGCAGCAGTTCGCCGAGCTGGACTTCACCGAGTCCTCCGACCGGATGCTCTTCGAGCGCCGCTTCGGCTGGGTCGACGTCGAGGCCGACTGGATGCCCGGCGACGAGCCCCCGCTCACCTTCAGCCACGCGCTGCTGCGCCGCGAGGCCCGCGACTTCCTGCACGATCTGATCGCCGACCTCGCGGACATGCACGAAGGTCTCGCCGACAACCCCGTGATCTGGGACCTCCAGGCCCGCTTCCCCCGTATCTGACCCCGCCCCCCGGCCCGGACGGGAAGCCCTACGCCTCCACCCGCCCCCCGGTCCGGACGGGAAGCCCTACGCCTCCACCCGCACCCCGATCTGCGCCGCGAACGCCGGAGCCAGCTCCATCAGCTGCGCCGGGCTGATCACCGCGCCCGCCAGCCGCTCCACCCCGCGCGCGATGTCCAGCTCCGCGACCGTCCGCAGGTCCACCGACTCCATCCGCACGGAACTGAAGTCGGCCCGCTTCAGCACACAGTCGCGGAACTCCACCCGCACCAGCTGCGCATCCCCGAAATCGGGCTCGGACAGCACACAGCCCTCGAACACCACGTCCTTCAGCCGCGCCTTGCGCAGATTCAGGTAGTCGATCTTCCCGCCGCGCACCACCACCCGTTCCAGCACCGCACCGTGCAGCTGCACCCCTCCCAGCCGTGCGTCCACCACCTCCACGTCGCGCAGCGACGCCCCCGCGAGATCGGTGCCGACCCCCCGCACGCCCGTCAGCACGGAGTCGATGAAGCGGGCTCTGACCAGCTCCGTACGGTCCAGGGCGCAGCCGTCCAGCGCGCAGTCCATGAAGCGGGCCCCCGGACCCGACTCGTCCGCGAGGTCCGTCCCCTCGAAACGCACACTGTCGTAGTCCCCGTCGGGCTCCAGTCCCGCCCCGTCGTACGGAACGAGCGGCGGCAGCCGCACCTCCGGCCGCCGTGCCGCTGTGACGGTGTCCTTCTTCCCGCTGCTGCGTGCCATGCCCCCATCGTGAACCACCCCACTGACAACGCCCCCACCGGCCGCGCCGCCGTCGGCCGGTCCCGGCGGGGGCTCACTCGCCGCCGAGCTCCGCCAGCGCCCCGTCCGTCAGCCGGTACACCGTCCACTCGTCCTGCGGCCGTGCGCCCAGCGACTCGTAGAACGCGATGGACGGGGTGTTCCAGTTCAGCACCGACCACTCCAGACGCCCGTAGCCGCGCTCCACACAGATCCGCGCCAGCTCCCTCAGCAGCGCCTTCCCGTGCCCGCCGCCACGCCGCTCCGGGCGTACGTACAGGTCCTCCAGGTAGATGCCGTGCACCCCGCGCCAGGTGGAGAAGTTCAGGAACCACAGCGCGAAGCCGACCACCTCGCCGTCCTCGTCCGACTCGGCGATGTGCGCGTACGCGGCGGGCCGTTCACCGAAGAGCGCCTCGCGCAACTGCTCCTCGGTGGCCTGCACCTCGTGCAGGGCCTTCTCGTAGTCGGCCAGCTCACGGACCATGGCGTGGATGACGGAAACGTCGTCAGGGGTAGCGGTACGAATCATGAGGGCAGCGTAAGCACGGGCGTCGACACCGCCGACCCCGCCCCGGCAGGCGCCGGGCGGTCCCGCCCCGCCGTACCCGGACCGGGTCTCGATCGGCCCGGCCGGAATGTCGATCACGCCGACGATCGCGGGGCCGTGCGTCAATCGGTTATGACTCCGAGCAGCCCCGCCCCGCCCACCCGGCGCCGCACCGCGGCCGGTTCGTGGATCCGCAGCGCCGGCTCATGGATCCGCAGCGCACCGGGCACGTACACCTGGCTGACCGCGCTCTTCGTCACCACCGTCATCGTCCGCCAGATGTCACCGGGCTTCGAAGAGCACTTCCTGCTCCAGCGCTCGACCAACATCCACGAACTCTCCCGGGACCCCCTACGCGTACTGATCGCCAGCGCCTTCTGGATCGACAGCGGCCGATGGGTCCCCTACGCCGTCCTCTACACCGTCTTCCACGCCACCGCCGAGCGCTGGCTCGGCACCCTGCGCTGGTTCGCCGTCGCCATCGCCGCCCATGTCCTCGCCACCCTCGTCAGCGAAGGCGTCCTGGCCTGGGCCATCCGGCACGGACACGTACCGCAGTCCGCCGCCAACACGCTCGACGTCGGGGTCAGTTACGCGCTCGCGGGGGTCGTCGCCGTCCTCACGTACCGTGTCCCGCAGCCCTGGCGGTACGTGTACCTCTTCGCCGTCGCCGTCTTCTACGGCATCCCGCTCCTCACCGGCCGCACCTTCACCGACCTCGGCCACTTCGCCTCCGTACTCATCGGCCTGGCCTGCTATCCACTGACCCGGGCCCGGTCCCGGACGCAGACGAAAACCCCTCCGGCGCAGTAACGTCCCGCCCCATGGAGAGCGGCCGCAACCAGGGCTTCGCACCGGACAGAGCAGGGGCAGCATGAGCACCGTCAGCATCGCCAACGGCGGCATATCGTTCTGGTACGCGGACCAGGGCACCCCCGTCCCCCGGGAGCCCCTGCCCGGCGACACCACCGCCGACGTCTGCATCGTCGGCGGCGGATACACCGGACTGTGGACCGCCTACTACCTCAAGAAGGCCGTCCCCTTCCTCAACATCACCGTCCTCGAAGCCAAGTTCTGCGGATACGGCGCCTCCGGGCGCAACGGCGGCTGGCTCTACAACGGCATCGCGGGCCGCGACCGCTACGCGAAACTCCACGGAAACGAGGCCGCCGTCCGCCTCCAGCAGGCGATGAACGACACCGTCGACGAAGTCGTCCGCGTGGCCGCCGAGGAAGGCATCGACGCCGACATCCACCGGGGCGGCGTCCTCGAAGTCGCCTACACCCCCGCCCAGCTGGCCCGGCTCAAGGACTTCCACTCCGTGGAGATCGCCTTCGGCGAGAAGGACCGCGTCCTGCGCGGCGCCCGCGAGACCGGCGAGCGCATCAATGTCACCGGAGCCGTCGGCTCCAGCTGGACCCCGCACGGCGCCCGCCTGCACCCGGTCAAACTCGTCAAGGGCCTCGCCGCCGCCGTCGAGGCGCTCGGCGTCACCGTCCACGAGTCGACGCCCGTCACCGAGATCAGGCCCAAGCACGCCCACACCCCGTACGGCACCGTCCGCGCCCCGTACATCCTGCGCTGCACCGAGGGCTTCACCGCGAACCTCAAGGGCCAGAAGCGCACCTGGCTCCCCATGAACTCCTCGATGATCGCGACCGAACCGCTTCCCCGGTCCGTCTGGGACACCATCGGCTGGGACGGCCGCGAAACCCTCGGCGACATGGCCCACGCCTACATGTACGCCCAGCGCACCGCCGACGACCGCATCGCGCTCGGCGGCCGCGGCGTCCCGTACCGCTACGGGTCGGCCACCGACAACGACGGACGCACCCGCCCCGCCACCGTCGAGGCACTCCGCGACATCCTCGTCCGCCTCTTCCCCACCACCGCGGGAGCCCGCATCGACCACGCCTGGTCCGGTGTCCTCGGCGTCCCCCGCGACTGGTGCGCCACCGTCACCCTCGACCGCTCCACCGGCCTCGGCTGGGCCGGCGGCTACGTCGGCTCCGGCGTCGCCACCACCAACCTCGCCGCCCGCACCCTGCGCGACCTGATCCAGCAGGACTCCGGCCAGTCCGGCCCCACCGAACTGACCGCCCTCCCCTGGGTGGGCCACCGCGTCCGCCGCTGGGAGCCGGAACCCTTCCGCTGGCTCGGCGTCCACGGCATGTACGCCGCCTACCGCGCCGCCGACCGCCGCGAACTCACCTCTCCCCGCCCCGGCACGGACCCCCTCGCGCAAGCCGCGGACCGGCTGGCGGGACGGCACTGAGCAGACGGACGGGCACCCGGCACCGGGTGGTGGCGGCTGCCCGTGCGGCGAACGGCGCTCCGGGAACGGCGTCCTGAGTGCACGTCACCTGCCGGACCGGTGGTCGGCCAGGACCTCCGCGATCACGTGCCGCGAGCGGGCGGCGAGCGGCGGATTCGTGTGCCGGTAGTAGGGCAGCTGGATCAACGCGACGGAGAGTGCCCAGCCGCGGCCCCGCTGCCAGGTCGCGGCGTCGACCGACAGCGCGTCCCGGAAACCTTCCCGGTGCTCGGCGGAGAAGATCTCCCACGCGGGGATCAGGTCGCAGGCGGGGTCACCGACGCCCAGGCCCCCGAAGTCGATGACCGCGCTCAGCCTGTCCTGCTGGAACAGCAGGTTTCCCGAGGACAGATCGCCGTGGATCCAGACGGCCGCCCCGCTCAGGGCCGGGGCCCGGAGCGCCGCCTCCCAGGCCGCGGTCACCTCGTCGGTGCCGACGTCCGCCGCCGACTCCGCGATCGCCCCGCGGGTGGCGGCGTCGCGGGCGGCCAACGGCACACCGCGGAAGAAGTTGTGCCCGCCCGGGGGCGGCCCGCCGTCGGTGCCGATCGCGTGCAGGGCGGTGACGAACCCGGCCAGGTCCACGGCGGTGCGGCCCGGATCGGCGATGCGCTCCGCGTTCGCGCCCTTGAGCCAGGGATACACCGACCAGTTCCAGGGATAGCCCTCACCGGGCGTCCCCTTCCCGAGCGGCTCGGGAACGGGCAGCGGCAGCAGCGGCGCGAGCCTCGGCAGCCACCGCTGCTCCTTGGCGACCTGATCGGCCGCTCCCGGGATCCGGGGCAGCCGTACCGCCATGTCCTCGCCGAGCCGGTACATGGCGTTGTCCGTCCCCGAGGAGGCGACCGGGGCGAGCGGGAGATCCGCCCACTGCGGAAACTGCGCGCCGACCAGCCTCCGCACGAGCGGGACATCGATCTCCGCCTCGTCGGCGTGCATCTTCCCAGCGGCCACGGACACTCCATTCGTCGGCCCGGCGGGCCCGTTGACGTCGGGGCCACCGTTCCGGAAGATCCGGCCCGCCACAAACGAATAACCGCCCGGCGGGCGGCCGCGGCCCGTCCGCCCGGAGCGCCGGTCGGCCCGAGGGCGTCGATCGCGGCCGGCCACGGCCGGCCGGCCGCCGTCCACTCCGCCCCCCACGGCCCCGCACCGACGCGCCGCGAGCCTGACCAGTCGCTTCCCGTTCGCCTTGCTGCTCCGGATTCCTTGACGACGGCGGTGGCGGGCCGTCCGCCCCGACAGGCATGATGGGCACATCAGTTCCACACGCCCCGGGTGCAAGCGGACGCTGTACAGCGGAACGACGCCGGGGCGCCCGGGAGGTCACAACGTGTCACGCCAGCTGCTCACCGTCGCGCAGGACGGGACGGGCGACTGCCGCACCATCTCCGAGGCTCTCCGCATGGCCCGTACCGGAGCCGTGATCAGTATCGCCCCCGGGCGCTACGAGGAAACCCTCACGCTCGCCACCTCCCTGACGCTGACCAGCACGGAGGGCCGCGGCACCGTGGAGCTGGCCCCCCGCCGGGGCTCGGCACTGACCCTGGCCTGCGACTCGGCCATGGTGAACTCCCTCGTGCTGCGGGGCCACGACGAGGAGTTGCCGGTGGTGGACGTCCCGCGCGGGCAGCTCCTGCTCGACCGGTGCGATGTGTACGGCGCCTCCTGGGCGGCGCTGTTCGCCCGCGGCGCCGGCTCGCTGGCGGTCCGCCAGTGCCGGATCGAGAACCCCAAGGGCGCCGGGGTGGTGTCCACTTCGGCAATGGAGAGCCTCCTGGAGGAGTGCGTCGTCGAGCACCTGGGCACCTCCGCCGTGGTCGCCGGCGAGCAGGGCAGGGTCTCGGTGCGCGCGGGCAGGCTCCGCGACGCGCGCGGCAACGGCGTCCTCGCCAACGGCCGCGCCCAGGTGCTGGTGGAGGAGTGCGAGATCTCCGCCGCCGACAAGCCCGGGATCGCAGCCGAGGAGGAGAGCACCGTCACCGTGACACGGTCCGCCGTGACGGACTCGGTGGTGGGCGTGTTCATGAGCACCACCGGGGCGACCGTCCTGGAGGACGTGACCGTACGGAACACCACCGGGCACGGATACGTGGTCAGCGCCGGTTCCTCGCCCACCCTGCGCCGCTGCCGCACGGACCGGACCGCGGGGCACGGGCTGCTGGTGACGGAGCGCAGCCGCGGAGTGTTCGAGGAGTGCGTGTTCGTCGCCGCCCGGGACTCCGCGATCCGGGTCACCGACTTCTCGTCCCCGGTGCTCACCGGGGCCGTGGTCCGTGAACCGGAGGGGACCGGGGTCCTGCTGGAGGAGAACTCCGCCGCGGAGATCGACCGGCTGGAGGTGGTCGGCAGCGGCGGCAGCGGGATAGTCATCCGCGCGAGCGCCAACCCGCTGCTGCGGCGCACCACCGTGACACGCTCCGCGCAGCACGGGGTGGAGGTCCTGGGGGACGGCCGCGGCCGGCTGGAGGACTGCCTGATCGAGGAGTGCGAGGGCGCGGGGCTGCATGTGTCCGGGCACGGCAACCTGTACGTCGGACAGGCCAGGCTGCGGACCGCTAAGGGCGCCGGTGTGCAGGTGGGCGCCCTCGGCGCGGTGACCCTGCGCGACACCGAGGTGAGTGACTGCCTCGCCGTGGGGATCCGGGTCGATGAGCAGGCCGAACTGACGGCGGCCCGGTCCCGGGTGCGGGACGCGGGCGAGCACGGGGTGCTGATCGCGGCGGGCGCGAGGGCGTCTCTCAACTCCTGCGAGGTGACCGGATCGGCCGCCGACGGCGTCCGGGTGGAGGGTTCGGATCCGGTCTCGGTGATCGGCTGTACCCTGCGGGACAACCGGGGCAGCGGACTGCGCCAGTCCGTGCCCGGCGACCGGCTCGCGGTGGAGCAGCTGACGAGCGCCGACAACGGCGCTCCGGACGCCTGGGGCAGCGCCGCCGACGCGGTGGCGGCCGGCGACGGCCGGCTGCCCGGCGGGGCGGCCGTCGTGAGCGCCGAGGTGGACGCGGAGAGCGGCGCGGTGGCGGAGCTGCGGTCCCTGATCGGCCTCGACGACGTCAAGGACCAGGTACTGACGCTGATCAACCTGAACCGGATGGCACAGCGCCGGGCCGGTCTCGGCATGCCGGCGCCGCCGATGAGCCGCCATCTGATCTTCGCGGGCCCCCCGGGCACGGGCAAGACCACGGTGGCCCGCCTCTACGGTTCGATCCTCGCCTCGCTCGGGGTGCTGCGCTCGGGCCATCTGGTGGAGGTGTCACGGGCCGACCTCGTCGCGCAGATCGTCGGCGGGACGGCGATCAAGACGACGGAGACCTTCAACAAGGCGCTCGGCGGCGTGCTGTTCATCGACGAGGCGTACACGCTCCTGTCGGACTCCGCCGGTTCGGGGGCGGACTTCGGCCGGGAGGCGATCGACACCCTGGTGAAGCTGATGGAGGACCACCGCGAGGACGTCGTGGTGGTGGCGGCCGGCTACCCGAAGGAGATGACGGACTTCCTCGCCTCCAACCCGGGCCTGGCCTCGCGGTTCACCCGCAGCGTCGAGTTCGCCGACTACACGTCGGAGGAACTGGTCACCATCGTGGAGCGGATGTGCTCCGCCCACCGCTACGAGCTGGACCCGGAGGCCCGTTCGGCGCTGCACACGCACTTCGAGCGGATGCCCCGCGACGCCGGCTTCGGCAACGGGCGCACCGCCCGGAAGGTCTTCGAGGAGACAGTGGACCGGCAGGCGTCCCGGCTCGCCGCGCGCGGCGATGTCGGGGAGCGCGATCTGACCCTGCTGACCACCGAGGACGTGGGGCTCCCGCCCGCCGCCGCCGCGGACGACCAGGACCCGCTGCTGCGGCTGGACGCGCTGACCGGTCTGGGCGCGGTCAAGCGCGAGGTGAGCGACCTCGTCAACCTGCTGGCGACGGCGCGGCGCCGGGCCGCGGCGGGGCTGCCGGCGCCCCGGATCAGCAACCACCTCGTCTTCGCCGGCCCGCCCGGTACCGGAAAGACCACGGTGGCGCGCCTGTACGGCGAGCTGCTGGCCTCTCTGGGCGTGCTCCCGCGCGGTCAGCTGGTGGAGGTGGCCCGCGCGGACCTGGTGGGCCGGTACGTCGGGCACACGGCGCAGTTGACCAAGGAGGTCTTCCAACGCGCCCTCGGCGGTGTCCTCTTCGTCGACGAGGCGTACACGCTGACCCCCGGGTCCGCCGGTTCCTCCTCCGACTTCGGTCAGGAGGCGGTGGACACGCTGCTGAAGCTGATGGAGGACCACCGCGACGAGGTGGTGGTGATCGTGGCCGGCTACACGGAGGAGATGGACCGCTTCCTCAACTCCAATCCGGGCCTGGCCTCACGGTTCACCCGGCACATCGAGTTCCCGGACTACTCCTCGGACGAGCTGGTCACCATCGTGCGCCGGCAAGCGGTGGACAACGGCTACGAGTGCGCCCCGGGGGCGGCCTCGGCGCTGCGGACGTACTTCGACGCGATCCCGCGCGGCCGTACCTTCGGCAACGCCCGTCTGGCGCGCCAGACGCTGGAGAGCATGATGACCCGGCAGGCGCGCCGGCTCAGTGCCGTGGCCGCGCCGAGCCTGGACGATCTGCGGCTGCTGCTCCCCGAGGACCTCCAGGGGCGCTGAACCGGCCGGCCCGGCCCGTACCCGATCGAGAAGAGCTCCCGCCCCCGCCGGGCGGCCCGAACCGAGGATGCCCCATGCGTCGCCGTACCCGTCTGCTGCTGTGTGTCACCGCCGTCGCGGCACTGGCCGGACCGGCCCCCCTCGCGGTGGCGGGAGTCGCGGAGGACGGCGGCACCGCGCTGCCGGGCATACCGGACCGGCTTTCCCAGGACCAGGGCTGCACGACCGTGAAGGGCAAGAACACGGCGGCGGCCCCGTGGACCCGGGGCGCCCTGGGGCTGGACCAGGTCTGGCATCTGTCGCGGGGACGCGGGGTGACGGTGGCGGTCGTCGGGACCGGGGTGAGTGACGACCCGGCCGTGCTCGCGGGCCGGGTGCGGGTACGGGGCTCGGCCGGCAAGGACTGCGTGGGCCGGGGCACCTTCCAGGCGGGTCTGGTCGCCGGGGCGGCGTTGCCCGGCCAGGGCTTCTCCGGGGTGGCGCCCGAGGCGCGGATCCTGGCCGTGCGCGGCACCGGTGAGCGGGGCGAGCCGGACACGGACCGGCTGGCGGCCGGAGTGCGGGAGGCGGCCGAGGCCGGTGCGGACGTCATCACGGTGGCCTCCCCCCTGGACGGCTCCGACAAGCGGGTGCGCGAGGCGATGGCCGCGGCCCGCGCGAAGGACGCCCTGGTGATCGTGCCGGCGGCGGCGGACAGCGTGCCGCCGGGGGTCTCCGAGGCACCCCCGGCCCCGGTGGCCCCGGCCCAGGCGCTGGCGGTGCTCGACACCGGGCCGCAGGGGACGAGGCCGGAGTCCGCACCGCCCTTCCGGCACGCCGACCTGACCGCCCCGGGCGGTGCCCTGGTGGGCCCCGGCCCGGTGGGCGACGGCAAGTGGACCGCCTCGGGTTCCTCCTTGGCCGCGGCGATCACCGCGGGCACCGCGGCGCTGGTGCGCTCCTACCACCCCGGGCTGAGCGCCGCCGAGGTGCGCGAGCGGCTGCTGGCGGGTGCGTATCCGGGGGATCTGCCCGCGCTCGACCCGTACGGGGCGGTCTCCGGGGCCGCCGGTGGCAAGGCTCCGGAGACCGTCGCGCACGCGGACCCGGTCCGTCTGCCGGGGCAGCCGCAGACGGCGGGCGCCCGGTCCACCGCCTTCCTGGTGACGGCCGCCGCGGCGGGGACGGTCCTGCTGGTGGCCTTCCTCGCCGTGGTCCTGCCACGCGGCCGCGGCCGCCGTTGGCAGCCGGGCCGGCTGGACTCCGAGGGCCGGCCGCTCGGCTGACCGCGCGACGGCCTCCGGAGACGGAGACGGAGGAGACGGAGACGGCGGAGACGGCGGAGGCCCGCGAGGGCTCCCGCCGTCTCCGGGCTCACTCCTCCTCGGCGGTCTCCTCCCCGGGCTCGGGCAGGGCGAGGTGGACCAGCCGGGTCTTGCGGCGGACGACGCTCTGGGCCCGGCCGGGCGGCAGGATGCGCGGTTTGACGTTGTCGAGGAGGTAGCCCTCCGACGGCGGGCAGGACATCAGCAGGGCGGACGAGTTGACCTCGTTCATCTTGCGGACGAGGGGGTCCGGCCGGCCCGCGCCGGTGGAGGCACGGGCGACGATCATGTGCAGGCCGATCTCGAAGCCGAGCGGCAGATGGTTGAGCAGCGGTTCGAAGGGACCGTCGAAGGGCGAGCCGACCATCTCGTAGTCGTCGACGACGACGAAGAGGCGCGGCCCGTTCCACCAGTCGGCACGGCGCATCCGGGCCGGGGAGATGTCCTCCCCGGGAAGCCGCTCGGTCATCGCGCGGGCCACACCGTCGACGTACTCGCGCAGCGGGTCCGCGGAGACGGCGTGCCCGAGCCGGTACTCCTCGGGGATGGCCTCGATCAGTTCCCGGCGGTAGTCGACCACCAGGAAGTTCGCCCGGTCGGGGCCGTGGGTCGCCATGATCCGCTGGGCCAGCAGCTTGAGCGCACTGGTCTTGCCGCTCTCGGTGTCACCGACCAGGTAGAGGTGCGGGCTCTGGCCGAAGTCGTGCCAGACGGGCGCGAGTTCCACCTCGTCGATGCCGATCGCCACGCGCAGCGGCCGGTCGGAGGCGGGAAGCGCGGCGGCGGGCAGGTGGGTGGGGAGCATCCGCACCGCAGGTGCCGGCGGTGCGTCCCAGCTCTCCGCGACGGCCTCGACGAGGTCGGCGAGCGCCTCCGGGAGGTCCTCCGCCTGCTCCTGGCCGTCGATCCGGGGCAGGGCCGCGAGGAAGTGCATCTTGTCGGGGCTCAGGCCCCGGCCGGGCGACGTGGGGATGGTGCCGGCCTTGCGGATGTCGATGGCGGAGTCCATGGGGTCGCCCATGCGCAGTTCGAGCCGGGTGCCGATCTGGTCGCGCAGGGCGGCGGAGAGCTCCACCCAGCGCGAGGTGGCGATCACGAGGTGGACACCGTAGTTCAGGCCGCGGGAGGCCAGTTCACCGAAGACGCCGAGGTCGTCCATGAGGTCGTTGCGCACCGTGGACCAGCCGTCCACGACGAGGAAGACGTCCCCGAACGGCTGGTCGGCGAATTCGCCCGCCGCGCGCCGCTTGCGGTAGGAGGGCATCGAGTCGATGCCCTCCTCCTGGAAGAACAGCTCGCGCCGGTTCAGCAACGAGGTGACCTCCGCGAGGGTGCGAGATATCCGCTCCCGGTCCAGCCGCCCGGCGACGCCGCCGACGTGCGGAAGGCCCCCGAGCGGGGCCAGGGCGCCACCGCCGAAGTCCAGGCAGTAGAACTGCACTTCGCGGGGGGAGTGGGTGAGGGCGAGGGAGCAGATCAACGTACGCAGCAGGGTGCTCTTGCCACTCTGCGGTCCGCCCGCGACGGCGACGTGGCCGCCGGCTCCGGAGAGGTCGACGGTGAGCAGATCCCGCACCTGCTCGAAGGGGCGGTCCACGAGGCCGACCGGAACGCGGAGCCGCCCGCGGTCCACCGAACCGGCGGCGGTGAGCCCGAAGTCGGGGTCCGGAGTCAGCGGCGGGAGCAGGGCGTCGAGGCTCGGCGGGGTGTCCAGCGGGGGCAGCCACACCTGGTGGGCGGGCGGTCCGCTGTCCCGCAGCCGGTCCAGGGCGAGGCCGAGCAGGCTCTCCTCGGTCTCCGGTTCGGTCTCCGGCTCCGGGTCGGGGGCGGCCGGCAGGGTGTGGGGCACCACCCACTCGGTCCCCCAGGGGACCACCTGCCGGGCGATCTGCTCCCGGCGGGCACCCCGGCGGGGCGCCTTGTACGTACCGGACACATAGGCGGCGCGGAAGCGGGTCAGCGCCTCGACCCCGCTCTTGAGGTAGCCGCTGCCGGGCTGCGAGGGCAGGTGGTAGGCATCGGGGACGCCGAGGACGCCGCGGCTCTCGATGGCGGAGAAGGTGCGCAGACCGATGCGGTACGAGAGATGGCCCTCCAGCTGGTTCATCCGGCCCTCCTCCAGCCGCTGGGAGGCGAGCAGCAGGTGCACCCCCAGCGACCGGCCGAGCCGGCCGATCATGATGAACAGCTCCATGAAGTCGCGGTGCGCGGCGAGCAGTTCGCTGAACTCGTCGACGACGACGAACAGGCTGGGCAGCGGCGCGAGGGGTGTCCCGGCGGCGCGGGCCCGTTCGTACTCCAGGAGGGAGGCGTAGTTGCCGGCCTTGCGCAGCAGTTCCTGACGGCGGATCAGTTCACCGTGCAGGGCGTCCTGCATGCGGCCGACGAGGGCGACCTCGTCGGCGAGGTTGGTGATGACGGCGGACGTGTGCGGCAGCCTGTCCATGCCGAGGAAGGTGGCGCCGCCCTTGAAGTCGACGAGGACGAAGTTGAGCGTCTCGGAGGAGTGGGTGAGCGCCAGACCGAGGACGAGGGTGCGCAGCAGCTCGCTCTTGCCGGAGCCGGTGGCACCGATGAGCATGCCGTGCGGGCCCATGCCGCCCTGGGCGGACTCCTTGATGTCGAGTTCGACGGGCGTGCCGTCCTCGCCGACGGCGATGGGCACCCGCAGCCGTCCGCGCCCCTCCACGGGATGGCGCCAGAGCCGGGCGGGCTCGTGCCGCCGCAGGTCGGGAATGCCGAGCAGCGCCGTCAGTTCGGTGTCGGTCACGAAGGGCTCCGAGGCCGTGGCACCGCCGCCGAGCCGGTACGGGGAGAGCCGCGCGGCCAGGGCGCGGGCGGCGGCCGGTCCGAACCGGTCCGGCTGCCCCAGCAGAGTGGCCTGCTCTTTGCGCTCGCGATCGGTCCGGACGAGGGACAGCCCGTCCTGGTCGAGGCGCAGTCGCAGCGTGCCCCGGGCGGCCTTCCAGGCGAGGGCCCCGCTGAGGTCCACCAGCACGGTGTTGCGGTAGCCGGGCCCGGTCACCCGGTGCCCGGCGGGCACGGCCCCGCCGTCGACCACGACGACGGTGAACGGCTCGTCGCGCCCCGGCGGCGTCTCCGGGTCGAAGGGCGGCCGCTGGGTGAAGTCGGCGCCCAGCAGCTCCTCCAGGGCCTGGAAGTCCGCCGCGGCGAGCCGGGCCTGACCGGCACCGTCCCGCTGGTAGCCGTGCTGGGCGTGGGGCAGCCACTTGAGCCACTCCCATCCGGCGCGCCGCTCGTCGCTCACGCAGAGCGCGATGTTCAGCTCCTCCGGCGCGTGGAAGGTGACCAGTTGGGCGATCAGGGACCGCAGCAGGGCCCGGGACCGCTGCTCGCCCTCGCCCTCCTCCCGGATCACCACCCGCGACCAGGCCCGCAGATACAGGGCGATGGGCTGGTCGGGAACGGTGCCGTAGGCGCGGATGAAACTGCGCAGGGCGTGTGCGGCCAGCGGTTCGAGGTCCTCGACCGGCTTGGTGGCGAGGGGCGCCAGCCGCATGGCGAGCTTCTGGTCGCCGACCGCCACCCGCACCTCGGCGAAGTCGTCGTCGGAGGGCCGGCGCTCCCACTGCCGGCTGGTGCCGGTCAGCGCCCACAGTGCGGCGGGGGCCGGATGGCGCCAGGCCAGGGCCTTCTGCTGGGCGCCCACCGTGACACGGATCTTGCGGCGCATCTGCGTCAGATAGCGCAGGTAGTCGCGCCGCTCTCCCTTGAGTTTGCGTTTGCGTTCACCGGCGGTGCGGATCAGCTGCGCCAGGATCATGGCCACGGAGGAGAGCAGCATCAACCCGATGGCGATATAGCTGAAGGCGGTCGCCTGGCCGGGACGCAGGAACATCATGAGCATCGCCAGCGACGTGAGGCCCATCGGCAGGTACGTCCACATGGCGGAGGTGTTGGGTTCCGCCTCCGGCAGCGTCGGCGGCTCCTGAAGACCGAGTTCCCCGTCAGGCATGTCGGGACCCCGCCGACGGGCGGGCCGGCGGAACTGAACGGTGCTCACGCTGGGTGTCTCCTCGGGCTTGTCGCGTCCAGTCCTCGGCCGCGCGCGGGGTTCCGTCGGTGCGGGCCGCTCCCCGCCGGGCGCCGCGCGCGGGGGCAGGCCAAGGGGCCTGGGGGGCCTGGGACCTGGCGTGTTGACCAAGGTAATGTGCGCCTCCCCACTTCGGTACCCCGGCCCCTCGGAGAGGTGCGGCCACCCGCCATGACTGAAACTTCGGGCATATCGAGCCCCGGTCTGTGCCGACTCACAGTGAAGACCCCCAAGCGTCTGCTCGACCTCGCCGTGCCGGTCGACGTGCCGCTGGCCGACCTTCTGCCGACCCTGCTCGACCACGCCGGTGAGGAACTCGCGGAGCAGGGGATCGAACACGGTGGCTGGGTGCTGCAACGGCTCGGCGAGGAGCCGCTGGACGAGGAGAGCACCCCCGAGGTGCTGTCCCTGCGCGACGGGGAGACGCTCCA
Source organism: Streptomyces sp. NPDC057963 (assembly GCF_042887155.1). NCBI lineage: Bacteria > Bacillati > Actinomycetota > Actinomycetes > Kitasatosporales > Streptomycetaceae > Streptomyces > Streptomyces sp. NPDC057963. The sequence continues at coordinate 627,824 of NZ_JBHVPX010000001.1, forward strand.
CCTGCGGCCCCGCGTCGAGGCACTGCCCGCGATCCACTTCGACGACCTCGTCGACGGGGTCGCCAGCACCATGCGCGAACGCCCGCACGGCTGGGACAGCCGCACCGGCCGCTGGCTGCTGCGCACCTCGGCCGTGCTGCTGCTCGCCGCCGGCTGGGTGGTCTGCGCCCTGCCCGGCGGCGAGGGACCGACCCGGGCCGCTGTCGCCGGCGTCGCGGGACTGCTGGTCCTCTTCGGCGCCGCCGCGGCCTCCCGCGCGGTCGGGGACTCGGCCGCCGGAGCCGCCCTCGGGGTCTTCGTACCGCCCTACCTGGCCCTGGCCGGCGCCCTGCTGCCGGTCGGCGAGGCGGACGGCGGCGGGCAGTTGACCGGCGCCCGCCTGCTGGCCGCGTCCGCCGCCGCCGTGGGCGGTGCGGTCCTGGCCGTGGCCGCGGTGGCGGCCTTCGTCCCGCTGCTGCTGTCGGTGGCGGTGATCGCCCTGGCCGGGGCGGTGTGGGGGACGCTGATGATGACCCTGGACGTCGGCCTCGGGCATGCCGCGAGCGTGGTGGCCGTGCTCGCCGTCGCCGTCGGCGGCCTGGTCCCCGGACTCTCCTTCCGGCTGTCGGGACTGCGGCTGCCCGTCCTGCCCTCCAACGCCGAGGAGTTGCAGGAAGGCATCGACCCGCACCCGCACGGGCACGTCGTCGGCCGCACCGCGCTCGCCGAGGAGTGGATGACCGCCCTGTACGCGGCAGTCGGCCTGGTCTGCGCCGCCGTGCTCACCGCGCTGCTCCTGGACGACCCGGACACCCCGGCCCGGGTCACCGCCGGGGTTCTGTGCCTGCTCCTGCTGCTGCACTCCCGCGCCATCGGCAACGTCTGGCAGCGCCCGGCGGTCTTCCTGCCCGGCCTGTACGGGCTGGTCCTCGCGGCCCTCACCGAGGGGGCCGGACTCTCCCCCGAAGACCGTCCGGTCCTGCTCGCCGCCCTGTTCGCCCTCGCGGGCATCACGGCCATCACCTCCTGGACGGTGCCCGGCCGCCGGGTCCTGCCCCACTGGGGACGGGCCGGCGACATCCTGCACACCTGCGCGGCGGTGGCCCTGATCCCGCTGGCGCTGTGGGTATTCGGCGTCTACGGCGACCTGCGCGCCATTTCCGGCTGACGGGAGCACCGCATGCAGTCCAGGAAAGACCAGGTACAGGCCCACATGTTCGTCATGGGCCGGCTCACCAGCGGCATGCTGCGCCACGATCCGGACGCCGCGGAGAGCCCCGTCGGCCGCACCAACCGCGGCCTGGCCTGGGGCATCGGGCTCGGCGCCGTGCTCGTCGTCGGCTTCCTGCTGTTCGGCCTCATCTCCCCGGCCGGCACCAAGACCTGGCGCACGGCCAACGCCCTGATCGTGCAGAAGGAGACCGGCACGCGCTACCTGTACCTCGACGGCCGGCTCCGCCCCGTACGCAACTACGCCTCGGCACGCCTCGTCTCGGAGAAGGAGCTGAGCACGGTCACCGTCTCCGCCGCCTCGCTGCGCGGCGAGGCGCACGGCACCCCCGTCGGCATCCCCGGCGCCCCGGACGCGCTGCCCGCCCCCGGTGACCTGGAGAAGGGTGCCTGGCAGGTCTGCGCCGACGAGCCGCAGCGCACCGGCCCGGACGGCGCCGACCGGAAGGCCCGCACCTCCCTGCGCCTCGGCTTCGCGACCGGCGGTGAATTCCCCGGGAAACAGGGGGGCGTGCTGGTCGAAGGCCCGGACGGCAGCAAGCACCTGCTGTGGGGCGACCACCGGCTGCGGATCGGCGGACACGGAGCCATGCAGGCGCTCGGCTACTCCGGCACCGTCCCCACCCCCGTCTCGGCCGCCTTCCTGGACAGCCTGCCCGCCGGCGCCGACCTGCTGGCCCCCGAAATCGACGGCCGCGGTACCGCGACGGGCAAGGTCGCCGGCGCGACGGCCCGGGTGGGCCAGGTCTTCGCGCTCTCCTCCCCCGGCACCGCAAAGCAGTACTTCCTGCTGGAGAAGGCCGGGCTGCGCCCGCTCACTCCGCTGGCGGCGGCCCTCGTGCTCGGCGACGACCGCACCGCGGGCCTGGCCTACCAGGGCAGGGCCCCGGAGCCGCTGGCCCTGACCGCCGACGAGCTGACCCGTCGCCAGTCCGGCGCCGGGAAGACCGCGACGGACCCGGCGGACTGGCCCGGCAGCGCCCCGTCCGTGCGGACCGTCGCCACCGGCTCGGCGCTCTGCTCCCAGATCCAGCCCGAGGGGACCGCCCCCCGGGTGCGTCTCGCCCTGGTGCCCGAGAACGGAGGCGTCCCGGAGCCGGCCGCCGGCCCCGAGATCGCGCGGGCCTGCCTGCCGGTGGACGGGATCGCGGTCCGCCCGGGAGGCGGCGCCCTGGTGCAGGCGCTCGGCGCTGGCGGCGGGGTACGCGGCACCACGACGTACCTGGTCACCGACGTCGGTGTGAAGTACCGGCTGCCGGACGCCACCGCGGTGGAGCGGCTGGGCCTGAAGGGCGGTCACGCCCAGGCCGTGCCGTCCAGGCTGTTGGACATGCTGCCCACGGGGCCGCGGCTGGATGTGGCCGCGGCGACGGGCAGTCAGGTGACGGCTGCGGCCGATGCGTTGACGGCGGCACAGTCGAACTGTGGGTGAATCCCCGCCGACTTGGCGGCATCTTCTCCCATGTCTTCGGCCCCACGTCCGGGTTCGAAGATCAGAAGAACCTCAAATGACTCACAGAACGTTGCATGGGTCACACAAGTCTCTTTAGCATCAGGCTTTATCTGGACGAGTGTTCGACTCCCCTCTCTCGTCAGTTCTCATCGCCGCGCGTCAGACAAGGACCCCACCATGGTGAATCCGCCGCCTTCCGGTAACACCCAGACTTCGGACCAGAGTGAGAACCAGCGCGGCTACAACGCCCTCTCGCAGGCCAAGGAGGGGGTGACGAGGGCCCAGAACGACGTGAAGACCGTGATGGACGGCCTCATCAGGGCCTACGGCGGCGCGGACGGCACGGCGTTCCAGAGCCTGCTCAACGAGTGGAGCGGCCAGGTGGACGTGATCACCCGGAGCATGGGCGAGATGATGCAGACGCTGACCGAGACCGGGCAGGCGCAGTCGCGCACCCAGGCCGAGATCAACGACTTCATCCAGGCGGCCAAGCGCTCCAGCATCTCCCAGGGCACCGAGAACAAGCTCAACCCCTGAGCCGGTTCCGCTTCCAGGGCCGGGGCCACTTCCAGGGCGGGGTCCGCTTCCTGAGCCGGTTCCGCTTCCAGGACGGGGTCCGCTTCCTGAGCCGGTTCCGCTTCCTTGGCTGGGTCCGCTTCCTGAGCCGGCCGCTTTCGTCACTTCTCCCATCCGTCTGACGTCCGAGGAGCTTTCATGCCCGACTTCTACGCCAACAAGACCGACGGTGTCATTCACGTCGAGTACCAGCACGTCGACCGCGCCGCAGAGGACATGCGGATGCAGACGAAGGCGATCCAGAACACCGTCACCGCGCTCAACGAGGAACTGGCCGGCCTCCGCGGAGCCTGGCAGGGCGCCGACGCCTCCGTGTACGGGCAGAAGCAGAACGAATGGAACCGGGCCTCGGAGGGTCTCGGCACCATTCTCCAGAGCCACAGCGCCCTGCTGAACCAGATCAGCGAGATCTACCGGAAGCACGAGAACCGCAGCGCCGACCAGTGGTCCAACGTGCGCATCTGACCCTGCCGCCGACAGCGCCACCGGCGACGACGACCGGTGGCGCCGGTACGTCACCCCGGGCCGCCGCCTTCGGCATGCCGGCCTGGGGCACCGGCTCCTCCCCACCGCTCCGCCCCGCCGTTCGAGAGAGAGACCATGGCCGAAGGTATCGATCTTTCCCATCTCGACGAGGACCATCTGGAAAAATTCAGAACAGATGGCGTCCACGGAATTGCCGCGTTCATCACGCAGCTGGGAACTCTGACGAGCACAGCGCCGCAGGCGGGTTCGAACATCACCATGATTCTGCTCTCCAGAGCACTGGAGAAGCCCTCGGACCCCTTCGCCTCCAATCCTCCGCAGTTCGGCAGGCTGGCCCTGAACGACGACAAGGAGGAGACACCGGTAAATGGCACGCCGTTCATCAAATACATGACTTCGTGTTCCACTTCACTCGCCGGGATCCTGGCCAAGCAGAAAACCCTTTTCGGCGAGATCGACGGCGAGCTGGTAAAAACCATCAAGGATCTGAAGGAAGCCCAGAACGAAAGCCTCGACGACATAACGGGGCAAGATTTCCTCGACGACTGGAACGACGTCAACCAGGTTTTCGCACCGCCGGCCACGACCACCCCGCCTCCGGCGACCGCCTGACCCCCTCGCCACCCGCCGCACTCCTCGGAAGGGCCCCCTCCTCCCATGGCAACACCCTCCTCGCCGCAGACCCGGTGGGAATACGTCGTCGGGCAGATCACGGGCTTCGCCGGCGGCAAGCGCGAGGACGTGGGCAAGGTGGGAAGCACGGGCGACCAGCCCGTCCCGGGAACCGGTTGGCTGAGAGCGAAGCCCGAAGTCCTTTCGCTGTCCACCTCCACCGACGGCGACACCAGCACCGTGGGGGAAAACGCCGAGAAGGGGCCCGAAAGGGTCATCAAGTTCTATGACATAACAAGCAAGACCCAGGGCATCAAAAAATATTGGAAAGTGACCCTGTCGGTACCGTGGAACGAAGGCGGGAACGACTTCAGCAACACCGGAAAGGCGAGTGCCTACGACTGGGGCTACGGCATGGCCCTCAAGAAGTTCATCGACGACTGCACCACCGCAGGACTCGATCTGGGCTACACCGGCGTACCCGCGGTGGAGAAGAAGGACAGCATACAACTGGCCACGATCACGGACACTGCCAAGTCGTTCGATGACGTGCGCACGTTCTTCCTTGACTACCAGAAAGAAATCGAGATCTGGCACAAGAGCCTGGGCGAGGAGGACGCGGCCTGGAAGGGATCGGCCGCGGACGTGTTTCGCACCCTGATCGACGGGCTCAATCTGGGATACAAGGACATCGGCGAGGATCTCAGTTCGAACCAGGGCTTGAGCAGTATCACTCTGGGAAATCTGAACGCAACCGCCGACTCGTCGGTCGGCAAAGAGATTCTCCGTTGCGTAAAAGCCATCCATGATGCCGCGGGCAAGCTCCATACGGCCTGGACCGAGTGGACGAGCTCAACCGCGGAGCACCCCACTTCCTTCATGCCGACCAATTATCTTGATAAATTGATCGACAAGGTCGCCGCCTACCTCAACGAGAACAACATCAAAAAGGTGTCGGTCTCCTCGAACGGCGTGATCATCAGTCAGCTCGACGGCTTTTCCATTTACTACGAACCGTTCGGTGACCTGACACAGAAGCCCGCGTGGGAGAAGCTCGCGCAGCAGGCCTACCTGGACTGGGTGGCGAACCTGGCGACGCTGGACACGGCCGCCACCGACCAGGCCATCGCGCTCAACAACGCCTTCGCGGACCTCGAAGCCGTCACCAGCAGCTTCGCCTTCAATCCCGGCTTCACCGACCTGAAGGCCAAGTACACCGAGAACCAGACGAAGCAGCAGCAGGAAGACCTGAAGAACGAGCAGAAGGACCTGGAGAACAAGAAGGACGAGCTGGAGAAGAAGCTCGGCGGCGACGGCGACCAAAAGCCGCCGCCGACACTCGGCCAGAACGACACCGACGGCGGCCTGGACGACAACAAGACGCCCCCGGGTCTGAACGACGGCAAGGCGCCCCCCGGCCTGGAGGACAAGACCCCGCCGCCCACCCTGGGGCTCAACGGCCCCGGCACGGGCACCGGCCCCAACGACGTCGTCCACAACCCGGACGGTTCCACCAGTGTGCGCAACCCCGACGGTTCGTACACCACGACCTTCCCGGACGGGCACCAGGAGAAGACGCCCCCTGGGGCGCCCCCGCCCCTGCTCGGGCCGAACGCGCCCGGCTTCGGCACCGGCACCGGCCCGAACACCCCCACCGCGCTCAAGACCACCAAGGGCCCGGACGGCAGCACCACCACGTACAACCAGGACGGCTCCCGCACCATCACGCACAAGGACGGGACCACCACCACCGTCGGCCGCGACGGCACGACGACCACGGTCAACCCGGACGGTTCCACCAGTGTGCTGCACAAGGACGGCAGCGAATCGGTCACCTACCCGGACGGCACCAAGACCACGATCCGCCCGGACGGCAGCACCGTCACGCAGTACAAGGACGGTTCCACCCAGAGCCGCGCGGCCGACGGCACGCTGACCACGACCGACGCCGACGGCCACAAGACCGTCTCCCATCCGCAGCCGGGCCAGACCATCCACAACCCGGACGGCTCGACCACGACCTTCAACAAGGACGGCTCGGCCACGACGGTGCACCCCAACGGCACCAGGACCACGGTGAGTTCCAACGGTTCCGTCACCACGATCGACCCGGACGGCACCAAGACGGTCTCGCACCTGGGCAAGAACACCTCGACCATCGAGTACGCCGACGGTTCGGTCGCCAAGGTGGACAAGGACGGCACGGTCGTCACCACGTACAAGGACGGCACGTCCACCAAGCTCGGGCCGGACGGCACCTACACCACCACCGACCCGGACGGGCACAAGAAGACCGAGCACCTGAACCCCCTCGGCGGGAACGCGGGCGCGGACACCAAGCACAACGCGGACGGCTCCACGACCACGAAGTATCCGGACGGCACGGTGGACCAGAAGTTCAAGGACGGCGGCCACAAGATCAGCTACCCGGACGGGCGGACGGTCACCACGGACGCCGACGGCCGCACGGTCTCGGTCACGGGCGGCCCGTCCGGTCTCGGCGGCAACAAGTCCGCCAACCATTTCGGCAACTACGACTACTACGACTACCCGGACGACTACAAGAAACTGAACACGTCCCTGACCGGCGGCGGTTACGGCGGCTACGGCTCGGGCGGTTCCTCCGCGCCGCCCCCGCTGTCCGCCAACCCCCTGGGACAGAGCCTCGCCCCGCCCGGCGGCGCGAGTGCCGGCGGCGCCCTCCCCGGAGAGCGCACCCGGATGTCCGCGGTCAACGAGTCGGCGGCCGCCCGCAGTCGCGCCGCCCAGCTCGCCGCCGAGGAGACGGCCGCGATGCGCCGCCCGGCGACCACCTCCGGCGGGACGCCGATGATGCCTCCGATGGGCGGCGGCATGGGCGGCGCCGGCGGCCAGGGCACCCAGAGCGACGAGCGCGAGCGCGCCACCTGGATCAGCGAGGACGAAGAGGTCTGGGGCACCGACGAGGGCGGGGTCGCCGGCGTGATCGGCCGGTGAGCCCGGTGTACGGGGGCACGGGTGCCGGGCACAGCCGACGGAGTCCGGTCTCCCGCCGGGCGTACGGGGGCACGGGTGCCGGGCACAGTCGGCGGGGTCCGGTCTCCCGCCGATGTCAGGATGCGCACGAACAAGGAGGAGCGGGGCGATGAGCAATCCCCTGGAGGAGCGGCTGGCGGAGGCGCTGGCCGAGTTCGAGGAGACGCGGACCCGGCTGGACACGGCCGCGGCGGAGGCGTCCCGGATATCCGCGACGGTCACGGCCAAGGACCGTTCGGTGGAGGCGACCGTCGGGGCCCAGGGCGAGGTGACCCACCTGCGCTTCCCCACGTCGCGGTATCGCACGATGGCCCCCGCCGAGCTGGCGAGCGCGGTGCTGAGCACCATCACCGCCGCACGCTCCCAGGCAGCTGCCCAGCTCCTGGACATCTACCGGCCCTTCGGCCCCGTACCCGGACTGTCCCCGGACGCCGAGGGCGGCTTCGCGCCCGTCGAGTGGGACGAGCTGTTCGCCCCGCTGCGGGAGGACACGGACCTGGTGGTGCCGGACTCCCGCTCCGGTGCCACCTCCGGCGGGGCCCTGCTGGACGAGCTGGTGGACGACGAGGAGAGCGGGACCGGCACCGGGAGGGGAACGCAACGATGAGCGAACTCGACGTCGACAGCGAGGGCCTCGACCGCAGCGGTGAGGCCGTGAAGGACGTGGGCAGCGTACTCAAGGTCGCCCGCGACGAGTACCTGGACAAGATCACCAGCTATCGCGGCTGCTGGGGCACCGGGGAGTTCGGCGAGACCTTCGCCAAGAAGTACTACCAGGGCCTCGGCCTTGTCGTGGACGGGACCGAGGCGCTGGTCAAGGCGCTTGAGTCCAGCGGGCAGAGCCTCAACGACACCTCCAAGAAGTTCAAGAAGTCACAGCAGGACGTGATCGAGCACGTCAACACCAGTACGACGAAGAAGCACTGAGCAGCCATGTCCCTGCAGTTTCCCCCCGAGTGCGCCTGGCTGTTCGCGGCCCTGACCGGTGAGGTCCCGCCGGACGGCGACGAGGACAAGATGTTCGCCCTCGCCGAGGCGCACAAAGGGCTGCACGGGAAACTGAACGGCGACATCCAGAAACAGGTGGCCGACGCCCTCGGCTACACCAGGAAGAACTTCGACGGCACCGCCGCCGAGATGTACCAGGAGGCGATGAAGGCCTTCCTCGGCGGTCAGGAGGGACTCGACTACTTCAACTCCGTCACCGAGCAGGCGGAGCTGATCGCCGACTTCACCCGCAAGAGCGCCACCCAGCTCCAGTACACCAAGTACATGATCATCGCCCAGCTGGTGGAGCTGCTGGTCGAAGCCGCGGTGGCGATGGCGCTGTCCTTCTTCTTCGGCGCCTCCATCGCGGCCTATCTGCAGAAGCAGGCCATCGTCCGGCTGATCATCCGCACGCGGCTGGGGCGGATGCTCCTCACCCTGCTCATGCACGAGATCATCAACGTGGGCATGGGCGTGGCCATGGACGCTCTGGTCCAGTGGACGCAGCTGAACCAGGGCACCCGCGACGAGTGGGACGGCGACCTCACCAAGAACGCGGCTCTCTCCGGAGCGATCCAGGGCCTGCTGGCGGGCCCCTTCCACGCCCTGGGTGAGAAGTTCGGCAAGCTCCTTTCCAAGATGTTCGGCGACGACGCCGGCAAGCAGCTCGGCAAGAAGCTCGACGACGTACTGCCGCCGCCCAAGAAGCTCGGCGACGGCGCCGGAAAGAACCTGGGGAAGCACGGCGGTGATCTGCCCCCGCCGAAGAACAAGGCGGGCGACGACATCGTCCCGCCCAAGAACAAGGCCGGCGACGACATCGCGCCGCCGCCCCCGTCCAAGAACAAAGGGGGCGACGACCTCACGCCTCCGCCCAAGAACAAGGCGGGTGACGACGTCACGCCCCCGCCCGCGAAGACGCCGTCCGGCGACACCCCGAAGCCGAACGCCAACAAGGACCTCCCTCCCCCGCCGCAGTCCTTCGGTCAGGACATGACCGACATCTTCCGCAAGCACCTGCCGAACACGGCTGGCCCCAACCCGGAGAAGGCGGCACGCAACTTCGTCAAAGACGTCGGGGACGCCTTCGAGCGGCGCTTCGGTGGCGCCGAGGCCCGCGACGCGGGCCGGCAGTGGGCGTCGACCCTGCTCATGGCGACCGGGCGGAAGGAACTGCCCGACGCGCTGGGGGAGGCGCTGGCACCGATCGCCAAGCAGCTCGACGACCGGGTGACGAAGGTCCTGACCGAGGGCACCGCGGACGCGATGGGCAAGAGCATCCTGCAGTCGATACGGGGCACGACCGTCACGGGCCTGTTCGAGGGCGCCCACGCGGCGGTCTCGGAGGGCACGTACAACCTGATCTTCTCGGACGAGCACACCTTCTCGACCTCCGGGCTCACCTTCGGGTCCGGCATCGTCGAGGGGCGCGTCGGCCACCTGCTGGAGACCGGCGGCGAGAAGCTCGGGGCGGGGCTGCGCGGCTCCCTCGGCATGGACACCCCGAACCTCGGCCACGGCGCACCGTCGGGACTCACCGACGACATGCCGGACCTGGGCCTGGACACGTTCTTCGCGGAGCCGGAGACCGGCAGCCTCACCGACGACATGCCCGATCTCACCCTCAACGAGTTCTTCGCCGACGCGGACGACGATCTCCAGTACCTGGATGTCGACGAGGATCCGGAGTACCTCGCGGGCGGGGGCGGAGATTCCGGTGCCGGCAAGGGCGACGCCCAGGGGCCCCCTACTCCGATCGCCACCAGCTCCGCCCAGCCCACCGGCGTCACGGGCGGCGGTCAGGGCGCGACCGGCGGCTCCACCCCGGTCACGACGTCGAACACGGCGAACACCGCGAACACGTCGGGCAACCCGGCCAACTCCAGCAACTCGGCCTCGTCGAACGCCTCCCAGCAGAAGACGCAGGACGACCGGACGGCCACCGCCGCCTCCGGAAACGACGGCGACAACAGCACCCCGAATCAGCCGGCCGGCCTCACCACCGAGAGCCACGGCACCCCGGTCGAGGACCCCTCCCAGGCGAACGAGAACGCCGACGAGGAGAACCGCGGGACCAGCGAGGAGAACCGCCGGACCGGCGAGGAGAACGCGGACCACCAGCGCCCGCCCACCGCGAGCGGTACCAACTCCTGGGAATCCGACGGCCAGGGGGGCGACAACAACACGGCCGAAACGAAGACGTCCGAGCAGACCAACTCCTCCACCTCGGAAGAGAAATCCGGCTCCCCCGTCGCGACCACGTCCACCTCCACATCCACTTCCACGTCTACGTCTACGTCTACGTACGAGAACACGCAGACCCAGGGGAAGCTGGCTGACGACCCGGAATCCCTGAACTGGGGCACCAGTCAGGCCCCGCACCCCGCCACCCCCGTACAGCAGAACACGGGCGTGGACCAGCAGAAGATCTCCCAGGACCAGCGGAACGCCTCCGAGGAGCAGCGGAAGACCACCGCGGAACAGCAGCAGACCGCCGCGGAACAGCAGAACGCCTCCGAGGAGCAGGGGAGCACCTCCGAGGAGCAGCACAACACCACCGAGGAACAAGGAAGCACCTCCGAGGAGCAGCACAACACCACCGAGGAACAAGGAAGCACCTCCGAGGAGCAGGAGAATCCGCTAGCAGCCGCTCCCGTCACGGCTCCCACGCCCGGGGCCCCGGTCTCCCCCACCGCCCTCGTCTCCCAGGACCAGTCCACCACCCCCACGGACCTCACGGAGACCGACTCCACGGATGCGGTCCCACCGGGCCAGACCCCTCCGCCCCCGCCGCCCCCGGTCCCCCATGCCCAGCCGGTCTCCTCCCCGGCCGCCCCTCGGCAGACGCCCGCCCCGCTCTCGGCGGCGGTGCAGAACCTCGGCACCGACAGCCGCGGATTGCCGGGCGGAGTGCAGTTCTCGCCGCTCGCTCCCGAGCTCGTCAACACCCTGCACGAGCAGGTGCGGAACTCCCTGGAGATCCCCGAGGAACACCGGGCCGAGGCCGACGGCCAACTGGCCACCCTGCTGAGCGCCCAGGCCCTGCACGACAACCGGGTCATGCTGCTGAGCCCGGACGGGCACCGCATCCACCTGGTCTACGGCGGCGCCACCCACCCGGTCGATGTCCGGCTGCGGCTGTCCGACCCGGCTCCCTCCCTCATGTACGGGCAGGGGCGGCGGATACCGCCGCGCAACAACGAGGAGCGGTACTCCGCCGGTTACGACAGCAATTCCCAAGTCAGCACGACCGCCGTGCGTACGCTCACGGCGCCCTCCTGGGTCGGCACCTTCGCCAACAACGCCAAGACGTCCATTCCGCTCCTGTCCGCGCTCTGGAACCGCATCACCGGCTTCCCCGTGTCGGTCTCGCCCACCGGGACACTGGGCCGCAACACCCTGTCCACCACGGTCAGCCAGTCCGTCGTCCTGACCAGTCTGCTGCGCAGCAACGAACCGGCGACCCCGTACGACTACAAGGCTTCGTGGAACGTCAGCACCCCGACCGTGAGCGTCAGCGCGCCGACCGGGCCGACCGTGAGCACGGGCGGAAACCTCACGTCCGCCTCGCTTCCGAACCCGGAGCACCAGGGCGAGCGGCCCGACGACCTCCCCTTGCAGACGTTCAGCGAGGACAACGCGCACACGGCCATCACCATCCCGGGCGACGAGAACGCGCGGACCACGGAGGAACCCGAGAACCAGCAGGACTCCGGCGACGAGCAGAACGCGACGGACCATCTCGTCACCGCCTGGTTTCCCGAGCACCTCACCCAGCCGCCCGCGGCCGACGACACGGACCCCACTCCCCTCTACGGCCACAGCGCCGACGACTTCCGCAAGCACCTGGACAAGCTGCCGCTGTGGGCACTGGACTCGATGTCCGACCCGGGTGTCCTGCTGCGGGACGTCAGACAGCGGTTCGGCTCCGAACTCGACCAACTCTCCCCGGAATCGCTGGCCGCGGTGGAGCGGTTCTTCAGCGCCCAGCAACTGCTCGGCGCGCTCCCCCTGCAACTTCCGCAGCTCGGCCAGAACGCCGAGGACGCCTCGGGCATGCTCTCGCCGCTGCTGTTGGACGCGGACGGCAAGGCGCTCGGCATGTTCAAGGTCGTCGCGGACGTGGACACGCGTCAGGGCGACGGCCTCCACGACATCAAGGTCGACAAGCGGTTCAACTTCGAACGCTCCCTGGATCGCCAGATCAAGGTGGACGCCCTTTCCAAGTCCTCTCTCACCCTGGGTGGCGAGATCTCGGCGGGTGCGAACTGGAACGCGCTGGACCCCGACTCGGATTCCGGACTGCGGGACTTCAACGTCGGTCTCAACAGCGCGGCGAAGGGGGGCGGCAGCTGGCAGAAGGATCGCGGGTTCGGCGCCGGCTCCACCCACAACGCCCTGTACAACCTGCGGGCGAACAACGGGCACGTGCTGACCCCGGCGCGGGTCGCGTACCGGGTGAGCTTCATCGCCGCGGACGGGAGCGTCCGGCCGGATCCGACGGCCCAGGAAGAGCGGGCGACCGCGTCCGCCCCCGCCACCGATGTGTGGATTCGCGCCCTGAGTCCTCAGACGGTCAACGGCACCGTCCCCGAGAACAAGCCGCGGCCCCCCGCCGAGGTGGCGGCCCTGGAGTCCCTCGGGCTGAGCTCGACACCGCTGGCCCTCGACGGTGCGGGGGTGCACCAGGTCCTGAAGGGCGCCGGCGACTGGCTCCGGGACAACGGGTACCTGCCCAAGGCCGACGAGTCGGGCATCCTCGCGGACGAGCGCCTGATCAAGGCGCGCCTGGAGAACCTGCGCAAGCTGACGCTGCTGACCTCGCCGACCGGCCTCCAGGCCGGAGTGGACGAGATGATCGACGGCGGCTACGTCATCCACTTCAACAAGCCGACCATCGGCGGCGGCAACGACCGCGTGGTGCTCCAACTGGACCTGAGCCCCGAACCCCCTTCCACCAACGGGGCCGGCGGCCAGGGCGTCAGTCACCAGCGGACGGTCAACGGCGTCGTCATCCCGAACATCAGCGGCCTGTCGGTGCCGGGAACGAGCCAGTCCGCGCAGACCACCTCCACGTGGATCGGCGGCACCACCGAACTGGGCGGCTCCGTCGACGGTCCGGTACGGGGAGCGGTCACCGGCGAGATCAAGCGCACGACGACGTCCGCCGAGACACTGACCGTCGGTTCCGGACTCGCCTATTCGCAGTTGATCGCGACGAGCAACCAGGCCACCGAGATCTTCCGGGTGCCGACCGTGCTCGGCGTGAAGATTCAGGCGGGTGAGAATTCGCTGTACTCGGACAACTCCAGTCGGTTCACACCCGCCGACACGAGCACCGAGAGCGGGGGCGGCCCCAGGGCCTATCTGGATGTGGCCCTGCCCGCGAGCCGGACCCTGCCCGCCGCTGTGCAGGAGCAGGCCCCGGCCCAGGAACAGACGCAGGAGCAGAGGCGGAAGGAGGCCCAGGACCCGGGCGGCCTGTTGCCCGACGGCTCACTGGTCGACATCCTGCGGGGCAGCAAGGAACTCAACACGCTCCTGCACGACATGCTGGGCGAGGTACCACCCGCCCCGACGCCGTCCGAGACACCTGCATCCGAAACACCGACGTCCGAAACACCGCCTTCTGAGACACCGACGTCCGAAACGCTGCCGCCCGAAGAACAGGGCCACGTGGTGGGTGGCCCCATGCCGGGTGCTCTGCCGCCCGAGCAGCCGCCGCACACACAAACGCAGACACAGACACAGACACAGACACAACCGCAGGCACAGGCACAGACCACCGCCGGCAACCAGACGCAGAGCCCGGCCCCGGGTACGGCCCCGGGTACGAACACCCGCACTGCCTCCAGCCTGTGGACCTCGGCCGTGCACAGCGCCAAGTCCCTGGCCGGGCACATCCTGAACGCGGCCACGACGGTACGTCAGACCCTGGTCGGCGACACCCTCACGTCCGAGGAGATCTCCCTCAGCGAGGCCCTGCACGCCCAACTCACCCCCGCGGCGCTGTCCGCACGCGCCCATCAGCTCGTCAAGGGCGTCTACGTCATCGACGACCTCTTCGTGCCGGCCGCCCTCGCAGGCACCGATCTCGTCGTCGAGATCCGCGCGAAGCTGTCCAACCTCCGCAGCATGGGTGAGGTCACCCAGTACGGCGAGATCGACCTCGGGCTCGTCGACAGCGCCTCCCGCCAGACCTCCAGCGCCTCCTCCCTCGAAGGGGGTGGCGGCTTCAGCCTGAAGTCCACGGCACTCCGTGCGGACGCCGAGGCGGCCGCGGCCAAGGCAACCGACCCGCTCTCCGCTCCCGACGAGGAGGCCAAGAGCAAGGCCAAGGGCAAGGCCGTGTCCGGCGGCGGGGGCGCCAAGGGGGTGTACGGCCGCGGCGACACCCGGGCGGTGACGGCCGCCGCGTCGACGAGCGTGACACGCGTGCCCTCCGAGAGCGGCAAGCACGTCCGTATCTCCGCCGACATCACCTACGAGGTGACCCTGCGACGCGGGACACGCGGCGGCCCGGTGAGCCGCGCCGGGGCTGTCACCGAGCCCAGGACGGTCACCATCGAGGGGGGAATGCAGTTCCTCGCCACGCCGGAGCAACTGCGCCGCGACAACGGCAGGCTGGTCGATCTGTTGGGCCTGCAGGACCTGGGCGAGGGCACGCCCGCGAACGCCCCGCTGCCGTACCGGTTCGTACAGCGCGGAACCCTCGGCCTGGCTGCCGTGCTGGACGTCACCCCGCTGAGCAGCCCCTTGCCCCTTCCCGTGACCGCGAACGGCACTCCCGGCGCCACGGAACCGAACCCGGCGCCGCAGAACACCAATCCTGACGTTGATGGGCCGACGGAAACTCCGGACGTCCAGGAACAACCCCGGCAGGAACAGAACGAGCAGGAACAGATCGCTCCGGAACAGCAAGAGACCACACCGGAGCAGGACCAGACGGCACCGGAGCAGGAGCAAGCCGCACCGGAACAAGAACAGTTCATGCCGGAGCAGGGAACCACCGACCCCACGCCCCCGGCCGAGCCCCGGATCGAGCGCGATCTGTACCACCGCAGGCTGACCGCGCTGGTGGAGGCCCAGGCACCCGGCGCCCTCACCCCCGGCAGCTCGCACTACGTGCCCGGACTGCGCCAGCGGCTCGCGGACTTCACCTCCCCCGCCGCCATGGCCGCTCTCACCGGCCGCGGCAGGGACCAGCCGCTCAGCTTCACCTTCCCGTACCCCGACGGCGTGACCACCAAGGACGTCACGGTGCACCTCGCGGGCCGCCCGAGCTGGAGCTCCGAACAGCTCCTGCAGGTGAAGGGACGTGAGAGTGCGAAGGGAGCCGGGCTGGAGACCTTCACCCAGCACGCGCCCAACAACATCACCCAGACGCGGAGCCGGACCACCAAGTGGGGAGGTGCCGCGTCCGGCAGCCTCTCCATCCCCACCATCGACGACAGCAAGCACAAGCTGGGCCTCGCCCCCTCGGCCACACACACCACCACGCTCACCGACACCGTCACCAACACGAGCACCGCGGAGGACCGCCTCTGGATGCGTACGGAGGGGGGCGCGGAGTTCCGGCTGGCGTGGACCTTCACGGCCTCGATGGAGATCGACGGGACGACGTACGCGATCGACCAGGTGGACGCCGCCGTCACCGTCCGTTTCGCCAAGGACGAGGATCCCTTGGTCACGGGCGAGGCACCCGCCGAACCCAACCGTCTGCCCAAGGGCGTGCGGGAGACCGACCCGAGGAACACCGCGAACGGACTGCTGACCGCGGTGCCGGTGAGACCCACCGGTACGGAGACCGTCTACGAGATCAGCCACCACCAGGAGCTTCTGCAAGCGGTCCACGAGGTGGCCCCCGAGCTCGCGAAGGGCGCCGCCCTCAGCAGCGGCGCCAGCGACGAGGCGGCGGCGGCACGGCTGACGGAGCTGCTGCACGGCGGGCAGATCACGGTCGACTCACTGCGTCAGGCGGCGGGCTTCGGCGGTTCCGCGCCCCGCGCCGACGGCACGTCCTCGGTGAGGATGACCACGCAGTTGCTGCGACCGAAGATCATCGGCAGCAGCCGTGGCGTCACCATCGACCACGTACGTCAGACCGGTTCCGGCACCACCGCGACCTCCTCTGTGTCGCGTTCGTCCGCCTTCTCCCTCGGCGCGAACCACACCGTCGGCAGCAAGGGCGAGCACACCCTCGGCGTGTCCACCACGCCCTTCCAGTTCCAGTCGGTGCCCCAGGGCCAGGGCGGCGGTGTCTCGGCCGGCGGACGCCGCTGGACGAAGATCGGCACGGCGGGGCTGCCCACGGCCACGAAGGGCCTGCAGACGCACGAGGTCGAGGTCGACACGGTCACCACCGTCACCGGACCCGGCGGGCCGGTCCGCTATGTCACCGGCACCGCGATACTGCGGGTCTCCGAAACGGATCTGCGGGGGCTCGGCATCCTGCCCCCGGGCAACGGCGTCTGGGACCTGCCGCCCCTCTCCACCACGCCCACCACGACAACGCCCACGGGCACTGCAAACACAACAGAAGCAACAACAAACACAACAAACGCTGCGGCGCCAACGGACAGCGACAACGGCGGACGGCCCGATGCCGACCTGATCCAGGCGATCACCACCTACCTGACGGAAGAGGTCGGCGAACAACCCGACGGACAGCAGGACGAGAACCGTCCGATGCCACAGCTCTGGTTGGCGCTCGGGCCGCAGGACGGTGCGGCGCAGTTGGCAGCTGCCGAGGCTCGTGCCGTCGCCATCGCCACCGCCATCGGGTCCCCCGTGGAACTCGCCGTGCACGGCAACAACGGCATCCACTACCTGGTCGTCACCGGCGAGAACAATGAGGCCGCGACGTCCGCCGAGAACGCCGGAAACGCCCGGCCTCTTGGCGGCCCCGGCGGCCCGCGAGGGGAGTCGGTCTCCTCCCAGCCCCTGAACCGCCCCTCGATGCTGCCGCGCCCTCCGGTCGCCGCGGTCTCACAGAACACGGCGGCCGGGAACACCAACCAGGTCAACCGGGACGAGTCCGCGAACACCCTCACTCCGCACGAGCAACCGCCGACGGCCACCTCGACCACCCCAATCGCCCCGCCGACTCCGCCGACTCCGCCGACTCCAACGACTCCAACGACTCCAACGACTCCAACGACTCCAACGACGGCATCGGAGCACTTGTCCTCCCTCGACGCCAACGAGGACACCGCCCAGGACCCGACACCGGTCGACGACTCGGAGACGGCCCGCCCCACCCCGAACACAACAACACAGCACGTGCCCACCCCCAACAACAACGAAGACGCCACCCAGGACCCGACACCGGTCGACGACTCGGAAACGGCCGACCCCACCCCGAACACAACCGTGGCGTCCACGGTCCTCCCCGCTCCCGCTCCCGCCCCCGCCCCGTCCGCCGACCTCACGGACACGACCGAGACGCGGCCTCCGGTCCAGAACTCCAGCCGCTCCGCGCTCGCTTACCAACTCCTCAATCCCACGCCCAAGCCCGCACCCACACCCGCTCCCACCCCCGCTCCCACCCCCACGCCTCCTCCACCTCCCCCGCTGCCAACCCCGCCACCGCCGCCCCCTCGGCCCGAGCCGCGCGTCGGCGAGACCCCGTGGCAGCCGGCTGCGGGACGCGGCAATCTGCCCGACCGCCCCGCCCGTCCCCGGGTCCTGGGCAAGCGGGTCGACGTGCTCGTCTCCGAGGCGGAGCTGCGGCCGTTCCGAAACACCGCGACGGCCGCGGTGCACACCGAACGCTTCGATCCGGCCCTGCGGCAGAACGACCGGCGCCCCGGCCTGCTCAACGGTTCCGAGACGCTGATCCGTAACCACGTGCGTCGCGAACGTCTGTCAGACGGTCGCACCGTTCGCCATTTCTTCGTCACCCTGCCCTTCGAGATCGCCGACTACCTGGACCACTCGGATCTCGACGCACTCCTGACGCGTGTGCAGAGCCTCCTGGACACGCACATGAACCGGGGCTACGTACTCCCTCGTTCCGGCGACCAATTCCGCGTCACCGCAGAGTTCGTGCACGCGCCCGGCCACGGTGAGGCCATCACCCTCACCCGGAACCTCCTGCCCGACCGGGCGGACCAGCTCCACTGGGACCTCGAACACAGCGACGCCACCCTCGTCCACGAACTCCTCCACTACCTCGGACTCGCCGACGAATACCTGGACGCCAACGGCCTGGCGACCGGTGACCCGCATCTGTTCCGCCGCGACCCGCGCCTCACCGGAGTTCACGAGGAGGGGTTGATGGCCCTCCTCGACTCGGACGGCCTGCGCGAACTGCCCGTCGACTACCTCAGGACGATCGAGGACGTCAGCGACACCGTCGACATCCCCGTGCACAACGAGTCCCCACTGACCGAATCCACTGTGCACAACGAGTCCCCACCGACCGCGACGTCCACGCGCCTCGCCCCCGGTCAGACGCCGCACCGCCCCTCAAGCAACGCACCCGACCAAAACGGGGCCCCCGGATCAAGCCAGAAAAGGCGTGTTGGCGAAGAAGAGGACGACGGCGCCCCAGGGCCGAGCAATCAGAAGAAGCCCCGTGCCAGAGAGGATGACGCAGAAGAGCTGGAGCGGCTGAGGGAGTACGAACGTCAGTTGAACCAGGACGATCGGGAGGACCTCGGGTACCAGGGGGACCAGGAGGACCTCGGGTACCAGGAGGATCAGGAGACCCACGCGAGCGAATCGGATACGGGGAAGGGCAAGAAGCGCAGGAAGAATCCGGCGGACTCCATCAGCTCCCACGTGACAGAAAGCCCGGTTGTCGCCGTCCACGGTGGTGGCACCCTCGGCTGGGTGACGAGCGAAACCCGTCTTCGCTTCCCCCGCTCCATGGCGAACGAGCGATCCGAGCAAACCCTCTCCCACCTTTCTTTTCTGCTGCACAAAATCATGACTGACGCCCAGAAGGAGCAAGCAGGGGCGTCCGGAACGGTTCAGGACGACCGCGAGACACAGTCCATGCTGATCAATGGCAGACTACTTTTCGCATCGAACTTCAACGAATCCGCAGACGCTCTCAAGGAATATCTGAAGGGAAGCGGGGACACCTCGCTGCAAGGGCTGCTGGAGCAGCAGCTCAATCCCCCCGCGGCCGGGAAGCAATCCGAAGAAATCAAGCGCATGGACCGCGCCACGGAGAAGGTTCAGGCGATCCTGGACGATCAGCGCGGCATGGAGGACGACGTCACGGCCGACGTCTTGCGTGACGCGGTCGGCAGGACGATCGAGTTCGTCGGCACGGACGCCGACAACCTGCGGGAGGTGCTCACCGCCAAGGAATACGAGGGCAAGGTGATCATGATCCGCGTCGGCCCCACGGAAAAAGTGGGTTCGGAGAAACCTCGTTCGGTACATGCCGAGCAGAAGCTGCTTCTGGCCCTGCACAAGGCCGACATCAAACCCTCAGAGGTTGCCGGGCGATCCTTCATCGTCCAGGGCAGGTACCGGCCGTGCGCCGGCTGCGCGGCCGCACTGAGGTACTACCGCGATGCTCTCGGATTCAGCGGCTTGTCCTTCAACCCCAATCACGGCCATTTCTGGAAGTCGGCCGTGCAGAATCTCCTGGATCACCAACCCCATGTTGCCAACAGTCCCGAGTACGCACAGTATCTCCAGCACATGGTCGAGTCGACGGAGAACGAGACGGGCGATCCGACGCCGACCAACCCGATGAGCACACCCGCGAGTTCCGGGGTGAAACCGCCGTCCGACGGCACCACGGTGACCGAGAACAATGGCCTTGAGATCCGGATTCCGTCCTCGGACGGAGGAAAACACGGATACAGAACCGACTCCGACACCGACATCGAGGTTTCCACCGAAAATGGAGCCAAACGCTATCGCTCCGTGAGACGTGAACGGCACGAGTACCTGGGTCCGGAAACCGGGAGGATCGGCCGAGGCAGCAACAAGGCAAGCGGAGGAAGGCAGGCCGTCCGCGCCCTGGGCGAAGACGAGAGGAGCTTGATCAAGGCAGCCCACCTGTCAGGTGACCGAGAGAATCTGAGAAAAATTCTCATCAATTTCTCCACACAGGGAGGAGTGCGCGGAGTACCGATATCGAACATAGAGCTTTCCGGCATCATCGGACTGAGTCCGGGCCATATCGGACGCATCATCCTCGGAAAGTCGGGCCACGAAGCCCGGAACCAGAGGGAATTCAGAAGAAGAGTGCAAACCTTCACAGGAGAAGGCGAGGAAGCCGCCAGCCTCACCGACGATCACTGGCTTGCGATCGTCAACGAGATGTTCAGACTCCGCATCGACAAGGAGACCGCCGAGGACATTTCCGGATTTTCCGGGGATCTCTTCGACAGCGCCTACGACAGACATAGAGGGAATGAGGGCATCGGAAGCCTCGACGTCTCTCCCGGCGAAACGCTGAAACAGCGAATAGGGAAGCACTTCGCCGGTGGCTTCGAAGAATTCCGCATGGGCTGGGAAGAACTGTTGCATGTAGACACGAAGAAGCTTTCCAGGATGAGCGCATCGGAAATAGAGAAACTTCTGGAAATTCACGAGGACATCGAATCAGAAGGTGTCGATATCGACAATTTGTCCACCTTGCTGGACAACCCTTACCTCAAAGAGGTGATCTCAGGCAACCTGCGGCTCCTTCAGGCAGAGGTGAACAGCCCTTACTTCGGAGACATCCACCCCGACGAACAAGGCGCAGATGAAGAAAGCGAAGAATTTGAGGCCGGATCCCTTTCGGCTCGTTATGAAGCATACCTACGACACATTTACGGAAAGAAGCGGTGATCGTAGCGAAAGGCGTCGATGATTCGGATTTCCCGGCCCCATCGAGACGCGGTCTCATCGCAGTGCCGGTCAGACGGATATATCTGCTCATGACAACAGCCACCTCGACCACGGCAGTCCTGTGATCCCGGATTCACCGCGTCGTCGATGAAGAATCCCACCCCGCTCCCCTATTCCCCGGAGTCGAGCCTCCTCGTCCATTCCCCGGAGTCGAGCCTCCTCGTCGACGGGGCGGACGTTCAGCTGGACAGCAAGGAGATCCGCCTGTGCCCCGTCGCGTACCGTGCCCGGCCGCCCGCGCCGCTGGATCCGGGCGGGCGTCGGGCCGCCGCCCGCCCGGCCCGCCCGTGCGCCCGTCTGGTGTCCCCGCACGGCTTCCCCGGTCCCGGCCGGTGCCGCAGACGCAGGACCTGACGGGTCGGTTCGACTTGCCGGGCGCGGCCGCCAACGATCTCCTCGTCCGCCCGGCCACCGGTCGGACGCAACCGTTCACCGCCACCATGGAGGTGGACGCGGAGCACGGCGCAGCCCGGACCCGGACCGTCCCGAAGGGCGTTTCGTCGTGCACCGAACTCGGCACCGCCGCGGCCTACTTGCTCGACCTGTACACCGAAGGCCCCGGCCGGACCCTCCTCCTGACGGGTCCCGGCGGCATACCCCGCACCTGCCAGGGGTCCTCCGCCGACCACGCTCACTCAGCCCTCTCCGAATCCGCTTCGAGCAGCTCACCCGCGATGCCGGAGAACCACGCTCCCGCCCGGAGCGCTCTTCATGATCGAATCGGGGCGACCGGACAGGGGAGGGCCAGTGCGACAGGCTGACGACGGACGGGTGGGGCCGGCCTCGGGTGGCATATCCGAGCGGATGAAGCGTCGGTTCCGCCGCCGCGACGCCGCCCCCGCGCCCGCCGAGGCGGCGGGCGGCTCCGCTGCCGGTGCGGCACGGGGGGCGTCGCCGCGCACGGTGCGGGACGAGTTCCCCCACCGCTACCTGCTGCGTTCCTCGGCCGTGCCGGACTCCCCGGTCCGGGAACTCGTACGGGAGTTGCCCGCCGACCCCCGGCGCCCCGTCGTCGTGGTCGACGTGCCCCAGAAGGCCGCCGGCAACCTCGGTGAGGAACTGGGCTCGCTGCTGGCCCGGCTGCGCGAGGAGGAGCCGCTCGCCGTCCGGCTGGTGCTGTCCGGGGCCGCCGCACCGGCCGGCGAGGCCGGTCCGCTGGCCCAACGCCTCGCCGACGCCTGGGAGGTCACTCTGGAGGCGCCCGACGCCCCCGCCGTCCTCACCCCCGGCGGCCTGCTCTACGTCACCGAACCCGCCACCCCCGGCGGCGGCTGGTGGCGTTTCGCCCCGGGGACCGCCCCCGAGGCGCTGGGCGCCCGCCTGCCCGCCCCGCGCTGGCAGCACGCGCTGACCCGGGTTCCCCTGGGGCCGATCGGGGAGAGCGTGGTCCGTGCCGTCCCCGCCGGGCTGGCCCTGTACCCGGCGGGCACCGCCGCGCCGCGCCCCGATGAACTCGCCTACGCGGTCGCCGTCCACCCCGAACGGCTGAGTGTGCTGCTCGGCGCCCCGCGCGCGGAGCCGGTCGCGGCGGAGGACCTGGCCACCCTCCTCGCCGGTCTGCCCGCCGAGCCCCGCCACTCCCTGCGGCTCGTCCCGGCCGACGGCCGGGAAGCGGTCGGCCTGGCCGAGGAGGTGTGCGACCTCCTCGGCACGGAGATCGAGGTGAGCCTGGGGCTCCCGGTCGCCGCCACCAGGAGCGAGGACAGCAGCGAGGCCGAGGGCGAATCCGTACAACTGGTCTCCCCCGAGGGGGAGTTCACCTGGCCCGCGCCGCTGACCGCCCTGGTCTGCTCCCCCACCGGGGAGGACGGCTCGCGTCCCTCCCCTCGCCCCGCCGCCTGGGCGTTCCCCGAGAAGGCGGGGGTCCCCGGGACGGAACCGGCGAGCCTGCGGCTGCCGTCCGGGGCCTGGGCGGTGGCGGTGCGTTCCGGCCTCTGGCTCGGCACCTCCCCCCACCCACCCGCCGAGGTACGGGACCGGGCCGGCGAGTCCCGCGCGCTGCGGGTGGAGATCGCGGCGGACTGCCTGTCCGGGAAAGCGGCGGGCGAGAAGCGTCTGAAGGACCTGGCCGCGCTCCTCACCGGCCTCGGCGCGGCGGCGCGCACCCACTCCGAACTCGCCGTCTCCGAGGACGTGGAGCCCGAGGCGGTCGCCGGGCTGCGGCGATTCGCGATCCGTACGGGGCTGACGCTGGCGGCCGCACCTCGGCGGAGCAGTGCCTCGGCGCTGTCCGGGAGCGCGCCGACATCCCGCGAAGTGGGCACCTCGGCCGACGAGGCCACCGCGACGCGGACCGAAACGGCCACGCCCCGCCCGAGCACGCCCGTGGCGGTGGCCGCGCCGACAGCCGGAGGGAACCCGGCTGCCGAGCCCGGACCGCCGGTGGAACCGGAGCCCGAGGCGGCACCGCCCGCCCCACGCCCCCGGGCGGAAGAAGCTCCCGCTGCCAGGACGGGCGCGGGCACGCCACGCGCCGAAGGCCACCCGTCCGGAACCGGAGCAGCGGCGGCCGACCCCGCCCCACGCCCCCGCCCGCAGACAACCCCCCACACGGAATCGGGTCCGGCCCAACCACACACCCAAGGCCGCCCGCCCACAGGCGGACCCGCCACGCCGCTCTCCTCCGCCTGCCCGGAGGAAACCCCTGGGCCCGGGGCGGGCCGGGGCCTGACCCACACCGAGGGCCGGCCGGCGGTGGCAGGGGCCGGGGGCGCCCTCGGGGCGCGCCTCGACCCGGCCGGAGCCGTACCGGACGGGGGCCCGCACGCCCCAGCAGGATCCGGCCGGCCGGCACCGGCCCGGCGGGAGGAGCCCACGCTCCCGCCCGGGGCGGTGGTCGGCGCACGGACCACAGGTGCCGGGGGCGAGGAGGCCGAGCCGAGCGGCCCGCCTCCGTCGACGACGTCCGGCCGGACGCCCGCCGCACCCGCCACCCCGCAGCCGGCGGTGTCCGGCGCCACCACTCCGCCCCCGGTGCCCGCCCCCGCGGGCCGGACGGCCCCGGCACCGGCCCCAGCACCGGCACCGAGCGCCCCGGCCCAGGCCAGGCCCCCTGCCGCCCCGGCCCAGGTCAGGCCCCCTGCCGCTCCGGCCCTGCGCCGCCGCGCGCCCGTGGGCTTCAGCGGCGAGCCGGACCGCCGGGCGTTCCGGGAGCTGGCCGCCGAGGTCTGGGAGAAGCACAGCGGACCCGTGGGCCAGGCACTCATCCGGCTGCCCGCACTGCGCGGAACCGGTGAGGACGCCGCACGGGCCGACCTGATCGCCGTCCATCTGTACCTCTCCTCCTCCCTGGAGGACCCCTTCGGGGCTCGTGCCCTCGCCGAGGACAGCGAGGCGCTGCGCCCGTACGCGGCCTGCCTGGCCTCCGGGTTGCAGCGGCTGCCCGCCCTGCGGGGCACCCTTGTGCGCGCCGTGGCACAGCCGGCTGTCCCGGACGAGGTCGTGCCGGGTGCGGTGCTGGAGTGCGACGCGCCGCTGGACGTCGTCCACCTGGAGGCGCAGAACGCGCCCCTGCCGCCCCTGTCCCACGTCCGTTACGTCATCCGGCCCGTGACCGCCCGGCGCACCTCGGTACTCTCCGTCGACGGAAACGGTGTGCAAGCACTCTTCGGTACCGGGACCGCGTTCACGGTCCTGACCCGCCACGAGGCGGAGGGCGACATGCCCGCCCGGGTCCTGCTGGCCGAACTGCCCACGGGCACCGGCCGGTTCCGGGAGCCCTCCCCAGAAGCCGTGGAACGGCTGGACAGCGCCGCCCGCCGCCCGAGCGCGGCCGGGGCGCCCGCCTGGCCGGATCGGTGCACCGGTCCGTTCCACCACGCCCCACCGGTGCGCTGAGCGGCGCCTCCGCAGAACTCTTTCCTCCCGTCCAGAAAGGCAGACCAGCCATGGCAAGCAAAGAGTCCACCCCGGCAGGTGAGAGCGCCGGGGGCTCCTCGGTGCGACGCGCGGCGGCAATCGCCGTCCTGACCGAGGAACCGACCACCGGCCTGTTCCCCGCGACCGCGACCGCAACCGCCTCCGCCGCCTCCACCGCCTCCGCTCCTGCTTCCGCTTCCGTCTCTCCCTCCGCTTCCGCTTCCGCGGCCGTGACGGCTTCGGCCGCCGGTGCGGAGGCCGAAGCCACAACCGGCACGAAGGCCGAAACGGGCGGCGGGACGGCGACGGCCACCGCCGTAGCCACCGCGACCCCCGCAGCGGAGGAGGAGGGCGCGGCCCCCGCAGCGGAGGAGGAGGCGCCGCCCGCCGCTGCGACGGCCGCAACCGGCGAAACCGCCCCGGCCACCGCCGAATCGGCCACGGCGGCCACCGCCGAGACGGCTTCGGCGGCGGACGGAACCGCTTCCGCCGCTCAGACCCGGACCACGACCGAGTCGGCGGCCGAGACGCGCCTCACCGCCGCGGCGGGCTCCGGCGCCTCCGGGAAGCGCGCCGTCGGCCTGCCCCTGGGGCGGCCCAAGAAGCCGATGATCGCCGCCGCGGTCCTCGGCGGGCTGGTCCTCATCGGGGTGCCCTTCCTCATCTCCGGCCCCGACGACAAGCCCCGTCCCCCGGTCGCCGGGGCCCCTGCCGGCAGCTCGATGAACCCCGACGGTTCCGGCCCCGGACTCGTTCCCAGCGAGCAGCGCATCTCCGCGCCGGGCGTGGCCAAGGCCAAGGGCGAGCACTCCGGCAAGGGGCCCGGCTCCGACGGCACGACCGAACACAACGCCGTTCTGGGCGGCATACACGAGTCCGGCAGCGGCGGTGAGGACAAGGAAGACAAGCCCAGCACCTCGAAGAAGGCCCCGTCCACCAAGACCGGCAAGAAGAACACCCCACCCGCCGAGAGCAACAAGCAGACCCCCGCCAACAAGCCCGCGGGCGTCGCCCCGGCCGCGCCCGCCCCGGCCATCACCTACTCGCACCTCATAGGCCCCGGCTGCAACACGCCCGGCTTCGCCGCCGGGGACCAGTACACCGACGGGAACGAGGGCTGGCGCGGCAGCCGGGGAAGCACCACGTCCTACGGGTGCAGCGGCTTCTACTACAGCCTGCCGATGTCGGGCAGTTCACGCTCGGACGGCATCTGGGCGCAGTGGAAGTTCACGTCCGGCGACGTGAAGAAGGGCAACTGCGCGGTCCAGGTGTACATCCCCAACGTCCACGACCTCTCGTACGTCGGCGGCACCCCGGCTCACTACACCGTCTACCGCGCCTTCACTCAGAGTTCGGGCAACCAGATCGGCACCTTCGAGATCAACCAGCCCTCCCACCTGGGCCAGTGGGTCTCCGCGGGCACCTTCCCGATCACGGACAACAAAATCTCCGTCGTCCTCGACAACCGCGGCAGCGGCGCCAACAACCGCCACGCCGCCGCGGCCCCGGTCCGGGTCAACTGCACCGCGACCTGAGCGGTGTACCGCCCCTCCCCGCGCCGCCACACGCGCGGGGAGGGGCCCCTCTGCCCCTGCCCCTGCCCCTGCCCCTGCCCCTGCCCCTGCCCCGAGGATCGCTCCCCGGCACCGGATCACCGGGCGAACGTCACAGAGTCCACGTCACCTGCCGGTCATACGACGATGCAGGTCATGGCCGCCCACAGCAGGGGCGAGTGCTCGATCCGGCCGCCGGCGCGCCAGTGGTCGAGCTGCTCGCGCTGCCAGCGGCCGAGCCGGTGCACGGGGTCGCGGTGCTCGTGGGCGGCGTCGACGGCGATGATCGCCTCCGACAACGGGCGTACGGACTCGGGCAGACCGGCCAGCCGGTGGAACGCGAAGCTGGTCGGCAGCACCCAGCGGGTGGCGGTGACCAGCTCGGCGCCGTTGTGGATCATCGCCGTCGCCAGGCCGAACGACTCGGCGAACCGCAGATCGCCGCCGCTCTCGCAGCCGATCAGCGCGACACGCGGCGGCGCGGGCCAGATCCGCGCACCCGGCTCGCCGTCCGCGCGCAGGGGAAGCGTGCCCAGCAGGAGGTCCTTGGCCGACAGCGGCCGATGGGTACGGACCGCCTCGACCAGGCCGGCGGTCCCCGGACCGCAACACAGATGGAGCGCACCGTCCTCGCTCTGCCCGCCCTCGACCGGCGCGCCGCTCACGTGCCCGACGTACATCAGCCTGCGTGCCCCCTTGCGGAGCACGCCGCTCAACCAGTCCCGGTCCAGGTCGGTGCGGCGGAAGGCCTCCGCCGGGGCGGCGACGGACGGCGCGACGGCGCCCGCGTCCAGACGGCTCCGGACGAACGACAGCAGCTGCGGGTCCGAGCCGGGCGGCCCCAGGACCGAGCCGAGCGGGGAGTCGGCCCGGAACCCGGGAACCCGGGGGTCGAGGACGAGTACGACCGCGTCGGCGCCCGCATCCGCGCCCGCGCCCGCATCCACATCCGCGTCCGTTTCGGCGTCCGTGTCCGGCGCCGGACACGCAGCGGATCTCTTCGGCCGCAACGACACCGGCGCCGTGGTCACGACGTCCGCCAGATCGATGAGCCGGACGTCGTCGCCGACGGCAAGCAGTTCCCACGGGACCTGGGCCACCCTGGGCGACGGCTGGATCCGCACCAGGGGACGGCCCGCGCGCGCCGACACGTGGCGTATCTGCGCCGTCAGCCCCTCCGGCCACAGTGCCTCGGCCAGCACCCGCGCGAGCCGGTGCTCGGTCCGGTGACCGGCCATCGCTCCCGAGTCGAACGCCCGCCGCAGCCCCTCCGCTCCCCCACCCGCGCCCGGCAGCGCGGCGGCCAGCGCGCCGACCGCCCGGTCGACTTCGGCACCGGGCCCGTGGCCGGTACCGAACCCCCGGGCCCCGCTGGTCCACGTCCAGGTCATGAACAGGTCGCCGGCGTCCGCCAGCCGGACCTGGACCACCGGTCGGCTCATCACGTCGTCGGCGACCAGCACGACACCTCTTCCTCACTCACGATCCGTCGGTGATAGCGGAATTCGGCCGCCTCGATGTACTCCTGGAGCGCGATGCGGCCGGATTCCGGCGACATCCGCACCTTCGGCGGCGGCGCGACGCGCAGGCCGACGGAGGCAGCGGCCTCCGCCGCCACACCCCCGGGCATCATCGGGCCCTCGACGTGCCCGTACGCCTTCATGGCCGCGCTCGGGAAGACCGACGCAACGTCTACGGCG
This sequence comes from Streptomyces sp. NPDC057963, assembly GCF_042887155.1. Taxonomy (NCBI): domain Bacteria; kingdom Bacillati; phylum Actinomycetota; class Actinomycetes; order Kitasatosporales; family Streptomycetaceae; genus Streptomyces; species Streptomyces sp. NPDC057963. The sequence goes on from NZ_JBHVPX010000001.1 coordinate 656,137, forward strand.
GCCCCGGCCGCCCCAGCTGCCCCGGCGGGCGCAGAGGACTCGCCGGGCCCGGAGGACTCGCCGGATCCAGAGGACTCGCCGGGCCCGGAGGGCGGGACACGCATCGCCGACCGAGGTGTGCGGTCCAGCGCCAGCGAGGCGCCCGCGCAGCGGTGTTCCACCAGTTCGAAGAGCAGCCCCTGGTCCTGTCGGCGTACCGCGAGACGGAAGACCAACTGCATGGCGTCGTCCGCCAGTTCCAGCCACTGACTGCGGGCGTGGGCGGTGGCGAAGTCGTAGCGTGCCGCCTCCAGGGCCAGCGCGGCGGGAAGGGCGAGGGCGAGCGCGGTGCCGATGGACTCCCGCTCGTGGTCGCCGTGGTCCGTCCGGTTCAGGTTGTCCTCAAGGGCTCTCGCGAGCAGGAGATCGACCTGTGCGCACCGCTCGTACACCTCCCGCGCCTGGTACACGTCGCGGGCTTCCTGGGCCAGCCGCTTCATCTCGGTGATGTCGCCCCGGGCATAGGCCTGTTGGGCGCCCAGCAGGCTGGTGTCGGCGGCGGCGACCGATGCGCCGAGTCGTTCGAACCGGGCCAGGCTCGCCCCCAGCAGGTCCTGTGCGCCGGTGGCGTCGCCGCGCAGACCGGCGAGAAAGCCGCGGGCCTGTTCGCAGACCGCCAGGTCACCGAACTGCCGCTGCCGCTCGAAGATCGCGGACGCCTCGGCGTACCACCGCTCCGCGAGGTCGAGATCGCCCCGGTGCATCGCGGCATACGCCCGGTGCACGAGCAGCGACTGCCGCTCACCGGTGTTCCCCATCGCCCGGAAGCCGTCCTCCGCGCGGACGAAGTAGTCCTCGGCCGGGTCGAACCGCCCCGTCGAGGCGCAGATCAGGCCGAGGGCGGTCAGCAGCCGCGGGACGGTCGGCAGCATGGTCGGCGGCATGGTGGACAACAGCGCCGAGGCATGCTCCTCGGCCGCTCCCCACTCGCCCCGCTCCATCAGCAGATGCACCCGGTTCAGGCCGAGTTCGGCAGTACGCAGCCCCTCGGGGTCGTCGAACCCGGGCAGCCTGGCCGCCACTTCGTCGAGACAGGCCAGCGCCTCGTCCAGGTGCCCGGTCCTGCGCAGCAGGTCGGCCCTGGCGAGCAGGGTCTTCAGCAGGACTTCCAGCCACAGTTGACGGCCGAGCGGCCCCATCGACACCGAGGGGATGCCGTGGAGCAGGCCGAGGGCCCGCTCCACGGCGTCCGCCGCCCCGGCCAGGTCCGTGGCGGTGAGCCGGACGCTCGCGAGGTCCGACAGCAGATGCGCCCGCAGGAACCGCACGTCGGGCGAGTCCTCGATGGGCTCGGCCACGGTGAGCAACCCCTCGTAGACGGTGCACGCGGCGGCGAGGTCAGCAGCCAGCCGATGTTCCTCGGCCAGGGCGAAACCACTGTCGAACGGCTCCCCGTACAGCCACACCCCCGCGTCGTCCTCCTCGTCCGGCATCCGTCAGTAGTCCTCACCGGTGGCAGCGGCGGCGATCTCGGCAAGGAACGGCCCCGAAAGGGCGTCGTGCGGCGACGCGCCCTGTGCCGGGGACTCCGCCGCGGTTGCCAGCCGCCGCCGGGCCAGCGTGCGGACCGCGTCGCGGTCGGCGACGCCCCCGGCTCCACCGGCCGTACCGGGACCGGGACCGAAGCCAGGACCAGGACCGAGGTCGAAGCCGGGACCGGGACCGAGGTCGAAGCCGGGACCGGGACCGAGGTCGAAGCCGGGACCGGGACCGAGGTCGAAGCCGGGACCGGGACCGAGGTCGAAGCCGGGGAGCAGCACACCGACCTCGATGCGCGGCGGCGCCGCCGCGGCCGGCAGCTCCAGCTCCGCCCGGCCGGTCCACACGTCGTCCCGCCTGGCGAGCGGCACCCGATACCGGCGGCCGCCGTTCACACGGACCTCCGCGACGAGAGGCACCGCGGCGGCGGGGGCCGCGATGTGCGCGACGACCTCGACCTCGATCTGCCGTCGCGCGCCGAGTGCGCGAGCGGTCCAGGACACCGCGGTCTCGGAGGCGTCGACGAAGCCGGGCGGGTAGCGGCGCCAGTCGTTGGTGCCCGAGCCCCGGGCGATCACCCGGCCGCCCGCGACGAGCGGATCGCCCGCCGCGAGGGCATAGCCGCCCTGCCGTGCGAACAGCGCGCCGGGATCGACCGGCGTACCGGCCGGACGGCGCTGGTCCAGCGACGACCGGAGGCGGCGCAGCGCCTGCCCGTCCAGCCCGGCGCTGTCCGCCGCGTCGTCGATCAACCGCAGGACGCTCTCCAGGTGGCGTGCCGTGTCCGTCGGCCGCGGTGCCGCGCGCCACCACTCGGTCAGCGGGTCGAGGGCCGACCGATGGTCCTCGATCAGTTCGGCCGCGCAGTCGTCGGGCTGGTCACCGAAGTCGTCGAACAACTGCTGGCACGCGTGGGTGAGCGCGGCCAGCTCCAGGCCGAGCACGTCCGGTTCGAGCGCCGGTATCCCGTCCGCGTACGACGCCGGCCACCACCGCGCCGCCCAGTGCCCGAAGCCGAGCCGGGCGGCGCCGCCCGCGAGAGCGGTCACGTCCGCAGCCACCCGCGGGCCGGCCGGCTCCCCCGCCGCGCAGGCGTGCACGGCAGCGGCGGTGCGCTCGCCGTAGACCGCCCACAGCCACTGCTGCGCCCGCCCCACGTCGTTCACCTCCGCCACCGGCAGACCCGGGTCCCCGAGGACGGGCCAGGCCAGAACCGCTCCCGCGACGTCGAGTACGGCCCGGGTGAAGTCGGGGCCCGCACCACCCACGTCGCTGCCGTCCCCGGCCCCGCCGAAGGCAGCACCGGCGGCGACCCGGATCGTGCCGTCCGCACCCCGCACGACACGGACGTCGATGGGGGCCCGCGCCATCACGCGCTCCTCGGCTCGGCCGCTTCCGCCGCGGTCGCCGACAGTGCCCGCAGCGCCGACCGGACCCTGGCGCGGTGGTCCATCATCACCGAGCGGGCGACCCCGTCGAGCACCGCCCAGGCCGACGCGGCGTCCCTCAACGACGCGTCGCGGACATCCCGCCCGTGCAGCCGCACCCACAGCCGCCGCATGTAGGCGGCCCACGGGGTACGGAGGTCCTGAGCGAGGGCTTCCAGTACGCCGCCGTCCGGGTCGGGGCGGGGAGAGACGGTCATCCTGCGGGCGCGAAGGGCCGAAGCCTCCCGCCGCCAGCGGCTGTTGACCGCCCGGTGCGCCGTCGTCCGCCCCGGCGCGGATTCTCCGGTGCCCAGCGGGTCGAGGCCGACCGCGAGCCGACCGCCGAGGACCACGGCGACGCGCAGGCTCTCGTCGTACAGGCCGAGCGGAGCACAGCTGCGGCCGACCTCCCGCCCGACGAGCTCCGGCACCGTCGCCAACTCCTCGCGCCGGGCCGACGACTGCAGCACGACGAAGAGCCGCTCGAAGAGCGTGCGGTCCAGCGGCGCGGGAAGCGTGGCCGTCGAGGCGCCCCGGCCGACCTCCGGGCGCGGCGGCACCTGGCGCTCGGTCAGCCCCAGATGCGCCGGCAGGTCGTCGCGGCCCCAGACACCGCTCGGGTGCGCCCATAGGGCCCGGCCGAGCAGGTCTCCGTACCCCGCCTCGACCATGGACACGTACGCCGCTGGGTTCCCCGCCCCACCCGGCGCGCCGCAGGCGTCCAGAACCTCGGCCGCCAGCGCGACCGCCGCGGCCGTGCCGTCCGCCGGGGCCGGCCGGCGGCTCTCCCACCCGGTGGCCAGCTCCCCGTCGAGCCGGGCGCGCCGGGAGGCGTCCGCCAGGTGCTCCTTCAGCACGTCCACCGTGCGTCCGCCGACCGCGTCCGCCACATCCTCGACCACGGACCTGGCCAACGCGTCCGCACCGTCCGAGGGCGCTCCGTGCTCGGTGGCCAGCTCGAAGCACCGCTGGAAGTACAGATCCTGGGGGTTGCCCGCCACGACACCCAGGGCCCGCCGGGCCCTCTTGAGCAGGGTGAACCACTGCGCCGTCGCCTCAAGACGCGGACCGGACTCGCGGATCAGCGCGTCGAGGTGCGCGGCCTGCGCCGGTCCGAGGAAGTCCACCGCGAGTTCCGGGCTCAGCGCCGGCCTGACGATCAGCGGCAGCACGATCAGCTTGACCGTCCGGGTCAGGGGTGCGCCACCGGGGCCACTCAGCGATTCCAGCCCCGGTCCGAGGCCGCGCCAGGCTCTGTCGATGACCATGGCGCGCGGGAGGCTCTCGCCGGTCGGCCGGCTCGGAGGCGACATGTGAGGAGGGTACGTCGTCCGAAAACGGGCGGGCGAACCTGAGATCGGTAGGTGCCGCCGGCCGCCTAGCGTCCACCCCGTCAGCAGGACGCACCCGTAGGCCGGGACGGTCACCACGCCCCGTCCCACCGGCCCGACAGCCGACGGCCGACAGCCGGCCCCGGCCTCCGAGCACTCTCCCCGCCCGCACACCGGGCCCACCGGCCCCAGGACCGACACCGACACCGACACGGATGCGCTCCAGGTCGCACCCGACGAAATCCACCTGAACCGCACCGGACATCACCAAGACCGGACATCACCAAGAAGGAGAAGCCGACATGGGAATCTTCGGGAATCGTCGCAAGAACCGCGAGGAGCGGGCCGCCGAGATCGCCGACAAGGTGGCCAGTGGCAAGGGTTTCTACGGCCGCGCCACACGCGCGTTCCTCGGCGACGAGGACTTCGCCAAGGTTCAGCAGTCGATCGGCGCGTACCACTCCGGCGTCGACGTCCAGCAGTTGCTCGCCATGGGGGTGCCGACCATCCCCGCCGTCGTCGAATCGATCAGCGACACCGGCAGACTGGTCAACTTCAACCCGGTCGTCGACCTGGTCCTCCAGCCGTCCGGGGCCGCTGACCGCATCGCCCTCCAGACCATCGTCTCGAAGGTGCGGATTCCCCGCCCCGGCGACCAGGTACTGCTGATCGCCGACCCCGCCCGGCCGGGCGGCTACCTGTACGCCGGGGACGGCATCGCCCCGTGACGACACCGCCGCACCACGTGCCGGCGACCGCTGCACCACTCCCCCGCGCTCCGGCCCCCAGGGCTCCGAGAACGGCTGAAGGCCCAGGTCGGAGACTGTCCTCACCTGGGCCTTCCCCGACCCCCCTGTTCCACCTCGCCGGTGCACGTTCTGGACGACCTTCTTCAGGCGCGCGTGTCGGCGCGGTGGCGTACGGCGCTCAGGGCCGGGACTTCCGGGCTCGGCCCCGGGTACGTGGTGTCGGCGGACAACCTTGACGCCGCAGTGACCGTTCTCTGCCGCGGATGGTGACGGAGACAGGGGGTCGCCGTGGGCCAAAGGCCCGTGCGTCACGCCTCCGCAATGGCGTCCAGTGGGCTCAGAGCGGCTGCTCGGCGGGCCGGGAGGGCTGCTGCGAGTGCGCCGATCGTGAGGGACACCAGGCATACGAGGAGCAGCGTTCCCCAGGGAAGGGCCAGGGAGTACCCCTTCAACGCGCCGTTGGCCAGTGCGCCCACCGTCCAGGCTCCGAACAGGCCGCCCGCCAGTCCCAGGAGTGTGCCGAAGGCGGCGACGGTCACCGCTTCCAGTCGGATCATCCGTCGGATACCGGTGCGGTCCATGCCGACGGCGCGCAGCATGCCGATTTCACGGGTGCGTTCCGAGACCGACATGGCCAGGGTGTTCACGATGCCGAGGGTGCCGATCACGGCACCGATGCCGAGGAGCCCGTACATGAGGGTCAGCAGGGTACCCATGGCGCCGGCGGCCTCTTGCACGAGTTCGTCCCGGTTCTGGACTTTCAGCAGCGGGTTGTTGCCCGTCGCGGTGCGCAGTCGGTCCTGGGTCGCCCTGGAGATCGCGTCGTCGTCGGTGCGGACGAGGATTCGCTGGATGGAGCCAGGGTTCAGGCTGTTCTGCTGGACCTCGGTGCGGGCGCCGAGGGCGTCTTGGGCGGTGGGGTTGTCCTCGTAGGTGCCGATGACGGTGTACTCCTTGAAGTCCCTGTGGCCGTGGCCGATGCGGGCGTTGATCCGCTCTCCCGTCTTCACGCCCTGTTCTCGGGCGGTGCTGCTGGAGAGGGCGATTCGGCCCGGCCCGAGGTCCTTCAGGGAGCCGCTGACGAAGGCGAGTCTCATGACGGAATCAACGGTCCCGGGGTCGACGCCGGAAATCTGCAAGGCCTTGCTGCCGGTGAACAGGGTGGAGTCGGTGACGGCACTCGTGGTCCGTACCCCAGGGGTCTCGGACACCTTCTGGACGGCGGCCGGGTCGATGCCGGTCATGGCGGCGCGGGCGCTGATCACATAGTCGGCGCTGAGGCCGGCCGCTGCCTGGCGGTCGAGGGCCTGCCCGGTGGAGTGTCCGACGACGGCGAGTCCGGCGACCAGGGCCGTACTGACCATCAAGGCGGAGGCGGTGGCCGCAGTGCGCCGTGGATCTCGCAGTGCGTTCTCGCGGGCGAGGCGGCCGGCAACGCCGAAACGGCTGGTCAGGCGCCCGGTGAGGCGGATCACGGGGCCGGCGAGGGCCGGCGCCAGCGTGATCAGGGCGACGACGAGGGCTGCGCAGCCGAACATCGCGTTCCGGAGGTTTTCCTCCGATGCGTCCTTCGCACCCATGAGCGAGATGAGCAGCCCGGCGCTGAGGGCGAGCAGGAGCGATCCCGCCACGGCACGGTAGCGGGATCGGGCGGTGGTGGGCGGCTGCTCGGACGAGCGCATCGCCTCGATGGGGGCGATCTTCGCCGCCTTGCGAGACGGCAGCCACGCGGCGAGGACCGTGACGCCCACGCCCACCCCGAGGGCGGCAACGACCGGGAACGGGCCGATCACCAGAGGACCGGTGCGCGGTGTCTCCTGCGTGGTGCTCAGGAGGTTGGGCAGTACGGAGGCGATGCCGAGGCCGAGCAGGAAGCCGATCACCGACGAGACGAGGCCGAGCAGGACGGCCTCCCAGAGGATGGTGCGGACCACTTGGCGGCGCGAGGCACCGATGGCCCGCAGCAGAGCAATCTCCCGGGTGCGGCGGGCGACGAGCACGGTGAAGGTGTTGACGACGAGGAACGAGCCGATGAACAGCGCGACGCCGGCGTAGACCATCGGCAGTTTCTGGTGGCCCCGGGTCAGCGTGTTGACGAGGATCGTCTGCTGGTCGGCCTGGGCGGTGCCGGTCGTGACCTCGGCCCGGTCGGCCGGGAGCAGTGCGGTGACCCGGTCGGCGAGGTCGAACTGGCTGGTGCCGGGCTGGGCGGTCAGATCGACCGAGGTGTAGTGGCCTGGGCTTGCGAACAGTTGCTGGGCGGTCGCCCTGTCGAACAGGGCGAGGGTGCCGCCGGCGGTCACCCGGGTGTCCTGGGTGGTGACAACGCCCACGAGTCGTTTGGTGACGGCCGGGCCGTCGGCGGCCAGCGTGATCGTGTCGCCGACGACGAATCCACCGGCGGCGGCGGTGACACGGTCCACGGCGAGTTCATCGCCGTTGCGGGGGGCATGGCCCTTGACCAGCGGATAGCGACTGTCCTTGCCACCGGCGCCCGGTACGTAGGCGGCGGCAAGGTTCGCCCACACCTTGCCGGCCCGCAGCGGAGTGCCATCTGCGGCGTTGAGGGTTGCCGACCCGTCGGCCGACGGCCGCACAGCGGCGACACCGGGCACATCGGCCAGTTTCCGCGCGAGCGCGTCGTCGAGAACGAGGGGATGTTCGTTCCCGGAGGCGCCGGGTGGGGGTGTCTTCGAGGTTACGGTGACGGCGACGTCCGCGAAGCTCTTGGACACAGAGGCGCGGTAGGCCGCGACGGAGGAGTCCGCGAAGACAAGGGTGCCGCAGACGAACGCGACACCCAGGCATACCGCGAGGACGGTCATGACCAGACGGGCCTTGTGCGCGAGGACGTTGCGCAGAGCTGTTTTCAGCATGGATGGCTTCCGGGACGTGGGAGTGCGGGGAGGTGCGACGCACATGTGCAAGGGCCGGGCGGGCTCGTCGTCCGTGAGCGGGTGACGGGCCGGCCGGGGGCGGGGGTCGGCTCAACTGGTGCGGGCGCGGGCGTCGAACCCCTTCATCCGGTCCAGGACCCCGTCCGGGGTGGGCTGTGACATCTCGTCGACCAGGCAGCCGTCGGCGAGGAAGACCACGCGGTCGGCGTAGCCTGCGGCGACAGGGTCGTGGGTGACCACGACCACGGTCTGGCCCAGCTCGCGCACCGAGTCGTGCAGGAAGCCGAGGACCTCCGCCCCAGCCCGGGAATCCAGGTTGCCGGTGGGTTCGTCCGCGAAGACGATCGCGGGGCGGGAGACCAGGGCGCGGGCCACCGCGACGCGCTGTTGCTGCCCGCCGGACAGTTGTCCGGGACGGTGGTCGAGGCGCTGGGAGAGGCCGATCATGGAAACCACCCGGTCCAGCCACTGCCGGTCGGGCTTCCGGCCGGCGATGGTGAGCGGCAGGGTGATGTTCTCCAGCGCGGTCAGGGTCGGCAGCAGGTTGAACGCCTGGAAGACGAAGCCGATCCGGTCGCGGCGCAGCGCGGTGAGCTGCCGGTCGTTGAGCGTGCCCAGTTCGGTGGTGCCGATGCGGACGGAGCCGGAGTCGAAGGAGTCGAGTCCGGCGGAGCAGTGCATCAGGGTGGACTTGCCACTGCCGGACGGGCCCATGATGGCGGTGAACTCGCCCTCCCGGAACGAGGCGTTGACCCGGTTCAGGGCGACCACGCGGTTGTCGCCACTGCCGTAGACCTTCGACAGGTCGGTCGTAGCGGCCGCGATCCCGCTCGTCGCGTTCGGCGTGTGCGGGGCACGGGGGTTGACGGTCACAGGGAACTCCTCTTCGGGTGCAGAAAGCTGCACGTCGAAGGGTCTCCGGGGAACGTATCGGGGCCTGCGCCGCCGTGTATGGACCCCCGCTCCGCTTTGTATCGGTTGTGCAGCGGCGGGGCGGACGGTCAGTTTTGTACTGGCTGTGCAGGGGTGGGCGGTCGGTCCGGCAGGCGCAGGGTGGCGACGGCGCCGCCGCCCGGGGCGTTGTCCAGGCACAGTCCGGCGCCGAGGAGCCGGGCCTGGCCCAGGGCGATGGTCAGGCCCAGGCCGTGGCCCGAGCCGCGCTCCGCCGCACCCGTGTGGAAGCGGCGCGGGCCGTCGCGCAGCAGGTCCGGGGGGAAGCCGGAGCCATGGTCGCGCACGACGACGGTACGGCCCTCGACGGCGACCTGTACCGGGGTGTCCCCGTGCCGGTGGGCGTTGACGACCAGGTTGCTGACGATCCGTTCGAGGCGGCGCGGGTCGGTCTCCACGGTCTGCGCGGCCTTCTCGCGCGTCGCGTCGGTGACGGTCACTTCGGTGTCGAGACCGGTGCGCGCCACGGCCTCCGAGACCACCGCCCCGAGCGGCACACGGGCGTGGACCGGCTGTTCGGCGCCGGCGTCGAGGCGGGAGATCTCAAGGAGGTCCTCGACCAGGCCGCGCAGGTCGCGCACCCGGGCCCGGAGCAGATCCTCCGTCCCACCGGACGGCAGGAGGTCGGCGGCGACCAGCAGACCACCGACCGGGGTGCGCAGCTCGTGGGCCACGTCCGCGGTGAACTGGCGCTCGGTGCGCAGCCGTCGGCCGAGACTGTCGGCCATGACGTCGACGGTGGCGGCGATGTCGGCCACCTCGTCACGGCCCTTGGTGGGACCGGTCCGGGCATCCAGGTCCCCGGCGGAGATCCGGCCCGCGGTCTCGGAGACCCGCCGCAGCCGGCGGCCGAGCAGCCCGGCTCCGTAGACCGCCAACGGCGTGGCCGCCGCGAGTGCGACCAGCGAGGACACCGTCATGATCACGTCGAGCCGGCGCAGCCCGTAGAGCTCCGTGCTCATGTTGACCTGGACGGCCAGCACCGGGCTGCCCGGACCGTCGACCCGCTGGGCGGCCCAGACACTCGGCCCCAGATTCCCGTCGACGCGCCCGTCGTAGGCCGTGTGCCGGTCGCCGTCGGCGGGATGCCGTAGTACGGCGGGCAACTCAGCCGGATCCAGCTCTGCACCGTCCGCCAGAGCTCCGGTGCGCCGGTAGGTGTCCATGGCCGCGTACACGGTGTTGACGGCGCGTGCCCCGGCCCGGTCGAGGATGTCCTTCGCGGTCCAGAGGTGTACCAGCACGCCCACCGCCGCCACGACCAGGCAAGCCGTTGCCGCCGCCAGCGCGGCGATTTTCCAGCGCAGGGACACGCGGGTCGGCCGCAGCCGGTGGAACGGTTGCACCGGCCTCAGCGCCTGAGCTTGTAGCCGAAGCCGCGGACCGTCTCGATCCGGTCCCGGCCCAGCTTGCTCCGCAGCCGCTGCACACACAGGTCCACGACCCGGCTGTCGCCGTCCCAGCCGTACTCCCAGACGTTGCGGAGCAGGGTTTGCCGCTCCAGCACGATCCCCGGGTGGGCGGCGAATTCCAGCAGCAGCTTCAGTTCGGTCGGGGTCAGTGCCACCGGGCTTCCGGAGACGGACACCTCCAGGCCGCCGGTGTCGACGGTCAGGTCCCCGAAGGCCAGCACCTCCCTCTCGGACCGTGCTGCCCCCTCGCCTGCGGCCCGCTCGGGTCCCGGGGCGGGCGGGTAGGTCGCCCGCCGCAGCAGCGAGCGGATACGTGCCACGAGCACGTAGGTGTCCACGGGTTTGACCACGTAGTCGTCCGCCCCGGCCTCCAGGCCGGCGACGACGTCGAGCCCGTCGCCGCGAGCCGACATCATCAAAACGGGCACCAAGCTGGTCTCCCGGACTCTGCGGCACAGGCCGATCCCATCCAGACCCGGCAGCATCACGTCCAGAATCAGCAGGTCGAAGCTCTCCTCGCGGAAGAGCTCCAGCCCCGCCAGCCCGTCGGCCGCAGCCCTCATCCGGTAGCCGTAGCGCTCCAGAGCGACGGTGAAGGACCGGCGCATCAGGTCGTCGTCCTCCACCAGCAGCACGCGAACAGGCCGCGGAGAGGCCGGAGCAGGGGCGGACGAAGACACGGGCAGATGGCTCCTGTTCGGACGGTCGTGAGGCACAGGTCTGTGTGTACGCACGCGCAGACGGCGACCTGGGAAAACGATAAGGCAGACACCGGACGCGGCAACCGCCCCGTACAGCGGTCACGCATCGCGCCCCCACCGCACCTTTCCTCCACGAACACCCAGGTCGGACGGGACGGCACAGATCGGCAGCAGCCGGGACCACGTCACTCCGGCGCCCCGTCGACCCCCGTTCGCCGTGGCCCGGCGCACCGATCCGATGGCCGGCCAAGCGCTCCCTGATACCCGACCGATACAAAACCCGCCCTACGTCGCCGGTACGGTGACCGCTTCGGTTCGCCGGGTCGTCCGGGCGTCGGTCACCGGTCGCCGTGCACCGGACTGGATGGGTGGGGTAGGCCCCCGGCGGCCCTCCGCTCACGCAGGCAACGCCACGGCAATCCGACCGTGCGACCCGTCATGCCCCGAGCAACAGAAAACCCCAGGTCACGGGCTATGTGACCTGGGGTTTCGCTGAGCCCCCTGTCGGATTCGAACCGACGACCTACGCATTACAAGTTGTCCGATCTTGGTTCGGGTGCGTCCGCGGGCGTCCGCGAACCGAGGTTCGCCCCTGCTTCCCGACCTCGATGGACGACGGCGGACACCCCTGGAACGAGCGGCAATTGAGACTGCAACTGAGACTGGGCGGTGTCCGATGAGTCAGTTTGCCTCCGAGCGTGCCCGCCAGGGTGGACCTGGCGGGCACCGAGAGAGGGTCAGAACCCGCCATCTCGTACGCCAGCACGGAAGGCGGCTCACTGGGAGGTGGGCCACCTCCACGCAGTCACCGTCTGAAACGCTGTGGCTGCTCTTGCGCCACGGCGCGTCGCCAGATCCTGGCTGTAGAGGTCCTGCTTGCGCATGGCAATCCTCCCCTGTCGAGTAGTCCTGCCAGCACGAACCAGGTTCAGCGGACCTCGCTGGGCCGCTACGTCCGCCTCCTGCGCAGCGGGGTATGCACCGCCGACCCGGGAGTGCGACCGTAATCGCCGCCGACTCCCCGCTCAGACGAGCCCGCTTTCGTCGACGGGTGCGCGCCCTCGCTCTTCACTCAGTGGCCCCGCCGAGATCCGGGGCCTTCGAAGCCGGGTCAGGAACCGCTGGCGGCCGAGGCGGCGGCAGCCGCGGCGGCGGCCGAACTGCCGTCCGAGGACGCAGACGCAGCCGAAGCCGCGGCGGCGGCCGAACTGCCGCCCGAGGACGCAGACGCAGCCGAAGCCGCGGCGGCGGCCGAACTGCCGCCCGAGGACGCAGCCGCAGCCGCAGCCGCAGCCGCAGCCGCAGAAGAACCGTCAGGCTTAGTGCCGTCAGGCTTAGTGCCATCGGCCTTCAGGGTCGCGTTCCTCTCGCTGCCGTCGGAGACGGTCACGGGACCGAGGGAGCCACCACCGCTGACGGCCGAGCAGCCGCCCTGATAGAGGACGATGACGTCACCCTGGGCAAATTTACAATTACTACCGGCGACGGCGATGTCGCCGTCGGCTGCGGCCATCGAAGCCGAGGCTCCGATCATGCCCACGGCGGCGAGCATCACGACGGCGAGCTTGTGTGTCTTCCGCATCATTTCTCCTTGGTCTCATTCCCGTTCCCACAAGAACAACGTTGCACGCTGTCACCAAACAATCACGTATCGTTCACGCTGCGCTACCGCCGTCCGGATGATCAAGATGCTCTCCTACTCGGCTTCGCTGCCCCAAGCCGTGCCCAGAATGGAGGCGTGCGAGCCGCTCCCGGCGTCGCCGTCGCGTCCGTTGAACGAGAAAACCCCAGGTCGGAAGCGTTTCCGACCTGGGGTTTGAGATGAGCCGCTTTCGGGATTCGAACCCGAGACCTAGGCATTACGAGTTGTCGGATTTCGTTCCGGAGCTGTCCGCCGCCGTCCGTAATCGACACTGCACTGCAGGTCAGGGACATTCTGAGATGTCAACGGACGCCGCTGGACGCCGTCGGAATCTTGAGCAGTTGAGACCGCAACTGAGACCGCCGCCCTACCCAAGGCCACAGCCACGGGTGGGGCGGCGCCGTCGATCGGAGGCGAGGCGTTACGCCGCCAAGGCCTCGGCAATGCTCGCCATGCCGAGGATGACTTGATCGGCACCGGCGTCCGCGAGCGCGGTCTCCTTGGTCGGCTTGTTGGCGAAGCCGACGCTTCGCGCCGCCGCTGCCCGAGTCGCCTCGATGTCGGTCACCGAGTCTCCGATCAAAACGGTTCGCTCCGGCGTGGCCCCGAGCAGTGAGGCGGCTTTGAGCAATGGGTACGGCGACGGCTTCATGAGGTCAGGCCTCATTGCGGGCCGTCCCACGACCTCCTCTACGAGAGTTGAGAGCCCGTGGGCGGAGAGGTAGACGCGTACGCATTCGGCGGAGTTGTTGCTCACGACCGCCACGCGGCGCCCCGATTCATGAGCTGCTTTCAGCGCCTCAGCGGCTCCATCGATCGGCGGCCCAGCGACTCCAACCGCGCTGACTTCCGCCTCGGTGAGCTTGGCCTCGACGGCTGCAAGGATCGTCCCTCCGCCCTGTGCCGCGAGGTGGTGAACCTCCATGGGGTCTTCCGTTGAGCGCGCTGCGGCGCCGACGCGTGGTCCACGCTGGAGCAGGCAAGGGGAGGAGAGGGCACGAACCGGGCCCTGACCAGCGTGACTGTGGGCGTCACACCCGACGACATCCCGGGCGTCGCGCCCCGGTGGGAGCTGCCCGTGTGGGGCCCCACGGAACCGGTGGCCCCTGCTCTGGAGGCCGGGCCCACGCTCACCGATGACGCGCTGGACGTGCTCGTCGACCAGATCTGTCACAGCGAATCCCCCGCCCTGTCCTACCGCGACATGGCCGCCCGCTTCCGCGCGGCCGGCCACTCCGCGTCCGAGACCCGGCTCCGGGCCGCGTGGAAGCGGGTGGCCTGATGGCGACGCTGCCGGTGTTCCGGTGGCGCCTGGCCCCGGACGGGTACGCCACCCGCCGTCAGCTCCGCGCCCTCGGACTGCGGCCCGGCGGGCAGGACGTCGCCGCCCAGCTCGAACGCCCCCGCCGTCGCCGGGAACCGCTGGTCGCCTACCTCTACCGCGTCGACCACGCCAAGCCCGTGCGGCCCATGACACCGGCACGCCGGGCAGCACTGGCCAAGGCCATGCTCGCCCGCCGCACCTGCCCCAACTGCCGCCGCGACGCCGGGTACTGCATCCCGCGCTCGCTCGGCATGTGCGTGACCTGCAACGACACCACCAACCACTGACCAGGAAGCAGGCAACCCAGTGAAGATCCGCATCGGCAACGTGACCATCGACACCACCGACAACGACCAGTCCGGCAACGACATCCGCGACGCGATCGAGAGCAACGGCGGCACGGTCACCGGCGGCCACTTCGGCGGCGAGAACCACGGCATCACCGGCGGGACCTTCCACGGCGCCATCCACATCAGCAGCGACACCGGCCAGTAGACAGCCCCACCGCGCCGCTCCTTCTGCCGCGCCCGCTCACCCCCACACTCGCACCGCTCCGAGGAGACCCGCATGTCTAGCACCGACTGGAACGCAGCCGCCGCCCGCCTCGAAAGGGAAGCCGCCAGGTACGACCGTGAGGCCGCCAGGTCCAAGGGCGTGTGGCGCGAGATCGCCGAGAGCCAGGCCGACGACCACCGCGCCTGGGCCGCCCACTACCGGGCCAAGGCCAAGCGCCAGCGCTGACCCCACCGCCCCGGACCCGCCGTGATGGTGCCGGATCGAATCCGGCCCGGGGCACTCCCCTGCACCACCCACAAGCCGACGTGCCGTCGGCAGTTCACCGCTGCCCCGACCCGAGGAGAGCCGTGTCCCACGACGAAGAGTTCATCGCCTACATGAAGGCGTTCGAGGCGTCCACGAAGCACCTCGGGGCCTGCACCGCCTGCCAGAACGACCAGCCCTGCACCGAAGGTGCCCCGATCCACGCCGAGTTCATTGCCCGTCAGAACGCCTGGAACGAGCGCGTCCGGGCCGAAAGGAAGCAGCCGTGACCCACCTTCCCGAGCCGGTCCAGGTCGTGCAGCTCCCGGACGGCACCTACGCCTACACCCGCAATCTCCCCGCACCGCAGGTCCCGCCGCAGCAGATCGTCCAGCACATCCACCAGGCCCCGCCCGATCGGACCGTCCAGCGGATCGCGCTCGGCTCCGGTGTCGGCGCCGGGGCAGTCGCGGCCGGCGTCTACTTCGGCCCCCTCCTCGTCGGCGTCCTCACCGCGATTGCCGCGAACCTGGCGATCCTCACGTTCCTTGCCGTGGCCATGGCCTGGGGTGTCGTGACCGTCGTGAAGTCGGTCGGCGGTGCGGACGGCCAGGCCGCTTCCAAGTCCGCATCCAGGGCCCGTCGCCGTCGCTGACGGTCCCTCTGCCCGTCCGGTCTCGTACCGGGCGGACAGAGGGACCGGACAGCCCGGCCCGCCCCAGGGAGGACACCGTGGAGAGCTACACCCCCGCCGAAAAGCGCGAGCGCAACCGCCTCTTCCGCAAGGGCTTCCGCCAGGCCCTCGCCGACTGCGTCGACCCCCGCTTGGAAGCCCGGATCGAAAAGATCGACCAGCGGGCCGCCGAGCGCGGCGCCCAGGAGCTGCGGGCCCTGCACCAGGTGCAGGCCGACGCCCGCCAGACCCTCGCCAACGCCAAGGCCACCGAGCGCACCGCCGCCCGCCAGGCCCGCAAGCAGGCCGAGGACGCCGTGCGCCGCGCCGAACGAGCCGTGGCCCGCGCAGAGCGCTGAACACACCATCACGCCCCTGTGTGTCGGGGCGGCCGTACCCGGCCAAGGACACCGGCCGCCCCGACACCAGCCCTCAGCCCATCGAGCAGAAGGAAGTACCAGCATGACGGACACCGCCGCTCCGGTCGCTCACCTGCGGCCGGTCCCCGACCTCGAAGACGACAGCGAGTCCGGTGCGCCGGTCGCGGTCGACAACCCCGCGCTGCCCGACCCGAAGGTCAGTGTCGAAAAGCGCAAACCGGTGCTGGCCGGATGGCTCACCAACCGGCGGGACTTCCTGGCCACCGCCAAGCACGCCGGGGCCAACCTCGGCTACAGCGCCCTGTTCCACAGCGTCAGGCTGCCGGTGTATGGAGGTCGGCTGGCACTGATGTCCCCGCGGGGAGCCTGCAGGTTCATCGCCTCCACCAACCGGAGGGTGTGGGACCGGGAAGCCGCCCCGCTGCGGGCCGCCGCCGTGCGCGCGGAGGATGTCGAGGAGTACATGCGCCTGGCCCGGCTGCGGTCCGGCCGTGTCCGGCTGCGCGGCCTGGTCGTCCTGGTCGCGACCGTGTTCGGGATGGGATTCGCGCTCTGGCTGTACGTCATGGCCCCGGCGTTCATGTACGCGTTCGCGGCCGGCGGGGTGCTGCTGCTGGGCATGGCAGGTCAGCAGCCCGACGCCCCGGTCGTCGGCCCCGCCGTGCTGAAGACCGAGGTGCAGAAGCTGACCGGCAGCATCGTGCTGCGCGGTCTCGACTCGATCGGGAACGCGAAGATCTCCGCCGCCATCAAGAAGGGCGGCGACATGAACGGGCTGCGCTTCACCAGCGAGATCGTGCGCGACGGCCCCGGCTACCGCGCCGACCTGGACCTTCCGTACGGGGTGACGCCCGAGGACATCATGGAGTCCCGCAAGCCGCTCGCCTCCGGTCTGCGGCGCAAGGTCGGCTGCGTGTGGCCCTCACCCGATCCCACCGAGCACGAAGGTCGCCTGGTGCTGTGGGTCGGGGACAAGCCGATGAACGAGACGACGAAACCGGCCTGGCCGCTCCTCAAGACCGGGACCGTGGACCTGTTCAAGCCGGTCGTGTTCGGCAACGACCAGCGGATGCGGGACGTGAGCGTGACGCTCATGTTCGCCGCCGTCGTCGTCGGCTCGATCCCCCGCATGGGCAAGACGTTCCTGATGCGGCTGTTCCTGCTCATCGCCGCACTCGATCCCCGCTCCGAGCTCCACGCGTTCGACTTCAAGGGCACCGGCGACTTCGGCGCCCTGGAGCCGGTCTGCCACCGCTACCGGGCCGGTGAGGAGGACGACGACATCGAATACGTCCTGGACGCGCTGCGGGAGCTGAAGGAAGAGCTGCGGCGGCGGGCGAAGGTCATCAAGTCCCTGCCGCGCTCCCGCTGCCCGGAGTCGAAGGTCACCCCGGAGCTGGCCAGCGACAAGAGCCTGAAGCTCCACCCGATCGTGGTCGGGTTCGACGAGTGCCAGGTGCCCTTCGAGCACGAGGAGCACGGCAAAGAGATCGAGGCGATCTGCACCGACCTCGTCAAGCGCGGCCCCGCCCTGGGCATCGTGACCCTGTTCGGCACCCAGCGCCCCGACGCGAAGTCGCTGCCCACCGGCATCAGCGCGAACGCGGTCCTGCGGTTCTGCCTGAAGGTCATGGCCCAGCCCGCGAACGACATGGTGCTCGGCACGTCGATGTACAAGGCCGGATACCGGGCCACGATGTTCTCCCGCTCCGACCGGGGCATCTGCTGGATGGCCGGTGAAGGCGACGACCCCCGCATCGTCGCCTCCGCGTTCGTCGACGCCGTCGCCGCCGAGCAGATCGCCGCACGGGCCCGCACCGCGCGGGAGGAATACGGCAACGTCACCGGCCACGCCATCGGCAAGGGCCCGGACAAGAGCAGCCGTTCCGATGTCCTCGCCGATGTCCTCGCGGTCATCGCACCGGGAGAGAAGGCGGTGTGGTGCGAGCGGATCGCCACCCGCCTGGCCGACGCCCACCCCGACACCTACACCGGGTGGAAGGGCGAGAACGTCACCACCGCCCTCAAGCCTTTCGGCATCAAGGCCGGCCAGGTCTGGGGCCAGACCGACGCCGGTGAAGGCAAGAACCGGCGGGGCATCGACCGCACCGACATTGTCGCCGCCATCACCCGCCGTGACCAGAACAAGGCGGCTGCCTGAGCCGAGCACGACTGCTAGACCTAGCGGCCCCGCCTGCTAGGTCTAGCACCCCCGCTAAGGGCTGTCCCGTAATCCCTGGCGGGCGTGCGACGACAGCTACGGCACCTCGCCGCGTTGTCGGAACGCCCGAATACATCCAGTATGAGGGCGTCCCTCCGCCTTGCGATGCACCGCATCTGACGCCGCACGCTGATCCACCAGGGATTACGGGACAGCCCTTAGCAACCAAAAGCCGCCCTGAGCTGCCCACTAGCGTCTAGCGACCCACCTGCGAAAACCCACGCGAGCGTCTGCCCGCAGCGGGCCGGGGGCGGTCTCGTCTTCACCCGGCCCAAGACGAAGAAGAGCCAGAACGCCGTACCGATCCCGCCCGTCTTCATTCCGTTCCTCCGCGACCACCAGGCCCAGCAGGACGAGATGCGGATCGCGGCCGACGACCTGTGGCAGGACTTCAAGGTCGTGTTCTCACGTCCGGACGGCCGGCCGCTCGACCCTCGCGCCGACTAAGAGGAGTTCAAGGAACTGCTCGCCGAAGCGGGGATCGACGACCGTCGCCTGTACGACGGAAGCCGTCACACCGCCGGGACCATCCTGAACGAGCTCGGCGTGGACATGCCGACCATCATGGAGATCCTTCGCCACACCCAGATCAGCCAGACCCGGCGCTACGTGAAGGGGCGGTCGCACCTGTCGAAGGACGCGATGCGGCGCATGGGCGAGTTCTTCGTACCGCCGCCAGCAGTCGCCCCCGAGGCCACCACTGAGACTAGAACTGAGACTACGGACACCCGCGCGGCCCGCGCCCAGCGCCGCCGACGCGTCCGCTGAACGACAAAACCCCAGCTCAGAGCGGATCTGAGCTGGGGTTCACACTGAGCCCCCTGTCGGATTCGAACCGACGACCTACGCATTACAAGTGCGTTGCTCTGGCCAGCTGAGCTAAGGAGGCGTGCCGGAGCAGTGTAACCAACACCGCTCCCCGCGCGGTCCAGAATTTCGCGCCCCTCGAACTACTGACAGATTTCAAATGTCCAGGTAGCGTCGCTGGGGATTCACCCAAGTGGACCAGACCACTCCCTTACTCGGATCGTCCGGCACGTTCCTGCCGGTGAAGGAGAAGATTCAGCATGGCCAGTGTCACGTTCGACAAGGCGTCCCGCGTCTACCCCGGCTCCACGAAGCCGGCCGTGGACCAGCTCGAGATCGACATCGCGGACGGTGAGTTCCTCGTCCTCGTCGGTCCTTCCGGTTGTGGCAAGTCGACCTCCCTGCGCATGCTCGCGGGTCTTGAGGACGTCAACGGCGGCGCGATCCGCATCGGTGACCGCGACGTCACGCACCTGCCCCCGAAGGACCGGGACATCGCCATGGTGTTCCAGAACTACGCGCTCTACCCGCACATGACCGTCGCGGACAACATGGGCTTCGCGCTCAAGATCGCCGGTATCAACAAGACCGAGATCCGGGCGAAGGTCGAAGAGGCCGCCAAGATGCTGGACCTCACCGAGTACCTGGACCGCAAGCCGAAGGCGCTCTCCGGTGGTCAGCGTCAGCGTGTCGCGATGGGCCGTGCCATCGTGCGTGAGCCGCAGGTCTTCCTCATGGACGAGCCGCTGTCGAACCTCGACGCCAAGCTGCGTGTCTCCACCCGTACGCAGATCGCCTCGCTCCAGCGCCGTCTGGGCATCACGACCGTGTACGTCACGCACGACCAGGTC
The DNA here is from genome assembly GCF_042887155.1 of Streptomyces sp. NPDC057963. NCBI lineage: Bacteria > Bacillati > Actinomycetota > Actinomycetes > Kitasatosporales > Streptomycetaceae > Streptomyces > Streptomyces sp. NPDC057963. Next base: position 675,780 of record NZ_JBHVPX010000001.1, read on the forward strand.
GAGGCCCTGACCATGGGTGACCGTGTCGCGGTCCTCAAGGACGGTCTGCTCCAGCAGGTCGACTCGCCGCGCAACATGTACGACAAGCCGGCGAACCTCTTCGTGGCGGGCTTCATCGGCTCCCCGGCCATGAACCTGATCGAGGTCCCGATCACCGACGGCGGCGTGAAGTTCGGCAACAGCGTCGTCCCGGTCTCCCGCGAGGCGCTCTCCGCCGCCGCGGACAAGGGCGACACGACCGTCACGGTCGGCATCCGCCCCGAGCACTTCGACATCGTCGAGCACGGCGGCGCCGCCGCGAAGGCCCTCTCGAAGGACAGCGCCGACGCCCCGGCCGGTCTGGCCGTCTCGGTCAACGTCGTCGAGGAGCTCGGCGCCGACGGCTTCGTCTACGGCTCCGCGCGGGTCGGCGGCGAGGACAAGGACCTGGTCGTCCGCGTCGGCGGCCGCGCCGTTCCGGAGAAGGGCACCAAGCTGCACGTCGTGCCGCGCCCGGACGAGCTGCACGTCTTCTCCACCTCGACGGGCGCCCGTCTCACCGACTGACGTCCCGCGCACCCGCACCGCAGACACGACGGCCCCGCACGTTCTCCGTGCGGGGCCGTTCGCGCGCCGCACGGCGTGTCCGGGTTTGAATCCGCAGGGCGCCGGATTCCCCGGCACACCGGGCATTTCACCGCCGCACGTCAACACGCGATTCGAAAAGCGCACTCGAACCACCCCACTCAAGGGTGACAAGATGTCGCCACATCATTACTGCCCGCTACGCTCGCTGCGTGACCCACACCGCTCGCCGCATCGGCCGATCCCTCGCTTTCGTTCTGCCCGTCGTGATGGTCCTCTCCGGGACCCTCGCCGTCACCAGCGTGCCGTGGGCAGCGCACAACTCCGAGTCGCAGATCCTGGCCGCGTCGGCTCAGGACGTATCGAAGCGCGCCGAGGCACGCACCCCGCAGGACGTCCTCCGCGACCGGCTGCTCCTGGAACTCCGGGAGAAGAACCCCGGTGCCGCGCTGACGGACCTGCAGCGTTCCGTCGAGGCCCGTCCCTCGCTCGCCCGGCACTGCATGTCGATCGCGAAGGCGCTGGGCCGCGCGGCGGTCGAGCAGTACGGTCCGACGCGCGCCCACCGGTTCTCGCGTCCCGTCTGCGACACGTCGTTCGCCTCGGGCGTCGCACAGTTCAGCTGACCGGCCTGTCCGGGCACGGCATATCGTGCCTGACATGCATACGTATCCGACGCAGGCCGTGGTCCTGGCTGGTGGCCAGGGATCGCGGCTGCGCCCGTACACCGACGACCGCCCCAAGCCGATGGTCGAGATCCCGGGCACCGGGACTCCGATCATCGGCCATCAGCTTTCCTGGCTGGCCGCCGAGGGCGTGACCGACGCCGTGGTGTCGTGCGGTCACCTCGCCGAGGTGCTGCAGGAGTGGCTGAACGCGGCGGTGCTGCCGCTGCGCGTAACGACCGTCGTGGAGTCCGAGCCTCTGGGCCGCGGCGGCGGGCTGAAGTACGCCGCCGCCCGGCTGCCCGACCCCGACCAGCCCTGGTACGCCACCAACGGCGACATCTGGACGCGCTTCTCGCTGCGCGAGATGGCCGCGTTCCACACCGAGCGCGACGCCACCGCCACCCTGGCCCTGGCCCGCCCCCGGATCCCGTGGGGCGCCGTGGAGACGGACGCGTTCGGCCACATCACCGACTTCATCGAGTCGCCGCCGTCCCCGTATCTGATCAACGCCGGTGTGTACGTCTTCTCGCCGACGTTCACGACGCTGCTGCCGGACCGGGGCGACCACGAGCGGACGACGTTCCCGCGGCTGGCCCGCGAGCGCCGGCTGGCCGGGTACCCGCTGCCGCACGGCGCGTACTGGCGGGCCATCGACACGGCGAAGGACCTGACCGAGGCCGCCAAGGAGCTCGACGGGCAGTAGCGGAGGGCCGGGGACAGACACGGGGGCAGGCCGGAGACGGATACCGGCGGAAGGGTGTCGGAGACAGACACTGCCGAGGGCCGGGACAGACACCGGCGGAAGGATGCCGAGGACAGATACGGCGGAGGGGCGGTCACCGGTTCGTTCCGGTGACCGCCCCTCCCGCCGTGTGGGCCGGGCGGCTCAGCCGAGCAGGCCGCCGATCGGGTTCTGCCCGCCGCCGGAGCTCCCGCCGTTGGAACCGCCACCGCTGTCCGAACCGCCCGCACCGGAGCCGCCGCCGCTGCCGGTGCCGGTGGAACCTGACGAGCTCGGGCCGGAACTGCCGGACGAGGGCTGCTGCGGGGCCGTCCGCTGCGGGGGCTGCTGGACGGTGCCCTGCGTCTGGCTGGGCTGCCCGGCACCGGCCCCCGCCTGGCCGGACTCCCGGACGGAGCCCGCGGCGGGCGTGGACGCGCGGGCGGAGGGGGTGGTCGCGGCGCTGCTGCGGGAGGGTGAGGGCCGCTGCCCCTCGGGCGTGTGGGAAGCCCGGCCGCTGCGGGACTCCTGCGGGAGCGGGGAACCGGGGAGCTGGTTGGTCGGGTTGCCGTTCGGTCCGGGCACCGTGACGACCCCGGAGGAGCGGACCGCGCCACCGAGCACGGAGCCCACGAGCAGGGTGAGGCCGACGACGACAGTGGCGACGACGGCGCCCCGCCGCAGCACCCGGCGGCGGAGGTTCCAGATCGCCGAGCGCGGGCCGAGCCTGCGCCACGCCTCACCGGCGAGGCGTCCGTCGACGGAGTAGACGGGGGCACCCGCGATGATCAGCGGGCTCCAGGCGGCGAGGTAGATGATGTCGGGCGCGTCGTAGGCGGCGACGGTGCGCCAGCTCACGGTGACCAGCAGGGCGGCGGAGAGCAGGGCACCGACGGAGGCGGCGACGCGCTGCCAGAGACCGAGGACGGTGAGAACGCCGACGACGACCTGGAGGAAGGCGACGGTCAGTCCGGCACCGACGGGGTGCGAGAGGGCGAAGTCGCGCAGGGGCTCGGCCAGCGCCCAGGGCTGCAGCGAGGTCAGCCACTTGACCATGGAGCCGCGCTCGCCGCCGTCGAAGTAGACGGGGTCGCACAGCTTGCCCATGCCGGCGTAGATGGAGATGAAACCGAGGAAGACCCGCAGCGGCAGCAGCACGACGCCGAGGTTCATACGGCGCCCGGGGTAGTACGCGTGTCGCACGGAGTCGTTGCCCTGGCGCCGCCCTCGGGCCTCGGCACCGTCGTCGTACTCGTCCCCGGCGTACCCGGCGTACCCGTCCGGGTCGTACGCGTCGCGGCCGTATGGTCCCGGGTCGACCGGGTCGTAGGCACCGACCGCCTGCCGCATGGGCGGCAGCAGCGGACCGTTGCCGTGGCGGCCCGGCTGGTGGGGCGCGGTGACGACGGGGTTGGGCTGGGTCTCTTCGAGGCGCTCGATGAGCTGGGTGCCGCCCGTGCCGAGCCCGCGGTCGAACTCGTGGCCCGCGCGGGCGGCATAGGAGTCGTAGGGGTCGTAGGAGTCGTACGCGGTGGCCGGGCCGCCCGCGGTGGAGTTCCGTACGGCCTGGAGGAGTCCGGTGGCGCCGGGGTCGCCGGGAGCGGACCTTCCGCTCCACACGACGGGCGAGCGCCTGCCGCGCACCGCTCCGGTGCCGCCACTCATGGCGGGGATCCTGGGCACGCCGGCGGGGGCCAGACCGCGCAGCCGTGCGCGCTGGCCGGGGGCGAGCTGCACCCGGAAGCTGGCGTGGTTGACGATGACCTGCGCAGGGTCGCAGTCCACCTTGGTCATGCTCAGGGCGGGTTGTTCGTCGAACCGAGGCGTTCTGGTGTCCACACTCATCTAACCGAGTGATGCGTGTTTAGGACACTGCCTTGACGGGCCCGATGTGTCCGAGGCCCGTCAATGGGTCGGGCGGGGGGCGCCCCGGACGGCCGCCCCCCGGCCGGGCGTACCTCAGGCCCGGCGCCGCGCGACCTCGTACAGGACGATCCCGGCGGCGACACCCGCGTTCAGCGACTCCGCGCCGCCCGGCATCGAGATGCGGACCCGGTAGTCGCAGGTCTCGCCGACGAGGCGGCCGAGGCCCTTGCCCTCACTGCCGATGACGATGACGACGGGGCCGCCGAGCGCCTCCAGGTCCTCGACGGTGTGCTCACCGTCCGCGGCGAGGCCGACGACCGTGATGCCGGCCTTCTGGTAGCCCTCCAGGGCCCGGGTCAGGTTCGTCACCCGGGAGACCGGCGTACGGGCCGCCGTGCCCGCCGAGGACTTCCAGGCGCCCGCCGTCATCCCGGCCGCGCGCCGCTCGGGCACGACCACGCCGTGACCGCCGAACGCGGAGACGGAGCGGACGATCGCGCCCAGGTTGCGCGGGTCGGTGACGCCGTCGAGGGCGACGATCAGCGGGTCCTCGCCGTTGTCGTACGCCGCCGCGGTGAGGTCCTCGGGGTGCGCGTACTCGTACGGCGGGACCTGGAGGACGAGGCCCTGGTGGTTCAGGCCGTTCGTCATCCGGTCCAGCTCGGGGCGCGGGGCCTCCATCAGGTTGATGTTGCCGCGCTCACCGGCGAGCTGGAGCGCGTCGCGGACCCGCTCGTCGTTGTCGATGTACTGCTGGACGTACAAGGTCGTCGCCGGGACGCCGTCGCGCAGCGCCTCGTAGACCGGGTTGCGGCCGACGACCATCTCGGACGTGCCCTTGACGCCGCCGCGCCGCGGGGCGGGGCGGCGGGCCGCGGCCTGCTTGGCCTGGGCGTTGGCGACGCGGTTCTTCTTGTGCCCCTTGCGGGCGGAGGCGGGCGGCGTCGGGCCCTTTCCTTCGAGGCCACGGCGTCGCTGCCCGCCGCTGCCGACCTGCATGCCCTTCTTGTTGGACGTGCGGCGGTTCCTGCGCTGGCTGTTCCCGGCCATGACCTACCTGTTTCGTTGCTTCTCAGACATGCGTACGTAAGTGAAGTGTGCCGCCCGGAACGCCGGGCGGCACACCGTGGGGACTACTGGCGCGGGCCGAGTGTCCACCGTGGTCCGGCCGGGCTGTCCTCGATGACGAGGCCGGACTGGTTGAGCTGGTCGCGAATGGCGTCGGCGGCGGGCCAGTCCTTGCGCTCGCGGGCCGACTGGCGCTGGTCCAGGACGAGGCGTACGAGCGTGTCGACGACCCCGTGCAGATCGTCGCCGCGGTCGCTCTCACCCGCCCAGTGGTCGTCGAGCGGGTCGAGGCCGAGGACGCCGAGCATCGCGCGGACCTCCGCGAGCCGGGCGACGGCGGCTTCCTTGTCGTCGGCGGCGAGCGCGGAGTTGCCCTGGCGGACCGTGGTGTGGACGATCGCGAGCGCCTGCGGGACGCCCAAGTCGTCGTCCATCGCCTCGGCGAACGCCGGCGGCACCTCGGTCGCGGGCTCGACCGTCTCGCCCGCCTTCTCGGTGACGCGCTGGACGAAGCCCTCGATCCGCGCGAACGCGGACTCGGCCTCGCGCAGCGCCTCCTCGCTGTACTCGATCATCGACCGGTAGTGCGGGGTGCCGAGGTAGTAGCGCAGCACGATCGGACGCCACTGCTTGACCATCTCGCTGACCAGCACCGAGTTGCCGAGCGACTTCGACATCTTCTCGCCGGACATGGTGACCCAGCCGTTGTGCACCCAGTACTTCGCGAACGTGTCACCGAACCCCTTGGCCTGGGCGATCTCGTTCTCGTGGTGCGGGAAGATCAGGTCGATGCCGCCGCCGTGGATGTCGAAGGCGGTGCCGAGGTACTTGTGGGCCATGGCGGAGCACTCCAGGTGCCAGCCGGGCCGGCCGCGGCCCCACGGGGTCTCCCAGCTGGGCTCGCCCGGCTTGGACGCCTTCCACATCGCGAAGTCGCGCTGGTCGCGCTTGCCGGTCTCGCCCTCGCCGGACGGCTGGCGCAGATCGTCCAGGTCCTGGTTGGAGAGCTCCAGGTAGCCCGGGAAGGAGCGCACGTCGAAGTAGACGTTGCCGTCGGCCGCGTAGGCGTGACCGCGCTCGATCAGGCCCCGCATCATCTCGATCATCTCGGTGATGTGGCCGGTCGCGCGCGGTTCGTACGTGGCCGGGAGGCAGCCGAGCGCGTCGTAGCCGGCGTTGAACGCCCGCTCGTTCTCGTACCCGATGGCCCACCACGGGCGGCCCTGCTCGGCCGACTTCGTGATGATCTTGTCGTCGATGTCGGTGACGTTCCGGATGAACGTGACGTCGTAGCCGCGGTACTCGAACCAGCGGCGCATGATGTCGAAGTTCAGCCCGGACCGGATGTGCCCGATGTGCGGGGCGGCCTGGACAGTCGCGCCACAGAGGTAGATCGAGACACAGCCCGCTGTGAGCGGGACGAAGTCACGGATCTGCCGGGCGCTGGTGTCGTACAGGCGAATAGTCACGCCTCAAGGGTAGTGGGCGCGCACCAGTGCCCCGCGACCCCTTGGCGATCGCGGGGAAAAGTCTGCGGCGGCGGAGTGTCCCTAGATGCGTCCGACGACCTTCCGCGGGGTGATCCGGACGACCACGCGCTCGCCGTCGTCACCGGCCGCAGGGTTGAACTCCGCGTACCTCTTGCCGGTGTACTTCACGGACAGCTCGTCGATGAGCTCCTGGCCGCCCTCGGTGGTGAGCGCCGCGGTGCCGCGGATCTCTGCGTACGTGTACGGGGCGTCGAAGGGCTGCACGACGACGGAGACCCGCGGGTCGCGGCTCAGGTTCTGCTCCTTGCGGCGGCCTGCCGTCGTCGAGACGAGCAGGTCGTCGCCGTCGCGCTTCACCCAGACCGGGGAGACCTGGGGGCTGCCGTCGGGCTGGATGGTGGCGACGGTGACGAAGACGGGGGTGTCGAGAAGCGCCTTGAGTTCTGCGGAGAGTGCGGCGGTCATGGCGTACGTCCTCCAGTGGGGATCGGTGGTGCCTCTACCCGTACCCCAACCCCGCGTCGCCGCTCGCGCTTCCCGTTCCTGCCCACCGGAAAGGTCAAGGCGAGCGCGGCGCCCGCGAACGGCACGGCGGCGAGTACCGCCCACCGGGCCGGGTCGGGCCGGGTCGGGCCGGTCCGGGCCGGGCACCTGGAGCAGGGCCCCGGTGCCGCGCTGCCGCCGAGGACGGCGAGCCCGGAGACGGACGACAGGGCTCCGGTGGCGAGTCCGACCTGCCGGCCGTCGACCAGACCCCGCACGAGGCCCCGTGCGGCCGGGACCAGCAGGTCAGGGCCGTGCGGCAGGTCAGTCCGTGCGGTAGACCAGCGCGGTCGCGATCCCGGCGAGGCCCTCGGCCCGCCCGGTGAAGCCGAGCCCGTCGGAGGTGGCGGCGGAGAGCGAGACGGGCGCCCCCACGGCGGCCGACAGCACCCGCTGCGCCTCGTCGCGCCGCTTGCCGATCTTCGGCCGTACGCCGACGACCTGCACGGCCACGTTGCCGATCTCGAAGCCCTCGGCCCGGACGATCCGCGCCGCCTCCGTCAGCAGGGTGACCCCGGCCGCGCCGGACCACTCGGGCCGCCCGGTGCCGAAGTGCTGCCCGAGGTCGCCGAGCCCGGCGGCCGAGAAGAGGGCGTTGCACGCGGCGTGCGCGACGACATCGGCGTCGGAGTGCCCGGCCAGGCCGGGGCCCTCGCCCTCCCACAGCAGCCCCGCGCACCACAGCTCGCGGCCCTCCTCGAAGGCGTGGATGTCCGTGCCGATCCCGACGAGCGGAATCACGGGCCCGGCGCCCTGCTCAGAAGCCATCGTTCGCCCTCCTGCGCGCGAGTACCGCCTCGGCCAGCACCAGATCCAGTGGCCGGGTCACCTTGAACGCCTCTTCGTGCCCGGGTACGACCACGACGAGCGCCCCGAGCCGTTCCACCATGCCCGCGTCGTCCGTGGCGCCCTCGCCGCTGACGGCGACGGTCCGGTGCGCGCGCACGAGCGTCTCGCGATCGAAGCCCTGCGGTGTCTGGACGGCGCGCAGCCGGGCCCGGACGGGCGTGCCGAGCACCGGCTCCGGCTCGCCCGGCCCACCCGGCTCGACCTCCTTGACGGTGTCGGCGAGCGGCAGCGCGGGGACGACGGCGGGCGCGCCGTCCCGCACCGCCTCGATCACCGCGTCCACGGTGTCGACGGGCACCAGCGGGCGCGCCGCGTCGTGGACGAGGACGACGGAGACGTCCTCGGGCAGGGCGTCGAGGCCGATCCGCACCGAGTCCTGGCGGGTGTCGCCGCCGGGTACGACGAGGAAATCGGTGCGCTCGGGCAGGGCGTGCTCGTCGAGCAGGTTCTTGACCTCGGCGGCACCGTCCGGCGGCGCCACGACGACGACCAGGGAGACGGAACGGGACGCGGCCATGGCCCGAACCGCGTGGATGAGCATGGGCGTCCCGCCCAGCGCGCGGAGCGCCTTGGGGGCACCCGGGCCGAGCCGTACGCCGCGGCCGGCCGCGGGAATCACGGCGGCCGTGCGGTACGGGCGCGATAGATCAGACATCGGTTGCACTCCGAAGCTTCGGCATGTTTGTTTCCCTCACCGACATGGGTATGGCCACAAGCGAGCCGGGCGCCACGCCCTGACTCGACCGGGCCCTTTCCGTGACACCCGGTCGGCGTCGGACAAGCCGCACCGGCCGCTCGGGATCGGCTGCACAAGATCGCGAGCAACGTATCGGGGGGATTGCGTGTGAAGCCAACGCATGGGTGGGTCGGGATGTAATCCGGACACACCGTGGCTGAATCCGAACATGCCGCAGCGCCCGACGACATACCGTGTTTACGGTTGTCAGCGGGCACCGCGACAGATTCTTTAAGGCCGGCGCGCGCCGGTTCAGGACGCGAGTACCTCGTCGAGCAGAGCCTCGGCCTTGTCTTCGTTCGTGTTCTCCGCGAGAGCGAGCTCGCTCACCAGAATCTGGCGAGCCTTGGCGAGCATCCGCTTCTCACCTGCGGAGAGTCCACGCTCGCGCTCACGACGCCACAGGTCGCGAACCACTTCGGCGACCTTGATGACATCGCCGGAGGCGAGCTTCTCCAGATTTGCCTTGTAGCGCCGGGACCAGTTCGTCGGCTCTTCGGCATACGGTGCGCGCAGCACCTCGAAGACCCGGTCCAGCCCCTCCTGCCCGACTACATCGCGTACGCCCACGAACTCCGCATTGTCCGCCGGCACACGAACCGTCAAGTCGCCCTGGGCGACCTTGAGCACCAAGTAGGTCTTGTCCACGCCTTTGATCTGGCGAGTTTCGATAGCCTCGATCAGCGCGGCCCCGTGATGGGGATAGACCACGGTGTCGCCAACCTTGAACGTCATGTGACAGGTACCCCTTCCGTGGCTATCAAGAGTAACACGAGAACAGCTTCTCCTGAATGGCGTTTTCGCAGGTCAGGGCATATCTCGGGGCTTGACAACAGCAACACGTACGTGCTGCGGAAGGCTCACGGGAGACGGTATTCGCAGGTCGGAGCGGCTGTACGGGCGAGGTGAAACGCGGACGTTACACCCATCCGAACCCCCCTCTGAAGTGACTGAACGTCCCGTTTTGCCTGGTTCCGGATGATGAACTTTACGTACTCCGTTCGGAGATCGATCACCCGTGCGGACGTAAGTGTGGTTGATCAATGGATATTGATCAGTGCCCCGATGCGATCGGATATACGAGCGGAATGCGCCACGCTCCATGAATTGATCACCGGCGATATGTGAACGGTGCGTGTCGACCGGATTCGGTGATGCAACGGCCCCCGAACCCCTGCCCGGGGCGGCCCGGAACGGCGCCCGCCCCGGAAGCGCCGCGGCACGAAGGAACGCCAAGGGGCGGGTCGGGTGCGGGGCGGGAGGGGCGGCTCGGTAGCCTAAGGCCGCTGACACACCCTTAGGGCGGCTTTAAGCCGCTCACCCCCCCGTCCGCAGTCCGAACGTTCAAGGAGTTGCCGCCGCCGTGAGCCGCAGCCTTCGACACGGCGCTCTCGCCGCCACAGCCATCGTGTTCTCGATCGCCTCGCTCGCCGCGTGCGGTGCGGGCAATGACGCAGCGACGCTCAAGGTCAGGCCGGACTCTGCTGCCACCGCCTCCGGTGACATCAGCATCCAGAACGCGAACGTCATCACCCAGCCCGAACGTAACGCCGAGGGCCCGGCCGTCGTCAGCGCGACGCTGTTCAACAGCGGCACCAAGCCGCAGACCCTGGATGCCCTCACGCTGCCGGGCACGAGCGCCGCGGTGCAGCTGCACGCCGCCAAGGGCAAGGGGCCCGTCGTGGTCCCGGCCGGCGGCAGGGTGGTTCTCGGCGGCAAGGGCAATGCCTCCGCTGTGATCGAGAACGGCCGCGAGGCCGCGCAGGCGGGCAATGTGCAGCCCGTCGTCTTCAAGTTCAGCTCCACCGGGGAGATCTCCCTGGGCGCGTTCGTCGTTCCGGCGAGCAGCTACTTCGAGGGCTTCGGCCCGAGCTCGCTGCCGGTGGCGCCGTCGAAGTCGTCCGCGACGCCCTCCGGTTCCACCTCCGCAAACCCGGGAGCGCCCGGCGAGTCCGGCTCCGAGGCCGACTCCGAGTCCACGGGCGACGCGGTCCTCCCGGGCGACGCCGCGTCCGCCTCGACGCAGACCGACTGACCGGCTGACCGTACGCGGGCACGTGAACGGCGGAGGGCGCCCTCCCTTTCGGGGGGGCGCCCTCCGCCGTCGCGTACGGGCCGGTCTACGGCTCGAACTTGTACCCCAGGCCCCGCACCGTCACCAGGAAGCGCGGCGCACCCGGGTCGGGCTCGATCTTGGCGCGCAGGCGCTTGACGTGGACGTCGAGGGTCTTGGTGTCGCCCACGTAGTCCGCGCCCCAGACCCGGTCGATCAGCTGCATGCGGGTCAGGACCCGGCCCGCGTTGCGCAGCAGCATCTCCAGCAGGTCGAACTCCTTGAGCGGGAGATCGACCTTGCCGCCGGAGACCGTGACGACGTGGCGGTCCACGTCCATCCGGACCGGGCCCGCCTCCAGGGCGGCCGGTGTGACCTCCTCCGGCTCACCGCGGCGGCGCAGCACCGCGCGGATGCGGGCCACGAGCTCCCGCGAGGAGAACGGCTTGGTGACGTAGTCGTCGGCTCCTATTTCCAGGCCGACGACCTTGTCGATCTCGCTGTCCTTGGCCGTGACCATGATCACGGGGACGTTGGACCTGCTGCGCAGTTGACGGCAGACCTCCGTACCGGGCAGGCCCGGCAGCATCAGGTCGAGCAGCACGAGGTCGGCGCCGTTGCGCTCGAACTCGTCGAGCCCGTCCGGGCCCGTCGCCGCGATGGCGACTTCGAAACCCTCCTTGCGCAGCATGTACGACAGGGCGTCGCTGAAGGATTCCTCATCCTCGACGACGAGCACTCGGGTCACGGAAGGACCTCCGGGGCAGGGAATGGTTCAAGGGTGTCGGGGTGAGCGGGTCCGCAGGGGCCCTCGTCGCCATTGACGATGAGCGGTCCGCCCGAGCTGCGGTCCCGTTCCCGTACGGAGCCCGCTTCGGGCAGCCGCAGGGTGAAGGTGGAGCCCTGGCCCTCCGAGCTCCAGACCGTGACCTCCCCGCCGTGCGAGGCGGCCACGTGTTTGACGATGGCGAGGCCGAGGCCGGTGCCACCGGTGGCCCGTGAGCGGGCCGGGTCGACGCGGTAGAAGCGTTCGAAGACCCGCTCGCGGTCCTTCTCCGAGATGCCGATGCCCTGGTCGGTCACGGCTATCTCGATCTGGTCCCCGCCGGGTACGGACAGCCGCCTGGCGGCGATGCCCACTCGGGTACGGGCGGGGCTGTAGTTGACGGCGTTCTCGACGAGGTTGCCGAGCGCCGCGGCGAGCTGGCCTCGGTTGCCCCAGATACGGAGCTCCGCGGTGCCGCCCGCCGCCATGGTGATCTGCTTCGAGCCGGCCTGCTGGCGGCAGCGGTCGATGGCCTCGGCCACCAGTTCGTCCACCCGGACCGGTTCGGCATCCTCCAGCGGGTCGTCGTTCTGCACCCGGGAGAGGTCGATGATCTCCTGTACGAGGTTGGTCAGCCTGGTCGCCTCGATCTGCATCCGCCCGGCGAACCGCTCCACCGCCTCCGGGTCGTCGGAGGCGTCCGTCACGGCCTCGGAGAGCAGCGAGAGCGCGCCGACCGGGGTCTTGAGCTCGTGGCTGACATTGGCGACGAAGTCGCGCCGTACCGCTTCGATACGGCGGGCCTCGGTGAGGTCCTCGACCAGCAGGAGCACCAGCCGGGAGCCCAGCGGGGCGACCCGGGCGGAGACCGCCAGGGCCTCGCCGCGGCCCGTACCGCGCCGGGGGAGGTCCAGTTCGACCTGCCGTATCTCACCGTCGCGGCGGGTGTCCCTGGCCATGTTCAGCATCGCTTCGACGGCGAGCCGCCCACCCCTGACCAGTCCCAGCGCATAGGCGGCGGAGCTGGCCTTGACCACGCTGTCGCTCTCGTCGAGCACGACCGCAGAGGAGCTGAGCACGGAAAGGACCGTGTCCACGCCCGGGGGGAGGGGGGCATTGCTGTCGGGCCGCAGGGAGGTGCGCGTCGGCTTCTTCTGGTCGCGCTCGCTCCAGCGGAACGCAAGCATGGCGATCACGCCGGTACACGCACCGCCGATCGCCGCAGCTGCGGCGACTGCCGCGTTCACGTCCATACGTCAAGGTTATGCGGGTCCGGGAGGACTCTCCCAGCCATCCGAGTGCGTATCCGAACACTCGTCGCCCAGAGTTCACCCGGGAGCAAGGGTTGATTCACTTGCGCGGCCGGAAGTCGACGCGTACGCCCCCCAGGGTGGCAGCGTGGGGTTCATACCTGGCCCCGGCCTACACAGAGGACTGGAGAGGGACTTCCATGCGTGACGCCTATCACGAGGAACTCGACTCGATCGGCGAGGGACTGGTCGAGATGGCCCGGCTCGTCGGGTCGGCGATCGGCCGGGCGACGACGTCCATGCTCGATGCCGATCTCAAGCTCGCGGAGAGCGTGATCGCCGCGGACCAGAAGGTCGACGACCTCCAGCACGACCTGGAGGCGCGGGCCATCGCCCTGCTCGCGCGCCAGCAGCCGGTGGCGACGGATCTGCGGATCGTGGTCACCTCGCTGCGGATGAGCGCCGACCTGGAGCGCTCGGGGGACCTCGCCCAGCACGTCGCCAAGCTGGCCCGGCTGCGGTTCCCGGCATCGGCGGTGCCGCACGACCTGCACGCCACCATTCTGGAGATGGGGCAGCTGGCGCAGCGCCTGATGGCCAAGGCGGCCGAGGTGATCATCACCAAGGACGTCGACCTGGCACTTCAGCTGGAGCAGGACGACGACGAGATGGACCTGCTGCACCGCACGCTGTTCCAGCACCTGATGGACGACCGCTGGAAGCACGGCATCGAGACGGCCGTCGATGTGACGCTGCTCGGCCGCTACTACGAGCGCTTCGCCGACCACGCGGTGTCGGTCGCCAAGCGCGTGGTCTACCTGGTGACGGGTGAGCACGCCGACGAGATCCAGCAGCAGACGGCGGTGGAGGGCGCGTAGCCGCGGGCACGGACCCAGCGGCGGTGGGGGTATTGGGCGTACGCGGTCGCATTCGGTCGCACAGGTGTCTCTGCATGTGTGCGCCGTTGATGCGCCCGCCGGGGTGGGGATGCAATGGGGCGGGGCGGCACGCCTTGGCCGTACGCCCCGGTCGTACGCGCGTCGCCGTGGCGTACGGCCCTGTCGTACGCCTTGAAGGAGGAACCATGGCCGATTCCCCCACGACCGAACCCCGGCAGGAGGCACCCGCCGACGTGGTGCACCTGCCCCTGCTCGGCGCCTGCGGATGCGGCTCGGGCTGCGGATGCGGCTGCCAGTCCGGGGCCCCGTGCCAGTGCGGTGGCTGCTGCGGCTGACAGGCCGCCGCGGAAGCCGAAGGGCGCCCCGCCCGGAGCAAGCCATTCGCTGCTCCGGGCGGGGCGCCGTCGTGTGCGGACGCGGCGGGGCGTGCCGGCTCCCGTGGGTGGTGTCGCGGCAACGTGACACCTGCCGGGCCAAGTGTCACGTTCCCGGCGACCACCCATCCCACGCCCGGACCACGACGATCACGCCACCCGACCCACCCTGCCCCGCAGCCCCGACACCACCGGCTGAAGACAAGCCCGCTCCCACCAGTGACCTCGCAGCAACGTGACACCCACCACGCCAAGTGTCACGTTCCCCGACAATCACCCCACCCCACACCCGGACCACAACGATCAAGCCACCTGGTCCACCGTGCCCTGCGGCACGGACGCTTCTGCCTCGGACACCGGCACCGCCGCCCCCACCGTCTCCTCCGCCGCCGGAAGCGCCCGCATCAGCAGCCAGTAGCCGAGCGCGGCCGCCGTCCCCAGGACCGCACACGTTCCCCACAGCCACTCCGCACCGAAGCGGTCGATCACCACACCCGACATCAGCGGCGCGATCAGCGCGGCGGCGGACCACGACATCGTGTACATGCCCTGATAGCGCCCGCGACCCCGGACCGGCGAGAGCCGGACCACCAGACTGCTCTGGATCGGTGAGTTGACGATCTCGGCGACCGTCCAGACGCAGATGGTCAGCGCGTACACGGCGACGGATCCGGCGAAGGCCGTGAGTCCGAATCCGTACCCCGCCAGCAACGACGACACGATGAGCAGCCGACGCGGATCGCGATGCTGGATGAAGCGGGTGACCGGGATCTGGAGCACCACGATCAGCACACCGTTGACGGCGATGGCGGTGCCGAAGTCGGAGCTGGAGAACCCGTCCGTCCCCATGGCCACCGGCAGCCCCACGTACCCCTGCTGGAAGATCAGCGCGATCACGAAGGACAGCCCGACGACGCTCATGAACCGCCCGTCGCGCAGCACGGTGGAGAGCCGGACCTCGTCCGGTCCCCCGACCGCGCGACCGGCCACCGCCGGCTTCTCGGGCCGCGACTCGGGCACCTTCATGAAGACGACGAAGGCGCAGACCAGCGTCATCGCGGCCTCGCCGAGGAACCCGGCGAGATAGCTGTACTCGGCGACGAATCCGGCCCCGGCCGAGGAGACGGCGAAGCCGAGGTTGATCGCCCAGTAGTTGAGCGAGAAGGCCCGCACCCGGTCCTCGGGCCGGACGATGTCGGCCATCATGGCCTGCACGGCGGGCCGCGAAGCGTTGCTGGCCATGCCGACGACGAAGGCGACGGCCGCGATCGCCACCGGGTGGACCATGAACCCGAGGACGGCCACGGACACGGCGGTCGAGGTCTGCGCGATGAGCATGGTGGGCCGTCGGCCCAGCCGGTCGGTCATCACCCCCGCCCCGAGCGAGGAGACGACCCCGCCGAGCCCGTGCAGCGCCGCGACCAGACCGGCGTACGAGGCGGAGTAGCCCCGGTCCAGGGTCAGGTAGAGCGCCATGAAGGTGGCGACGAACGCCCCGAGGCGGTTGACCAGAGTGCTGGTCCACAACCACCAGAACTCCCTGGGGAGACCGGACACGGATTCACGTGCGGCCCGTCTGAGCCCGGCGACAGACATGCGGAATCCCCCCAGGGAAGTACGGAACGAACACCATCGGTAAGAGGTCCGATGGCCATCCGAACATTACGAATCCCGGTTTCCGGACCGCCAGTCAATTGACGCCGACCGTCAATCGTCCTGCTCCCCGGCTCCCCACGCACCCTCGCACTCCCCTGCTGTCCCCCTGTTGTCCCCCACCTGTCCGCCCTGTGACCGGCCGCGCAGCGCCCGTATGCCGTCGATTACGCTCGGACCCATGGCCGACGCACCGTACAAGCTGATCCTCCTCCGCCACGGCGAGAGCGAATGGAACGCGAAGAACCTGTTCACCGGATGGGTGGACGTCAACCTCACGGAGAAGGGCGAGAAGGAGGCAGTCCGCGGCGGTGAGCTGCTCAAGGACGCCGGCCTGCTCCCCGACGTCCTGCACACCTCCCTCCAGAAGCGCGCCATCCGCACCGCGCAGCTCGCGCTGGAATCCGCGGACCGCCACTGGATCCCCGTCCACCGTTCCTGGCGGCTGAACGAGCGCCACTACGGTGCCCTGCAGGGCAAGGACAAGGCACAGACGCTCGCCGAATTCGGCGAGGAGCAGTTCATGCTCTGGCGCCGCTCGTACGACACCCCGCCGCCCGCCCTGGAGGACGGCACCGAGTTCTCGCAGAGCGACGACCCGCGCTACGCGACGATCCCGCCGGAGCTGCGTCCGCGCACCGAGTGCCTCAAGGACGTCGTCGTCCGCATGCTGCCGTACTGGTACGACGGCATCGTCCCGGACCTCCTGGCCGGCCGCACGGTCCTGGTCGCCGCCCACGGCAACAGCCTCCGCGCCCTGGTCAAGCACCTCGACGGCATCTCCGACGCCGACATCGCGGGCCTGAACATCCCGACCGGCATCCCGCTCGCCTACGAGCTGGACGCCGACTTCCGCCCGATCAAGCCGGGCGGCACGTACCTCGACCCGGACGCGGCGAAGGCCGCCATCGAGGCCGTGAAGAACCAGGGCAAGAAGTAGCCCCCACAGTCGGACGCGCCCCCGCCTGCGGTTCACCGCGGGCGGGGGCTTGTCGTTGCGTGCGGGCGCCCGCAGGTCGTCGGCCCGGCGAGGCCGGGCACGGAAACGGACGGGCGGAAACGGACGGGGCCGGGTGCCTCTGCGGTTTGCGAGCCTGGCGTGGACGACGGCTTCTCGCACGGGAAGCACGGCCAGTACGCCGTGGCGCCGCGTCCCACGGCAGCCCTCGCCCGGTCCTGGGCCGCTCCACCGACGGCCCGCTCCCCCACCGCCCCCAGCCGCAGTTCGCGCCGCCTCCCCCACCGCCCCCAGCCGCAGTTCGCGCCGCCTCCCCCCTCACACCCAGCCGCAGTTCGCGCCTCCTTCACCTCGGGCGCGGCGAAGGCCGCCGTCGAGGCCACCTCCTGCCGGATCGTGCGGCCCCGATTCCGCGGCATCATTCCGGGCCCAACGCCCGTCCGATACGCGCCGCGAGCGTGCCCCACGGCCGGCAGGCGACCACCGGCAGCGCGTGCGGGCGGGCCTGGTCGCCGAGCCATCGCGAATACGCCGCGCTGACCCGCGCCCGATGCCGCTGCACACCGCTCCCGGGCTCCCGGGCGGCGTAGTTGGCGGTGATCCGCTCCGGATCCTCCTCGTGCAGGAACACCGCCCGCACGCGGCGGCCCGATGCCGAGCCCTCGTGAATCGCCGCCGCGGCGGCGGCCGGGGTGAGGTAGTCGCCCTCGATCACGGCGGGCACATCGACGGTCAGGCGGTTGCGTACGACGCCGAGCACCGCGGGTTCCAACGCGCGGGCGGTGGCGATCTGAAGGTTCAGCACCTGCTCGACCGCGAGCTGCGCGATGTCGGGGATGTCGTCGAAGTGGTGGACGGCGGGGTGGTGTTCGGCCGTGGTCATGGCCTCGACGGCGCTGACCACGTCGTCGAACTCGACCACGAACCCCTGTGCGTCAGCGGCCAGTTGGAGGGCCACTCGGCTCTTGCCGACACCGGACGCTCCACCGATCAGCAATATGTCCCATGATGTTCCAGTCACGGTGGAAACGTATCGCGTGGGCTCCGCGTCCGCCTCCGACCCTGGCGCTACGGTGGCCCAAGTACCGGCCCGTACACGGGCGGAGCCGATCGGGCGGGCCGTGCGGAGAGAGCAAGGAGAGCGGGGAGAGCAATCATGGGCGAGCCCCTGAAGACCTTCGTCGGCGGCGCCGAAGTCGACGTGCCCAACAGCATTCCGGACATCCGGGCAACCCTGCCCGAGGAGAGACGCGAGGAGTTCGACCGCGCCATCAACGGCGCCGGTGTGGACCAGATCCAGGCGGTCATGCGGCACTGGATGCTGGAGGCCGTTCCCGATCCGGAGGCCGAGAAGATCCTGGACCGGCTGGCGCAGGACGAGGCCGAGAGGCGGAGCGTCGCTTGAGCTTCCGCATCTCCTACGCCCCGCCCGCCGACGACACCCTGGCCAAGATGCGTGACGGTGAGCCCTTCCGCGACGAGATGGCTCGCACCCTGGGCCTCGACCCGTACGGGCACGGGTCGTCGGCCGTCAAGAGCGAGCGCGACCGCCGCGAGGCGACGGTCGCCGGGGCGATCGTCCTCTATTACGTCTCCGGTTCGGTCCTGACCGTCACCGTGGTGAGACTCGTCCCGCTGCCCTGAATCCGCGCCGGGCAGGTGCGCCGGCCGCCCACGGGCGGGACCGGCTCACTGCCCGGATTCCGCCGGAACCCCGGTGATCCTGCCGCTCTCGTCCACGGTGTGGGTCTCCCAGTACGTGTCCCACTTGTCGCCCACGTGCTGGGGAACCTTGCCCTCCGGGTAGCGGACGTATCCCTTCGGCGGATCCTCGCCGTTGGGCACGCACGCCGATCCGGTGCTCCCGACGGTCATGACGGGATACTCGCCGCCGCCGCAACTCGCGTCCTGGAGCGAGCAGCCCGCGGTCAGCATCGCCGCGGTCACAGAGGCCAGGGCGATCCCCACCGCGAACCGGCCCGCGCGGCGCCCGCGGCTGTTCGCGGATGCCACACGGCCGCGTCGGTCCATTCCGTGCACAGGTGCCTCCCTCGGGGCGGTTGGTAGGCCCAGCCTGCCCGGAGAGCGGGACATCGGTCGTGAGTACGCATACTCACTCGGGTCCGTGCGGGTCCCTAGGCCAGTTTCGCGGCCTGCGCCTCGACCACCGCGGTCGGCAGCTCGAAGTCGCCACCCCCGCCCATCGTGGCCAGGTTCATCGAGGAGAACGAGGCGAACGAGGGGCCCTGGCGCATGGCCACGAGCTTGAACTGGATCTTCTCCCCGTCCTGTTCCACCTGCACCGTCCAGGCGGCCGCGTCCTCCCCGCCCTTGATGCGCTCCTCGGTGATCTTGCTGACCTTCTGCTTCTCACCGGCCGCCGTGAAGTCGAACCCACCCGCGCATTCGGTGGCCGCGGTACGCAGCGAGGCGACCGACTCCTCCGCACCCTTGCCGTCGTACGAGCCGAGGGCCAACTGCGTCGTCGTGATGTCGAACGCCGCCTTGAACGCCTCTTCGGCATCCGCGTCGTCCTGCTTGTCCATGCTGCCCTTCTTGGGCTCACTGACGACGGTCCGCTTGGTGAACGCGCCGGGCTCACCGACCTGCGCGCCCATCAGCGCGTCGGCGAGCGGGGCGCAGACCTTCTTCTCGACCTTGATGTCGTCGACGGAGATCATGTCTTTGGCCGCGACCTCGGAAACCTTGTGTCCCTTGACGTCGCCCTGGGCCAGCGCGACCTTCTCCAGCTCGGCGGCGGTCAGCGCCTTGGCCGCCGGCTTCGCGGCCGCGGACCCCTTGCCCTTGGCGTCCGCCCCCTTGCCGTCCGAGTCGGAGCCGGAGTCCGAGCCGCCGCAGCCGGCGGCGAACAGGGCCAGGGACACCGCGGCGGCGGCAACAGCGGTACGGCGTACGGCGGTGGATCGCATGGGTCCGGTCCGTCTCTCTGATCTGGGGTCTTCGGGTTTTGCACACTCTATGAGCGAGAGTTGGTTTGTTGATCAATAAAGAAGGGCACGGGATGCGATCGTGACGGCGCCGTGATCATCCTGTGAAGGCACCCCTCTCTCTCCCAAGCCCTCCCGGATACCGATACCAAGGGGCATTTCCTCCCATACGGAGGAATAAGGCAACTGCCGGTGCTCATCGCGCTGTTGGCGTACGACGGAGGGCAGCACCGCCGCACCTCCCCCTCGCCGCATTCCCCTTCGCAGGAGGCGCGTTCGGCGCCGCGGGCGAGGGGCCGGATACCGGCCCGCGGCGCCCACCCGGCTCAGAGGCGGACGGCGCGCTGGGCCTCGTGGAGGTTGGGCGGCCACACCGCTCCGGGTGATCCGTACGCCTCCAGCCTGGTGTGCAGATCGCCGGTGAAGTCGGGGACGTCGATCTGGTCGAACTCCGTCACCTCGCTGACGCCGACGGTCGCGCTGTACGGGGCGAGCCCGTCGATCCGCATCAGGCCGGCCCGGCCGTTGGTGACCCGGATGTTCCAGTGCGTGAAGCGGGCGCCGAAGAGCGGGCCCGCGCTCGCGTCGCCACCGTGCCGGCCGTTGTTGTCGACCGTGATGTCGGTACGCACGTCGGCGAACGGCATGCCGCGGTGGGAGTCGAACGTTCCCATCTCCATCACACCGCGCGACCAGACGTTGTAACTGGACAGCCCTTCGACGTTGATGCCGTGCAATTGCGTTCCGGCGGGTGCCGGGACGGTGCGACGCTCGATCGTGAAGTCCTCGACGAGGTTGTCGTGCGAGCCCTCGCGGCAGTAGTAGGGGTGGTGCGAGCCGCGCCCCGCGACCCGTGTACGGCGCAGGGTGCAGGCGGAAGCGCCGATCAGTCCGAAGCCGTTGTCGACGTGGCGGACGGTGATGTCGTCGGCCCAGCAGTCGTACGCACACTGGAACGCGACCCCGTTGTACCCCTTGTCGAGCAGGTGCTGCGACTGCGGGGTCTCGACCGCTTCGAGCGTGAGGCCCTCGACGCCGGAGCCCGTGAGCGGAGTGACGAGAGTGGTCAGGCGGGGATCCCACTCGGGGCGGACGTCGAGCGGAAGCGGACGTTCCAGCATGACCCTGTGCCCGTGTAGGGAGGCGACGCGGACCGGCCACTCGTAGGGGACGTACGAGGTCAGCTTGGTCTTGTCGTCCCAGTCGTACGCCTCGGGACCGGGGCCGCCACCGGCCATGTGTTCCAGGAGCGTGTGGTCGGCGTCGTCGGCGAGGCGGAGCAGGACGAGCCCGCCGCGCTTCAGCTTCCGGGGGTCCCGGACGGTGATCACGCGGTCCCCCTGCCGGGCGGGTGCGACGGCGGTCAGGGTCCGCCACTCGTCGCGCCGGTTGCCGGTCCAGCCCTCGAAGGGCCACTCCTTCGCCCGGATCGCGTCGGTGAGCGCGGCCCAACGGCCCTTCGGGCAGAGCCAGATGAGGCCCCCGGCCCAGGACCAGCTGGACTTGTCGCCGCCGTACCGGCTGCCGTACACACCGATCAGCTCGGTGAGGTTCCTGGTCGCGTACAGCTTGGTGCGCGCGCTGCCCGCGCCGCGCACCACCACGTCGCTGTGGCCGATCCGGATGATGTCGTCGATGCGGTACGTGCCCGCCGGGATGAGCACCGTGCCGCCGCCGTGCTCTCCGGCGGCGGCGATGGCACGGTTGATCGCGGGGGCGGCGTCGGCGGAACTGTCCGGCTTCGCACCGTAGTGCAGGACGTTGGCGACGAAGCCGCGGCCCGCGCGGTGGCGGGGCAGGTCGGAGCCGCCGCGGTAGCCGGCCCGGCCGATGAAAGGGACCTGGGGGTGGGTGAAGGGGGCGGCGGCGAACTCCCGCCAGAGGGCGGTGGCGTGCGGGCCACCGGCCGAGGCCCCGCGGCCCGTGGCGGTTCCGGTGACCATGGAGGACGCCGCGGCGGTTCCGGTGCCCGCGGCGGGCGCCGCGGCGGTTCCGGTGCTCGTCGCGGATGCCGTACCGCCGCCGAGGGTGCCGGTGGCCGTCGCCGCGACGACGGCCACCGCGCTGCCGAGCAGTCCGCGTCTGCTGATGTTCCCTACGTTCCGCATGTCTTCCCTGGTCGCCATGAACCCGAGCCGCCCTTCATGCATGTGAACGATGTTCATAGCTGCGTCGGCGGTGAGCATGCCACGGGCTCCGGCACGGCGAAAGAGGTCGCGCGCCGAAGAAAATGCGGGCAAAACCGCATGCGGAGAAAGTTGCAGGCGGAGGAAGTCGGGCAGGGAAAGTCAGGAGGAAGGCCGACCGGTCCGGCCGGTCGAGCCTCGCACGGAGATCAGCCGACCGGACGCTGGGTCAGATGCGTGAAGGCGTCCAGATTCCTGGTGGACTCGCCGCGCGACACCCGCCACTCGTACTCCTTGCGGATCGCGCTCGCGAAACCCAGCTCCAGCAGGGTGTTGAAGGAGTCGTCGGCCGCTTCCAGCACCGCGCCGAGCAGCCGGTCCAGCTCCTGCGGGGTGACCACGGAGAGCGGCAACTTGCCGACCAGGTAGATGTCGCCGAGCCGGTCGATCGCGTAGCTCACGCCGAAGAGGCGGAGGTTGCGCTCCAGCAGCCAGCGGTGGACCGCCGCGTCGTTCTCGTCCGGGTGGCGGACGACGAAGGCGTTGAGGGAGAGCGAGTGCTTGCCGACCCGCAGCGAGCAGGTGGTGGACAGCTTGCGCGTACCGGGCAGCTGGACGACGTAGCCACCGGGTTCGGGGCTCTCCCATTCGAGCCCGGCGTCCGCCAGGGTCGCCTCGATGACCTGCGCGACCTGCGTCGTCGCCGCTGTACCGGGTGCGTCAGCCATGGTGCGAGCGTACGCGACGGCGGTGTTCGTACATCGCGGCCGTGTACACGTCGGCGGTCGCCGCCGCGGCGGTGTCCCAGCCGAAGCGCTGGGCGTGCGCGGCGGCCGCGGCCCCCATCCGGGCGACCAGTTCCGGCGCATCGGCGAACCGGGCCAGCGCCTCTGCGTACGCCTGCGGGTCGTGCCCGGGTATCAGGAAGCCGCTGACCCCGTCCCGCACCGCCACCGGGAGACCACCCACGGCCGCCGCGACGACCGGGGTGCCCGACGCCTGGGCCTCGATGGCGACCAGGCCGAAGGATTCGCTGTGCGAGGGCATGACCAGCACGGACGCGGCCCGGAACCAGTCGGCGAGCCGGTCCTGTCCGACCGGCGGCTGGAACCGTACGACATCGGCGATGCCCAGCCGCGCCGCCAGCTTCTGCAGCCCCTCCGGTTTGGCGAGCCCGCTCCCGCTGGGGCCGCCGACGACCGGTACGACCGTTCGGGAGCGCAGCGAGGGATCGCGGTCCAGCAGGGCGGCGACGGCCCGCAGCAGCACGTCCGGGGCCTTCAGCGGCTGGATGCGGCCGGCGAAGAGCGGGACCAGGGCGTCCTTCGGCAGTCCGAGCCGTGCCCGGGCCGCGGCGCGGCCGTCGGCGGGGCGGAATCGGTCCAGGTTGACCCCGGGGTGGACGACGGCGACGGACCCGGGATCCGCCTCGTAGAAGCGGACGAGCTCGGCCGCCTCCTCGGCGGTGTTGGCGATCAGCCGGTCGGCCGCCTTGACGATCTGCGTCTCGCCGATGACGCGGGCGGCGGGCTCGGGGGTGTCGCCCTCCGCGAGCGACGCGTTCTTGACCTTGGCCATGGTGTGCATGGCGTGGACGAGCGGGACGCCCCAGCGCTCGGCGGCGAGCCAGCCGACGTGGCCGGAGAGCCAGTAGTGGGAGTGGACCAGGTCGTAGTAGCCGGGGCGCTGGCCGGCCCACGCCTGCATCACGCCGTGCGTGAAGGCGCAGAGCTGGGCGGGCAGCTCCTCCTTGGCCAGACCTTCGTACGGTCCCGCGTCGACGTGCCGGACCAGGACACCGGGGGCCAACTCGACCGCCGGGGGCAGCCCACCGGTGGTGGACCGGGTGAAGATCTCGACCTCGATGTTGATCGCGGCGAGACGCCTGGCCAGCTCCACGATGTAGACGTTCATGCCGCCCGCGTCACCCGTGCCCGGCTGGTGCAGCGGTGAGGTGTGCACGGAGAGCATCGCGATACGGCGGGGTTTGCGGTGGCCGCCGGGGAAGGTGGTGGGGAACCTGAGGCGCGGCGCGACGCGGCTGCTGCCGAGCCGGGAGACGTACTGGCTCACGTCGTCCGGTCCTCCTCACTCAGGGCATGACGGCGAAGGGACTCGAGCCCCTTGCAAGGGGCTGCAACAGTGGAATACCTCCTTTCATTTCCGCTTTACCAAATCATTACGGTGAAGGGGCCGCGCACCGGGGCGGGGCGGCGGGGCGCACGCCGGGCCGGGCGGCGGGGCCTGGCCCCGCACCGCCTCCCGCCCCCGCGGCATCGTTACGCTCGGTGTCATGCGCCCCATCGGCACCGCGACCCGCGGGACCACCAACCCGAACCGGCTCCGCCGCATGGACCGCTGGATCGCCGCCACCCACGGCCCGGCCCTGCGCCGCGCCGACGCCCCCGTCGCCGTCGACCTCGGGTACGGCGCCGCGCCCTGGACCGCCGTCGAGCTGCTCCAGCGCCTGCGCACCGCCGAGCCGCGCACGCAGGTGGCGGGCATCGAGATCGACCCGGAGCGGGTCGCGGCGGCGAAACCGTACGAACGCGAGGGCCTCACCTTCCTGCACGGCGGCTTCGAGATCCCGCTCCCCGTGCGCCCCGACCTCATCAGGGCGGCGAACGTGCTGCGCCAGTACGACGAGGACGAGGTCGCCGCGGTGTGGCAGCGGCTGTGCGGCCGCCTCGCGCCGGGCGGGCTCCTGGTGGAGGGGACGTGCGACGAGATCGGGCGCCGGCACGTATGGGTGGCGCTCGGCCCGGAGGGTCCGCGCACGGTGACGTTCGCGACCCGGCTCGGCTCCCTGGAGCGCCCCTCCGACCTCGCGGAACGCCTGCCCAAGGCGCTGATCCACCGGAATGTGCCGGGCGAACCGGTCCACGCCTTCCTGCGGGACTTCGACCGGGCATGGGCCACGGCCGCCCCGTACGCCTCACTGGGAGCCCGGCAGCGCTGGATCACCGCCGTGCGGTCACTGTCGGCCGACTGGCCGCTGGCGGACGGGGTACGGCGGTGGCGCCAGGGCGAAGTCACGGTGAAATGGGCCGCCCTCCAGCCCGACCGACAGCCCAACACGCGCTGAACAGGTCCGGCGAACCCCTGTACGAGGAGGCGGGCGGGAACGGGGACGCGGCATCGTTCGTCCAGACGAGGGGGAGCGATTCCCGGGGTGTGGCGAGCAATCCCCGGGGCATCGGCCGACCCGTGTGACCGTCAGGACAGCAGGAGTGCCCCTCTGTTGCTTTTCGGTACGGCATGGCACGATCTCGTCATCGGCAAAAGTTACTGACGGTAAATCAGATCTATTAGGTCCATCTGATCCATCGCATTCATAGGATTCATCGGATTCATTCGGAGGGGGATCTCGTGAACCGACGTCACTGTGCCGCAGCCGCGATCACTCTGGTCTGCGCACTGACCGTACTCACCGCGCCGGTGCAGGCTTTCGCCGCGCCCGCGCCCGCGCCCCCGGCCCCCTCCGCGTCGCAGCCCGCCTCCGGGTCCGAGGCGGCGAAGCCGAAGAAGACCCTCGAAGAGGTGCGCGAGGAGATCGACGCCCTCTACCGCAAGGCCGGGGCGGCGACCGATGCGTACAACCTCGCCGAGGAGAGGTCCAAGAAGCAGTCCGGCGAGATCGTCAAGCTCGCCCGCGCCATAGTCGAGGGCCAGGCGAAGATCGCCGAGCTCAAGAACCAGGCGGGCGCCCAGGCCCGCGAGCAGTACCGCAACGGCGGACTGCCGCCCGGCGCGCAGCTGATGCTCAGCGACGACCCGCAGCTGTTCCTGGACGGGGTGAACCGGGTCAGGGAGGGCCAGCAGGCCGCTCAGGGCGTCCTCGGCGAACTGACCAGGACCCAGCAGGACTTGGAGACGTACACCCAGGACGCGAGCACCAACTGGAAGAAGCTTGAGGCCGGCCGCCTCAAGCAGGCCGCGGCCAAGAAGGAGATCAACGCGCAGATCGCCGCGGCGAAGAAGCTGGAATCCCGGCTGAAGAAGGAGGAGCGGGCCCGCCTGCTCGAACTGGAACAGGAAGCCGAGTACAAACAGCAGACGACCTGGCTGAGTTCCGGTGCCCTGAAGGACATCAACCGCGAAGCGAGCGCGAGCGGGAAGAGGGCGGTGGACTTCGCGACCTCGCAGATCGGCAAGCCGTACCGCTGGGGTGCCGAGGGTCCCCGTTCGTACGACTGCTCGGGGCTGACGTCACAGGCCTGGGCGGCGGCGGGCCGGCCGATCCCGCGCACCTCGCAGGAGCAGTGGCGGCTGCTGCCGCACATCGCCATCAAGGACATGCGCCCCGGCGACCTGATCATTTACCACAGCGACGCCAGCCACGTGGGCATGTACGTCGGCGACGGCGCGATCGTCCACGCCCCGCGCCCCGGCCGCAACGTCACCCTGGCGGGCGCGGGCTCGATGCAGATCCTCGGAGTCGTACGCCCGGACAAGTAGGGGCACCTTCCGGGCGGGCGGACCGAGCCCGGAGGGGCGGACCGAGCCCGGAGGGGCGGACCGATCCCGGAGGGGCGGACCGATCCCGGAGGGGCGGACCGATCCCGGAGGGGCGGACCGATCCCGGAGGGGCGGACCGATCCCGCCCGGCGGTCGGCGATCGAGGACGGAGCGCCCACGCGGACGCCCCTCCTCCCGGTACCCCGGCGCCGGCGGCCAGGGACGCCCCTCCGCCCCCTCCGCCCCTGGCACCCCAAAGCCCACACCCCGCGGGAGTGACCCGCGCCACCCGCCCCCACCGCCCCGCGTGACCTTTGTCATGCCCGGACATCCGCCCCCGCCCCCGCGCATCTCGCCGGATCCGTGACCTGACGCGGCTTATGCCGGTGCATAGGACAGCGGCCGGCTGCGGTACGCCATTCCGTTCCCCCGCCGCGGACCGCTATGGTCCCCGTCTGGCGGATCGTCGATCGTCGTTCCGCCGCGCCCTCGGGGGGAGGGAAGGAAACCCGAACCGATGCCCGTACCCGTACCGCGGCAGCACGCCGGTCCCGCTGCGGAGACCTCCCACGGCGCCCACCTCACCCTCCTGGTGATCGAGGACGACCCGGCGGGCACGTTCACCGTTCCCGAGCTCCCGGCGGCGGCCGGCACGCGGGTCCGCGTCCGCACCGCCCGCAACCTCACCGAGGCGGGCCGGCTCCTCACCGACGACGTGGACTGCATCCTGCTGGACCTGGCCCTGCCCACCGGCAGCGAGACGCGCTCCACCGGGCCCGAGGGGGCGCAAGGAGCCGAGCGGGGCGACGGGCTCGCCACCCTCGAGCACGTGCTGCGGATCGCCCCGCGCCACGCCGTCCTCGCCCTCACCGCGCAGGACGACGCCGAGCTGGCCGCCGAGGCGGTGCGGGTCGGCGCCCAGGACTACCTCTCGCGCGGCGAACTCGACGGACTGCTCCTCAGCCGCGCCATCCGGTACGCCGTCGAACGCAAGCGTGCCGACATCGCCCAGCACCAGCTCACCGAGTCCCGGCTGCGCGCCCAGGAGAACGCCCGCCTCGAACGCGGCCTGCTCCCCACCCCGCTGCTCGACGGCTCCGATCTGCGCTTCGCGGCCCGCTACCGCCCCGGCCGCAGCCGCGCGCTGCTCGGCGGGGACTTCTACGACACGGTCCGCACACCCGACGGCACCGTCCACGCGATGATCGGCGACGTCTGCGGACACGGCCCGGACGAGGCGGCCCTCGGGGTGGAACTGCGCATAGCGTGGCGGGCGTTGACCCTGGCCGGGCTCTGCGGGGACGAACTGCTCTCCACGCTCCAGCAGGTCCTGGAGCACGAGCGGGAGAGCGAGGAGATCTTCGCGACGCTCTGCACCGTCGACATCGCGGCCGACGGCCGAAGCGCCGGCCTCTGCCTGGCGGGCCATCCCGCCCCGCTGATCGCCCGGCACGGACGGGCCGCGCACCTTCTCCCGCACGAGGACGGCGGTCCGGCCCTCGGTCTGCTGCCACGCGACGCGCTGCCCCGAGCTCTGCGGACAGGGGACACCCCATGGCCGCGCCGGCAGGTGGACCTCGGCGGCTCCTGGAGCCTGATGATGTACACGGACGGGCTGATCGAGGGGCGCGTCGGGCCCGACAGCACGCAGCGACTCGGCCAGGACGGCATGGTCGCGATGATCAACCGCCGGCTGACGGAAGGGCTCACCGGCGACGCCCTCCTGGACGCGGCGGTCACCGAGGCACGGGAGCTGAACGGCGGCGAACTGACCGACGACGTCGCGGTCCTGCTGCTCGACCGCGACCAGGAGCACGGCCGCCGGGGCACGAACGGCGAACGGGGCCGGAGCATCCCGCGCCCCCGCCCCGAACCGGCACCGCCGACGCCCGCAGCGAGCGCCGCGAGCGCTCAGCGCCCGCCGTTGTAGGGCCCGTACGGCCCGTCACTGCTGGAACCACCGCGTCGGCCGCCGCCACCCGAGACCGCCTGCAGCGCGGGCCGTACGTCCACCAGGAAGACGATGGACGCGACGGCTCCGGCGAGTTGCAGGAACAGCATCGGCACGAAGAGATTCACGGCGACGGTGATACCGAGGATGATCAGCCAGAAGGACTTCTTCTGCTTGTCCGCGGCCCGGTAGGCGTCCTCGCGGGCCATCGCCGCCATGACCAGTGCGACCACGGCCAAGACGAGCATGGCCATGTAGAGCAGCCAGACGAGTGTGCTGAATCCTGTGAGCAACATGGTGTGCACCGCCTAATAAGTGGATGAGCGCCTCGCGGCCAAGGTACCGGGACAACGAGCCGGGCACCCCGAAAGGTGCCCACCCTGCGCCCCGGTACCCACGTCGGCCGGGGCGCCGGGCCCCTACTTCGCGGTCGGCGGAATGGTCTTCTTCGCGGCAGGCTTGCGCGCGGGTGCCTTCTTGACGGGCGCGGCCGGAGCCTTGCTCTCCGGCTTGGCGGCCCTCGGGGCGGGCGCGGGCTTGGCCGGACCGGGCTTGGCCGCCGGACCGGGCCTCGCCGCCGGACCGGGCTTGGCGGCCGGAGCCGGCTTCGCGGTGCCCGTCGGCCGGGACTCCTTGCGCGGCTCGACGACGACGGCGATCTCCACGATCTCGTCGGCCGTCTCACCACGCCAGTTCTTCACGGTCTGCTCGCCGCGCTCGGCGACCTTCTCGTACGTCTCCCGGGCCCGCACCGCGTACTCCGCGGCCACGCCCAGACTCCGCAGCGCCAGGTCCTGGGCGCTCTCGCCCAGCTTCCGCAGATCGCTGTCGAACGACCCGATCACCTCGGTGACCTTGGCCTGCACAGTGGCCTGCGCCTCCTTGGCCTGCGAGGTCACCTTGTCCTGCACGGCCTTGGGGTCGGTGTTGCGTACCGCCTCGAAACGCTCCGGCGCCTCGGCCCGCAGCTGCTCGATCAGCGCCGGGACCTTGCGCGCCTGCTCGACGGCGATGTCGGCCGTACCGGCGGCGAAGTAGAGGGGGGTCGGGTCGGTGAGGGTCTTGCGCAGGTCATCGGTGATGGCCATGACTGTGGTCCTCCCGGATCATCAGACTCAGTGTGAGGGTTTTGAAGGCTTTGAAGCCGTGTCGGCGTCGCTGCCGCCGGCCTTGCGGGGGCCGTCGGCACCGGCACCCGATGCGGACTCGCCGCCGGTCTCCGATCCGGCTCCTTCGCCGGATTCCGGTCCGGGCTCGAACCCGTTCTCCTTGCGGAAGGAGTCGTAGATCTGCAGCAGAACACTCTTCTGCCGCTCGTTTATGGACGGGTCGGCCAGAATCACCGCCCGCGTCTCCAGCTCCTCCCGCTCCCGCTCATCCAGGATCCCGGCCCGCACGTAAAGGGTCTCGGCGGAGATCCGCAGCGCCTTGGCCACCTGCTGCAACACCTCGGCGCTCGGCTTGCGCAGCCCGCGCTCGATCTGGCTGAGGTAGGGATTGGACACCCCGGCGGCGTCGGCGAGCTGCCGCAGCGACAGCTGCGCGTTGCGCCGCTGCTCGCGCAGGTACTCACCGAGATTGCCGACGTTGAGGGATGCCATGCCCCGATGGTGCGCCACCCTTGCTAACTTTTGCAAGCACTCGCTTGCAAAAGTGCGCCACACCACTCGGACGGCCCCTTGAGCCTGAGCACGATAGGTGTCGTATTTGCAGGACATCTGTCGTGCCGCTGCTGCGGCCTCAAGGCGATGCGGGACGCCGGTTGCCTGGCGCACGTGAGCGCCGGGTCAGCGCGTCGGCAAAGGTTCCTTTCCTCTGTAGGCGACGGTCCAGTGAGGAGCATCCTGCCTTCCCGGCTACTCCCATAGCCCAAGTACCCTCCCCCTGGCCAAGCCCGCGATACTCAGACGAGTACGTTTTCCAGTGACCTGCCTGAGGGGGCTGCGTAGTGAAGGCATGGATGATCCGGGCCGGGGCTGACGGCGAACGCGAGGACGCCTCGCTCAGCGAAGGCCTAACTATCGCTGGCTGGCCCGAGGTCGGTGACCTCACCCACTGCTCATCCTGGGACGACCTCCGCACAGAGATCGACAAGGCTTACCCACGCGAAAACCCGCGGGTCCTGAGCAACTGGCAAGGCCAGTTGTGGCGCTTTCGTGCCGTTCTAACTCCTGGCGACATCATCGTGCTCCCTCTGAAGGCCGGCAGCGTTGCGATCGGGTACCTCACCGGCGACTACCAATACCGGGCTGACTCGCCCCCCGGGTTGCGCCACGTACGCACTGTTACCTGGAGCCGTACCGATGTGCCACGCTCCGAGTTTCGTGCGGACCTGCGTGCCACGCTCGGCTCACTCCTCACGGTGAGCGAGCTGCGCCGTCTCGACGCAGCATCCCGGCTCACCGCCCTTGCCAATGGCAGCCCTGATCCGGGAAACCCCGACGCTCCCAAGCACTTGAGGCTCCTGGAAGGCCCGGCTGCCCTGGCCGAGAAAGTGGCTGAAGCAGCCAAGGGCCGCCCCATAGAACTTGCCGTACGCGACTTCCTAAGCATCTGGGACGTCGTGAGCCGCTCGTCCAAGGCCATAGCCACCATCCGGCGTGATCTGGCTGAGTTCGGCCTCTCGACCGTCCCGCCTTTTACCGAGGTCCCGATCGACCACACCATCCGTGTCATCCCCATCGGGCAGGCCCCGGAAGCCGAGCGGCAGCTCCTGGGGCAAGAGACGGGTGCCCTCGAACTGGAAACCGTAGAACCTGACGATCCAGGACCTGAACTCCTCGACGTTCCCGACGAGGACACAGCGACCGACGCTGGGACGGCGATCGGCGCTGTGGAAGGGGACGAAGACGAGGACGGAGATGAGCAGCAGGCTTCGCGAACAGTCCCGGTGGTGGTGACGGTGGGACGGCTTCCCTCAGCCCGCAGTCGCCTGAAGTCGGTCCGCCTGTCCGACCCGCTGAACCTCGCTATAGAGATCATGTCCGAGCACTCCTTCGATCAGCTACCCGTTCTCGACGATGACGGTCACCTACGTGGCTCCATCACCTGGCGGGAAATCGGCGCGACGAATCGCCCCACGAACGCGCTGGTCAAGGATGCTGCTGTTCTGAAGGTCCGATCGGTACGTACTGACGACCCCCTGGTGGACTGCCTAGTCAACGTCGCGGACCACGGCTGCGTGTTCGTCGTCAACCCGGACGGGACCCTGTCGGGCATCGTGACAGGGCACGATCTAGCCCACCGATTCGAACAGGAGCTGCGGCCCTACGCCCTCCTGGAGGAACTGGAACGCCGACTGCGCCGCGCCCTCATCCTCGCCCTGCGCCGGATCAAGGAGACGACCGGCGAGTACGGCCTGCCGGGCGACCCGACCAAGATCCAGAAACTCGCGACGAAGGGGATGAACTTCAGCGACTACGTGCAGCTGTTGAAACGTTCCGACGTGTGGGAGGCGACGGGCTGGCAGTTCCCCCAGGTGCGCTTCACCGAGCGCTTGGACCGAGTCAGAACGATCCGCAACGAGACGATGCACTTTCACGAGATGGATGACGACCGCGCCAGTGCGGTCGAAGAAATCCGTGTCGCCCTGCAGATGCTCAAGACGGTTCAGCCACAGGCCTGAACGCCGCGTCGCACAGTCGCTGGACGAGTGGGTCAGACGCTTCCGCGCTTCGGGCAGGTCGGCAGCTTGGAGAAGCTGCGAGGCGATGGATGTCCAGGACGGCCCCGGCGCCAGATAGCCGCATCGTCCCCGGTCGGCTGGATCTTCGAACGTAGCAGCAGGTCCAGCCCACCCAGATCGAGCGCGGCCTGCGCGCTCGCCCGACCCTCCGCACACGCCAGCACGATCCTCGACCGCAACACCAACGCCTGAGACGCCGTCCGCTTACGCAACCGGCCACGCAGCACCTGTCGTTCGCGATCGGACAACTCCAGCGACAACGGCTTCGAACCAGGCACCACCCCGCCCTATGACCGCCCTTGAACTTTGGACTCAGGACACTAGCGCGTGAGGGCGCCGAGGACCTTCCCGAGCGTGGTGGCCACGTCGAAGTCCCGATCCCATGTGAGTGCGACGAGGTCGTCGAACTCGGCCTCAGGGCGGAGCAGATTGAGGACGTCGGCTTCGAATACTGAGCCCGGTTCCGCGAGGCTGAGCGCCACGTCGTGGAAGCAGCGGTACGTGTTGCGTGACCGGAACATGACCGAGTACTCACCGTCTACGAGCTCTCCCACGGAGACATCCCACTTAGCTTCAAGCACCTGCAGTGTGCCAGCGACCCTGTCGGCGTTGAGCGGCTCGGTCAACAGATCCACTCCCACCGCTTCTCGGGCCGAATCCAACGGAAGCGTCTCGTCCCAGACCACCGAGAGGTGGCGCTCGAAACCGATTTCCTCGCGAACTGTTTTGTTGAACTCCAGGTAGTCGGTGTCCAGTTTCGTACGCATCCAGCGGGTGATCCAGAGGATCGGGGCGCTGATCAGATTCGCCCGCAACGATCCATTGCCGTCACCGTAGACAGATTCGCGGATGCTCGTCAGCAGCTCTTTGCAGTGGTAGTCCTTGCAGAACCGGAACAAGTGAGCCGACCGCCGTGGCAGACCGCCCCAGAGGGAGGAGCGGGGGAGGGGGAAATCAGCCAGAATCGTCTCCAGTTCGCGTTGGAGTCCCGGCTTGGCGGCCGACAACACGAGGGCGTCGTCGTTCTCGTCCCACCGCCCGGCGCCCTCATAGTCGAACTTCGCCTTGCACGAAGCATATATAACGGCTTGAGCACATGTATTGAACAGCACCGTGCTCACCCGGTACGCAACCTCGCAGTGATAGTTGAGGTTGAATCGGTCGAGCTCTCCGTCGGCAACCCGCTCGAAGATATGCTTCGCCGACAGCACGTCTCTGGCGGCACGGCCGAGGATCCGCTCGACCTCGCCGGACGAGCTGTCGGCGGACGCTTCGTTGGGGCGCAGATCATCGGAGACCTCCTCGATTGCCGAGTCGAGCCGCTGGAGGGTTACCCGAAGCATGCCGCGTACGGTGTCGATGCGGAGCCGCTGCGCCTCATCTTGGAGCAGCATCTGTTCAATGATCAGGTCAAGGTCGGCCAGGAAGGGGTAGCGGTCACGCACAAGCGCGTGTCGTCGCCCTCGGGCGTTCTGCTTCGTGAACATCTCGGTTATGACGAGGCCAAATGCAAAGATGTCCGCCGGCTTACCGATACCCAGGGCGTTGTTCCTCACCATCTGCTCGGGAGCGAGGTAGTTCCGGTTCACTAGGAGGTCCCCGCGATTCGTGAGCGAGGAGTCCTTGAAATGTGCGATGCCGAAGTCAGCCAGGACGAGCCGACGCGCATCAGGATCGACGAGGACATTCTCAGGTTTGATGTCGCGATGCACTATGCCGTCACCGTGCACGTACGCGAGCGCATCGCAGAGCTGACGCGCGTAGTCGAGAAGCACGTCAGCATCGGTTTCGTCGTTGATCACGTTTCGCAGCGTCATAGGGTAGAAGTCCATGACGTAGTAGAAGAAGTTCGCGTCCTCGGAGCGCGCGTGGATACTCACGACGTTCGGGTGGCTCGATGTCTGCCCGTACTCGATCTCCTGCTTGAAACGCTTGTTACGAGCGGAGTCCGCGTCGCGGGCCTTCTTAATCCGTTTGACTGCGAACACCTGACCGTCCGGCTTACGGCGAGCCTTCCACACCACGGCCGATCCGCCCTCTCCCGGAGCTGAATCGCGCTCGTAAGTGACTCCGTCGATGATGAACGGTTCGTTCTTCGGCATGAAGCCACCCTACTGACCCTCGGGGCGGTGACGTCGGCCAATTGCCGCCAGGCTCTCCCGCCGGTTCGCGGCGAACCGGGGACCGCCACTTGCGTACCGCCTCTCGCGAGACACCCAGAACGTCAGCTATCTAGCTGGCTCTCGATGCGAGTGACCTGATCAGGGCCGGGATGATCCACACCGGGCACCATGGGGTTCTCGTAGTCGAACTCCACCTTGCCGAAGGAGTCGCTGGTGATGGGCGGGGGGTCATTGTCGGCGATGATCAGTTGCAAGCGTTCGCCATATGCGTCAGCCAGCGTGCTGAAGCGACTGTAGATCTCGGCTGCGCGTTGCCGGTCGGAGGCGTTGTTACCAAATGCCTTGCGCGGTGAATCAATCACGAGGAGCGATGGAACGAGGACGTCGGAGTGGTCGAGTCCGAAGGCAAGGAGCGTGAGGCTGTAGGCGAGGTTGACGGAGGTGGCGATGCCCCCGCCGGAAGCCTGCAGGGTCTCGAATGGCCGACCGTTGACCACCGGCAGGTAGGTGTCGCGGTCGATGACGGCCGTGTCGACCCACGGCAGGTTCCAGCTGGTGAGCAGTCGGCTGAACTCAGTGCTGAGATCACCGAGCAGAGTCTGGTTGGCCTTGAGCTGCTCGGACTTCTCCTTGATGTCTTTGTTCACCTGCCGGCGGTCGGCCTTGAGTGAGCGGATGTCCGCGTCGATGGTGCGCACCCGTGCCCAGGATTCGCGCAGTTGGGTGATGGCATCAATGCTGGCCTTGAGCGAGGCGACGCGGGAGCTGGCCTCGGCGATGGCGTCGAAGCGCGGGGCGACCGCATCACGGGTCTGGGCGTCGAGCTCTCGGCGCAGGCTGGTGACGGCGAAGCTGAGTTGCTGCGACCGCTCCTGGACGGTCTGCAGGTGCGCCTCGTCCGACTGCTGGATGCGCTGTGCGTCCTCAAGCTGCTGCTGCAGGGCCGTGCGTGTCTCTTCGATGGCAGCCGGGTCGATGTCGGCCTCGACGGGGTCGGGTTGGAGACAGACGAGGCAGTGACCGTCCTCGACGGCCCGGGCCGCCAGCGACTGCATGCACCGCGGGCAGACGACGAACTCGAAAGGGGAGAGCTGGTCGATGGCTGTGACCGACCGTGCGAGACGGGAGAGGTCGAGCTGTACCTGAGCAACGACGGCATGCCGCGCCTCCACGAGGTCGGCGGCCGCGGACACTTCTTCTTCGGTCTGCCGCGCGGCGCGGATGGCGTTCTGCAGCTCGTCACGCACCGCGGTGTCGGCGGCGGTCTGTTCCTGAAGTTCGGTGCGGAGGCTGGCCAGGGCGGACGATGCGCGCTCCAGGGTGTCGCGCAACTGAGTTAATTCGGCCCGCAGTTCGTCGTCACTGCGGTGGTCGGAGGCTGCCAGGAAGGAGCTGACGTTGCCGTGCTCGGCGGTTCTGGCCTTCAGTGTGTCCAAGAGCTGGTTCCTGGTGCGTTTGAGCTCCATGAGCGCACTGTCGGTGAGCCCGAACATCAGGCGGAAGAGCTCTCTGCGCTTGGTCTCAAACCAGCTGTCCAGGTGACCGACGACCTGGCGGTCGATCTCGCGTGCCTGGAGGTAGGCGTAGGCGTACAGGTCGTTGAAGGTGAGGTTCTGCGGCCTCGCTGCTCCTTCTCGCCGTGCGGCGATCTGTTCGCGCGGGAAGCCGAGCGCGTCCAGGAGGTGGTCGGAGAGCGTGGTGACGCCTTCCGAGGCCCGCAGAGGCAGGGTGCGTTCCAGCGCGAGGGAGTGTGGATCGAGGAGATCCACAGAGTCGGCGGTGTCTCCCTCGATGGTCCGCCGGAGGACGACACGTTCGTCGCCAGCCGCGACCTCGGCCTGGACCGACAGGACGTGGTCGCGGACCGCCGGGGTGAGCATGGCACTGCCGCCGAGGGCGTGCTTGAAAAGCATCAGCAGACTCGACTTGCCAGTGCCGATGGGGCCGGTGATCACTGTGGCCGGACGGTCGAAGCGGTAGGTCTGCTCCGCCTCGGCGGTCGTGACGGTCAAAGAGACGATGCGCAGGTGGACGGCCATGTCAGATCTCCGTCCGCCAGGGCCGGTCGACAGCGTCGGGCAGACGGTCGTAGATGAGGTTCTTCAAGGCCGATCCTGACTTGTTGAAATGCCGCTTGAGCAGCTTGATCCGGCTGGCGACAACGGCCCATTCCGGCGTCGTGGCAAGAGAGGCCGCGGCGGCGGCGCCCTGCGGCGTGGCGCGGAATTCGGCTCTGGCGCTGTTGCTGTAGACGATCAGGCCGCGGGCGGCGAGCGAGCCGAGGACGCTGTAGTAGCGCTGGTCCCAGGGACCGTACTTGTAGCGGGTCATACGGCTTTCGACCGCGAGGCGCTCGGGTGATGTGGGGGCGGTTCCTGCCGGCCACGACGCCTCGCCAGCGGGCAGGAGACGTTCCAGCATCGCTGGATAGCGCAGCAGGAAGTCGAGTTTAGCGAGCTTTGTCAGGCCGTCGAGCCCCCCTTTGGGGGTGGTGAACTGCGAGATGAGCAGGAGAATGCGCGCCTCGTGGTAGTGGACCTCACGCTGCTCTGCCTGCCGCCGCTGCGTCCGCATGCGCGCTACCGCGGTCTCGAAGTCAGCGCTGTGGGTCATGAGGCTTCCTCATCCGTGTTGAAATTCACGGAGAAGAAGAAGAGGCACTCGTCGCACAACTGGTAGGCCAGTCCCCGCAAATGCAGGTTGCTGAGCAGGAACGGCGG
Source organism: Streptomyces sp. NPDC057963 (assembly GCF_042887155.1). Lineage (NCBI taxonomy): Bacteria > Bacillati > Actinomycetota > Actinomycetes > Kitasatosporales > Streptomycetaceae > Streptomyces > Streptomyces sp. NPDC057963. Next base: position 712,249 of record NZ_JBHVPX010000001.1, read on the forward strand.
CGGCGACGGTAGAGCGTCGACCTTCAGTCTCTCGGCCAGCAAGTCGTTCATCTTGTTGCCGAACTCGCTGCCCTCGGCGACCTGAGCGCGCGCATGGCGTCGGCACTCGAAGGCCATCTCCAGCACGTCCATGGACAGGTTCAAAAGGTCGGTTTCATCCCCGACCAGGCCGGAGCGGCGCTCGGACCAGGTCGTGTACCACGCGGAGCGGAGCCGTTCGGCGAACGCCGCCTCGTCCAAGGGAACCAGGCCCCGGCGCAGCTTGCGGCCGAGCTTTGCCCCTCCCGGTGCGAGCACGGGCGTCTGACCTCGGGGGAACGTGGGCAGCTGAACCGTCGTGTACGCGATCGCCTGGCGGACGATCTCGCGGGTGATGCTGCGCCGGCCGATGCGCTGCTGCATCCGCGTGCTGTGACGGACGCGGCTCGGGTCGGCGATGTAGACAGCAAGTTGGCTGCGGTCGCTCTCATCACGGTTGGCACGCTCGATCCGGTCCACGACGGCCCGGTAGGTGCTCTCAAGGTCGACATGCACCAGCTGCAGTTGCTCGACGGCAGGTACCAGAAGCCGTTGGATGTTGACGTCGGTGATGTGCGCTCGCTGGGGTGGATCGCAAGAGATCTCCAGGACTGCGAGGAAGCGAAGGACCCTCTCCACGAACCCCGTTGGCACCTGGATGTCAGCGAGCTTGCTCACCTGGGGTGTGTCCGGGACATTGGGATAGGGCTGTTTCCAACGAACTTTGAGCATCTGGCGGGCGATTGTCTCCGCCATAGAGGACAGCCCATCCGTGAGTTCCGGCTCCGGGCCGCACATCCGAGCCAGCGTGCCGGCATTACCCTTGATCGGACTGAGCGCCGCGTTCGTCGCCAGTCTGAGTCGGACATTGGCGGCACACTCGCATGCGCACCAGCGGTCAAAGAGATGGGTAAGGCCGCCGCTCTTGCACAACTCCGTAAGCGACCAGGTGCCCTGATTTTCTTCGCGATGCTTGACCGATACCAGTTCCACCGAACCATCGGCCCACGCCACGACGAAGTCCTCGTGCCACTCGCAGACGACGAAGTCAATTGCGTCCTCCGTGAGCATGGCGAGACACTCTCGGGCGGCTACCTCCGCCTGGTACCGGTAACGGCCCAGCGTGTCCGAGCCACTGTCTTCTTCCGGAGCCAGTTCGAAGATGGCGTGCGGTGAACCGTCCGGACCCTCCGGCTCAGCGGACGCTCTAGCGCCTCCAGCCCCAACACCCGTGCCCGCCGTGTCGACCATCGACGCCCCCGATCCGGCCCCGTATCAGGGCACGTCCCCCGCCGCTTCCATCCCGGCACCGGGATTGAAGATCCCTACCTTTATCACACTCCAGCATCGCTACGTAACAGTCCGTCGCAATTTGGCGCCTTCAGCAGTCGCCGACCGCAGCCCTCATGGGCGTTGAGATCCAGGCAGCGCGGCACAAGTAGGCGCTGAGCGCACGGTCGGCATCGCGAAGTCTGTGAACGAGCGGGGTCATCGACTCTCGCGCCTCGCAGGGATCCGATGCTCGGAGCAACCGCGTCGCGATCTGCAGAACCGCGCCCGTTGCCAAGGAATCGGTCGGCGGCGCGGTGTAGGGCTTGGAGGTCTTCTTCTTCCCGGCGGTGTTAAGCAAGGGCTGAGCCTCCGCAGTGCGGGAAGCATGCTCGTCATCGAGCACGGCGGCCAGGAACGATGTGCCGGCGCACGGGCGTGCTTCGGGCCAGGTTCGGAAGATCATGGCGACCGTCGCGCGCAGATCTGCGAAGTAGTGGGCGACGGGAACGGGCGCCCCCGCGCTCGTCGTGCTCTCAGGGCCTGCCGCAGCGAGCAAGCCCGCAAGGTGTCGTTGAACTTGGACGAGCACGGCCATAGTGGCCGAATCGAGTTCCCCGACGGGGGCGCTTTCCCGGGTCAGGTCGGCTCCGCAGGCATGTGCGGGATGCTCGGCCGGTTCCGAACGCGCCTCAGCCGACCGGCATTGCCACGGGTTCAGAGCATCGTCCGACAGGCGGGCGATGGCGCTGCCTGCGTGGGGGGACTGCGCGAGTGCGCCGCAACCGGGGCACTGGTGGGCGAGGAGTCGTTGGTGTCGGACACATAGGAAGGTCATGGGAAGGCGCCACAGCCGTTGCCAAGGACCGCCGTGCCGGTCCTGGATGGGGGTGCCGTTCCCGGTGAGACAGGGAGGACAGTAGCGCGTGGAGCGGGTCAGCACCCACGGGTTGTCGTAGATCATCCGGGCTGGGGTGCTGCGTGGCGTGAACGCGGGGTTCAGTGGCCCATACCGCTGCCCGAGCGGCACGAGGAGCATGTCGGCGACCTCGGCGGGCATCAAGAGGGTGGCGCGGGCAAAGGCCGCGAGGTGGGCGTCGTCCAAGTGGTAATGGAAGCTCAAGGGCAGGCGGGTGGGCAGACCAGGACTGCCGCCGGGTGCCAGACCGGTGCGGAGCAGGATCTCCGCGGGGGTGGTGCCCAGTCGATGAGCCAGGCGAAGCACGAATCCGGTGAGCGTCTCGTCGTGAAGCGGATCGAGGCTGCGGGGCAGGGAGCGCATGGTCAGCCGTTTCGTGGGCCGCGGACGTGGATCTCGAGGTTCGGAGTGTCCGATGCCTCCTTTGCGACTCCAAGCACCTGCTGCAGCGCAAGGGATGTGCCGGGGAGGCGTGCGAGGCGTCGGAAGGTGTCGCGGTTCAATGCAAGGGCGGTGTCGTAGAACGGGCGTAGCACTCGCTGTGTCCAATTCTTGTCGCGGGCTTCGAGTACGGACACAGCGATGCCCAGTACCGCGCCCATGGTCTGGGCTGAGTCCATAGGTGAGAGCAGCGAGTTGATCCCGTATGGGCTCTTCGATCCGCCTCGCCGCGTGCGGCGTCGGCTGTCGCGCATCCGCTGCACCGCTTCCCGTTCGATCGCCTGCGCCAGGGCGGGTGTCGCTGCGAAACGGCTTGCTTCCGGCCAGGAGGCGAGGATCAACGTGGCCACCACCCGCAAATCGATAAAGTATTGGGCGACCGGCACGAGTCTGCCGCAACTGCCCACGCTCTGAGGCCCGTTGGTGGCCAGCAGTTCGTCGAGGCGGCCTTGGAGGGCCAGCAGCGCCTTGAGGGAGTCGGCGTCCTCCGGGATACAAGCTGGGTCGACGCGTGAGAGGTCGGCCCCGCAGACCGACAGGCGGATACCGCCCGAGCCCGGAAAGGATGGCGATCGGCACTGGGCCGGTTGGAGTTCTTCCATCCCCGGGCGAGCGATCAGGCCAGCGCGGGCGAACTGACCAGGGGTGCGGCAAGCAGGACAGACCCGATGGAGGAGCTGCCTGTGCCGAACGCAAGCGAAGACCACCGGCAGGCGCCACGACCGTCTCCAGGCACCGCCGTTCAGAGCCTCTTGCGGACTTCCATCGCCCGCGAGGCAGGATGGGCAGTACTGGGAGGTCCGTACGAGGATCCATCGATTGGGACGGTCCAGCTGCCGGGGACTCGTCCACGGCCGGTATCTCCTGCTCACCAGACCGTATCGATGCCCTATGGGGGCGAGCAGTAACTTGTCGGCCTCCGCCACGGTCAGATGTGCCGCGCGTGCCGCCCGGGCAAGGCGTGGCTTGTCCATGTCCACCAGCAGCCAGGGGGAGACGGCGCTGGGGGTCTCACCCAGCCCATCCATCAACCCCAAACGGGCTGCGACTTGCTCCGGGGTCGTGCCGTTGTGACGGGCGAGGCGGAGAGTGAAGCCAACTAGGGTTTCGTCTTCGAGTGGGTCGAGGCTGCGGGGCAAGGGACGCAGGGTCATGCCTCGGCCGCCGGAGGTGTGCCGCGGTCGTCGAGAACCGTGTTGCGCCCTTTCCGGGCCTTCGGGATCTTCCGGGCTGCTTTCGCCTTCGGCTGTGGGGCAGTGTCCACGTCGGGGATCTCTCCGGCTTCGGCGTCGCGTACGCCGTCCTTGCCGGGGACGTTGCCCAGGTTGATGGCGATCTCGTCGAGGAGGTCGATGGTCAGATTCTCCAAGCCGCTCTCCATTGCCTTGGTCAGCCCATCCTCGATCAGGCGCCGCAGGAGACCGACGATGCCGTGGGTTCGGCGGTAGAGGTACTCGGGCATCAGCCCCTGGGACAGCGTGCCGGGGCCGGCGTTGAAGAGCCGAATCTGATTCTCGACACCGACGAGGTGGTCGATGAAAGCCGCGATGCCCGCGTCACTGCTGTAGTCGAAGGGGTCGAGTGTGATCAGGTCGAAGCGGCGCTCAGTCTGGGTGGAGGCGTCGGGGTTGTAGCTCTTGCCCTTCTTCAGTGGTGCGTAGACCCACTGGTTGGTGCGGGGGTCGTGCCAGCCCTCCCTGAGCAGGCCGGAGCGGGGAATGTTCACGCCGATGAGGACAAGCGTGACGTCCAAGTCCATAAGGCCGCGGATCAGGTCGAGGGTGTCCTGGTCGTCTTCCCGGTGCATCTTCAGGCGGGTGATGTCGTCGATGATCAGGACGGTGGTGGCGTGCGCCTTGATCGATTCGCGGGCGTTGCGGATCATGCCGCGCAGGTTCTTGCCGTAGGGGGCACCGTAGTAGTCGAGAATTGCCTCGCACAGGCCGATCGGAGTGGCCTTCACCGGGGTCTGGCAGTAGGCGACCGGCGCGATCAGGTCCCGGGTGCCGGGCATTGGATCGAAGTAGCACTCGGGGTACTGCTCGAACAGGTCACGCCAGGTGTCCTCGAACTCGGTGGCGGTCCGGCAGGCGGTCTCCGTCTTGCCCTGGTAGCCACCGCCGTTGATCATCAGCCCGTCCAGGGTGCTCGGACCGATACGCATCGCGTTGTTCTGGATCCGTGAACGCATCAGCGTGGTGACCACCTCGCTCATCGGGGTGTCCAGCATCTGCATGTTGACGTGCGTGGCCGCGCGGTGCAGGTCATGCAAGGACTTCTTGCGCGGGCTCATCAGCCCGTACTCAGCCAAGGAGATCTTCCTGACCGGCACAAACAGATCCCGTGTCCGGCGGAACTCCTGCCAACCCTCATACCGGGTCCGGTCCGGCCTCGGGCCGAAGCGCAGGAACGGCACGGGAGCGTTCCGCGGCTCCGGGGGCAGGTTGCTCATCTCACGTCTCCTCCGTCGGCTGCGGGTCCGGTTCGTCGGATCCGTCATCGTCGTCGGCGATGACGAAGAGGTTGCGGCCGCGGCGGCTCGATCCCAGCGGAGCGGGTGCCGACGGCTGCTGCGCTGGCTTGGCCGTCTCACGCCGTCGGCGCCGGTGCGCGTCCAGGCTCTCGGTGGCATCCCGGGCCCGTTCCCGCCACGGAGGCTCCGCATCCGGTGCGCCGAGGGCAGCCAGGCGCGGTGGCTTGTTCGGCTTCGGCGGCTGTTGCGGTCGGTCCGCAGCTGCCGCCTGGGCCTGGGTGATCTCCCGCGCGTGCTGCGTCCGCTGGGATTTGGTCAGCTGGGACGGCCACTTCGCGACCGGATCGACGGCCCCCAGCATCTCCAGGAGTTTGGGGACGAGCTCTCTGTCAGAGCGCGGCTTGAGGCCTGCTTCCCGTACGCGGGTGAGGAGTTCCTCGACCCGGGCGTCACCGAAGGCCGGCATCTCGCCCTCCGGCGGCAGGCCCGTCCAGCGCAGTTCGTGCCATTCATGGGTGTCGGGATCCTGGAAGTACACCACCCGCCGGTCGCGGGGTTCGCGGTGGATGACCCAGTGCTGCTTGTAGCGGCCCCCGCGCGCGGAGTTCATGTCGGGCTGGTGCAGTAACTCGGCGTCGTACCAGAGCCCCTTGACCTTCACGCCCCGCCGGTGGATCCGCTTCACGTGGTGCTCGGGCAGGAAGCGGTAGTACGTCTCCGGGGAGGGAATGTCCAGGTCGAAGCCCTCCTGGGCGAAGGAGGCGGCGAACAGGGTGTTGGGGCTGTGTTCACCGCCGGGATCCCAGCTGGGCGCGAACTCGCCGAGCCTGCGGTTCTGCCAGACCTTCACAACCCAGGTCGCGATGAAGTGTTCCATCTCGGCCAGGGTCAGCACCGCGTCGCTCTCCGGGTCCGCGCCGCGATCGGAGACGTCAACCCCCGTGTAACCGGCCAGCTTCTCGAACACCAGCGAGCGGATACTGCCGAAGACGCGCTCCACCGCGCTCTTGTCCTGCGGGCGCAGCACGCGCGCCGGAAGAATCCGGCAGCCCATCGCCTCTTGGACATCCACCAGATGGTGATTGCGGTAGACGGAACCGTGGTCGGAGGTGACGGTCTCGGGGGTGAAGAACGGCAGCCCGGCCACCTCGCACCCGGCGAACTCGGAGACCATGGCGGCTGGCAGCCCCGGATAGGGCCACTCCATGTCCTCGCCCCACTCCTCCCGCATGGGCAGCGGCAGCATGACGTCGCGCAGCACCATCGCGACGTCCACCGAGGAGTCCGACACCAGAGTGAGCCGGAACGCGCAGATGGAGTGGGTGTAGACGTCCAGCGCCAAAGTGAGGTGGACGGTGACCGGGTCACCGAAAACGTTCTCGCGGACCATCACCGGCAGGATCGTCGTGTCCAGCGCGACGACCTGGCCGGGGCGGGTCACGAGCACATGCCCGTTCTTGGTGGGCAGTTCGGCCGAGCGTTCGTACTTCTGTCGGGCGCCGCCCGGCCCGAACCACTCCTTCCACACCCGCAGCAGCGTGTGGTAGCTGGGGACCTCGATCTTCTCGCTCTCGTCCCCGTCCTCGTCTTCGTTCTCGAATGTCTCCCGCACATAGCGACGGATCATGATCTCGCGAGTGCGTGCGCTCACCCGGGACCGGTGGTGCTGCGTCTCCGCCCTGACCGCGAAGATCGCCTCGCGAACCTCCTCGCTGACGCTCGGGTGTCCCCCACTCGCCCGCATCCACCGGTGATCGGCACAGCCCACGATCCCGTACTTCCTGCGCCTGCACTCCCAGCGCTCCAGCGTGCGCACCCCGACGTGCGCGACGCCCAGAAGCAGCTTGGCCTCTTCGGGCCTCAGCGCCGACAACTCAGCGGCCTTCGCCGCCCGCCGCTCACTCAGCGTCGTACGGTCCGGGTCGTACTCAGGATGCGGCTCCCCCGGCGCGGGACGGAACGGATCACCACTGCGGAAACCGCAGCTGACCTCCATCAGATGCGCGAAGCGCTGTTCCATCAAGGGCCGCTTCTCCGGCTTCACATCACTCCACGAAGCTGGCTGCCGACCACGGTTGGCGCCCTCCGCCGCTGTACGCGACGACGGCCGACAACGCGGGTAGTTGACCAGGAAGCGGAAGCTCGCCCGCTGGCGCTCACCGTCCGCACGCACCAGGTGGACCCGCCCCAGATGCGGCTCCTGCCGTTCGACCAGCCACTCCACCTCGTCGAGCACCACGCCCGCTCCGGGCGAGAGATCCAGTGCCGCCGCCCCCATCATGAGAAGCCTCCCGCCAGCACCACCCGCGAACTGTCCGTCAACGGCTGAGCAAGGTCGATCCCGAGCCTGCGATGCCACAACAGGTGCAGCAACTGAGCCCGTGCCACGGGCCAGTACGTCTGCGCGGCCGCCAACTCACCGAATGTGAGGCCCTCTTGGGCATGAGCAAGCAGATCGGCCTGAATGCCGAGCACGTCGTGTGTCGGACGGCGCTTCCCGTACAACGCGCCGAGCGTGGGCCGCACATGCGGACGCCACTCGGCCGCGACCGCGTAGTGCCATCCGCAGACCAACGCCACTTCCTCCGCGGCCGCGAACGACTCCAGGTCCTCGGGCTCGATCAGGTCTCGGGGCCGCACGTCGATCAGCCAGGCCCCCACCCGCGTGACTGCGAAAAAGTCCGGGGTGTGGTTGCGCCACTTCTCCGCCGTACGGAACCGGATACGCAACGGCTGCGACAGCACTTCCGCCAGATCACCGGCAAAGTCCAGAGATACCAGCAGCTGATCCTCTTCGAGACTTTCGAACCCATGCAGGCGCCCCGTCGACACCAGGGACTCCAGACCGGGCCTGTGCCGCTGCTCTCGCCGCCAGGTGAACCCCCGCATCGGCCCACGGCTCGCCACCGGCACCTGCCCCAGGTGCCGGACCGGCCCCGCAATCTCGTCCCCGGCGTACTTCCACGTTGCCGTCCACCGGTCCGGCCAGCCATCGGACAGGTCTAGGCCGCCCCGCCCCGCGTCCAGCGAGACAGGGACCAGCAGATCTGTCCACGTACAGCTATGGGACCAGAAGGAGCCCCGGGTATCGCTCATAGTCCCAGGTAAACCGCGCGCATCCCGCCGGAGGAGCGATCTTCGAAGTTTGCGACAATTTGCCTGCAAAAAGCGCGGAACACGTCAACAACGATGCGAATTCGGCGACAGATGTCCTGCTCCGCGCATCAAGAAAGGCCAGATCGGGGCGGGAGGTTAACGACAGCTATCGTGCTCAGTCTCACCCCTGCGCCTCACCACCGTCCGCTTCTCCGAAGGCGAAGCGTTGTCTCCGAAGGCGAGGCGGTTGTCCCGTCTCACGCCGCCTGCTCCGATGCCGCTGAAGCTGGACGCCCCTGAGCCCTGTGCGCCGTCCTGCCTCTGCCCCGCAGCCTCCCTCTCCGAGGGCGAGGCGGTCCGAGCCCGGTGAGGCATCTTCGTGAGGCATCCGGTCGTGCGTATCCGTCACGTCCCGATGTGATCGACGAGGGACATGTCGGATGCCAAGGCGCAGGCAGCGGCGGCGAAGTACTGCTCGTCGGCACCATCGGCGAGACCGAGAGTGACGCCCTGGCTGAGGCCGACGAACAGCGCCCTGAGTGCGGTGGCCAGGCGGTGCGCCTGAGGCGACGTCACGACGTCCCCGTTGTGCGGCCTCCCGGCGAACAGCGCGATCAGGTGGTTCTCCTGCGACCGGACGGACGCGGCGAGCCGGGCCCCCAGGTCCGGGTCGTGCAGGGCCATGCCCAGCATGGTGATCTGGAGCGACAGGCGGGAACGCGCGTCGGGGTCGTCACAACTACGCCGGTAGTACCGGGCAAAGGCATCGACCGCTTCAAGCAGATCCAGCCCGGCGGGAACCACCTGCTCGATCTCGTCGTAGTGCGGCCGCAGGTAGTCGGCGACCAGGGCGACGACCAGGCCGTTCTTGCTCCCGAACAGCGAGTACACGGCACCGGTGGTCAGGCCCGCCCGTTCGGCGATCTCTTCGAGCCTGGCCCGGTGCCCGTCCCGGGAGACGACGTGGAACGCGGCATCCAGCAAGGCTCGGCGGTTGCGCTCCTTGGTCTCTGCTCTCGACATTCTCATAATGAAATTATTACCGTAATCTCGTTATCGAAATGGTCGGGACGTGCTCAGGGAGGAACGCTCATGGCCCAGATCGTGGCACCAGCAGTGACACTCCGGACGGTGGGGATCATCGCCGATGGCGTGGTCAAGGTGGTACTCGCCGCTGTCTACATCGCCGGCGCCGCCCCGCTCGGCCGTCTGCTCGGCGTGCCCGGCTGGCTGATGATCGTCTCCGGCGTGGCCCTGCTGATCGGGGGCGGGATCGAGATCGGGTGTGCCCGCAGCCGCCCGATGCGCACCTGCACGCGGCTCATGGCCGCCTACGACGGCGGCTGGGTGCTGGCGGCCCTTGCCGGCCTCCTGATCGCGTGGCAGGGCGGCAGCGCCGGGGGTGAGGTGTGGATCGGGTACCAGACAGCTGCCCCCGTCCTGCTCGCCGCACTGCTGGTCGCCGCCAAGCCGGCGCGGACCGCCTCGGACTGAGCGGGACAGCCGGCCCGCCCCCGTCCCGCTCCACCCTCCGCGACTGCGAACCGTGTCTGATCTACTGCCTGGCGACGATCCGGAGACTGGGAGAAGAGCGATGGGTGTTCTGACCGACTACTTCCGCGCGGCGGATGCCGCCTCGGTCGTGCGGGCGCTGGAGCAGACGGATGGCGGGTCCCCCCTCTGCGCAGCGCCCGCCGTGTTCGACGGAGTCGAGGCCAAGCGCGTGGATCCGGACGTCGTCCTGGCGCAGCTGATCGCCGCCATCCACCGGGTGGAGTGGCGGGTGGACCTGGTGGAGGAGACGACCGTGTGGCCGACCTCCCCGGTCCCCGGCCCGGACGGCCCCGAGACCGAGGACGACCCGTGGGTGACGGGTCCGTGGGTGTCGGAACTCCGTCCCCCCGCACGGGACACGCTGGCAGGAGTACGCGACTCCGAAATACCGGCCGCCGTCGCCAGGTGGGTGCAGGCGGAGGAACTGGAGGGAGCACGCGCCGAAGACATGCAGCCACTGGCCGAAGAGCTCGTCCTGCTTGCCAGGCGGGCGCGCGACGCCGGCGATCAGCTCTACTGCTGGATGTCGCTGTAAGGCTGTCCGGCCTGACCGTCCGGTCTGACCGTCCCGTGTGGCTGTCCGGCCTGACCGTCCGGTCTGGCTGCCCCGTGTGACTGTCCGGCCCGGACGTCCGGTCTGGCTGCCCGGTCCGGACGTCCGCGTCTTCGCCACCTCACCTGCCTGCTCGCCGCAGTGCTCGGCTTCTGCGTCCCGGTGCTGCGGCGCGCCGGACTCCGGCCGCCCAGGTCCGCATCGCCGGCCGGACGGTGACCACCCTGCGGGTCCCGCACCGGTCGGCGACCACGGCAGGGCATGCGTCTTCGGACGACTTCCGCAACGCCTGCGGCCACGGAGAGGGGTGCCCGTGCCCAACTCCCGGGCCGAGCAGGGCAGACGGAGTCTCGCTCCACCCGCGCTTGGCCGGAACTGCTACCGGTGTCGAGCGGCGGGAACGGGGGGAACGAGGCTACCGTCATCGGTCATGACCGAGACCGAAGCGACCTATCTGCACGCCACACGGACGGCCTACGACATCGTCGCCGTCGACTACGAGAGACTCCTCCGCGACGAACTGGACGCCAAACCGCTGAACCGCGCGATGCTCACCGTCTTCTCCGAGTTCGTGCAGGCGCAGGCGCCGGGCACCGGGCCGGTCGCCGACCTCGGCTGCGGCCCCGGACGCATCACGGCCCACCTCCACTCACTCGGAGTGGACGCGTTCGGCATCGACCTGTCACCCGAGATGATCGCGGTCGCCCGCCGGACGTACCCGGGCCTCCGGTTCGAAGAGGGGTCGATGACCGGGCTGGACCTGAAGGACGGCTCTCTCGGTGGTGTCATCGCCTGGTACTCCACCGTCCACACCCCACCGGAGCTGCTGCCGACCGTGTTCGCCGAGTGCCACCGGGTACTGGCCCCGGGCGGCCACATGCTCCTGGCGTTCAAGGCCGGGGACCGACTGCGGCACCTGGACCAGGCATACGGACACGAACTGTCGCTCGACGTCTACTGGATGTCCCCCGATCATGTCGCCGGCCTCATGAGCGAAGCCGGCTTCGGCATGACCGCCCGGATGATCCGCGAACCCGACGAGAGCGAGAAGCCCCGGCAGGGCCGGCAAGCCTTCTTCCTCGCCCGCAAGCCCGAGGGACCGTGACGGGAAGCCCCGGGTCGAGCGAGCCGGGAGGCCGCCGCAACGGGTGCACGCCTGCGCGCGGCGCTCTCCGAGGTCTGAGCGGCCGAGGCGTCGTGGGCGCATCGCCCCTCGTGCCGCACCCCGTGGCAGCCTCGTCGCACAGGGCGGACAGTGGGATCAGGGGCATCAGGGAAGCGAGATGGTCATGGACCGTTACCCGCCCATTGCCGACCACGGCCTCGTCGGCGACCTTCAGACCGCTGCTCTGGTGTCGTCCCAGGGGGTCGTCGACTGGTTCGCGGCTCCCCGGTTCGACTCGCCCAGTGTCTTCGCCGCCCTGCTCGACCACGACCGCGGCGGCTACTTCCTGTTCGCGCCGGACAGCCGGACCACCACCTGCAAGCAGCTCTACTACCCCGACACCGCAGTCCTGGTTACGCGGTTCATGTCGCCGGACGGGGTCGGCGAGGTATTCGACTGCATGCCACCGGATCGTCTCGGCACCCCGACGGACCGGCACGTACTGATGCGCGGAGTGCGGGCGGTGCGCGGAACGGTGCGCTTCATTCTGGAGTGCCGCCCGCGCTTCGACTACAGCCGGGCCACCCACCGTCTCGACCTGCAGGACGGTACCGCCACGTTCCGCGCACCGAACGTCACCGCCTTTCTGCAGAGCACCTTCCCCCTGCAACAGGACGGCAGGGACGTGCGGGGTGCGGTGACCCTGAGGCCGGGTGAGGTGGCCGCAGCGGTGTTCACCGTCGGCGGACCGGATGGTGACCCTCCGCCGCCGGTCACCCCGGACTCGGCGATGGAGCAGTTCTGGGACGTGGTGGAATTCTGGCAGCGCTGGGTGCGCTCCTCCCGGTATCGCGGCCGGTGGCCGGGGGTGGTGCACCGCTCGGCCATCACACTCAAGCTGCTCACCTACGCACCCACAGGTGCTCCCGTCGCCGCCGCCACCATGGGCCTGCCCGAGCAGATCGGGGGTGAACGCAACTGGGACTACCGCTACACCTGGGTCCGTGACGGCTCCCTGTCCGTGCGGGCCCTGCTCGACCTGGGGTTCGCCGAGGAGGCCGCGCAGTTCACGCGCTGGCTGAGCGACCGCCTCCAGGACCGGGAGGGCGTCGAAGGCGAGCCGCTGCAGATCATGTACCGCGTCGACGGGGACCCCGAGCTGCCGGAAGAGGTTCTCTCGCACTTCGAGGGCTATCGGGGTTCGTACCCGGTGCGGGCCGGGAACGCAGCAGCCGATCAGCTGCAGCTGGACATCTACGGCGAGGCGCTCTATGCCCTGTCGGAAGGGCGTGAGATCGCCGTGGGAGGCAGCTATCACGGCTGGAAGAACCTCGCGCGGACCCTGGACTGGCTCGCCGATTCCTGGGATCGCCCCGACGCAGGCGTCTGGGAGACCCGTGGTGGGCGCCAGGACTTCACCTTCAGCCGAGTGATGGCGTGGGTGGCCTTCGACCGGGGGCTGCGCCTGGCGAGAGAACACAGCCGTCCCGCCGACGCTCCCCGTTGGACCGCGGCTCGCGACGCGATCCTCGAACAGGTGATGGAGCGGGGCTGGAACGAGACGGAGCAGGCCCTCGTCCAGCACTACGGAAGCGACGTCCTCGACGCTTCGCTGCTACTCATTCCGCGCGTCGGGTTCCTGGCGCCCAGGACGGTTAGCTGGCTGTCGACCCTGGACGCGATGGAGCGCACCCTGATATCGGACAGCCTCGTCTACCGCTACGACCCTGCGGCCTCCCCGGACGGTCTGCGGGGCTCCGAAGGCACGTTCAGTCTCTGCACCTTCCTCTATGTGGACGCTCTCGCCCGCGCCGGGCGGATTCGGCCGGCGCGCTATGCCTTCGAGAAGATGCAGACCTACGCCAACCACGTCGGCCTGTTCGCTGAGGAGATCGGACCCAGTGGCGAGCAGCTGGGCAACTTCCCGCAGGCTTTCACGCATCTGTCCCTGATCATGGCCGCCACCACCCTGGACAACGCCCTCGATCAACAGCGGGACTGAGAACGAAGGTCGCGGAACGAAGGCCGCGGAACGAAGGCCGTGCCTGCCGCTCGCGGCCGCCGTAGCGGTTCAGCCGCCGGTGGCGAAGCCGGGAAAGAGGGTCATGCCGCCGTCCACGTAGAGAGTGGTGCCCACCACGTAGTCCATGAGGTCCGAGGCAAGCCCGACGACCGCGTGGGCGATGTCCTCCGGATCGCCGACGCGTCCGTAAGGAATCAGCTGCAACAGGTCCTTTTCGGCATCAGGGGTGTTCCAGGCGCTGCGATTGATGGGAGTCCTGATGGCTCCTGGAGCAATCGCGTTGACCCTGATCCTGTGGGGCGCGAGCTCCTGGGCGAGCGTCTCCATCATCATCTGCACCCCGCCCTTGGAGGCCGCGTAGTTGACGTGGCCGGCCCAAGGGATGAGTTGGTGCACCGAGCTCATGCAGATGATCTTCCCGGCCGCTCGCGACACCTCGGGGACGACTCCCCTTCTCAAGAACTCCTTCGTCGCCTCCCGGGCGCACAGGAACTGGCCGGTGAGGTTGACGTCCAGCACCTTCTGCCACTGGGCCGTCGTCATCTCGGTGAACGGAGCATCGCGCTGCAGCCCCGCGTTGGCCACGAGGATGTCGATGGTTCCGAACTCCTGCACCATCCGTTCGACCATCGCGACGACCTGGTCCTCCTGTGACACATCGGCCTCGTACGCCTTCGCGCGCACGCCGAACCCGGAGATCTCCGCGACCACCTGCTCGGCCTCCTCGCGCCCGGCGACGTAGTTCACGACCACGTCGGCTCCGGCGCGTCCCAGGCCGATGGCCGTCGCCTTGCCGATGCCGGAGTTCGCGCCGGTGACGAGTGCCTTCTGGCCCTTCAGAAGATGCGAGGGAACGACGCCCTGCGGGGCCCCTTGAGTCACGCTCACGCCGGTTCTCCTCCTCGACCGGCCGACCTCATGACCGCATGCGGGTCAGGTCGGCTCCTGTCGACACCGAACCATCCGAAAGCCCAGCCCACACGTCGGGCACGGACGGATTGCGCCGATCGGTCGAACGCGACCGGGCCTCGGGGACATGGGACTCCGGAGCCGATCGGCAGCGCGGCCCTTCCCGGAGTGCGGGCAAAGTACGCGCGGGATACGCTGGTTGGCAGGAAGGTCAGGATCTCTGGGCGGTTCCACCCGCCAGTCGCCTTGTACGCGACGACCAGCCTTCTGCGGCGACCCGACGAGCGCGGTGCGTCTCCTCGCGTCCGCGGAGCCGGACAACGGCTCCATGCCTTCTCTCGCGCCGTGCGCTCCGTGCGCATCGAGTGGCGTCGGCTTCCGGGCCCGCAGCTTGTAGTCCCTGTGGAGGTCGGGATGAGAGTTGTCGTTGATCTTTCCCGATGTGAAGGGTATGCGCAGTGCGCCTTCCTGGCTCCGGACGTGTTCCGGATGCACGGCGAGGAAGCGCTGATGTACCACCCGAACGCCGACGACGCCCAGCGCGACCAGGTGCTGCGCGCCGCGGCGGCCTGCCCGGTCCAAGCGATTCTGGTCGACCGGCTGGAGGGACCGGACGTACCGCTGGAGGGACCGGACGCACCGGCGGAGGCGTCGCCGTCATGACCAGCGCCGACAATCTGCAAGCGTTCAAGCGCGATGGCCGCATCGTGGTCGTCGGGGCGTCGCTGGCTGGACTGCGGGCCGCGGAGGCGCTGCGCAACGAGGGTTTCACCGGATCGCTGACCATGATCGGCGACGAGCTGGGCGAACCCTACGACCGGCCTCCCCTGTCCAAGCAGGTACTGACCGGGTGGGTGTCCGCCGAAAGCACCACACTGCCGCGACGTCGTGACATCGATGCGGAGTGGCTGCTGGGTGTGCCCGCCGACGGGCTGGACCTGGGGACCAACCACGTGCGTCTCGCCGACGGGCGCGACGTCCCCTTCGACCGGGTGTTGATCTCCACCGGGGTCCGGGCCCGGCCCTGGTTCGTCGAGAGCGAGGCGACTCTGGACGGGGTCTTTGTCGTGCGTACGCGCGAACACGCCGAGGGCCTGCAGCGAGCCCTCGCCGCCGGCCCCTCCCGCGTCCTGGTCATCGGTGCGGGATTCACCGGCTCCGAGATCGCCTCGATCTGCCGCGAACGGGATATCCCGGTGACCGTCGCCGAACTCGCGCCGACCCCGCTGGTCGGGGCGCTCGGCGCCATGATCGGTGAGGTTGCGGCGGACATGCAGCGCGCTCACGGTGTGGATCTGCGCTGCGGTGTCAAGGTGACCCAACTGGAGGGCGACGCGCAGGGACGGCTTCGCCGCGCCCACTTCGACGACGGCACCACGATCGACGCCGACGTGGCGGTGGTGGCACTCGGAGGCATCCGCAACACCGAGTGGCTGCAGGGCTCAGGACTGGCGGCGGGCGTCTGGGGAATCGCCTGCGACACGGGCTGTCGCGCCCTCGACCTCAACGGCCTCGTCACCGACGATGTCTTCGTCGCCGGAGACGTGGCACGCTGCCCGAACCCGGTCTACGAGTACCGGCTCATCTCGCTGGAGCACTGGGCCAACGCAGTGGAGCAGGCCGAGGTCGCGGCGCACAACATGGTCAGCTCCCAGGCGGACCGCTGGCCCCACCTGTCCATCCCCGTGTTCTGGTCGATCCAGTTCGGCGTCAATATCAAGTCCGTCGGCGTGCCGACCTTCGCCGACGAGGTGGTCGTCACCCAGGGGTCGGTACCCGACCACCGCTTCGTCGCCGCATACGGCTACCGGGGCCGCGTCACCGCGGCAGTGAGCTTCAACAACGCGAAGTGGCTGGACCACTACCGGACGCTCATCGAAACGGCCGCGCCCTTCCCGCCTCCCTGTCCCACACCCGACCGGCCCGCCGACATGAAACCGGTGCCCGTCGACTTCCCTGGGCCCGTCCTGCTCGCCCAGGGCGCCACCGTCGTCGTCACCGGCCACGATCCGAGCGAGCGACGCGTAACGGCCGCGCGCCAGCATCGGTAGGAGGGAAGCGAGATGACCACGACCGAGACGTCCGACATGCTGCGCCGGGTCCTCGACCACTCCTCCCGGGCCGACCCGTATCCGCTGTACGCCGAGCTGCGCAGGACACCGGTGGCCCGGCAGGAGGACGGCAGCTACGTCATCAGTACCTATCGCGAGATCACGGATGTCCTGCACAACCCGCACCTGAGCTCGGACACTCGCAATCTTTCGCATCCGACGGCCGGAGCCGAGGAGCAGACCACGCCCGCGTTCATCAACCTCGACCCGCCCGAGCACGACCGCCTGCGGCGTATGGCGATGCGCCATTTCGGCCCCCCGCACACCCCGGGGCTGGTGACCGGCATGGAACCCTCCCTGACCGCCACCGTCAACGGCCTGATCGACGACTTTGCGGGCAAGGAGCAGATCGACGTCGTGGACGACTTCGCCTACCCGTTCCCCGTCACCGTGATCTGCCACCTGCTCGGCGTGCCGCGCGAGGACGAACCGCGGTTCCATCTGTGGGTGAACGACATCATCAACTCGATCGACTACGACCCCAGGACCGATCCGAAGGAAAAACTGGACAACGGCGTGCAGGCCCGCAAGGACTTGCGCCAGTACCTCGGCGGGCTGCTGGAGCAACGCCACGGCCGGCCGGGCGACGACCTGCTGTCACGGCTGGCCAACGACGACGGGCCCGACGGGCGGATGACCGACGAGGAAATCGTCAGCACCGCCAACCTGCTGCTGATCGCCGGCCATGAAACCACCGTCAACCTCATCACCAACGGCATGCTGACGCTGCTGCGCCACCCGCAGGTGCTCCAGCGCCTGCGCGACGAACCGGGCCTCGTCATACCGCTGGTCGAGGAACTGCTGCGTTACGAGCCGCCCGTGCACATCATTCCCTGGCGGGCGGCGTACAGCGACATCGCCGTGGCCGACACCGTGATCGCCAAGGGCTCGCAGATCATGCTGATGCTGGCCTCGGGCAACCGCGATCCGGACCGCTTCCACGATCCCGACCGCTTCGACCCCGATCGGCGTGACAACCAGCACCTCGGCTTCGGCAGCGGCATTCACCTGTGCTTCGGCGGCCCGCTGGCCCGGAGGGAAACCCAGATCGCACTGACCGAGCTGGTACGCCGCCTCACCCGGCCCAGGCTGGTCGCCGACCCGCCACCGTACCGGCGCAGCCCCATTCTGCGCGGGCCGATCCATCTGCACATCGAGCAGGGCGACGGCTAAGGGCTGTCCCGTAATCCCTGGTGGATCAGCGTGCGGCGTCAGATGCGGTGCATCGCAAGGCGGAGGGACGCCCTCATACTGGATGTATTCGGGCGTTCCGACAACGCGGCGAGGTGCCGTAGCTGGCGTCGCACGCCCGCCAGGGATTACGGGACAGCCCTTTGGGTCTTTCGTTCGGATCGGGCCGGACCCCGCGAGCCCGGCGTGATCCGAACGAAGACCCCAGCGCGACGTCCTCACATGGCGAGGATGCTGATGCCGTCGCCCAGGAGCTTGAGGCCGAGCACGAAGAACAGAACGGCCATGACGGCGACGTTGTGCTGCGCGGCCCAGTCTCGCCAGTTGCCGAGGATGCTTCTGGCACGTTCGCCCATGCCCAGGTAGACGGCGAGTGGTGCGAGCACTCCGAGAGAGGCGATGACCACGAAGATCGCGAGCGTTCCGATCTGCTGCGGCACGGGGAGCCCGGCAGAGCTGATCGAGGCGCCCGCGGCGATGGTCAGGGGCGCGTTCTTGAGATTGGCCGCCGAAAGCAACAGCCCCAGACCGAGGATCTTGGCGGGGGTGAAGCGGTCGATCGCCGCCATCCACTTCGGGAGCTGCGCCTGGGAGGCGTCTTTGGGGCGGCGCCGCCACTGACGGGCGCCGAAGAGGGCGAGGAGTGCACCCAGGGCGAGTTTGAGGGCTCCGACCCAAGTGGCGGGGTGCTTGTGGGCCGAGGCTCCGCCCGTGCCACCGACGGCCAGCATGATCGCGCCGAGCGCTGCGAGCCCCAGCACCCAGCCGAGGGCGAACAGCAGTCCGTTGAGGCGCCCCTGCGGGGTGGCCAGGATGAGGATGATCGCCACGATCGGAAGGGGGCTGACCGCGACACCTGCGGCCAGGCCCAGCACATCACCGACAGCGTGTCCCACTGCGGCCTCCGGGGAGAGAGACGGATGATCCGGAGCGGACTGCCCATGTCGGCCGACTGGAAGCCGGCATGCCCGGCCCTGGTACGGACGCAGCCCTCTTCGCCATCGTGAGGGTTTCCGGGCCCGGCATCCATCGGCCGGTGGCGAACGGGTGATCTCTGACCACCGGCCTGATGGCCCTGTGAAGTGATCCGCACGTCGGATGACCTCTTGCTGCCGGAGATCGGCCCCCACCGATCCGTCTCCACGACCTCCGTCACGGCGCCGCACCCCCGGCTCACGCGGCTGGCGCCGATCTCAAGGACATCCAGGAGATGCTCGGCCACTCCTCGATCACCATCACGTCGGACACGTGCTCGAGCCTGCTCCCCCGAGGCGGACAGCGCGCTCAACGCCGGAGCCGGCCAGGGCTCGCGAGGAAGCCGAAGCCCCGCGGGCGCCCGTGCGAAGACGCCGTCGGTCCGGTACAGGTGTACATCCCGTCTACAGGTGTGCGCCCCGTCTACGGTGTGCGCCCCGTCCTCATCCGCGGCGGCGCTTGGGCCTGGGCGGTGGCCCGTAGGCCCGCACCAGGGCGTTGCGTACGGCGACGCGTCCGGCTTCCCGGAACGCCCCTCGGTGGGAGTCGGTTTCGTGCACCTTGATGCGCCGCAGGACGACGGCCACCGCGACGACCGTTCCGGACTCGCGGCCGACGAGGCCGGCGAGCTCCTCGCGTACGCCTTCGACGAAGCCCTCGTGGAACGAGGCGATCTCCTCCGCCGACCAGCCGTTGACGGACGCGGTGTCGGCGGCCTCGCACGCGACCCCCTCCTCCCAGGGCTCGAAGTCCGCGACGACCTGTGCGAAGTCGGAGGGACAGCCGGCCTGACGGGCGTACGTCGCCTGGACGCCCCGGATCGGGTGGGGCGGGAAGACCCGCGGGACGGAGACCGGTGCGGGGATCGGAGCGGAGACCGGTGCAAGGATCGGTGCGGGGATCGGCTCGGGGACCGGTGCGGGGACCATTGCCTCACGGTAGTCCCGGCCCGAAAGCCCGGAGGAAATGAATGTGCTGGCCCGGTCCTTCGTCAGCCATGCTGCCCCCATGACCTCCTCACCGATCGGCTCCCCTTCCGGCTCTTCCTCCGCTCCCGCCCCCGGCCCCGGCACCTTCGAGCTGGGCGGCACGGTCACCGTCCCGCGACTCGGCTTCGGCGCGATGCAGTTGCCGGGGCGGTGGAGCGGGCCCGCCGGTGACACCGCGAACGCCGTGGCCGTGGCCCGCCGCGCCGTCGAACTCGGGGCGCGGCACATCGACACCGCCGCGTTCTACTTCTCCAGCACCCACCGCGCCAACGACCTCCTGCGCGAGGCCCTGCACCCGTACCCCGCCGACGTCACCATCGCCACCAAGGTCGGCCCGCTGCGGGACGAGACCGGTGAGATGTACGCCGAGGCCCGCCCCGATCAGCTGCGCGGGGAGGTGGAGCGGAACCTGGAGGATCTCGGGGTCGAGGCCCTCGACCTGGTGAATCTGCGGGTGGGGCGGCTGGGTTCGGAGGTCGCGGAGTCGATCGGCGAACGGTTCGCCGTGCTGGCCGCGCTGCGCGAGGAGGGGCTGATCCGGCAGCTCGGCGTCAGCAATGTGACGCGCGAGCAGCTCGCGGAGGCGCGGTCGATCGCGCCGGTCGCCGCCGTACAGAACCGGTTCGGTGTGCTCGACCAGGCGGACGCCGCACTCGTCGACGAGTGCGCGGACGCCGGCATCGCGTACATGCCGTTCTTCGCGCTCGGCGGCGGGCACACCGAGCTCGCCGGCGCGAACCTCCGGAAGGTCGCGGACCGGCACGGCGCGACGGCGTTCCAGGTCGCCATCGCGTGGGGGCTGGCCCGCTCGCCCTCGATCGTCCAGATCCCCGGCACCGCTTCGCTCGCCCACCTGGAGGAGAACATGGCCGCCGGTCGACTGGTTCTCGACGACGAGGACATGACGCTGCTCGGGCGTCGCGAGTAGCGCCATGACCGCGCAGGACGTCACCGAGCAGAAGCCGGGTACCGGTCCCGCCCGCGCGTACTCACCGACCGGGAGCCGTCGCGACTGCTCGGGGAGCGGCGGTCGGGAACCGGCCGGACGCCCCGGTCGCCCCCGTACGTCCGTCACCGCGCGGCGCCCGCCGTCCCCCTGCGGCCGGGTGCGGAACGCCCGGCATCCCCGGGACCGCAGGGCCTAGGATCCCGCCCATGGCTATCGACCCCGGCTACACCTGCACCTGCTGCGGCGAACACCACGCGGAACTCCCGATGGGGTACTCGACCATGGCACCCGACGTCTGGGACGCGAGCCTGGAGAACGATCCCGACAGCATGCTCTCCTCGGACCAGTGCATCGTCAGACACGAGCACTACTTCATCAAGGGCCTGATCGAGATACCCGTCCTCGGCAGCGAGGAGCCGTTCTCCTGGGGCGTCTGGGTCTCGCTCAGCCGGGAGAACTTCGGCCGCGCCCTCGACGTGTGGGAGACCCCCGGCCGGGAGTCCGAGCAGCCGTACTTCGGGTGGCTCAGCACCGAGTTGGGGCTCTACTCACCCCGCACGACCAACCTCAAGACGAACGCCCACACCCGCCCGATCGGCCTGCGCCCCCGGATCGAACTGGACCCCACCGACCACCCGCTCGCCGTGGAACAGCGCACCGGCATCACGCGCGACCGCGTACGCGAGATCGCCGAGGCGGTGCTGCACGCCCAGGACGCTCGCCCCTGAGCAGCCCGGCGCCCCACGCCCCGCCGATCACTTGGCGGATCAATTGGCGGATCACTTGAGCCGCCCACCGTTCCGCCCGCTACTCCGCCCCGAGCCCCGACCGCAGCTGCACGAAGGCCAGCTCGGCGGCCTCGACCGCGCTTGCGTACACCTGGTCCGCGGTCTCCCCCGCGTCGATGCGCCGCCAGTTCTCCAGGGCCAGGATGCGCAGGACGGCGATGATCTGGCCCGCGGCCAGTCTGTCCCGCACCCGGTCGCCCAGCGCGCGGGCGAGCACCGCCTCCGAGCGGCCCTGGTAGGCGTACATGCGGGCCACCAGGGACGGCGTCCCGTACAGCAACCGCATGAACGCCAGCACCTGAGGCGCGTCGCAGAGCCCGGTCACCGGGTCGCGCCGTTCCAGGCCGTCCAGGTAGTGGCGGCGCAGGGCGTCCAGGGGGGATTCGCCGTCCGCGCGGGCGGCGACCACGCGGGCCGCCTCGTCCTCGTGGTCGGCGAACCGGTGCAGGGCCAGGTCCTCCTTGGCCGGGAAGTACCGGAACAGCGTCGGCTTGGAGATGTCCGCGGCGGCCGCCACCTCCGCCACCGAGACCTTGTCGAAGCCCCGCTCCAGGAACATCGCGATCGCGGCATCGGACACCGCCTGGTACGTCAGCTGCTTCTTCCGCTCACGCAGGCTCATCGGCGCGTGCGGCACGGGGTCCGCAGCGTGCGCGGGGCCCGCGTGCGGGGCCGTCCCGGGGCCGGGTGTCTCTCCGCTCATGACCCTGAAGCGTACGCCTTGACCTCAACCGGACTTGACGTCCCAGAGCGGACACACGGGCGCCGGACGGGGCCGGACGCCGGCGGCCGGAAGGGCACGGTGCCCGCGCAGAGGGTGCCGGCCGGCGAGCCGGGCGGGCCGAGCCGTCACCCCCCGCTCCCTCGGCCTCCGCGCCCCGGCCCCGTGCCCGTTCCCGCGCGTACCGCGTCCTGCTCACCCGACGTCGGGCGGAAACGGGCAGCCCCGGCTCGCCTCAGAACACGTCCGGGCACCAGGCCCGCCGAGCCGCCCGGAACATCCCCTCCGCCAGCGTCACGGCACCCGGCGTGAGTTCCTCGATCCGGCCCAGGGCCGCCAGCCGGACCGGAGACTCGTCACCCAGATAGAGCGTCCCCAACTCCCGTATGTCCAGGGCGAGATCGGCTTCGGCCGAGGTGGGGACGCAGGACGCGCCGGACGGGGAGGCCTCCAGGCGGTAGCGGCCCGCGGTCAGGCCGGTGGCGTCGTGGATGTCCAGGGTCAGCGCGCCGGATGCCGCGTAGGTACGCGCTTCCAGTGCGCGTACGACGTCCAGGACGCGCACCCACAGCCAGTCCGCCTGCGTCACGGTGCGGGCCGCGCGCGGGTCCGGGAGGAGGAGGGGCAGCAGGTCGTCGGGGGCGCGGCTGCCGGACCGGACCGTGGTGATCCAGTCGATCGAGCAGACGAAGTGCCACAGCGCGCGCTCCGCAGCCGGGGTGACGGCGATCTGCCCGAGCACCGTGGCCCGGTTCAGCGGCTGCTTGGCGTCACCCCAGTTGTCGTCGGCGCGGTAGGCGATCAGGCCGTCGGGCTCGCCGTCCGCGTTGTTGTAGACGGCGTAGAAGGGTTCCGTCCAGGTCGAGGGTCCCGGCAGGTTCTCGCCGGTGTTCAGTTCCCACCAGCGTGCGTCGCGGCTGACCACACCGTGCTGCCGGGCGCGCAGCCGGTCGTGGAGGGCCGGGCCCAGCTTGCGTACGTCCGCGCCGGTCACCAGGTCGATCCGGCCGCCGTCCTGCGCGGAGGGGCCCGACCAGCGCGGGTCGAGGCCCGCCCTCGGTACGTCGATCTCCCACTCGGTGGCCCATGCCGCCGGGCCGAAGCCGTACCGCCCGTAGATCGGGTACTCGGCGGCGATCAGCGTGGCGACGACCTCGCCGCGCTCCTTCGCCGCCGCCAGATCCGCGGCCATCATCCGGCTGAGCAGCCCGCGGCGGCGGTGCGTCGGCGACACCGTGACGTTGGAGACCGCGTCGGCCTGCACCGTGGCACCGCCGACGACCGTCAGCTCCTGCGCGAACGAGCGGAACGTGGCCACACACCGCCCGCCGTCGAACGCACCCTGCGCCCGGTCCAGGTCGTTGTGGGGGAGGCGGTTGGCGACCTCCTCGTCCGTCACCGCCGGCGGACGCAGAAAGCCGGTGTTCAGGGACCGCAGCCAGTCGGGGAATTCGGATTCGGTGATCGTACGGACGTCAGGACGCATGCACCCCACGCTAGGCACCGGCCCGCCGGATGTCGTCCGATTTTCTTGCGCCGCGGAATCCGGCTCCCCCGCCGCACAATCCGGTTTCCCGCGCCGCGGAATCCGGCCTCCCCCACCGCAGAATCCGGTCAGAAGGCCGCCCGGATCTCGCCCACCTCACCGTCGCCGCCCAGCAGCGGCGCGCGTCCGATCCGGGAGACCACCGGGGCGTCGATACCGAGCAGACGCAGCGACTGGGCCAGCACCGGGCCGAGCGCCCGCGTGGCTCCGTCGTCGATCTTGAAGGCCAGCGCCCGGCCGTCCGCCAGCGCCACCGCCTGCACCGCCTCCGCACCCATCTTCGAGAGCGTGCCCGGCACCTCCCGCATCAGCCAGGTGTCGGGGCGCCGCGTTCCGGCCACGTACTCGGGGTGGGCCCGCATCGCGTCCCCGACCCGGCGCTCCGCCGTCCCCGGTTCCGCCCGCACGAACGAGCGGAAGGCCCGTGCCAGGCCCACCAGGCTGATCGCCATCAGCGGCGCCCCGCACCCGTCCGTACCGACCGCCGCGACCGGCTCGCCGGCCGCCTCCTCGACCACCTGGTGGACCAGCTGCTGGAGCGGGTGCGCGGGGTCGAGGTAGGACGCCCGGTCCCAGCCGTTCAGCGCGCACACCGCGAGCATCGCCGTGTGCTTGCCGGAGCAGTTCATGGTGATCCGGTCCCGGACGTGGCCGGCGGCGAGATACGCCTCCGCCTCCGCCGGGTCCAGCGGCAGATCGGGCGGGGTCTGCAGATCATCCGGCGTCAGTCCGTGCTCGGCCAGCATCGTGCGGACGAGTTCGAGGTGGAAGCCCTCGCCGGAGTGGCTCGCGGCGGCCAGGGCCAGCCGCTGCCCGGACAGATCGAGGCCGGCCCGCAGCACGGCCGCGGCCTGCATCGGTTTGTTGGACGAACGCGGGAAGACCGGCGCCGCCGGATCGCCCAGGACCCGCTCCACACTGCCGTCGGCGGCCAGGACGACCAGCGAACCCCGGTGGCGGCCCTCCACGAAACCGGACCGTACGACCTCGGCCAGGACGGGGTGGGCGGGGGATATGGCGGAGGGGGCGGCGCTGGAGGTCATGGTGGCCTTCCGGGGACGGGTGGGAACCCGCCCCCGGAAGGATCGCTTCAGGCGAGCAGGTCGTCTACTTGTGCTTCACCGTCACGGTACCTGCGCGCGATCTCCGCACTGCAATCGTCAGCGGTGCGTTGCAGCTGGTGACGGCGCCGGGAGACCTGCTGCTCGGAGCGGACCAGGCGCCCCATCGCGGCGTGCAGCTCCTCGTCCGTACGGGCGTCGAGGTCGGAGAGCTCGACCTCGGCCAGCGTCTCGGCCGCCAGCCGGCGGTACTCGTCGCTGCGCGGCGTGGTGAGCGTGACGTGCCGGGCGGAGGAGCGGTGCCGGGACGGGGTGTCGGCGAGGATCTCCGAGAGCCGGTCCACCACCGGTGTCTCCGGATCCCGCCTGCGGGCCAGCTCGGCCCGCAGGATGTCGATCCGCCCCTGCACCAGCCGCCGCACATAGCTGAGATCGGCCTCGTCGCGCTGCGAATCGCGGCGCAGGGTGCGCAGCTCCGGCAGGCGCAGGCCGCCCAGCTCCGGCTGCGATCCCGCGGACAGGCCGTCCACACAGCCGTGGCCGGTTCGCTGCACGGGTGGGCGCATGATGCCGGTGCTGGTGCCGGTACTCGTACTGGTACTGATGCCGGTGCTGGTACTCGTACTGGCGCCGGTACACGTGACCGGCACGGCGCCGGGGGACTGCCCGGTTCCATAGGTACTCATGCTGGTGTCCATCCCCTCGACCGGTGCGTCGGCACACCGCCTTCCGAGCATGGTGCCACTCCAGTGGGGCATATGTGGATGCTCTGTACCCGTTCAGCCCAAGACAGGTTCGCCAGGATAGGTTGGGCCATATGCGTGCAGTGGTGCAGAGGGTGGACGGCGCGAGCGTCACGGTGGCCGACGGCGCGAGCGCGTCGGGCGGACCCGAGGTCGTCGGCGAAATCGTCGGCGAAGGACTGTGTGTGCTGGTCGGAGTCACTCATGGGGACACGCCGGAGAAGGCCGCGCAGCTCGCCCGCAAGCTCTGGTCGGTCCGCATTCTGGAGGGCGAGAAGTCCTGCTCCGATGTGAATGCACCGCTTCTGATGATTTCGCAGTTCACCCTCTACGGGGACGCCCGCAAGGGGCGCAGGCCCACCTGGAACGCCGCGGCGCCCGGCGAGATCGCCGAACCGCTGGTCGACGAGGTGGTGGCGCAGCTGAGGGCGCTGGGGGCGCAGGTGGAGACGGGCCGGTTCGGGGCGGACATGCGGGTCTCGCTCACGAACCACGGCCCGTTCACCGTCATCGTCGAGGTCTGAACCCGGTTCCGGCCCGCACCGGACCCCGGCCGCGCCGGGTACGGGTCGGAACGAGCCGTCGGTGCAGACGGGGCAGACGCTCGCGCGTAGGGAATCTGCGCAGAGCTACGGCTCCACGACCGTCTCCTGGGCGGCGGCCGTATCCCCCGCGAGCAGCTCCGCGTCCACCGCCACGTTCCGCTTGACCAGGGCCAGCGCGATCGGCCCCAGCTCGTGGTGGCGGGCGGAGGTCGTGATGAAGCCCAGCTGCCGGCCCTCGGCGCCGTCCGCGGCGAGCCGTACCGGTGTGCCGTGTCCCGGCAGCACGACCTCGCTGCCGTCGAGGTGCAGGAAGACCAGCCGCCGCGGGGGCTTGCCCAGGTTCTGCACCCGGGCCACGGTCTCCTGGCCCCGGTAGCAGCCCTTCTGGAGGTGGACGGCGGTGCCGATCCAGCCCAGCTCGTGCGGAATGGTCCGGTGGTCGGTCTCGAAACCGAGGCGCGGGCGGTGCGCCTCGACGCGCAGGGCCTCGTACGCCAGGATGCCGGCCACCGGGCCGTGTGCGGTCGCGTACGCCTCCAGGTCGGCGCGGGGCAGGAACAGATCCCGCCCGTACGCCGTCTCCCGCACCGTCACACCGTCCGGGACCTCCGCGATGGAGCCGGCCGGCAGGTACACGACGGCGAAGTCCTCGGTGCGGTCGGCGACTTCGACCCGGTAGAAGAACTTCATGGACTCCAGGTAGGCGACGAGATCGCCCTGCGTGCCCGGTTCCGCGTGCATCCACACGGTCTCGCCGTCGTCGACGAGGTAGAGGGCATGCTCGATGTGTCCGTGCGCGGTGAGGATCAGAGCCTCGGTGGCCTGTCCCGGGGCGAGTTCGCTGACGTGCTGGGTGAGCAGCAGGTGCAGCCAGGCCAGCCGGTCGCTGCCGGTGACGGTGACGACGGCGCGGTGCGAGAGGTCGACGAGACCGGAGCCGTCGGCGAGGGTGCGCTGTTCTCGGAACAGATCACCGTAGTGCGCGGCGACGCCTTCGTCGCGGCCTTCGGCGGGGACGGCGCCGGGCAGGGACAGCAAGGGGCTCTTCATGCGACCAGCGTACGACGCGATTTACGGCTCCGGCCCGGCCGCCTACCGCTCGCCTACGGCTTGGGACCGGCGGCGTCGGCCGGCCGTGCCGCGGCTTCGGACGCCGCCTTCGCCGTGCAGTCGGCGCAGCGGCCGAAGATCGCGAAGTGCTTCATGTCCGTCTCGAACCCGAAGCTGTCCTGCAGCTTCGCGGTGAATTCGGCGACGACGCCGACATCGGCCTCGATGACGTTCGTGCAGTCGCGGCAGACCAGGTGGATGTGGTGGTGGCGGTCCGCCAAGTGGTACGTCGGCGCCCCGTGCCCCAGGTGGGCGTGGCTGACCAGCTCCAACTCCTCCAGGAGTTCGAGCGTCCGGTAGACGGTGGAGATGTTCACGCCGGACGCCGTCCTGCGCACCTCGGCGAGGATGTCGTCGGGTGTCGCGTGTTCCAGCGTGTCGACGGCTTCCAGGACAAGCTGCCGCTGCGGCGTCAGCCGATAGCCGCGCTGTCGGAGATCGGTCTTCCAGTCGGTGCTCACCACAGGCCCAGTGTAGGACCGGGTGAGCACCTGACCGCAGTTGTGTGCGAGAGGAACCCGTGAACTGCTCGCATCCAGGAATTACTTGAAGAAGGCGATGCCGTCGTCCGGGAGGTCGCCGAGGCCCTTCGCCATCGCCTCGACCTCTTCCGGGGTGACGACCTTCTTCAGGTGCGCCGACATGTACGGGCGCAGCTCCACCTCGGGGGTGGCCTTCTCGCCGACCCACATCAGGTCGCTCTTCACATAGCCGTAGAGACGCTTGCCACCGCTGTACGGGCCGGAGGCCGCGGTGCGCGCCACCGCGTCGGTGACCAGGTCGATCTGCGGCTTCTGGTCGGCCAGCTCGCCGTACCAGATCTCGACGACGCCCTGGTCGCGGACCATGACGACCTCGACCTTGCGGTCCTTGTCGATGCGCCAGTAGCCCGACTCGGACTCCAGCGGCCTGACCTTCTCGCCCTCGGAGTCGAGTACCCAGGTGTGCGAGGTGTACTCCAGGAAGTCCCGGCCGTCCTGGCTGAAGGAGACCTCCTGGCCGAAGTTGCACTGCTCGGAACCCGGGAAGTCGGAGACACCCGCGCCCGCCCAGTTGCCGAGGAGGAAGGCCAGCGGGACGAGGTCCGGGTGGAGGTCGGACGGGATCTCGATCATGAACGGCTCAGACGATCTGTGAGGTGGGCGAGGGAAGGAGGGGTCAGCGCTGACCCTGGTAGAGCTTCTTCACGGTCAGGCCGGCGAAGGCGAGAACGCCGACGCAGACCAGGACCAGCAGGGCGGAGAAGAATGCCTCAAGCACGGGAACTCCTTGGAACGAGCGGTAGGGCAGCAGTACGGGGCCCGGCCCCAGCCTAATGGGTGGGGGCCGGGCCCGCCGTTTCGGGGCTTGCGCCGGGAACGGCGGGGTGCGGGACGGCCCGGCGGCCGGTTCCGCGGGGCCGGCGTCCGGTGGAACGGCGCGCCGGTCCCCCGGAACCGGGACGGCGGACGTCCACCGGGCGACGGGCGGCATCGCGCGCCGAGGCGGCCCGCTTCCGCGAGGCGTTCCCGCTGGGCGTCGGCAGGCCGCCCGGCGATTACAGTTCGGCACATGCCGAAGAAGCTCGTGATCAAGGTGACTGCCGGTGCCGACTCAGCCGAGCGCTGCTCGCAGGCGTTCACGGTGGCCGCGGTCGCCGTGGCCAGCGGGGTGGAGGTCTCGCTCTGGCTGACCGGGGAATCCTCCTGGTTCGCCCTGCCGGGGCGCGCCGCGGAGTTCGAGCTGCCGCATGCCGCGCCGCTGCCGGATCTGATCGAGTCGATCCAGGCGGGCGGGCGGATCACCCTCTGCACGCAGTGCGCGGCCCGTCGCGACATCACCGAGCAGGACGTCCTGGAGGGCGTACGGATCGCGGGCGCCCAGGTCTTCGTCAGCGAGATCATGGCCGAGGGCGTCCAGGCCCTCGTCTACTGACGCACCACGCGTACCCGCTCCCCGCGGCCCGTAGGGGGACAGCCGTCGGTGCCGTCGGTGCCGTCAGTGCCGTTTCTTGCCGTCGAGTTCGTCCCACCACTCGTCGGACTGCGGGTCGCCCGACGGGTCGTCCCACCAGCGGTCCTCCGGGCCCCGCCGGTTGGCGACCATGGCCGCGAAGGGCGGGATGACCATGGCGACGACACACATCGCTATCGCGGCGGGCATCGACCACAGCCGGACGAAGGCCCAGGCCGACACGAAGAGGACGATGCAGCCGCCCATCATCAGGAAATAGCCACGACGGCGTCGGGCGTACATACGTCAAGCGTAGGCCCGTTCCGTACCCACGCGAACGGCACGAAGGGCCGTACCCCGCTTCAGAAGGCGTCCAACCCCTGGGGTACGGCCCTTCGGCCGGTGAGGTGTCGCGGGAGCACCGGGCCGGTCGGCCGGACGGGCTCCCGCGTTCGGTACGAGAGCCCTAGACGGCGATGGCGACCTCGGAGAGGCCACCGGTCTGCGCCACGACCGTGCGGTCGGCGCTGCCGCCCGGGACGAGGGCGCGGACCGTCCACGTGCCCTCGGCCGCGTAGAAGCGGAACTGCCCGGTCGCCGAGGTCGGGACCTCCGCGGTGAACTCGCCGGTCGAGTCCAGCAGGCGCACGTAACCGGTGACGGGCTCGCCGTCGCGGGTCACGCTGCCCTGGATGGTGGTCTCACCGGGCTTGATGGTCGAAGCGTCGGGGCCGCCGGCCTTTGCTCCACACATGGTGTTCTGTCCTTCTGGGTCGGGGGTCGTCCTGGTCCGGATCGTGCTGGTCCGGGTCGTACGGAGTTACTTGTTGGCGCCGAGCTCGATCGGCACACCGACGAGGGAGCCGTACTCGGTCCACGAACCGTCGTAGTTCTTGACGTTCTCCTGGCCGAGCAGCTCGTGCAGCACGAACCAGGTGAGCGCGGAGCGCTCGCCGATGCGGCAGTACGCGATGGTGTCCTTCGTCAGGTCGACCTGCTCGTCCTCGTAGAGGGCCTTGAGCTCGTCGTCCGACTTGAAGGTGCCGTCGTCGTTGGCGTTCTTCGACCACGGGATGTTGCGGGCGGTCGGCACGTGGCCGGGGCGCTGGGACTGCTCCTGCGGGAGGTGCGCCGGGGCGAGCAGCTTGCCGCTGAACTCGTCGGGCGAACGCACGTCGACCAGGTTCTGGTCGCCGATCGCCTTCACGACGTCGTCGCGGTAGGCGCGGATCGACTCGTCCTGCGGCTGGGCCTTGTACGCGGTGGCCGGGCGGGACGGGATCTGGTCGCCGTCGACCAGGTCGCGGGAGTCGAGCTCCCACTTCTTGCGGCCGCCGTCGAGCAGCCGGACGTCCTGGTGGCCGTAGAGCTTGAAGTACCAGAACGCGTAGGACGCGAACCAGTTGTTGTTGCCGCCGTACAGGACGACCGTCGTGTCGTTGCCGATGCCCTTCTCGGACAGCAGCTTCTCGAAGCCCGCCTGGTCGATGAAGTCGCGGCGGACCGGGTCCTGGAGGTCCTTGGTCCAGTCGATCCGGATCGCGTTCCTGATGTGGTTCTTCTCGTACGCCGAGGTGTCCTCGTCCACCTCGACAAGGGCGACCTGCGGGTCCTCGATGCGGGCCTCGACCCAGTCGGCGTCTACCAGGACGTCACTGCGGCTCATTCTGTTCTCCTCCGGGGCAGTCTGCGGCGAGATGGTGCGAGAGGGTGCGTGATGCGTATGTACGGCGGCGCAGGGTGCGGCGCACGTGCGACATGCGATCGGGATGGGCCCTGAATCGGTCCGAAGGGCCGGGAAATACGGGGTGCCGAAGGCTCCCGCTCAGACAGTGCGACAGAGCATGGCGGCGACGCGGCACAGGTCCACTGCCCGCCGCTTCGTGAGATCCGCCCGTCCCCGCTGCGGGAGACCGCCCATAGAGCACTGCATGGGACCGATCGTAGGGAGGTACGGGCGGACATGTCACCGCCGTGTCGCATCCTGAGACTCGATCGTCCGCGATGCGAGACGTGAGCCGGATGGCGGTACCTCTCGCGGAGCTCCCCCGCCGTCCGTGCCCGTCGGCCATCTGCGGATCGGACACGGCCGTCTCACTATGTGGCGCGCCGGGCCCTGGCAGCGCCCGGGAAGGCCGGGGCCCCGCCCCGGCGGGATCTGTCCGGCAGGATCTGTCCGGCGGGGCCTATCCGGCGAGTCGTACGTCCGTGCCCGCCACCGAGATCTCCAGACCGTCGGCGGTCGGCTGGATCTTCCGCAGCTTCAGACCGCTGGGCAGCCCGCCGACCTCCAGCGCGAAGTCGGTCTTCTGGCGCACCGCGCCCTCCAGCCCGGGAATGCCCTTGCCCGGCACCTTGTCCGCGTGCGCCTTGAGGGTGTGGCCGTCGACGAGGGTGACGGTGGAAAGCACACTGCGCGACAGCGGGTTGCCGAGGATGTCGACCGTGCCGGTCACCTTCACCTTGCTGTTGCCGCCGTACTCGACGGCGACGCCGTCGCCGGCCGCCGCGGTCAGGTCCCGGTACGAGATGACGGCGGTGCCGGTGGCACGCGCGGCGGTGGCACTGGAGTACCCGTCGGCCAGCTTCACCTCGTGCAGCGCGGCGTTCATCCTGCTGATCCGGACCCTGCGGCCGTTGGTGTCGGTCTCGATGCCGGTGATCTCGACATCGACCTCGTCGAGCTGCGAATTGGCGATCTGTGTCAGGAACGGAAATCCCTTGATGGAGATGTCCGTGGAGCCGATCGTGGCGCCGGTGACCTGGATCCGGTCCGCGGCCTCCGACTCCGCGAAGTACACCGCCGCCCGGTCGACGGCGACGAAGATCCCACCCAGGACCACCACTGTGACCAGCAGTATTCGCAGTGCACGCACGCCCGCTCTTCCCCCACCCTGCATCCGGTCGGACCCCCGGCGCCCGTGCGTCCGTCATGAACACACAGCCCGCCCGGGTTGATCGACGAGCGGTGACCCCCCTTCGGTTCCCGTTCGGCTCCCGAAGGGGGTGGCCGGTCCGCGTTACGAGAGCGCGCGGCCGAGCAGGTAGACGGCGGGGGCGGCGGCGGTGAGCGGCAGCGCCACACCGGCGGTCATGTGCACGAACCGGGACGGATAGTCGTAGCTCGCCGCCCGCAGCCCGATCAGTGCGCAACCGCCCGCCGCGAGGCCGAGCAGCGCGCCCTTCGTGCCGAGATCGGTGAACGCCCCCGCCGCGGCACCGGCGCCCGCGGCGGCGAGCAGCGCCACCACGACCGAGGCCGGACCGGGCAGCGGCAGCGCGCGGACGAGCACGGCGACCGCGACGGCCACCGCGCCCGCCGTCACCGCGTCCGGGACCGCCGCGAGGTGCCCGGCGGCCAGGACCGAGAGCGCGGCCGAGGCGACGGTGGCCATCAGCCCCTGCATCCGCTCGTCGGCGCTCGCGTGGCTGCGCAGCTGGAGGACCACGGTGAGCAGCACCCAGATCCCGAGGGTGCCGAGAATCGCGGCCGGCCCGTTCTCGCGGCCCGCGGCGAGCAGCGCGACATCGGCGACGAGGCCACCGGCGAACGCGAGCACGATGCCCTGCCGGGCCGGCCACATGCCGTTGAGCCGGAACCACCCGGCCGCGGTCACGGCCTGGAGCAGCACCAGCGGTACGACCAGGGCGTACGAGCCGATCGCGGCACCGAGGGCGAGCAGCAGCCCGAGTCCCGCGGTGAGGGCGGCGGGCTGCATGCCCGGCGCGATGATCGGCGAGCGGCCCTCGGCGCGGGCACGCTGGGCGTCGGTGACGCGGCTGTTGCCCAGGGTGGTGGGCGCGCTGTATCCGGCGGCGTCGAGTGCGGACGCGGCGGCGGCGGGGGGCGCGTCCGCGGGTACGGCCGCCTGGTCCGGCTCGGCGGCGGGGGGCGCGGCCTGGGCGGGGGCCTGGGCCTGGGCCGGGGCCTCGGGAGGCAGCGGGTAGGAGCCGGAGGCGCCCTGCGGCTGCGCGTGCTGCGGAAGGGGCGGCGGGGAGGCGGTCCCCGCGGTGGCCGGAACGGGCTGAGCGGGTTGCGCGGGCTGAGCGGGCCGGATGGTCGGCTGGTACTGGGTGTCCCAGGTCTGGCCCTCCCAGGTCTGCGTGACGCCGAGATCCTGCGGGCCGTGCGCCGCAGGCGCGTCGCCCTCCCGCGGTTGCCCGGTCGGCCACGCGGGCGCGGGGCCGGCCTGAGGCGCCTGGTTCGGGTCGTGCGTGCCGTACGCCTGCTGCGGGGCTCCGTACGCCGCCTGCTGACCGTGGGTCCGGCCGCCGTACGACTGGTCGCCGTAGACCTGGTCACCGTACGACTGCGCACCATGGGTCTGGTCGCTGTAAGGCTGCGCACCATGGGTCTGACCGCCGTACGACTGAGCACCGTAGGGCTGCGCGCCATGGGCCTGGTCGCCGTAGGACTGCGCGCCATGGGCCTGGTCGCTGTAGGGCTGCGCACCATGGGTCTGGCCGCCGTACGACTGCTGGCCATAGGGCTGCTGACCGTACGCCTGGTTCCCGTACGCCTGGTTCCCGTACGTCTGGTTCCCGTACGTCTGGTCAGGCTGCGGCTCCGGCTCCCGGCCGCTCAGCGGATCGTGCCCCGGCTCGTGCCCGTAGCCGTAGCCGTGGCTCGGGTCCTGTCCGTATGGATGCTGTTGATCGTTGCTGCTCATGTTCTGCGGTTCACCCTCCTGCGAACGGCGGGAGCACCTCGACCGTGCCGCCCTCGGCAAGGCGTACGGTCTCATGACTGCGGGTCCCCACGGGATCACCGTCGACGAGGAACGAGCACCTTTGCAGCACTCGGGTGAGCTCACCGGGGTGCCGCTCGCGCACCGTGTCGAGCGCCTCGGCGAGGGTCGCGGCGGCGTACGGCTCCTCCGCGGTCCCGGCGGCGGCCTTCGCGGCGGCCCAGTAGCGGATCGTTCCCGCAGACATGGCGGAGTTCCTCTCGTCTCGCATCAGCTGTCCATCATGAATCACCGCGCCGCCGCCCAGTCGCCGATGCGGGTGAGCAGGCTCTCGTCGGCGGCGTTCTCGGCGTGGCCCATGCCCCGCTCCAGCCACAGCTCGGCGCCGTCGCCCGCCGCTTCGGCCAGCATCCGGGGGTGGTCCAGCGGGAAGTACGGGTCCCGGTCGCCGTGCACGATCAGCAGCGGGGCCGGGGCGATCAGCCCGGCCGCCCCGACCGGGGAGAGCGGGACCGGATCCCAGTCGTCGCGGTCGATCCGGGTGCCGAACCCGTAGCGGCCGACCAGTCGGCCGACGGGCCGGGTGACCATCCAGTGCAGGCGGCGCATCGGGGCCGTGCCCCGGTAGTACCAGCGGGCGGGGGCGCTCACGGCCACCACCGCATCCGCGTGCCCCTCCACATGCGCCCCCGCGCACGCCTCGATGCGCCCCTCCCGCTCCGCGCCCCCACCGTCTTCCGTGCCGGCCGTTGACCGGCCCGCGTACAGCGCCCCGTGCCGCAGCACCACGGAGCCGCCCATCGAGAACCCGACGGTCACGACCCGCCGGTGTCCGAGCGCCCGCGCCCACCTCACCGCCGCCGCCAGATCCAGCACCTCGCGATCCCCGACCGTCGACCGCCCGCCCGACCCGCCGTGCCCCCGGAACGAGAAGGTGACGACCGCCGCGCGCCGGCCGAGGACCCCGGCGGCACGCCGCACCGCGGGACGGTCCACCGATCCGGTGAACCCGTGCGCGATCACGATCGCAGTACCGTCGAAGGATGTTTCCGCAACGGCTCCGGCACCCGCCGTGCACGGCTCGTACACCGCCTCGATACGCACCCCGTCATCGGTCCGCAATGCGGTGCGCAGAGGACCGGGCGTGATCAAGGGAACAGAAGAACTCCGAAATCGTCCCTCGGACACAGAACTCATGTGGGCTATTCTGCTGGGAAGAGGATCCGGGCAAAGCAGCCCCCGGGTCCTTTTGCGCTTTTCAAGCGTTGTTACGGCGACGTTTCCACAAGCTCAGCGGTCCCGGGGCGCGGGGCCGCATCCGTAAAACCGTGTGACGAATGTCGTACGGCGAGCAGTGCGAAAGCCAGCACGAAACGTACGAAGAAGTGCCGCATACTCCCCCGGGCCGGAGCCCGGGAGTGCCCCTCTCGCAGGGAACGAGGAGGACCGACGTAATGGGCGAGCGAACTGTGCACGATCATCGACCGACGACCCAGGCAGGTGGGCGGCGATGAGTTCACTGCTGCTCCTGACGAATGCCCTTCAACCGTCGACGGAGGTGCTTCCGGCCCTCGGTCTCCTGCTGCACAGCGTGCGGGTGGCGCCGGCCGAGGGCCCCGCTCTCGTCGACATCCCCGGTGCCGATGTCATCCTGATCGACGGCCGCCGCGATCTGCCGCAGGTGCGGTCGCTGTGCCAGCTGCTGCGGTCCACCGGACCGGGCTGTCCCCTGATCCTCGTCGTGACGGAGGGCGGGCTCGCGGCCGTCACGGCCGACTGGGGCATCGACGACGTACTGCTGGACACGGCGGGACCGGCCGAGGTCGAGGCGCGGCTGCGGCTGGCCACCGGTCGGCGGCAGATCGGCTCCGACGACTCCCCGATGGAGATCCGCAACGGCGATCTGTCGGTCGACGAGGCGACGTACAGCGCGAAGCTGAAAGGCCGGGCCCTGGACCTGACCTTCAAGGAATTCGAACTGCTCAAATATCTGGCGCAGCACCCGGGCCGGGTCTTCACCCGTGCCCAGCTGCTCCAGGAGGTGTGGGGCTACGACTACTTCGGCGGTACGCGGACGGTCGACGTCCATGTGCGGCGGCTGCGCGCCAAGTTCGGCCCGGAGCACGAGTCGCTGATCGGCACGGTCCGCAACGTCGGCTACCGCTTCGTCGTACCGGAGAAGGTGGAGCGTGCGGCCGAGGAGGCCAAGGCCGAGGCCGCGTCGAGGACGGCCGCCGAACCCGTAACCCGTTCGGAGCAGTCGAGGGCGGCCGGAGCCGCGCAAGAAGCCCCGGTCCAGCCTGCCAAGAGGTAGGTATATCCGCGTAGACTGCCGCGCGTGGCCAAGGTGACGCGGGACGATGTGGCGAGACTGGCGGGTACGTCGACCGCGGTCGTCAGCTACGTCATCAACAACGGACCCAGGCCGGTCGCCCCGGCCACGCGCGAGCGGGTACTCGCCGCGATCAAGGAGCTGGGGTACCGGCCCGACCGGGTTGCCCAGGCGATGGCCTCGCGGCGGACCGATCTCATAGGGATGATCGTGCCGGACGCCCGGCAGCCGTTCTTCGCGGAGATGGCGCACGCGGTCGAACAGGCCGCCGCCGAACGCGGAAAGATGGTGCTCGTCGGCAACTCCGACTACCGCGACGAGCGCGAGGTCCACTATCTGCGGGCCTTCCTCGGCATGCGGGTCTCCGGGCTGATCCTGGTCAGTCAGGGCCCCAGCGAGCGGGCGGCGGCGGAGATCGAGGCATGGGACGCGCGGGTCGTGCTGCTGCACGAGCGGCCCGAGGCGATCGACGACGTCGCCGTCGTCACGGACGACGTCGGCGGCGCCCAGCTCGCCACCCGGCACCTGCTGGAGCACGGCAACGAGTACGTGGCGTGCCTCGGCGGCGTGGAGTCCACACCTGCGGTCGGTGACCCGGTCGCCGACCACGTCGAGGGCTGGCGCCGTGCGATGCACGAGTCGGGGCGCTCGACGGAGGGCCGGCTCTTCCAGGCCCCGTACAACCGTTACGACGCCTATCAGGTGGCGCTGAAGCTGCTCGCGGGGCCGGACAGGCCGCCGGCCATCTTCTGCTCGACGGACGACCAGGCCATCGGCGTACTGCGGGCCGCGCGCGAGCTGCGGATCGATGTACCCGGGGATCTCGCGGTGGCGGGCTTCGACGACGTGAAGGAAGCGGGGCTGACCGATCCACCGCTGACGACGGTCTTCTCGGACCGCCCGGCGATGGCACGGGCGGCCGTGGACCTGGTGCTCGACGACTCGTTGCGGGTGCAGGGGTCGCGGCGGGAGCGGCTGAAGCAGTTCCCGTCGGCGCTGGTGGTGCGGCGGTCGTGCGGGTGCGGGGAGCCCACGGTCGGGACGCGGTAGCGAACGGGGCGGGGCAGAGGCGGTAGCGAACAGGGCGGCGGGACGCGGTAGCGAACGGGGCGCCGGGACGGGCGCGTCGGGGCCCGGTCGGCACCGCTCGGTTCTTTCCGCGCACAACGGGCGGCCGTACTCCTTATATCGGGCATACGAGGTTCTGTCGGGCTTCTCAGCGCGTGCTCAGGTTTCTCTCATCTTCGGCGGCCAGGCTCGTTTTCATGACAGAGAGCCAGCGCCCGAGCGGCGAGTACCCGATGTACCCCTCGTACGGCAACGGTGACGCGTCCTACCCGCCGCCGCCGTCCTACCCGCCCGTCCCCGAGGCGGCCACGCACCGGCGCCGGGCCAAGCGGCCGGTGGCCCTCCTGGCGGCCGTGGCCATCGCGGCAGGCGTCGTCGGCGGCGGCACCGCCGCCTTCGTCGGCCGGCTCACCACCGGCGACACGACCAGCACGGGCGGCGGCGTCGTCCCCGGCACCACCGTCTCGCAGAGCAGCAAGGGAACCGTCGCCGGTGTGGCCCAGGCCGTCTCGCCGATGATCGTCGAGATCAACGCGACCTCGACCGCGGGCAAGTCCACCGGTTCCGGCGTGGTCATCACGTCCGACGGCGAGGTCGTCACGAACAACCACGTCATCTCCGGCGCCTCGTCGATCAAGGTGACGCTCAGCACCGGCAGAACGTACACCGCGAAGGTCGTCGGCACCGACGCCGACAAGGACCTCGCCCTCATCAAGCTCCAGGGCGCGAGCGGGCTGAAGACGGCCACGCTGGGCGACTCGTCGGCTCTCTCGGTCGGCGACCAGGTCGTCGCGATCGGCTCGCCGGAGGGCCTGACCGGCACGGTCACCAGCGGCATCGTCTCCGCCCTCGACCGCGACGTCACGGTCGCCAAGGAGGACGGCAACAGCCAGGGCCAGGGCCAGGGCCAGGGCGGGCAGAACGGCGGCGAGCAGTGGCCGTTCGAGTTCGGCGGCCGGCAGTTCAACGGCGACACCGGCGACTCCACCACCACGTACAAGGCCATCCAGACCGACGCCTCGCTCAACCCCGGCAACTCCGGTGGCGCGCTCATCAACATGAACGGCGAGATCATCGGCATCAACTCCGCGATGTACTCGGCGAGTTCGTCCGGCGGATCCGGCGGATCCAACGCGGGCAGCGTGGGTCTCGGCTTCGCGATCCCGGTGAACACGCTCAAGGCCGACCTCGACACCCTGCGGTCCGGCACCGGCTCCTGAGGAGGCACCCATGCACCATCCCGCGCGAACCCCCACCGGCCCGGCCGACCTGGCCCTGCCTCTCGCCCTCGTCGCGGAACTCCTGACGGGACCCGCGACGCGCCCTGCGACGGAACCGGCGACCGGACTCCTGACGGACGGCGCTCCGGAACGTGTCCCGGGACGCGCTCCGGAGGTCCGTGCCGCCGCAGCCCGCAAGCGCCGGGCCGCGCGACGGCGGGCGGCGGCCGTGCGAGGCTGACAGCACAACGGTACGCACGGAACGAGAAGAGGACACCGAGCGATGAGCCCCGCCGAAGACGATCCGCAGCGCATCCTGATCGTCGACGACGAGCCCGCCGTACGCGAGGCCCTGCAGCGCAGTCTCGCATTCGAGGGGTACGGCACCGAGGTCGCCGTCGACGGTCTCGACGCCCTTGCCAGGGCCGAGGCGTACGCCCCCGACCTCATCGTCCTCGACATCCAGATGCCGCGGATGGACGGCCTGACGGCCGCCCGTCGGCTCCGCTCGGCAGGCACCACCACGCCCATCCTGATGCTCACCGCCCGCGACACCGTCGGCGACCGGGTCACCGGCCTCGACGCGGGCGCCGACGACTACCTGGTCAAGCCCTTCGAACTGGACGAGCTCTTCGCCCGTATCCGGGCCCTGCTGCGCCGCAGCTCGTACACGGCCGCGCCGGGCGGCGGCCTCCCCGACGACGACGTGCTGGCCTTCGCCGATCTCCGGATGAACCTGGCCACCCGCGAGGTCACCCGGGGCACCCGCCGGGTCGAGCTGACCCGTACCGAATTCACCCTCCTGGAGATGTTCCTGGCACACCCGCGGCAGGTACTGACCCGTGAGCAGATCCTCAAGGCGGTGTGGGGCTTCGACTTCGAGCCGAGCTCCAACTCGCTGGACGTGTACGTGATGTACCTGCGCCGCAAGACGGAGGCGGGCGGCGAACCGCGCCTCGTGCACACGGTGCGGGGGGTCGGTTACGCGCTCCGCCCCGGCGGTGGTGACGGATGACCGGGGCCCTGCACCGGCTCCGCGCCCTGCCGCTGCGGACCCGGCTCGCCCTGCTGGTGGCCACGGCGGTCGCGGTCGCGGTCGCGGCGGTGGCCGCGGCCTGCTGGTTCGTGACGAAGGCGCAGCTGGAGCAGCAGATGGACGACTCGCTGCGCAACGTCCAGGTCGACGCGACCTATGTGCAGACCTTGCTCGTCGCCTGTACGCGCCCCGATCAAGCGGCCGCACCGCAGCTCCGGGGAACGTACACCGTGCAGCTCGTCACCGTGTCCGGGAGCACGTGCGGCGCCGCCGAGGCGTCACCGATCGGCGTGACCGCCGCCGACATCGCCGTGGCCGCCCACCTGCGCGACAGCGCCCTTCACTCGGCCAGGGCCAAGAACGGCAAGGTGATGCGTGTCTACACCTACGCGTACGAGCCCCGCAGCCAGGTCCCGGGCCTGCTGCAGGGAAACTTCGCCGTCTCCATCGCCCGCCCGATGAGCGATGTCGACGACCCGCTCTCCACCCTCGCCTGGGTGCTCCTGATCGTCTCCGGCATCGGCGTCCTCGGTGCGGGCGCGGCCGGTCTCTGGGTCGCCCGCACCGGCCTGCGTCCCGTCGACGAACTCACCGAGGCGGTCGAGCACGTCGCCCGCACCGAGGATCTCACCGTCCGCATCCCGGTCGAGGGCGAGGACGAGATCGCCCGGCTGTCCCGCTCGTTCAACTCGATGACCGCGTCCCTCGCCAGCTCCCGCGACCGCCAGGCCCAGCTGATCGCGGACGCGGGCCACGAACTGCGGACCCCCCTCACCTCGCTCCGTACCAACATCGAACTCCTCGCCCGCAGCGACGACACGGGCCGGGCCATCCCGCCGGACGACCGCAGGGCCCTGATGAAGTCGGTCAAGGCGCAGATGACCGAGCTGGCCTCGCTC
The DNA here is from genome assembly GCF_042887155.1 of Streptomyces sp. NPDC057963. NCBI lineage: Bacteria > Bacillati > Actinomycetota > Actinomycetes > Kitasatosporales > Streptomycetaceae > Streptomyces > Streptomyces sp. NPDC057963. The sequence continues at coordinate 752,513 of NZ_JBHVPX010000001.1, forward strand.
ATCGGCGACCTCCAGGAACTGGCCCGCCCGGACGCGGCGAACCCCGGCCCGCTCCAGGTCGTCGCCCTGCACGACATCGCGGACACCGCCCTGGAACGCGCCCGGCTGCGCGGCCCCGAACTGACGATCAGGGCGGACCTGACCCCCTGGTACGTGCGGGCCGAACCGGCGGCACTGGAGCGGGCGGTGGTCAACATCCTGGACAACGCGGTCAAGTTCAGCCCGCCCCACGGCACGATCGAGGTCGCACTGCGCGACGGCGAACTGACCGTACGGGACCACGGCCCCGGCATCCCCGCGGAGGAACTCCCCCACGTCTTCGAACGATTCTGGCGCTCCCCGTCCGCCCGCCAGCTCCCCGGCTCGGGCCTGGGCCTGTCGATCGTCGCCCGCACGGTCCAGCAGTCGGGCGGCGAAGTGGTCCTGCGCCCGGCGGCGGAGGGGGACGGCACCGAGGCGTCCATCAGGCTGCCGGGAGCGCCGCAGCCACCGCCGGAGCTCTGAGGGGGAGCCGTCAGCCCCTGTTCGACGGGCCGCACGGGAGGAAGCAGCCGCCGCCGGCGGCCCGCCTCCTCCGTGCATGGCGGCGTGAAACCCCGCCGGGCCGGTCACCTCCCGGGGTTGTGCCGGATCAGCGATTCCACCAGGCCGGACCGGGTGGCGGGGAAGTCCAGCGGGACGATGCCGAGCCCGGTCCAGCCCGCCGCCTCGGAGCCGTCCAGGAACGACTGCACCTGCGGGTTGAGCCGGTCCGCGTTCCAGCGCGGCGGCATCAGGGCCGCGGTGCTGACGTAGTTCATGTACAGCTTCCCGGGCTGCTGGGCGGCCTTGCGGAACTGGGACTCGATCTTGGGGTACTTGGCGAACGGCTCCGCCATGTAGTCGTCCTGGATGTCGAAGAGTTCCGGGTCCGCGTAACGGACGCCGGGCAGACCGCCGTTGTCGGCGAGCAGCACGACCTTCCCCCGCGCCTCGCCCAGCGAGGGCAGCGCCGGGTCGATGCGGAACAGCGGCCGCCACCCCTTGCTGTCGAGGTAGAGGTCGAAGATCCGCCGGAACTCCGCGTCGCTCTCCTCGGAGTACTCCTGCTTGACCCGCATCAGCACGGTCTCGGCGGGATGAGCCGCCAGGAAGTCCCAGCAGGCGCCGAGCACGTCGCCGAACATCAGGTTCTGGTACGAGGCGCCGTGGTGGATGGCGAACGAGTCACCGGTGATCCGGCACCGTACGTCCAGGAACCGCAGCCCGCTGTCCAGCTGTGCGGCGACGGTGGTGTTCTGGCACTCCGTCCAGGGACCGCCGTAGCGGGCACCGGAGTCGTGCGAGCCGGGGATCGTGAGGTGGTGCAGCGCGGTGGCGTCGGGGAGGGCGCCCATCCAGTCCTGGGTGGCGAGGGCCTGCCGTGGCGCGGCGCCCGCGGGGGCCGCCCCGATGACGACGGTGGCGGTGGCGGCGAGGGCGCCGGCCAGGAAGTTCCGGCGAGTGGCGGTGTACGGGCTCATACGGGGAGTGCCTCCGTCTGCCGTGGGGGGTCAGCCGTCAGATTATGACGGGTGCACGTCATTACAGGAACAGCGCGGACGGTTCCCGTCACGGGGACGCGGCGGAGCCGGTCAGCAGGTCCGGAGCGCCGCACCGAGCCGCGCGGAGATCGCCGTCGCCGCGGCCGACATCTCCTGCGAACTCGCCCCGGTCGCCCCGACGTGAGCGGCGGCACGCTCAACCCCTGCGGGAGAGACCTCGATGGAGATGTGGACGTGACAGTTGCGGGGGTAAGTGTCACGTTGCACGGAGGGGTAACCAGCGCGGGGTGGGGCGGCCGGGGGGCACCGAGGGGGTGGGGCGCAGGCCACGCCGTGCCCCGGTCCCCTCGCCCCGCGGAAACACGCAGCGGGGCGGTGGGCCCGCCGGCCCACCGCCCCACTCACCCGCGTACGGGAGTTACTGGATGACCGTGATCCGGTCCGTCGCCGGCGGGGCCAGCGGCGCGGCGGCCGACGAGTGGGCCGCCAGGTAGGCGTTGAAGACGTCCAGGTCGGACGGGCCGACCAGCCTGTTGGTGCCCTGGCCGAGCGCCGCGAAGCCGTCACCGCCGCCCGCCAGGAACTCGTTCATCGCGACGCGGTAGGTCTTCGCCGGGTCGATCGCCGCACCGTTGAGCTTGATGGTGTCGGTGACCACGCGGGCCGCGCCCGTCTTCGTCATGTCCAGGGTGTACGTGAGGCCCTTGGACACCTGAAGGATCTTCGGGCTGGCCTCGTTGGAGCCGCTGACCTGCTGCTGGAGCGCGGTGATCAGCTGGGCGCCGGTCAGGTCGACGACGTTCATCATGTTGGTGAAGGGCTGGACGGTGAACGACTCCCCGTACGTCACCACCCCGTCGCCCTCGTTGCCGGTCGCCTTGTGGACCAGGTCCGCCCGGATACCGCCCGGGTTCATGAAGGCGACGACGGCCCCGCCCTTGTCCGCCGGGGCCAGGCCCTCCAGCTGGGCGTCCGCGATCAGGTCGCCGAGCGGCTTCTCGGGAGCCGTGGAACCGCGGCCGTTGATGTCGGCGGTGATGTAGCCCTGCGGCTTGTTCGCGATGGGCGCCGCGAGGGTGTTCCAGCGCGCGATCAGCTCCGTCATGTCGGTGGCCTTGGGCTGGTCCCGGCTGACGATGTGGTTCGCCGACCTGGGGTTCGAGGCCCCGGCCGACTTCACCGACGTACGGACGATGTCCTTGGTGCGGCGGTCGTAGGTGAGCGTCGTGTCGGTGTAGAGCTTGCCGAACGACGACGCCGAGGTGACCATGCGCGGGTTGCCCGCCGGGTCCGGGATCGTGCAGACGTACGCCTGGTGGGTGTGGCCCGTGACCAGCGCGTCGACCTTGGGTGTGATGCCCTTGGCGATGTCGACGATCGGCCCCGAGATGCCGTCACCGGCGCCGGAGCTGTCGCAGTCGTAGTTGTACGAGGAGGAGGCCGGAGCCCCGCCCTCGTGGATCAGCGCGACGATGGACTTGACGCCCTGCCGGTCCAGTTCCTTGGCGTACTTGTTGACCGTCTCGATCTCGTCGTGGAACTTCAGGCCCTTGACGCCGTTGGCCGTGACGATGTTCGGCGTGCCCTCCAGGGTCACTCCGATGAAGCCGATCTTGACGCCGTTCTTCTTCCACACCGTGTACGGCTTGAGGATCGGCTTGCCGGTCTTCTCGTTCGTCACGTTGGCGGCGAGGTAGGGGAAGTCCGCGCCCTTGAACTTCTTGCCCTTCTCGTAGCACCCCTCGACCGGATGGCAGCCACCGTTCTGGAGGCGGGCCAACTCGACGGCCCCCTCATCGAACTCGTGGTTGCCGACGCTCGTGACGTCGAGGTCGAGCTTGTTGAGGGCCTCGATGGTCGGCTCGTCGTGGAAGAGACCGGACAGCAGCGGGCTGGCGCCCACCATGTCGCCACCCGCCGCGGTGATCGAGTACGGGTGCCCCTTGCGCGCGGTGCGCAGCGAGGACGCGAGGTACTCGACGCCACCGGCCGGAATCGCCTTGGTCGTGCCGTCGGCCTGCGTCTCGTTGACCGTGCCCGCCGAGCCGGCCGGCGGCTCCAGGTTCCCGTGCAGGTCGTTGAAGGACAGCAGCTGTACGTCGACGGTACGGGCCGGCTTGTGGTGGCCGTGGCCGCCGTGGCCGTGCCCGTGGCCACGGTCCTGGGCGCCGGCCGGCATCGCGGCGACGAGCGCGCCGACGGTGGCGAGCCCGGCCGCGGCGGCGAGCACCCGCCGGGGCGCGCGGTTCTTCTGCGGTGTCGCTGGCATCGGTCCCCTTGTGAGTTCAGCGGGAGGTTTGAGGGTGATGACGAGTCTGGAGACTTCGTGCCGCAGCCTAGGGTCAACGCGCGTAGCGCGACAGATGTCCAGGGTTACGAACTGGTTGCCATGCGGTCGGAATCGGGGGCAACTTCCGCACATCGCCCGCTTGGCGTACATACACGGGCAGAAGCGGACCCGCCCGGTTCCGCGACCGCCCGGATCCGCCCCGGTCACCGATCCCGTCAGGTCAGGTCAGGCCGGGCGGGTCGGGTCGGGTCGGATCAGGCCGGGCCGGATCAGGCCGGGCCCGGGTCCCGCCGCTCCGCACGCGGCCGGCCGACGCAGTCCGCCGGCGCCACCGGCATGGTGTCCCGCCCCGCCGATCCGTCAGGCGCGGTCGACCGGACGACAGCTCTCCGCGCCGCGATGGGCCTCCACCGGATCGGGTCAGGACGCCCTCGTGCACACCGGAAGGAGCGAGCGGCCCAGGAGCGCCGCTCGATCACCTCGCGATCCGGGCGGGGAGCCGAGCACCTCGGCCCGAACGCCGCTCGAACAGTCCACGCGGCGGCCTGCCGCCCAAGCCGTCCGGCAGGCCGCCGGACCCCGTGCGCACCCCCACAACGCCCCTCGCCCCCCGTACGCTCGTACACATGACGACTGACGTACCTCTCCCCGCCCCCGGACGTGAGATCCAGACGCTCGACGCGCTCTCCCCCGAGCAGGCCGGAGCCGTGTCCGACCTGCTCGCCGAGGCGGCCCGGTCCGACGGCCGGCAGGCCGTGTCCGAGCAGGGACGGCTGCAGTTGCGGGGCGGGCGGCGCGAAGGAGTGCGGCATCTGCTGCTCACCAGCGGGTCCGTCCTGGTGGGGTACGCACAACTGGAGGACACCGACCCGGTCGAGGCACCGGCCGCCGAACTGGTCGTGCACCCGGCGTACCGCGGGCAGGGGCACGGCCGGGCGCTGGGGGCGGCGCTGCTCGCCCTGACCGGGAAGCGGCTGCGGGTGTGGGCGCACGGCGGGAAGTCCGCGGCGCGGCACCTCTCGCAGGTCCTCGGCCTCTCCCTCTTCCGTGAACTGCGCCAGCTGCGCCGCCCGTTGAGCCCGCCGGACATCGCCGAGCCGGTACTGCCGCCCGGCGTCACCGTCCGCACCTTCCTGCCCGGTGAGGACGACGCCGCCTGGCTCGCCGTGAACCGCGCCGCCTTCGCCCACCACCCCGAACAGGGCTCGCTGACCCAGCGCGACCTGGACGACCGCAAGGCGGAGCCCTGGTTCGACCCGAAGGGGTTCTTCCTCGCCGAGCGCGACGGGGAGCTGATCGGCTTCCACTGGACGAAGGTGCACGCCGAGGAACACCTCGGCGAGGTGTACGTCGTCGGCATCCGGCCCGACGCGCAGGGCGGCGGGCTCGGCAAGGCACTCACCGCGATCGGGCTGCGCCACCTGGCCGCCGAGGGGCTGCCGACGGCCATGCTCTACGTCGACGCCGACAACAAGGCGGCCCTGGCCGTCTACGAGCGGATGGGCTTCACGACGCACGAGGTGGACCTGATGTACCGCACGGAGACCTGAGCAGCCACGACGCGCAACAGGGGCGGTGTCGGCCGACGCCACCCGCACAGGGGCGGTGTTCCTCGACGCCACCCGCACAGGGGCGGTGCCGCTTGACGCCGCCCCTTTCCTGCGTCACCCTTTCACTACTTAATTAGTGAAAGGGGGGTGAGCATGGCAGGGACCGCAGCGGTCGAGTACCGCATCGACCGGCGCAGCGGCGTCGCCACGTACCTCCAGATCGTCCAGCAGACCAAACAGGCCCTCCGCCTCGGCCTGCTGGAGCCCGGCGACCGGCTGCCCACCGCGCGCGAGGTCGTCGAGGCCACCGCCATCAACCCGAACACCGTGCTCAAGGCCTACCGCGAACTGGAACGCGAGGGTCTCGTCGAGGCCCGGCGCGGGCTCGGCACCTTCGTCACACGGACCCTCGGCGGCGCGGCGGCCGTCGACGACGCGCCGCTGCGCGCCGAGCTCGCCGACTGGGCCCGCCGGGCCCGCGCGGCAGGGCTGGAGAAGGACGATGTGAGCGCGCTCTTCACCGCCGTACTGGACAAGACCTTCGAGGGGGATCAGGCCGGATGACAGGCGCTGCGATCGAGGCCTTCGGCCTCGGCATGAAGTACCGGAACAGAGGCGGGGGCTGGGCGCTGCGCGACTGCTCGTTCCGGCTGCCCGCCGGGCGCGTGTGCGCCCTCGTCGGCCCCAACGGTGCGGGCAAGTCCACCCTGCTCGCCCTCGCGGCGGGCTTCCTGCGGCCGGTGAAGGGGACGGTACGGGTCCTGGGCACGACGCCCGGGGAGGCACGGGCCCGGATCGCCTTCGTGGCCCAGGACAAGGCGCTGTACCCGCAGTTGACGGTCGCCGGGACCCTCTGGGCGGGCGCCGAACTCAACCCCGGCACCTGGGACCGGGACACCGCCGAACGCATCGCCGGGGAGCTCCCGCGCGACGCCGCGGTCCGCACCCTCTCCGGCGGTCAGCGCACCCGGCTCGCGCTGGCCCTCGCCCTCGGCAAGCGGCCCGAACTGCTCCTGCTGGACGAACCGATGGCCGATCTCGACCCCCTCGCCCGCCACCAGCTGATGGGCGCGCTGATGGCCGAGGCCGCCGAGCACTCCACGACCATCGTGATGTCCTCGCACATCCTCACCGAGCTGGAGGGCGCCTGCGACTACCTCCTGCTCGTCGACGGCGGCCGGGTCCGCCTGGGCGGCGAGACGGACGACCTGCTCGCCGCGCACGCCCGGCTCACCGGTCCCGTACGGGACACCGCACCGCACACCGTCGTCGAGTCCCGCACGGCGGGGCGCCTGCAGACCACGCTGGTACGCAGGGAGGGCCCGGTGGACACCACCGTCTGGGAGGCCGCGGAGCCTTCACTGGAAGAACTGCTCCTGGCCCATCTGCGTTCCCCCGGGGCGCCCGCTCTGCTGACGCCGAGCGCGGAGGTCCGCAGCCTTGAGGCGGTGGCGGCCGTATGAGCGCGATCGCCCTGCGCGGCCCGGCCCGCGTCGTCCTGGCCCAGCACCGGCGGCCCCTTCAGCTCCTGGCCGCGCTCCCCGTCCTGGTGGTCGTCGTGCTGGCCGGCGCCTGGCTGTGGACCGACCACGTCATGGACACCTTCGCCGCGACGGGCTGCTCGGTGCAGCACACCACGCCCGGCTGCGGCGACACGGTGCGCGAGTTCCTCGACCGCCGGCAGTGGATGCGAGACGTCCTCGACTGGTCCGGCCTGCTGATGATGGTCCTGCCCGCGTTCGTCGGGATCTTCGTGGCGGGCCCGGTGATCGGCCGCGAGATGGAGAACGGCACGTACCGGCTGGCGCTGTCCCAGTCCGTGGCACCCGCCCGCTGGCTCGCCGCCAAACTCGCCGTGCCCGCCGTCGTGACGCTGGCCTCCGTCTCCGTGCTGTCGGCCGCCTGCGCCTGGGCCCGGGACCGGGCCGACCGGACGCACCAGGGGCAGGAGTGGTACGAGCGCACCGTGTACGGCTCGATGGGCACCGTCCCCGTCGGCTACGCCCTGTGCATGCTGGCCCTCGGCGGCCTCGCCGGCCTGGTGCTGCGCCGGACCGTGACCGCGATGATCGTGACGGTGATCGGGTACGGCGCACTGGTGGCGGCCGTCAACTCCGTGCGCGACCATCTGTGGCCGACCCTGACGGACACGTTCAAGCAGGGGAGCGGCTACCGGTTCCCCGACGGGGCGGTCGGCGTCAGGACGGGCTGGCTGACCCACTCCGGCCGGCGGCTGCCCGACAACGCGTGCCTGGACTGGGCCTCCGACTTCAAGCAGTGCCTGAACGAGAAGAACATCGACCTCCGCTTCCGCGACTACCACCCCGCCTCGCACTTCTGGCCGCTCCAGCTCGTCGAGACCGGGATCCTGCTCGCCCTGGCCGCGCTCGCCGTCGCCGTCGCCTTCCGGGTGCTGCGCCGCCGCCACGGCTGAAACCCCGCTGCCCGTTCCTCCGTTCCGGGCCCCTCCACGGGGCCCGGAACGGTGCGTACGACGCATCCGCGCACCCGCACACCGCTTCCTGCACGTCATGTCGCCGTTACCGGCCATTCAGAAGGGCTTGCGACCCTTTCAGGATGCAGCCAGCTGTGCCGACCCCCCGCGACGGGAGAATTCCCGGTGGCGACCGTGCGAACCCCACGAACCACACGGACCGCGTGTTCCCCGCGATCTCCGCGCTCTCCGGCGCGCCCTCGGGCCCCCCGGCGCGGAAGAATGGGTTCATGAGCCAGCAGCCCAGCTCCGAGGTCCCGGTCCAGGCACCTGTCCAGCCGTCGGTCGGCTCGCTCGCCGCGCACCGGCCGCGCGCCGTCGCCGCCGCGTCGCCCAACGGCGCCGCGCTGTCGACCCGGGCCGACCTCGATCCCGACATCGACGCCGACGTCGACGCGTACGAACCCGACGTCGACGGCGACGAGCTGCCGCGCGGCCGTTTCCTGGACCGGGAACGCAGTTGGCTCGCATTCAACGAACGGGTGCTGGAACTGGCCGAGGACCCCGCGACCCCCCTCCTCGAACGGGCTAATTTCCTCGCCATCTTCGCCTCCAACCTGGACGAGTTCTTCATGGTCCGGGTGGCCGGACTGAAGCGCCGTATCGCCACCGGCGTCGCCACCCGCTCCGCCTCCGGACTCCAGCCCCGCGAGGTCCTCGACCTGATCTGGACCCGCTCGCGCGAACTCATGGCCCGGCACGCCGCCTGCTACCAGCAGGACGTCGCCCCCGCCCTGTCCGACGAGGGCATCCAGCTGATCCGCTGGCCCGAGCTGACCGAGAAGGAGCAGGCCCGCCTGTTCACCTTCTTCCGGCAGCGGGTCTTCCCCGTGCTGACCCCCCTCGCCGTCGACCCGGCGCACCCCTTCCCGTACATCTCGGGCCTCTCGCTCAACCTCGCCGTCGTCGTGCGCAACCCGGTCAGCGGCCACCGCCACTTCGCCCGGGTCAAGGTGCCGCCGCTGCTGACCCGCTTCCTGGAGGCGTCGCCGCAGCGGTACGTGCCCATAGAGGACGTCATCGCCGCCCACCTCGAAGAGCTCTTCCCGGGCATGGAGGTCCTCGCCCACCACATGTTCCGGGTCACCAGGAACGAGGACCTGGAGGTCGAGGAGGACGACGCCGAGAACCTCCTCAAGGCCCTGGAGAAGGAACTCATGCGGCGCCGCTTCGGCCCGCCGGTCCGCCTGGAGGTCGAGGAGTCCATCGACCCGTACGTACTGGACCTGCTGGTCCGCGAGCTGAAGGTGTCCGACGCCGAGGTCTACCCGCTGCCCGGCCCCCTCGACCTCACCGGGCTCTTCGGCATCGCGTCCCTGGACCGGCCCGAGCTGAAGTTCACCAAGTTCATCGCGGGCACCCACCGCGAGCTCGCCGAGGTCGAATCCGCCTCCGCGCCCGACATCTTCGCCGCCCTGCGCGAACGCGACGTGCTCCTGCACCACCCGTACGACTCGTTCTCCACCTCCGTCCAGGCGTTCCTGGAACAGGCCGCGAGCGACCCCGACGTCCTGGCCATCAAGCAGACCCTGTACCGGACCTCGGGCGACTCACCGATAGTGGACGCCCTCATAGACGCCGCCGAGTCCGGCAAGCAGGTCCTCGTACTCGTCGAGATCAAGGCCCGCTTCGACGAGCAGGCCAACATCAAATGGGCGCGCAAGCTGGAGGAGTCCGGCTGCCATGTCGTCTACGGGCTCGTCGGCCTCAAGACCCACTGCAAGCTCTCGCTCGTCGTGCGCCAGGAGGGCGACACGCTGCGCCGCTACTCGCACGTCGGCACCGGCAACTACCACCCCAAGACGGCCCGGCTGTACGAGGACCTCGGCCTGCTGACCGCCGACCCGCAGGTCGGCGCGGACCTCTCCGACCTCTTCAACCGGCTCTCCGGCTACTCCCGCCGCGAGACCTACCGCCGCCTCCTGGTCGCGCCGAAGTCCCTGCGCGACGGGCTGATCGCCCGGATCAACAAGGAGATCACGCACCAGCGGGCCGGGCGGACCGCCTACGTCCGCATCAAGGTCAACTCCATGGTCGACGAGGCGATCGTCGACGCCTGCTACCGGGCCGCGATGGCGGGCGTACCGGTGGACATCTGGGTACGCGGCATCTGCGCGATCCGCCCCGGCGTCCCCGGCCTCTCCGAGAACATCCGGGTCCGCTCGATACTGGGCCGCTTCCTCGAACACTCCCGGGTCTTCTCGTTCGGCAACGGCGGCGAACCCGAAGTATGGTTCGGCAGCGCCGACATGATGCACCGCAACCTCGACCGCCGGATCGAAGCACTGGTCCGGGTCACCGACCCCGCCCATCGCGCCGCGCTCAGCCGTCTCCTGGAGACCGGCATGGCCGACACCACCTCCTCCTGGCACCTGGGTCCCGACGGGAACTGGACCCGGCACGCCACGGACGCGGACGGCCAACCGCTGCGGCACGTACAGGAAATGCTCATTGACGCCCGGAGGCGCCGGCGTGCGACGCCATGACCACCAGACGACGCAGGCGGACCTTACGGCAGGGGCGGTGCTCGCGCCCTACCTGCAGGAACAGGCCGCCGAATTCCTGCGCAGCCTGCGCCTGCACCACGAGAACAGCGCCCCCACGGACGCCGGAAGCCACGCCGCCGACGAGGCCGCAGCCGCGCTGCGCCGCTCGTCCCGCCGGATCGGCGGCACGCTGCACACCTTCCGGGCGGCGCTGGACGCGGCCTGGGCCGAGCAGCTCCGCACCGAACTGGCCTGGCTCTCGGGCACCCTGGCCCGGGAGCACGCCTACGCGACTCGGCTGACCCGGCTCCTCGAAGCGCTGCACGCCCTGTCCGGCACCTCGCTGCCCGCCGCCCGTACGGGATCCGGCACCGACTCCGCCGGCGACAAGGAACGCGCCGCCCTCGGCGTCGGCGCGGCCCGCGCCGGGGCGCTGCTCGAACGGCAGCTGACCCTCGCCCGGACCCGCGCCCACTCCGCGGCGCTCCAGGCGCTCGGCTCCTCCCGCTTCCACGCGGTGGCCGACGCGATCGCGCTGCTCGCCTCCGACGTCCCGCTCGCCGCGTCGGCCGGGGCCCCCGCCGAGGAGATGCTGCACGGGCCCGCCGACCGCGCCGAGCAGCAGCTGCTCGGCGCGGTGGCCGCGCTCCCCTCGGACAAGGCGGTCGAGCCGTACAACGAGGCGCAGGACGCGCCCTGGCACCGGACCCGGCTGCTGCTGCGGCTGCACCGGTACGCCCACGAGGTGGTACGGGGCGCCCCCGACCCGGTCCTGGCCGCGCCGGGCCACGCGCTCGATCTGCACCGGGACGCTTCGGAGGCGGCCGCCGCGGCGGCGTCGGCGGCCCGTACCCCCCGGATCGCGCCCGCGACCGCGTACGCCCTGGGGGTGCTCCACGCCGACCAGCGCCATGAGGTGGAGGCGGCCCGCAGCGTGTTCCGGGCGAACTGGCCGTTCACCGCCGCAGCCGTGATCGCGCCATGAGCGGGGCGGTGGGCGCCCGCGGCGGCAGGCGCACCGTGAAGAACGGCCCGGTGCTCGCCGCGGGGTGTGTGCTGTGGCGCCGTTCGGAACGCTCCGGCGAGCTGGAGATATGCCTGGTCCACAGACCCCGTTACGACGACTGGTCGCATCCCAAGGGCAAGCTGAAGCGCGGCGAGCCGGCGCTGGACGCCGCCCGGCGCGAGGTCCTGGAGGAGACCGGCCACCGCTGCGCGCCGGGCTCCGCGCTCCCCACGGTCCGCTATCTCGCGAACGGCCGCCCCAAGGAGGTCGCCTACTGGGCGGCCGAGGCGACCGGCGGCTCCTTCGTGCCCGGCACCGAGGTCGACCGGGTGAGCTGGCTCTCCCCGGCAGCGGCCCGTACCCGGCTCACCCAGGACCGCGACCGGGACCTGCTGGACGCCTTGCTCGCCGCCCTGCCGAGCGCCTGAGCGAGGGCCGGAACCGCACCGTCCTGCACGGTTCACCTTCCGTTCACTCTCTCCCGTAGGCCGCTTCACCTGTTCTGCCTAACTTCGGCAGTGCACGGTGCACGGCGCAACGCCGGAGCACCCACCCCATCGCACGCCGTCGTAGAACGAAGAGACCTCGGCGGCTCCTGGAAGGAACACCCGAAAAGTGAAGCTTCAGCGCAAGAACCGGCTTCGTGCCACCGCGCTCGGTGCCCTCGCCGTCTCCGGCGCCCTGGTCCTCACGGCGTGCGGTTCGGACGACAACAGCGGTGGCACGACCGGCGGCAACGGCGGCAAGACGAGCGCCGCGTCGAACATCAAGTGCGACGACGCCAAGGGCCAGCTGCTCGCCTCCGGCTCCAGCGCGCAGAAGAACGCCATGGACCTCTGGGTCAAGAACTACATGGCAGGCTGCTCGGGCGCCGAGGTCAACTACAAGTCGTCCTCCTCCGGTGACGGCATCATCGCCTTCAACCAGGGCACGGTCGGCTTCGCCGGCTCCGACTCGGCGCTGAAGCCCGAAGAGGTCGCCGACTCGAAGAAGGTCTGCAAGGGCGGCCAGGGCATCAACCTCCCGATGGTCGGCGGCCCGATCGCCATCGGCTACCACCTGGAAGGCGTCGACAGCCTCACGCTGGACGCCCCCACCCTCGCCAAGATCTTCGACGGCAAGATCAAGAAGTGGAACGACCCGGCGATCGCCAAGCTCAACAGCGGCGCGAAGCTCCCGGACAAGGCCATCCAGGCCTTCCACCGCTCCGACGACTCCGGCACCACCCAGAACCTCGGCAGGTACCTGGGCGCCGTCGCCCCGGCCGACTGGAAGTACGAGGCCGAGAAGAAGTGGCTGGCCCCCGGTGGCCAGGCCGCGTCCAGCTCCTCCGATGTCGCCGCTCAGGTGAAGCAGGTCGACGGCGCGATCGGCTACTTCGAGCTCAGCTACGCCACCTCGCAGTCGATCTCCACCATCGACATCAACACCGGCGGCTCCGCCCCGGTCAAGGCGACCCCGGAGAACGCCTCCAAGGCCATCGCCGCCGCCAAGGTCAAGGGCACCGGCAAGGACCTGGCGCTGGAGCTCGACTACGCGACCAAGGCCGAGGGCGCGTACCCGATCGTCCTGGTGACGTACGAGGTCGTCTGCGACAAGGGCAACAAGGCCGAGACCCTGCCCACGGTCAAGTCCTTCCTGAACTACACCGCCAGTGACGAGGGCCAGAAGCTCCTCACCGACGCCGGCTACGCCCCGATCCCGACCGAGATCAACGCGAAGGTCCGCGAGACCATCGGCTCCCTCTCGTAACCGAGAACGGAACGCACAGGCAACACCTGCAACACCAGCTTCATCAGCTTCATCCAGCCACACCAGCTTCATCAGCTTCATCAGCCACACCAGCTTCACCCAGCCACACCCAGCAGGCCGGTCCGGTGCACCCCTCCGGACCGGCCCGCGAACCACCCATCCGGTGCACCGCCGCCAGGGGAGCCGCGCCGCTCCCCCACACAGACCGGAAAGACCATGGCTTCCACCACACCGATAGAAACGCCGCCGGCACCGCCGGTGGCGCGCAAGCGCGCCGGGACCAAGTCCGGGCGCGTGGGCGACAAGGTCTTCCTGGGCCTCTCCAGGGGCTCGGGCATCCTGCTGCTCGTGATCATGGCGTCGATCGCCGCGTTCCTGACCTACCGCGCCTCGCTCGCCGTGTCCAAGGACGAAGGCAACTTCTTCACCACCTTCGACTGGAACCCGGCCGGCGACCCGCCGGTCTTCGGCATCGCGGTCCTCCTCTTCGGCACGGTCGTCAGCGCGGTCATCGCGATGGCCATCGCCGTCCCGGTCGCCGTCGGTATCGCCCTGTTCATCTCGCACTACGCGCCGCGCAAGCTGGCCGCACCCCTCGCGTACGTCGTCGACCTCCTCGCCGCAGTGCCGAGCATCGTGTACGGCATCTGGGGCGCCCTCGTCCTGGTCCCGTACCTGGAGGGCACGAACCTCTGGCTCGACCAGTTCTTCGGCTGGACGTACCTCTTCGAGAAGACCGAGGTCGGCGTCGCCCGCTCGCTCTTCACCGTCGGCATCCTGCTCGCGATCATGATCCTGCCGATCGTGACCAGCGTCAGCCGCGAAGTCTTCCTCCAGGTCCCGAGGATGAACGAGGAAGCCGCCCTCGCCCTGGGCGCCACCCGCTGGGAGGTCATCCGCCTCTCGGTGCTGCCCTTCGGCCGCTCCGGCGTGATCTCCGCCTCGATGCTGGGCCTGGGCCGCGCCCTCGGCGAGACGATGGCCGTCGCCACGGTCCTGTCGCCGAGCTTCCTCATCTCCGGGCATCTGCTCAACCCGGGCGGCGGCACCTTCGCCCAGAACATCGCCGCGAAGTTCGGCGAGGCCAACGAGCTCGGGCGCGACGCCCTGATCGCCTCCGGCCTCGTGCTCTTCGTCCTCACCCTGCTGGTCAACGGCGCGGCCCGGCTGATCATCGCCCGCCGCAAGGAATACTCGGGGGCCAACGCATGAGCCAGGCAGCGAACACCGGCATCCAGGAGCGCCCCGCCCCGGAGGCGCCCGCACGCCCGACCAGCCTGAGCAGCCGGGCACTCCCCCGCTGGGCCCCCTTCGCCTTCGCGGCCGTCGCGATCGTGCTGGGCGTGGGCACCGGCGCGGCGGCGGGCTGGCAGAGCCGCACCCAGTGGGGGCTGTTCTCCGCCCTCCTCTTCGTCGTCATCTCGTACATCACGACCTCGGTCGTCGAGAACCGCCGCCAGGCGAAGGACCGGCTCGCCACCAGCATCGTCTGGGTGTGCTTCCTGCTGGCCGTCGTGCCGCTCGCCTCACTCCTGTGGACGACGATCAGCCGGGGCGCGGAGCGCCTGGACGGGTACTTCCTGACCCACTCGATGGCCGGCGTGCTCGGCACCGAGCCGACCGGCGGCGTCTATCACGCACTGATCGGAACGCTGGAGCAGGTCGGCATCGCCACCCTGATCTCCGCCCCCATCGGCATGCTGACCGCCGTCTACCTGGTGGAGTACGGCAAGGGCGCCCTGGCGAAGACCGTGACCTTCTTCGTCGACGTCATGACGGGCATCCCGTCCATCGTCGCCGGTCTCTTCATCCTCTCGATCATGCTGATGACGAAGACCGCCCCGTCCGGTCTGATGGGTGCGCTGGCACTCACGATCCTGATGATCCCGGTCGTGGTCCGGTCCACCGAGGAGATGCTCAAGCTCGTCCCGAACGAGCTCCGCGAGGCATCGCTCGCCCTCGGCGTCCCGAAGTGGCGCACCATCCTGAAGGTGGTCCTCCCGACCGCGATCGGCGGCATCACCACCGGTGTGATGCTCGCGATCGCCCGGATCGCCGGTGAGACCGCGCCGATCATGCTGCTGGTCTTCGGCAGCCAGCTGATCAACACCAACCCGTTCCAAGGCGCACAGTCCTCGCTCCCGTTCTACATCTACGAGCAGTACAAGGTCGGCACCGATCAGTCGTACGACCGTGCCTGGGCCGCCGCGTTGGTCCTGATCGCCTTCGTCATGATCCTCAACCTGGTGGCCCGCGGCATCGCCCGCTGGAAGGCCCCGAAGACCGGCCGCTGACCGCGGCACGAAAGAAGCAGTGATTCAGATGGCCAAGCGCATCGACGTCAGCGGCCTGTCCGCCTACTACGGCTCCCACCTCGCCATCGAGGACATCTCGATGACCGTGGAGCCCCGCTCCGTGACCGCCTTCATCGGCCCGTCCGGCTGCGGCAAGTCCACCTTCCTGCGCACCCTGAACCGCATGCACGAGGTCACCCCCGGTGGCCGCGTCGAGGGCAAGGTGCTGCTGGACGACGAGAACCTGTACGGGGCGAACGTCGACCCGGTCACCGTGCGCCGCACGGTCGGCATGGTCTTCCAGCGCCCGAACCCGTTCCCGACCATGTCGATCTTCGACAACGTCGCGGCGGGCCTCAAGCTGAACGGCTCGTACAAGAAGAACCAGCTGCCGGACATCGTCGAGAAGTCCCTGCGCGGCGCCAACCTCTGGAACGAGGTCAAGGACCGGCTGAACAAGCCCGGCTCCGGTCTCTCCGGCGGCCAGCAGCAGCGCCTGTGCATAGCCCGCGCGATCGCGGTCGAGCCGGACGTGCTGCTGATGGACGAGCCGTGCTCCGCCCTGGACCCGATCTCCACCCTGGCCATCGAGGACCTGATCGGCGAGCTGAAGGAGCGCTTCACGATCGTCATCGTGACGCACAACATGCAGCAGGCGGCCCGCGTCTCGGACCGCACGGCGTTCTTCAACCTCGCGGCGGTCGGCAAGCCCGGCAAGCTCGTGGAGATCGACGAGACGGAGCGCATCTTCTCCAACCCGTCCGTCCAGGCGACCGAGGACTACATCTCGGGCCGTTTCGGATAACCCCAAGGATGGCCTTGAGGTGCTGCATGGCGGTGCCACCGCAAGGCGAAGGGGCCGCCCCCACTCCCCGCAAGAGGGAGTGGGGGCGGCCCCATTTCCGTACGCACCGCCCGCCCGGTCACCCGACGAGCAGCGCCACCGGTCCGGGTCACCCGAAGAGCAGCGCCACCAGCCCGTAACTCGCGGCAGCGACCAGCGCCGCGGCCGGCATCGTGATGAACCACCCCAGGATGATGTTCTTGGCAACGCCCCACCGCACCGCGTTCACCCGCTTCGTGGCGCCCACACCCATGATCGCCGAGGTGATCACATGCGTCGTGGAGATCGGCGCGTGAAACAGGAACGCCGAGCCGAACATGATCGACGCACCCGTCGTCTCGGCGGCGAACCCCTGCGGCGGGTCCAGCTCGATGATCTTCCGGCCGAGCGTCCGCATGATGCGCCAGCCGCCCGCGTACGTACCCAGCGAGAGCATCAGCGCGCAGACCAGCTTCACCCAGACCGGAATCGGGTCGCTCGGGCTCTCGACATCGGCGATGACCAGGGCCATCACCACGACACCCATCGTCTTCTGCGCGTCCTGCAGACCGTGGCCGAGCGCCATGCCTGCGGCCGAGACCGTCTGGGCGATCCGGAAGCCGCGCTTGGCCTTGTGCGGATTGGCCTTCCGGAACATCCACATGATCGCGACCATCACGAGGTAGCCGACGACGAGGCCGATGACCGGCGACAGGAACATCGGGATGACGACCTTGTCGAGCACCCCGTCCCAGTGCACCATCGTCCCGCCGGCGAGCGCCGCCCCGACCATGCCGCCGAACAGCGCGTGCGAGGACGAGGAGGGCAGCCCGAAGTACCAGGTGACAAGGTTCCAGATGATCGCGCCGACGAGCGCGGCGAAGAGGATCCCCATCCCCTTGTGCCCCTCGGGGGTCGCGATCAGGCCCTCGCTCACGGTCTTGGCGACACCGCTGCCGAGGAACGCACCGGCCAGGTTCATCACCGCGGCCATCGCCAGCGCCGCGCGCGGTGTGAGCGCACGGGTGGAGACGGACGTGGCGATGGCGTTCGCCGAGTCGTGGAAACCGTTCGTATACGTGAAGCCGAGCGCGACACCGATGGTCACGATCAGCGCAAAGGTGTCCACGTGGTTCAGGACTCCTTGACCGCGATGGTCTCCACCGTGTTGGCGACATGCTCGAACGCGTCGGCCGCCTCTTCCAGCACGTCCACGATCTGCTTGAGCTTCAGCACCTCCATGGCGTCGTACTTGCCGTTGAAGAGGTGGGCGAGCAGTTTGCGGTGGATCTGGTCGGCCTGGTTCTCCAGGCGGTTGACCTCGATCCAGTACTCGGTGAGATTGTCCATCGTGCGCAGACCCGGCATCGCCTCGGCGGTCAGCTCGGCCGCCCGGGCCAGCACCTCGATCTGCTGAGCGACGCCCTTGGGGAGTTCCTCGACCTGGTACAGCACGACCAGGTCGACGGCCTCCTCCATGAAGTCCATGATGTCGTCGAGCGACGAAGCGAGGTTGTAAATGTCCTCGCGGTCGAAAGGCGTAATGAAAGAGGAGTTCAGCTGGTGGAAGATCGCGTGGGTGGCATCGTCCCCCGCGTGCTCCGCTGCCCGCATGCGCTCCGCGATCTCGACTCGGGAGGCAGAATCCGCCCCGAGCAGTTCCATCAGGAGTTTCGAGCCCGTGACGATGTTGTCCGCGGATGCGGAGAACATGTCATAGAAGCTCGTCTCCCTGGGGGTCAGACGAAAGCGCACGTGGGGTCCTCGGGGTGCTTTGGATTCGGTCAGGCTGATGCTAGGTGCATCATCCGGCCACGGCTAACCGGCGTTCTTCAGTGTCGCGCATCGGGCACGGCGATCGGCACGGGCCCCCGGTCACGTTTCAGCAGAATTCGTTAGGATATACCCACCAGGGGTATATAAACGGCAGGGTAATGGGAAAACGGGAGGCAGTAATGACCACCACCGAGGCCGCCGGTTCCACCGCCGCCACCCCGGCGACGGAACCGGTCGTCACCGACCACGACCGGGGTATACACGGCTATCACCACCAGAAGGCCGAGCACCTCAAACGGCTGCGCCGGATCGAGGGCCAGATCCGCGGTCTGCAGCGCATGGTCGACGAGGACGTCTACTGCATCGACATACTCACCCAGGTCTCGGCGTCCACGAAGGCGCTCCAGTCCTTCGCCCTCCAGCTTCTGGAGGAGCACCTGCGGCACTGCGTGGCCGACGCCGCGGTCAAGGGCGGCGAGGAGATCGACGCCAAGGTCGAGGAGGCCACGAAGGCCATCGCCCGCCTGCTCCGCACCTGATGCGGGGCTCCGTCCTCACCCCCGGTGGTCGGCCTGCCGGGGGACGGCGGTCCGTTCCGCGATCACCCGGACGTTCAGCACCTCGTCGATACGGTCCGCGCTGAGCCGTTCCCCGATCGCGGCCGAAGCGGCGATCATCAGCTCGCCGCAGAGCTCGATCTCGGCGAGGGCCACATGGTCGGATACGGTCCGCGTGCCGAGCATCACCATGTCACTCACCTCTCACTGCCGCCGCCGACTTCCTAGCGTAGGGAGCGGACCACACGCCGCGCATGGCACGGACGGACCATTTCGCGCCCGCCGCCCTGCCTACGCCCCGCCCCGTCCGTCCACCGCCCGGCCGCCTCCGCCGATTGCCTCGGCCGACGTCCACGGCCGACATCCTCTGCCGGTCGCCGATCGCGGTCCACTGTCTGCTGTCCACTGCCCGCTACTTGCTGCCTGCTGCCTGCTGCCTGCTGTCCGGCTATCTCTGCTGGATCTTCCCGGTGTAGATGTCGCGGTCGTCCGGCAGCCGTACGGAGACCGGCACACCGAATCCGTAGAGCAGCGTCGTCGACACCACCTCCACCGCCGGCCCCTTGTCGGCGAAGGTGAAGCGGTGGCGCACCTTGCGCAGCCGCCCCTGTTCGTCGAGATACGCGTCGAACGGCACCGCGTGCGCACGGAACCCTTCTGCCGCGGCGGTCAGTGCACCGCGCGATTCCGGCGACGCCTCGCGCGCCGCCCGGCCGATGTCCACGACACCCCGGTAGTGCCGGACAGCCACCCCGGCGAGCTCGGTCCGTCCCAGGTACGTCACCTGCCGCGCCCCGCACAGCAATTCGGCGGCGGTCATCGGATCGGTCACGCCGCCGGTGACCAGATTGCCGTCATCCAGGGTCGTCGTGTCGACCCTGACCCACTTGTCCTCGGGCACTCCGGCGCCGCGGTTCATCATGTAGAGCGCGCCGGGGGCGAGCAGCTCGGTGAGGGGACGGTGCTCGTCCGCCCCGGCGGCGTCTGCGGGCAGCACGACCGTGAGCCGGCCCGTCCGGTGCCGGAAGTCGTACGTCCCCCGGCCCCTGATCGTCACCCGCGTCCCGCCCGCCGCGGTCTCCATCGACGTGCGCACCTCGGCGCTTCCGGCGACGGTCCGGTCCCCGGCCCCCGTCACCGTCATCGTGCCCGTCCCCCTCACCGTCCTCGGGCCCGTACCCGCAAGCACCGCGGCCGCGCGGCGGACCACGTAGAGGGAATCGGCACTGCCCCGTTCATCGGCCATGGCACGGTCACCGCCGCCACCGCCGCCCGAGCATCCGGCGGTCGCCGCCATCACGCCCACCACGGCAAGGGCGCAGACAGCGCGCGCCCCGCCTCCGGACCTGTGCTGCCGCACCACCATCGCCTGCCAACCCCCAACGACGTACCGCTTGTCCGAGCCCCCCTCCGCTCCGCATAACGACGGCCCGTGTCCCCCGTCACGCCGCTCCCTTACGCCACACCGCCGGGTGGCCGTGCCCAGTACCGTGGACAGGTGTACGTCCAACACACCGAAGAGGTACCGCAGACTCCCCCTGCCCGCGCGTCCGCCGGGCACGATCCCACGACCGTGGAACGCGGCTCGTTCTGCACCGCCCGCTGCAGTTGCGGCTGGTCCGGGCCGGCCCGCCGCTCCCGGGACCGGGCCCGCACGGACGCCGCGGAACACCGCGCCGCACCCTGACCCTTCCCCCTTCCCCCTTCCTCTCTGTCCTCTCCCCCTCCCGCGCCGGTCCCCCTTCCTCTTCCTCCTCCTCTTCCTCCTCCTGCGCCGATCCCCCCCCCTTTCTCCCGGCGTCCCCCACCGAACGGCCCATGAGCGCCCGATCCGGAGGTCCGATGAACCCGCTGCCCCTGCCCGACCGGCGCACCCTGCTCCTCGCGGGGGCCGCGGCAGCCCTCACCGGCACCACGGCGACCGCCTGCAGCGACCCGTCCGGCTCGGGTACCGACTCCGGAGCAAGTTCCGGCTCCGGCCCCGGCGGAAACGCATCGGGCACAACAGGTGCCACCCCCGCCTCACCGGCCCCGTCCAAGCCCGCCCCGTCCGGCCCGGCGGACTGGTCCGCCCTGGCCAGAAGCCTCGACGGCACCCTCATACGCCCCCAGGACGCGGCCTACCCGACCGCCCGTCAGCTCTACAACACCCGCTTCGACGGTCAGAAACCCGCCGCCGTCGCCTATGTCAGCCACGAGGCGGACATAGGCGAGTGCCTGGCCTTCGCCCGGCGCACCGCCACCCCCGTGTCCATCCGCAGCGGCGGCCACTCCTACGCCGGCTGGTCCAGCGGCGACGGGCGGCTCGTGCTCGACGTCTCGTCGCTGTCCCGCGTCGAGGGGAACGGCACGATCGGCGCGGGTGCCAAGCTCATCGACGTCTACCAGGGCCTGGCCCGCAACGGCCTGACGATCCCCGGCGGCTCCTGCCCCACGGTCGGCATCTCCGGCCTCACCCTCGGCGGCGGTCACGGCGTCGCCTCCCGCGCGTACGGCCTGACCTGCGACAGTCTCACCGCGGCGACCGTCGTCACGGCCGACGGCAAGACCCTCACCGTGGACGCCAAGCACCATCCGGACCTCTTCTGGGCGCTGCGCGGCGCCGGCAACGGCAACTTCGGCGTGGTCACCGCCCTGACGTTCCGCACCCGCCCCGCTCCGCAGACCGTCACCGCGTACATGTCCTGGCCCTGGTGGCGTGCCCGCTCCGTCGTCACGGCGTGGCAGGAATGGGGGCCGTCGCAGCCGGACGAGATCTGGTCCTCCGCGCACCTCGACGCGGGCCCCGGCGGCCGCAACCCGACCATCTCGGTGGCCGCGTTCAGTCTCGGCACCTACGGCGACCTGCAGAACGCCGTCGACCGCCTCGCCGACCGGATCGGCGCCCCGGCCTCCTCTGTATCGCTGCGCCGCCGCAGCTACCAGGAGTCGATGCTCGTGTACGCGGGCTGCTCGGGCATCACCGACGCCCAGTGCCATCTGCCGGGCACGACGCCCGGCCGCACCCCGCAGGGCGCCCTCCAGCGCGAGACGTACGCCGCCGCTTCCGACTTCTACGACCGCTCCCTGTCCCCGGCGGGCGTGCAGGCCCTGCTCGACCGGGCCGAGGCATTCACCCGGATCCCGGTGAGCCAGGGCGGAGGCAGTGGCTCCATCGCGCTCACCGCACTCGGCGGGGCGATCAACCGGGTCTCTCCGGAGGCGACGGCCTTCGTCCACCGCCGCTCGCGCGTACTCGCCCAGTACATCGGTTCCTGGCGCCCCGGCACAGCGGGCAACGCCTCACAGGACTGGCTGAAAAATACCCATGCGGTGATGCGTCGGTACGCGTCCGGAGCGGCGTACCAGAACTACACGGACCCGACGCTGACCGACTGGCGCCAGGCCTACTACGGCTCGGCGGCCGACCGGCTCGCCCGTCTGAAGGCGCAGTACGACCCCGGGCGCCTCTTCGCCTTCCCGCAGGCGCTCTGACGCGCGGTCACGCCCGTGACGCGCGGTCACAGTCGTGACGCCGCACCGCGCCGCACCGTCCGATCGCCGCCGCCGCCGGCCTGCGTACCCGCGCGTCTCCTGGACGCTGTCCACACGGCCGGTGAACGCTTCCGGTGAACGCTTTCTACGCGGCCAGGTCCTTCTCGCCGTCCCCGCCGGCCGTGCCCGGTCGCGGCTCCGGAATCCCGAACGCTCCGGCCCGCCCGCCGGACGCCGCCGACGGCACCGGCCGGCGCGACCGCACAAGCCGGCCGAGCCGGTCCGAACGGAAGACGGCCGCCGTCAACGGAGTCAGCAGCATCATCGCCAGCGGGGCGAGCAGCAGGGCGACCGCCGTACCCAGTGCGAATCCACCGATGACGTCGGTCGGGTAGTGGACACCCATGTAGATCCGGCAGAACCCTTCCAACAGGGCGAGGGCGATCGCGGCGATGCCGAACTTCCGGTTGGCCACGAAGAGCCCGACGGCCAGAGCCATCGCCATGGTGGCGTGGTCGCTCACGAAGGAGAAGTCGTTCTTCCCGTCCACCAGGACGTCCAGCCCCTGGTGGTCCTTGAACGGGCGCGGCCGCTCCACGAAGCCCCGGATCGGGATGTTGATCAGCAGCGCGATCCCGGCGGCGAGCGGCGCCCAGACGATCCCGGAGACCGCCGTCACCGAATCATCGGCCGTGCCGCGCCGACGCACACTCCACCAGCACCACAGGACCACCAGGACCATGCCGAGCATGATCCCGTACTCGCCGACGAACTCCATGACCCGGTCGAACCAGGCGGGAGCGGACTTCGCCAGTCCGTTGATGTCGTAGAGCAGGCTGACGTCGGGGTTCGACCCATCCAGTGCGAGTCCAGCCATCTGCTGCGGCCCCTTGCCTTGTCTGCTGCCGCGGGGCACACCCATGTGCACCGCTTTGACGAACCCCCGTGTCGGTTCGATCACTGCGTGGATCGGTAAATCGGTCATGCGTGGATCGGCACCGCGTGGTTCGGTACGGCATGGCGGCTCCGCCCGTGAGGGCTTTCCCCGGTCGACGACACATGGTCGATGCACCGCTGACCCGGTTCATCCGGTCCACCCAGGGAACGACGTGCTCCGTGCGTGCGTTCCACTCTCCACCGAATGATCACCATGACGTTATCGAAGAGTGACTCATCGTCGCAGCTCAGGGCCCAGGCTTCACGGAGAGTTCCGGCCACCGCCGACCCCGCGTCATGCCGCCGGAAGGGCGGTCGGAAGAGCCGCGGCCCCGTCCTTGGTCACGCGCGTCGCACCGAAGTAGTCAGGCGCGTCGATCTTGTCGAACCGGATCACGGCCCCGGTGTACGGCGCATTGATCATGTACCCGCCCCCGACGTAGAGCCCCACGTGGTGGATGGCCCGCGAGTTGTTCAGGTCGTCCGAAAAGAACACCAGGTCACCGGGGAGCAGCTCGTCCCGCGAGGGGTGCGGGCCGGCGTTGTACTGGTCGTTCGCCACCCGGGGCAGCTCGATGTCCACGGTCCGGTACGCGGCCTGGGTCAGCCCGGAACAGTCGAATCGTCCGCCCTGCTCGGCCGTGCCGTTGCCGCCCCACAGGTACTTCGTACCGAGCTTCTTCTGCGCGAAGTAGATGGCCCCGGCCGCCTGCTGCGAGGGCTGCACCCGTCCGACCGGCCGGGCGAAGCTCTTCTCCAGGGACCGGATGATGGTGACGTAGTTCTTCGTCTCCGTGATGTCCGGCACCCCGCCCGACCGGATCACCCGGTACGCGCCGGCGTTGTACGCGGCCAGCATGTTGTCCGTCTGATCCCCGGGCACCTTCTTCACGTACCCGGCCAGTTCGCAGTCGTACGAGGCGGCGGACGGAATCGCGTCGGCCGGATCCCATACGTCCCGGTCCCCGTCGTTGTCCCCGTCGATCCCGTGCCCGGCCCAGGTGCCCGGGATGAACTGGGCGATGCCCTGAGCCGCGGCGGGACTCTCGGCACGGGGGTTCCACCCGCTCTCCTGATACAACTGGGCGGCCAGGAGAGCCGGGTTGATGGCGGGGCAGAGGTTGCCCCACTTCTGCACCAGCGGCTGGTACTTCGCGGGCACGGCCCCCTTCGCCAGCCCGACGGCCCCGCTCATGCCCGAACCGGCGAGTCCCGCAGCGGCGGAGTACGTACCGACGACGAGCAGCCCCACGAAACACATGGCCATGCCGACGCCGATGCCACCGATCACCCAGAATTTACGCACCCCTCAACCATCCCCCATCGAGGCCGGGTTCATGGGCGGTTTCGCGGGTGTGTACGAATCAGCCGGGTCATCGGGGGCGCGGACCGGTCACTTCGACGCACCGGCCGGGCACTCCGGTGCGCCGATCGGACGCCCCTGTGCACCGACCGGTCGTTCCTGTGCAACGACCGGTCGCTTCTACGCACTGCGCAGCTGTTCCTCCGTACTGCGCAGTCCTTTCTCCGTACTGAACAGCCATCAGGATGCCCCGGTGGACCAGTAGTCCGAGTGCACGTTCGGTCGAGGGAGGGGATAGACCCCCTCGTACGCCGGTCCGTTGGGCTTGGACGCGGAGTCGGCGACCTTCGACTCCTTCACGCAGGGGCTGTCCGCCTCGAAGAAGGCCTGGCCCTTGCCGCGGAAGCTCACGCTGATGCCGAAGCCCGCCTTCGTCTGCGCGTAGACCGCCGGGAACTCCTCGTCGTTGTTCTTGGCCTTGATGCGGTAGTCGCTCTTGCGCCAGAACTTCTCGACCTGGTCCAGGAAGTTCTGCCGGCGCTCCGCCGACACGATGGTCATCACGGTGCGCCTGCGCGTCACGTCGCAGCTGCCCGTCGTGGTCGGCCCGTGCGCCCACTGCACCTCGGGGTTGATCTCCTTCAGCACGGCGTCGAGCATGCCGTCGGACCGTTCGGCGGCCTCCTGCATGTTCATGCCGTTCCCCTTCGTGCTCGTGGCGCTCTTGGCGCTTTTGGTGGAAGCCTTCGTACCGCTCCCGCCCGATTGTCCGTCGTCGCTGCCGCAGCTGGACAGCGCGAAGCCGGCAGCCAGGGTCACCGCAACGATCTGGAACCTTCGCTTCATCGCTGTTCCTCCATCTTGAGCCTGTCGGAGTGTCCCGACACGATCAGAGCGATGCTGTCCGCCGACATAGCGTCTCGTACCGGATCGAAGTAGTTGGAGTGCGCGTCGAAGCTCACTCCGCCGGTGCTGATCAGGGGCTGGCCGGGGGCCACCGGGAATCGCCTGGCTCCGAAGGCCTTGCTCGCCGGGTCCTTGCCGAACCAGAGGTCGTCGTCGCCCGGATCGGCCAGGTCCCCCGCGATGTACGCCCCGGCGGGGCCTCCCAGGATCATCCCCACCGTACCCACCACGACCTGTGTCTTGGACGGGAGCTTGGTCACCGGGTCGTTGGCCGCGGCACCGACGAAGACGTGCCCGCTGCCGACGCCGAGGTCCACGGCGCGGTCCACGCCCACCCCCGGGCTGCCGACCAGGATGATGTCGTCCACCCCCGGTATACCGCCGTCGCGCTGCGTCGCGGCGCCCACGGTGCGTGAACCGTAGGAGTGTCCGATGGCCGTGATGTGCGGGTCCCTGTTCTGGTTGGTGGCCACGATGCCGCCCATGAAGTCGTCATAGGCCACGCCGCCCTTCTCCGCCCGGCCGGTGCCCGCGACCGCCAGGCTGTGCAGCCCGTCGGGCGTCTGCGGTGCGTCGTATCCGAGCCAGACGATCGAAGCGGTGGACGGGTCGTACCCCTGGGCGCCGATCGCCGTGTCACGGGCCCGCTTGAGGTCGTTCTTCGCGAATTCCTCGTCGAGGGACGTGTTCAGCCCCGGCACGTAGGCCGACACGTTCTTCGAGGTGTCGGGGTTGCCGTAGGAGACGATGGCCCGCCCGTTCCCCTCGTCGCTGATGCCGATCAGGTACATCGGCGGCTGGCTCCCCTCCTTCAGCTGCCGGTCGATCTCCTTCAATCCCGCCAGCTGGTCCTTCGACTTGGAGTCGGTCTTCCCCTCCAGCTTCGAGATCAGGTCCGGGAGATTCTTCCGGTTGGCGGCGTCCCTGTCGGCCACCGGGATGCCGTCCAGGTTGCCGATCTTGTCCGGGGAGAGGTCGAGGTACTGATCGCGCTGCTGCTGCGTCAGCCCCTCCCACCAGCTCTTGCGTTGGGCCGGGGTGGCACTCTGCGGGATGCGGTCGTTGAGGTAGTCGCGCTCCTTGTCCCGTACCGCCGCCTCGACGCGCGAACCGGAGCCGGGCAAACCGGCGAGTGCGCCGCCGCCTCCACCGGATGCCTTGGCCATGTCCCAGGCGGCACCCGCGTGGTCGCCCTTGCTCCACTTCTCACCGGCGCCCCGTGCGGCCTGGGCGTACTGGTCGACGATGCCCTTGGCGCTGTCGCCCGGGTGGATGACCGTGTCGACGGCGCCGCTGACGTCGCCCCACAGGCCGTCCTTGCCGATGACGCCCGTGACGAAATCGCCGTCCGAGGAGTGGGAGGAGCCCGGCTTCTGCTCTTGTCTACCCGCGTCGACCTGCGTAGAAGAATCACCACTGGTCGAGCCGCCGGCACCGCTGGAGGAGCCCGTACCACCGGAGGTGTCCGTACCACCGGAGCCGCCGGAGGATGCGGAACCGCCAGAACCGGAACCGGAACCGGAACCGCCGGAACCGGAACCGCCGGCGGCGCCGGATCCGCCGGACGCGTCGGAGCCTCCCGAAGCCGTCGATCCGCCCGAGCCCGAACCGCCACCAGACGTGTCCGACCCGCCGGAGCCCGTGCCGCCGGTCACCGTAGAGCCGTCGGAGCCCGTCCCACCGGTGGATCCGGATCCTCCGCCGCTGTCCGCGCCCTTGCCGGCGACCACGTCGACGTCGGGTGCCGGGCAGGCGCTTCCGGTCAGTTGGCAGATGGCGTTCCGGATCTCCCCGGTCAGCTGCCCGCCGATCCCCGTCGCCACGAGCCCGCCGATGAGGGCCACGACCACGAGGATCATGCCCAGGTACTCCATCGCGGTCTGACCGGCGTCCCTACGCCACTTGATCATCCGCGCGATACTGAACGGCCGGTGCTCGGCACGCTGTTCGGGGCTGAGCCCGAACCATTCACGGGAGCTGGGCCGGAACAGCAGGACGACGACGGCGACCGGCATCACCAGCTGCGTCACACCCTGCCCGCCGGTGCCCTCGCCCAGCGTCGCCAGGGCGCCGACGGTGAGCCAGGCGTGTACGGCGAGAAGCCCGCGCCAGATCCAGACGCCGCCGGTCCGCATGTACAGCGACAGCACGAATCCGGTGACGCCGGGCAGCGCCGCGTACAGCAGCATGCCCAGCAGCCGTCCGTCCACGGCGTCGACGGACGAGGCCACGACGAGCGCGTCCAGCACACCCACGACGGTGACGACGAAGAGCAGCCGGACGAGAATCAGCACCGCCTGCAGAGGACGCGACAACGACCGCCTGCCCGAAGGGGCTTCGGCAGCACTCAAGTCGGCGCCACCCGGAATCGCTAATTCTCGTATGCCAGACACGACGGGTCTCCCAGCTTGGTGAGTGGGCGCAGTGACAGTTCAACCGGTCTCTGTATGCGACCACACCCACACCGGGCCCGGCATGGGCCCCAGGGCCCAATGCCAGACTCAAAGTCCCTGGTGGCCAGCCTGTCCCTTACCCCCACCGACTGGCTTGATATGGGTCATTGGGGCGGAGACGGGGCGTCAGGGGGCTCCGGCGGACCAGAAGTCGGAGCGGACGTTGGGGCGGGGGAGGGGGTAGATGCCCTCGTAGGCGGGGCCGTTCGGTGGAGTGGCGGATTCGGCAACCTCCGATTCCTTCACACAGGGGCTGTCCACCTCGAAGAAGGCTTGCCCCTCGCCCCCGATGATCAGAGTGACGCCGAAACCATCCCCTGTCTGGGCGTAGATGGCCGGGGAGTCTACGTCGTTGTTGACACCCTTGATCCTGTAGTCACGATTCCGCCAGATGCGTTCCACCAACCCCAGAAAGCTCCCCCGGCGCGCCGCAGACACAACGGTCATCACCGTGCGCCTACGTGTCACAGCGCAGCTTCCCGTGGTTGTGGGCCCGTGAGCCCATTGCACCTCCGGCTTGATACCCCTCAGCGTCGCATCCATGATGCCGTCTGCGTGATCTGCTGCTTCCTGCATATCCACGCCAGTTCTCATTCCGCCATTCACACATCCAGCGATTGGCACACAAAAAAGGAGCACCACAAACAGCATTCGGAACCGAATTCTCACCGATGCTCCTCGTTCTTGAGCCTCTCGGATCTACCTGCAGCAATCAGAGCAATACTGTTGGCCGATGAGGCATCCCTATCCGGATCGAAGTATTGACCATGCGCATCGAGCGAAATCCCCTTGCCGCTAATAAGGCTCGGGCCCTCATCCACAGGAAAGCGTCTCGCACCGAATGCAGCACTTGCCGGGTCCTTGCCGAACCAGAGGTCGTCATCCCCCTGATCCGCAATGTCTCCCGCGACGTAGGAGGCTGCCGGCCCGGCAGCGACGAGCCCCACAACACCGGCGACACTCTGCTGCTTTGACGGGAGTTTGGTCACGACATCGTGTTCAGCAGCCCCGACGAAGACGTGATCTTTCCCAACCCCGAGGTCCTCTGCATGCTCGACGCCTACGCCGGGGCTACCAACGAGGACGATGTCATCAACTCCCGGAATCCCACCATCTCGTTGCGTGGCAGCACCAACGGTGCGCGAACCATAGGAGTGCCCAATAGCAGTCAGATGCGGATCCTCGTTCTCATTCGTTACTTTCACACCTTCCATGAACTTGCCGTAGGCCAACCCTCCTCTCTCAGCTCTCTCTTCACCCATTACGGCAAATGATCCCAGCGGGTCGTCTAGAGGTGTTTGAGGTGCGTCGTATCCCAGCCAGACGATCGCCGCACTCGATGGGTCGTGCAATTGAGTTCCGATAGCCGTATCTCGAGCACGCTTGAGATCGTTCTTAGCGAAATCTTCGTCGAGCGCAGCACTCAGCCCCGGCACATACGCCGAAACATTCCTAGCCCTATCCGGATTCCCGAACGAGACAATCGCCCGGCCATTGCCCTCGTCCCCGATGCCGAGGAGAAACATGGGAGGCTGTCGCCCCACCCGCAGCTGTCGGCCGATCTCCCGCAACCCCGCCAGCTGCGTCTGCGACTTCGTGTCGTCCCGGCCCTCCAGCTTCCCCATCAGCAGCTGCAGGTTGTCCCGGTTCGCCGCGTCCCTCACCAGGGCCGGAATGCCGTCCAAGTTGCCGATCCGGTCCGGGTACACCGCGAGGTACTCCTCGCGCTGTTCGTCCGTCAGGCCGGCCCACCAGGCCTTCCGCTCGGCCGGGGAGGCGTCGAGGGGGATGCCGTCTTTCAGGTAGCCGCGTGCCGCGTCCCGTACCGCGGCCGCGTCGCCCGCCGCGTCGGTCCAGGTGGTGCCGGGGACCTTCAGGCCCTCCTCTGCCTTCAACCTGCGCAGGATCCGGGCGTACCGCCAGTCGATCTCGCCCGCCGTCCGTACCGCCTTCGCCACCCGGTCCGCGATGTCCTGCGCCTTCGCCGCGTGGGGGTTGGGCGCGACCAGGCCAGAGGGCGGCAGGAGGCCCGGCGCCGCCGCCACCGACGCCGTCCCGCCCGGCAGCGGTCTGCCGTCGATCAAGCCCCCGTCCGCCGCCGGGTACGTCACCGAACCGTCCGCGTGCACGGCGAACTTCAGGGACTCCGCGTCGTCCAGCGCCTCCCGCAACGCCCTCTGCTGGGCGCGCAGCTCATGGGCCATGCTGTTCAGCGTCGTACGGAGCAGGCCGCACTCCGTGTAGACATAACTCAGGTTCAGGCTCAGCTGTTTGAGCCTCCCGGCCGCCGCCTCCGCCGCCTCGCCACGCTGCGTGCCGCGCAATCCGTTCAGCAGTTGCGTCTCGATCCGGTCCCGGCCCGCGTCGGCACGATTGCTCGCCTTTCCCCAGCCGTCGGCCGCGCCCTCCAGCCCGCCGCACTTCAGGTCCCGCAACTGCGCCCAGGTGAGGGTCATCGCACCCCACCCGCCACCGGCGCGAACGACGCCCTCACCGTCTCGTCCGCCTCGCCCTGGGCCCGCACAACGGCCCTGAGCTTTCCGGCCAGGGCGCCGCACTCCCCCCGCGCCGACTCGAACCGCCGCTCCCACGACTCCCGTACGGCTCCCAGCTCCGCCAGCGCGGTCAGGCCGGCGGTCCCCGCGAGCAGCCCCTCGTGCGCGGTCTCCAGCTCCGACTTCACCGGGCCCAGATGCGTACGCATCCCTTCCGCACCGGCGGCGGCCCGCAGCCAGGCTCCGTCGCTGTGCTTCAGCACGTCCCCGCCGCCACCCGCCTCGGCCGCCGGATCGCTCAGCCGCTGACGGCTCCCCGGCTGTCCCATCACTGCCACTCCGGCCACCCCGCTCCGTCCTTGATCGTGGAGCGGCACTGTGCCAAACCTCGGGTCGGCGACACGCCGCACCCACACGCGCCCCACGGCGTATCGCCCCGCAGGCCCGGCGTACCAGGCCCTCACGGTTCACCCGAACGAGCTGCGCCCCGGGCCCGCACACGAGGCCGCCGACCGGATCCGACAACGCGAGCGGTCGCTTCATGTCATCGATTTCCAGAGCGAGTTGGCGTGCCACGGACACGCACGCGCAACACGGGGAACAGCCAACGGGGAACAGTCAGCCGAAAACAGTCAGCGGGGAACGGAGAACGGGATGACACGGGTTGTGGGCGTGCACGGTGCCGGCAAGCAGCTCATGGGCAGCGTGATGCTGCGCGGCGATTGCTTTCCGGCCCTCTCCGGCGGCCTTCGCCATGCTGGCCAACCGACCCTCTCCGAAGGGGCGTTGACCCAGGCGCTGCACGAAGATCTGTTCCGGCCACCGGGGCGCCCCTGACCGTGGGCGACCCCATGTACACCGCGTCCGACATCACCGACGGCTTCGGGCGGCCGGGATGAACCGGCCGTACGGGGTCAGACCGCGAGGCCGGCCGGTGCCGGGTCGGCGGCCAGGCGGGCGTGCAGATGCTCGTCGTGGTACACACCGTCGCCGTATCGGTGGGACTCGCGCAGCGTGCCCTCGGGAAGGTAGCCACAGCGGTGGGCCACCCGGCAGGAGGCCTCGTTCTCCACGGCGTGGGCGATCTCGATCCGGCGGGCGTCGGCCGTGGCGAAGGCCCAGTCGGTCACCGCGCACGTCGCTCTGGTGGCCACGCTCCGTCCCCGGGCGGCCGGAAGCGTCCAGTAGCCGATCATCGCGAGGCCGTCCGCGCGGTCGGCCCAGCGCAGGCCGATGGCGCCCAGGAGGGTGCGGTCGGCCGCGCCCAGTACCGCGAAGGAGGCGGCGTCACCACGGTCCCAGCCGCCCTCGCGCAACTCCAACCAGGTCATGGCCTCGGTGCGGCCGGCTGCCGGGAAGGGGTTCCAGCGGGCGATCAGCGGATCCCCGGCCGCGGCGACCAGGCCGTCCAGCGTCGCCTCCAGCTCTGCGGCCTCCCGTCCCCACGGGCGCAGCAGTACGTCCCCCAGATCGAGCGTGGCGCGAACGAAGGTCCGCCGGTCGGCGGGGTTCCGGACAACAACCGGGGGTACGGGGGCGGAGGCACTCATAACCCCCTTCCTACGCGGCCTTTCACCCGACCGCCAGCGATTTTCGCCGGTCACGGGCCTGCCGGCACCGCTCAGCAGACCGCGCCCGGCCCCGCCGCCGTGGCCGTCGCCCGGAGCAGGTCCCGCACCAGGTCGTAGTCGATGGACTCCGCCTTGCGGAAGCGCAGGCAGCCCTTCCCCATGTCCTGGCCGGCCAGCCGCTCCGCGAACGCCTCACGCACGTCGCCGCGCATCAGGTAGAAGGAGATGTACTGCTTCTGGGCGGCGAACGCGATCTCGACGGCGCCGTCCCGCTCGTACGCGGGCATCCCGTACGCCATGACCTCGCCGAACCCGGCCAGCTCCGCCCGGCACAACTCCCGCAGCCGCGCCAGGGCGTCCCTGCGTTCCTCGGGCACCTCGGCCAGATACCCGGCCACGTCCTTCGCCTCGCTCCGCACCATGCGACGAGGCTATGCCCGCCCGGTACGTCTGTCGCCCGGTACGGCCCCGGTCCCGTCCTTGTCCTTCTCCCTGTCCTTACTCCCTGTCCTTCCCCTTCCCCTTCTCCTTCTCCTTCTCCTTCCCCTTCTCCTTCTCCTTCTCCTTCTCCTTCTCCTCCTTGGCCTCGCATTCCACCCAGAGCAGCTTCCCGCCCTGTCCAGGCAGCCCGCCACGCAGGGGGTATGCACCCCAGCTCGCCGCGTAGAGGGTGACGAGATACAGCCCCCGCCCGCGGTCGGCCAGTTCCGTCGGCACCTCCGCGCTTCGGTGGAAGGGGGCGGGGACACGCGGGTCGGTGTCCCACACGCTCAGCCGGACGCGGCCGGGCCCGGCGTCGCGCAGGCTCAGGGAGTACGCCCCTGAGGAGTACAGGTACGCGTTGGTGACCAGCTCGCTCGCCACCAGCTCGGCAACCTCCGTGAGTTCACGCATACCGTGCACGCGCAGGACGGTGCGGAGGGTGGCACGGGCCACGCCCGGGGCGCGGGGATCCCGCGGGAGTTGGAGGGTGTACGTCCAGGGCGGCGATACCGTGGCACTGACCATGGAAGTCTCCGTTCACGGAGGGAAGTCGGAAGATGCGCTTCGGGTTGCCCGGTGACGAGGCCGCTCCGTCGAGCGGGGTACTTCCGGGCACGTGGCCTGAGTCAGACATTAAGTCGCCACAAGGAATCCTTGCTTCGGTTGACCGGAATCCTTGAGCTGAACCACTCGTGTGAGTGACACACTCCAACTCGGCTGTCTTCAGGGGAGAGTTCGACATGGCAGGCAGGGCCGCCTCCACCGCGCGCCGCGCTCGGCTCGGCGCCGAGCTGCGCAAGCTGCGGGAACGTGCCGGGATGACCACCACCCAGGCGGCCGGCCTCCTGGGTACGAGCTCGGGGCAGCTCAGCAACATCGAGGTGGCGCGCTTCGGCGTGAGCGCCGACCGCGTGCGGGTCGCCGCCCACGCGTACTCCTGTACCGATCAAGCGCTGATCGATGCGCTGGTCGCGATGACAGGTGACCGCAAGCGTGGCTGGTGGGAGGAGTACCGGGAGATCCTGCCGCCCAAGCTGCTCGACCTGGCCGAGATCGAGCACCATGGCACCGCCCTCCACGCGGCGTACAGCATGCACATCCCCGGCCTGCTCCAGACCGTGGATCACGCCCGGGAAATCTACCGGCAGGCCGTTCCCGAGCTGTCACCGCCGGAGATCGAGCACCGCGTCTCCTACCGCGTCAAACGGCAGGAAGTGCTCTACCGCACACACCCCGCTCCCTACCGGGCCGTCCTTCACGAAGCCGCTCTGCGCATGACGTTCGGCGGTCCGGATGTCGTCCGGGGGCAGCTCCAGCACCTGCTCAGGATGAGCGAGCTGCCCCACGCGACCATCCGCGTGATCCCCTTCGCCGCCACCCGCTACCCGGGCTCGGGGCAGTCCGTGTACTACGTACGCGGACCGGTTCCCGCGCTCGACACGGCGCAGCTCGACCAGTTGCACGGGCCCGTCTTCATCGACGCGGAGGCCCAGTTGGCCCAGTACCGCCTGCTGCTGGAACGGCTCGACGACACGGCTCTGAACGTCGAGCGGTCCCGAGAGCTCATCCACAAGGTCGTCCAGTGCCGGTGAAGGGAACCACGATGTCCGCGCCCACCTGGCAGAGGTCGTCCTACTGCGCGCAGGGCGAGGCCTGCGCGCACGTGGCCGCGGCAGGGACCGGAGCAGTGGAACTGACCGAGAGCGGCGACCCGACCGGCGCGGTACTCCGCACCACGCCCGCCGCCTGGTCGGCCCTCGTACGCGCCCTCAAGGACAGCCGCACCCAGGACTGACACCCCCGCCTGCCTCATCCGACGGGTGCGCCTCCGCCCAGGATGTCCGGGCCGGCGCATTCGACCACTTCGTCGAGCGCGCGGCCAACAGCTCTACCCCCGCGCGAAAACGTGACACCGCATGGGTCAACCGTCACGTTCGCGCACCATGCGGGATGGTCCTCGGGCCGCCAAATGCCGAATGCCCCTCCCTCCCTGCCGAAGAGATGACGGCACCCCCGCCGCCCCACAGGGCGTCCGGACGGCCGCACCCAGCGACTCGTTCGCCGTGCGCTTCAGCGACGGCCGCGCGAGCGAATCCCCTGGGAACACAGGAACCTCCGGCGGTTCGCCGCCGACGTCGTGCCACACCGAACCGCGAAGTCCGGCCGCACGGCACCCACCGAACCGCATACTTCGCGTGCCGATATATGCTTCCGGCGTGGAGAAACGCCAGCCGCCCCCGACCGAACCGCAGTACTTCATCCTCGCCGCCCTTCTGGACGGGCCGCTGCACGGGTACGGCATCATCAAGGCCACCGAACGCGCCACGGACGGACGGCTCAGGCTCGCCGTCGGCACCCTGTACGGGGCGCTG
Organism: Streptomyces sp. NPDC057963; assembly: GCF_042887155.1. Classification (NCBI taxonomy): domain Bacteria; kingdom Bacillati; phylum Actinomycetota; class Actinomycetes; order Kitasatosporales; family Streptomycetaceae; genus Streptomyces; species Streptomyces sp. NPDC057963. The sequence goes on from NZ_JBHVPX010000001.1 coordinate 787,057, forward strand.
GAGCGAATGGAGCGGTCCGGCTTGGTGGCCGTCGACCGCGAGGAGGCCGTGGACGGGCGGCCGCGCCGGTACTACCGGCTCACGCAGGACGGCACCGGCACGCTTGAGCGGGAAGCGCTGCGCATGCAACAGGCGGCAGCCGTCGTCACCGGACGGCTCGGGACCCTCAAGGCGGCCCAGGCATGAACCGTCTGCTGCTCGCCGCTTATCCCAAGACCCACCGCGACCAGTACGGGGACGAGCTGCTGGCCTGCCTCGCCGAGGCGCACCCCGGCCGCGACTGGCCGCCGCCCCGCGAGATCGCCGCCCTGCTGCGCGGAGGGGCGCAGGCACACGCCCGGACCGCCGCCGACGACCCCGCCCGGCCGTGGTGGCTGGACGGCATTCATCTGGCCGCCCTCTCCCTGGCCGTGCTGGCGCTGGTGCCGTATCTGCAGGACGTGTGGGACTGGACGCTGCGCATCGACCCCGGCAGCCGCGCCATCGGCTTCCACGCCACCGGCTGGTATCCGTGGGCGCAGGGGCCCGGCACGCAACCGCGGATGCTGCCCTACGGACTGCTCCCGCTGGTCGCCGTAGTCGCGTTGCTGCGCGGCAAGCCGCGGATCGCGCTCCCGGCCTCGGCTGCGATGGTCTACGCCGGAGGCACGCTCGGCAGCTCGACGCTCTTCGGCGACGAGGGCGTGGTGGGCACGGGCTACTACGGGCTGGCCGCTCCGGTCCTGGCCGGCGACCTGGTCCTGTCGGTGACGCTGCTCGTCGCCTGCGGGGTGCTGGCGGTCCGTGGCCCCGGCCGGCTTCGCCGCCGCTCCTACGGCTGGCTCGTCCCGGTCGCGGGCGCCATGTTCCTGGCCGGGGGCCTGCACATCGTCTCGTACGATCCGTGGTTCCAGCGCGGTCAGTTCGCGCTGGAAGCCGCCGCGCTGATCGCCGCGTGGTGGGCGACGAGCACCACCGGCGACTACCGGTGGACGATCCCCGTCGCCGCCTTCGCACTCGTCCGCACCCACCTGATCCTGACCGGGGCGACACCGCTGGACCTGCGGCACGTGTCGAGCGCGGCCGTTGTCCTCGTCCTGACCGCCACACTCCCGGTGCTGGTCGTCGCCGCACGGGACAAGCGAAGCCACGGCCGCCTCGGATAGCGCCGGGTGTCCGGCGCGGACACCTCGGAGCCCCGGCGTCCAGCGCAAGCGCCCGCCCCACAGACCGACAAACCCACAGACCCACAGACCCACAGACCCACCGACCCACCGACCCATGGAACGAGACCGATGAAACCGCGAGACCTTCCGGCCGCAGCAGAACCCCGGCCGGAAGCCGAGGCGGCCGGGGCCGGGCAGGGGCCGGCCCCCGCCCCCGGGGCGGTACGGCGCCTCACCCGCCTGACGGCTCGCGCGACCCCGGCCGCGCTGTTCCTCCTCGCGTTCACGGCGGTCTACCTGCTCGCGGTGTGGACGCCGATCGGGCAGTCGGCGGAGAACGCTCTGGTCGTCGGGTTCGCCGATCAGGCGCGCATCTTCGAGTGGAGCCAGTCGGTGGGCCCGCCGCCGCTGACGGCGGAGTACGCGACCGTCGCCGCAGGGATCGCGCTGATCGCGGTGGTCGCCCTGGTACGCCGGTGCCTGCGTGAGTGCTGCGCGGCCGTCGGGGTCGCGGTGGCCACGATCGCGGGTACGGAAGTGCTGAACAGGTTCGTCCTGCCCCGTCCCGACCTGGTGGACGCGCCGAGCAATCTCACCGCGGTGAGTTTCCCGAGCGGTCACGTGGCCATCGCCGCCGGACTGGCCCTCGGCGTCGTTCTCGTCGCCTCCCCGCGCACCCGTCCCTACGTCGCCGCCGCCGGTGCCCTGTGGCTCGCGGTCACCGCCGCCGCCGTACAGGCGCTCTACTGGCACCGGCCCAGCGACGTTCTCGGTGCCACGCTGCTGGCCTGCGCCGCGTACGCCGTCGCGACCCGGCTGCTTCCGCCCACCGTGCCGAGTGCCGCGCCGGGTGCTGCCGCGCCGGATCCCCTCCCGCGCCGCCGCGCACTGCCGGCTTCGGCCCTTGCCCCGGCGGCGGTCGGTGCGCTGCTGGCCGGCGCACGGGAGGATGCCCTCGCACGTCCGTTGGTGTTCGCCGGGGCGGCGTTCCTGTGCGCGGTACTGCTCTGGGCCACGGCGACGCGGCGGACCGGAAGGCCGGCACCGCCCCCTCAGCGATGACTTGCCGAAGCGGACCGGCGAAACCGGGACCGCGGACCGGCTCACCCGGGTTCCCGGCCCGCCGGCTCCCACCGACGGCCACGTGTCCCCCTCCTCCGTCGCGGGCATGATCGACGGCATGAACGACGCCCCGGGCCGAATACTCCACTGGAACTTCTTCGTCGGCGGCCACCTGAGCGCCTCGGTCCCCGTACGCCTCGTCGAACGCACCGAGGCGGGCCAGCTGGTGTGGATGGAGACCGGCACGCCGATGTGGCGTACGAAGCTGCCGCGCGGGACTTCGCACCTGCGGGACATCGCCCCGCACGCCCGCCCGCCCGGCGGATTCCCGGTGGTCGCCGACCGGTGGCCGATGGGCAGCGCGCTCTTCTACCAGCCGGCCGATGCCGCGCACTCCGTCCTCTGGCTCTTCGGCCGCAGACAGAAGTTCCGTGGCTGGTACGTAAATCTGGAGCGCCGGGTCCACCACGGGGACGACATCGACATCGCCGACCACGAACTCGACATCAACGTGGCGCCGGACCGGAGCTGGCGGTGGAAGGACGAACAGTCCTTCACCGAGAAGACCGGCGACCCGGCCTACTGGTCGCCCGACGAAGCATCAGCCATCAGGAGCGAGGGCAGGTCCGTCGTACGGCTCGCCGAGGCCGGAACGTTTCCCTTCGACGGCACCTGGTGCGATTTTCGGCCACCGCCGACCTGGACGACACCGCCCCGCCCACCCGTCCCGCGCCACCCCTTGCTCTGACCAGGCCCGGCGCTGACCAGGCGCTGCGCGATGGTCTCGGCCAGGGTGGCGGGATGACAGTCATTGCCCGGGGTCACCCTCCGTGATACACAGAGTAACCATATGTATTCGGTCATCCCCCGATTCGATCCGCAGGTCAGGGGGGTCGGACCGGTCAAACGTACGAGATCCGGGTAAAGAGAGCCGTCAAGTCGTCGTACGAGACCACTTTCATCAGCGAAGATAGAGAGCGACCCATGTCACGTGACAGGGGCAACGAACTACCCAACAGGGGCGGTGACTTACATGATCCTGGCAGCTGAAAAGGGCGACATCACCACCATCATCGGCGGAATCGCCCCGAACTGGGGGCCGTTCGGGACCTTGGGCAACGAGGCCCGCGTAATGATCGAGGTCGTGATGGCCATTGCCATCCTGCTCTGCCTCGGCATCGCGGTCTGGGGTGCGGCAAAGCAGCGCATCGGCGCCACGGCACTGCGTGACACATTCAGCGCGGAGCAGGGCAAGGGTCTGATTGTTGCCGGTCTGACCGGTGTGTTCATCATCGGATCGCTGGGAACTCTGTTCACCATCGTCTACGGGATGGCCGTCTGACCGGCTGCCATCCCGCGCCAGGGGCAGTCCCGCCCACTCCCACACCATCCGTCCGTCGTGCCCACCGGCAGAGGTTGCGTCTCCCTGATGTCGAGTCACCACACCGCGCCCGCGCGGGAACCCGCACGGCTACCGTCGTACTACCCGGTTCAGGAAACGGTTGAGGGAGCGTACGCGGCATGAGCCCCGGCGACGAGAAAGGCTACGGCAGCGGCCCTGGCCGTACGGACGACGGCTACAGCACCATCGGCGGTACGCGCCAGACCCGTACCCGCCTCCCCGACGGCGAGGGCGGCGACAGCTACGGCACCCCCCGCCGCCCCGCCCGCAGCTCCCGCTCCCTCGTCACGGTGGTCGGCGTCGTCGTCCTCCTGATCGCGGCCATCGCCTTCGCGAACATGGGCGGAGGAGGCGGGAACGGCAACAACGGCGGCTCGGGGAAGACGGGGAACAAGCCGGATTCGTCGTCCACGGCGGCCACGGGGACGAAACCGGTGACAGGGAAGAACGGCTCGATCCCTTCGGGCTTCGCCCATGACGAACAGGGGGCGCAGAGCGCGGCGGCGAACTATGCGGTGGCGCTCGGCTCTGCCGACATGTTCGACAAGGACCGTCGCCGCACGGTCGTCTCCGCCGTATACGCCCCCGCGGCCGCCGCTGCCCGTCAGGGAGATCTCGACAAGGTTTACTCCGGTCAGGACTTCCTCACCAGCATCGGACTGAACGCTGACGGCACCCCACCGGCCGGCCTGACCTTCATCTCGCGCTCCAACCCGGCCGGCACCAAGGTCGTGAAATTCCACGGCGACACCGCAAGCGTCGCCGTTTGGTACTCAGCCCTGTTCGGGCTTGCCGGCGAAGGTTCCAAGAACCCCGTCTCCGAGAGCTGGTTCACCAACACGTTCGACCTGGCGTGGATCAACGGAGACTGGAAGGTCACCGACTTCACGCAGAAGGACGGCCCCACACCCGTCGGCCGCGACCAGGCCGCTTCTCCCGCCGAGGAAATGGCTGACGCCGTCGAACAGTTCGGAGGGTTCACATATGCCCGGTAAACGATCCAGCCGAGCCCTTTCACTCACGGCGGCAGCCACCAGTCTGCAGGTCGCTCTCGTCATGCTGGCCAGCCGCGCATTCGCTGAGCCTTCTCCGAGCCCGACGCCCAGCAAGACCAACAACGCGTGCGACCTGATCCGCGGCCCCGCAAAGGACTACTGCGAGAAGGGCGACGCAGGCGCCCCCAAGACCAACGCCCCCTCCGGCCTCGACAACTCCCTGGACCCCCTCTCCTCCCTCGCCCGCGGCTGCGCCGACGCCGCCGCATGGATCGTCGGCAAGCTCAGCGAGGCCGTGAAGGGCACCGCGAACGTCGACTTCACGAACACCAAGTTCCTCCAGCAGTACGCGATCGTCTTCGCCGCCTCCACCGTCCTCACCCTCGTCCTGTGGCTGCTCGCCGTGGCCAAGCGCGCCATCCGCGGCGTACCGCTGACCACCGCGATCTCCGAGGCCGTCGGATTCCTGTGGCTCACGGTCCTCGCCTCGGCGTTCACCCCGCTGATCCTCTACACGGTCGTCTCCGCGACCGACGGCGTCACCGAGATCATCGCCACCTCCTCGGGCGGCCAGACGGACGTCTTCTTCGGATCGTTCGCCGAAGCCCTCAAGAAGGGCTCCGACATCGGCGGCGGCCCGATCATGCTGATCGTCGTCTCGCTCGTCTCGATCCTCGCCGCGGGCATCCTCTGGCTGGAGCTCGTCATCCGGGCCGCCCTGCTCTACGTCGGCGCCCTCCTCGGCACCGTCGTCTACGCAGGGCTCGTCGACAAGAACATGTGGGGACACGTCCGGCGCTGGGCGGGCATCATGATCGCGGTGATCATGGTGAAGCCGGTCATCGTCGTCGTGCTCGGACTGGCCGGCGCGCTCGCCGAGGACGACGGGCCGAACGCGTTCTCCGCCGTCGTGTCCGGTCTCGCCATCATCCTGCTCGCGATCTTCGCCTCCGCCCTGATCTACCGTTTCGTCCCCGGCTTCGGCGACGAGATCCAGGGTGCCCGCACCAACCGCAAGCAGGCCACCGACGGCTCCCAGGCCGCCGCGATGATCAGCTCCCCGGCCGCCCTCGTCTCCCAGGGCATCAAGACCCACAGCAGCCGCAGCGGCCAGAACGGCGGCGACAGCGGCAGCGGCGGCGGCCGGCCCGCCAACCCGATCAGCGGCGGTGTCGCCGCGCACAGCTCCCGCAACCCCGGCGGCGGAGCCGGTGGCGGAGCCGTCCCCGCCGCGCCCCCGCCCCGCAGCGGCTCGGGGCCGACCTCCGGCACCCCGCACGGCAGCCGCTCCCCCCGAGGTGGCGGATCAGGCAGTTCAGGTAACAACAGCACGGGAGGTGGAGGGCGTTGACGACTCCGTCCCACACAATCGCGCCCCGCCGTACGTATCTCATCGGCCGCGCCCGGCCGAACGCGATCGTCGGCAAGAACCGCGAGACCGGCGAGATCACGCTGATCATCGCCGGTGCGTTCCTCGGCATGATGAGCGGACTGGCCGTCCCCTATCTGGGGCCGCGGATCATCCTGCTCGTGGGCTTCCCCCTCCTCGCCCTGGCGATCGTGTACCTCCCGTACAAGCACCGCACCATCTACAAGTGGTTCGAGATCAACCGCAGCTACAAGCGCACCCTGCGCCGCGGGACGACCTACCGCTCCGCCGCCATGGAAGCCGGCATCGGCGCCGACGGCCGTGAGGTCGAGATCGGGCCGCCCCCCGGCATCGGCCGGATCAACTGGCTCGCCGCCCCTTTCGGCCCGGACGAGATCGCCGTACTCCTGCACGCCGACCGCCGCACCGTCACCGCCGCGATCGAGATCGAGGGCCCCGGCGTCGGCCTGCGCGACAGCGAGGACCAGGAGGCGCTCGTCGACCGGTTCGGCACGCTGCTGAAGCATGTCGCCAACGGCGACGGCTTCGTGACCCGCATCCAGATGCTGGCCCGCACCCTCCCCGCCGACCCCGACGCCCACGCCAAGGACGTCGCCCAGCGCGGCGACAAGACGTCCCCGGGCTGGCTGCAGGAGTCGTACGACCAGCTCCAGTCCATGGTCTCCACCTCCAGCGAGCAGCACCGCGCCTACCTCGTCGCCTGCATGCACTACACCCGCGAGCTGGCCGCCGAGGCCAACGCCATGGCCCGCGCCGCCCGCCCCGAGGCCGGCCGCAAGCTCGACCGGGACGCGGGCCTCGCCGTCGTCATGGCCCGCGAACTCACCGACATCTGCGCCCGCCTCGCCGAGGCCGACATCCGGGTGCGCCAGCCGCTCGGCCAGAGCCGGCTCGCTTCCCTCGTGCACTCCATGTACGACCCCGACCACCCCATCGACCACATCCAGGCCATGACCAAGCGCAATGCCTGGCCCGCCGAACTGGACGCGGTCGAGCCGACATTCCTCCAGGCCAAGACCCGCGAGTCGGCCACCCGCGCGCCCTGGTGCCACTCCACAGCCTGGGTGAAGGAGTGGCCGATGACGCCCGTCGGCGTCAACTTCCTGGCCCCGCTCCTCGTCCACACACCCGATGTGATCCGCACGGTCGCGGTCTGCATGGACCTCGAACCCACCGAGGTCGCCATCGAGCGGATGCTCACCGAGAAGACCAACGACGAGGCGGAAGCCAGCCGCCAGGCCAAGATGAACCGCACCGTCGACCCGCGCGACATCGCCGCGCACGGCCGTCTCGACCAGCGGGGTGAAGATCTCGCGAGCGGCGCGGCCGGGGTGAACCTGGTGGGGTACATCACCGTGTCCTCGCGTTCGCCCGAATCCCTCGCCCGCGACAAGCGGACGATCCGGGCCTCGGCCGGCAAGTCGTATCTCAAGCTGGAGTGGTGCGACCGCGAGCACCACCGCGCCTTCGTGAACACCCTGCCGTTCGCCACCGGCATCCGTCGCTAGCCGCACACAACCGAGAGAAACGAGAGGGAGGTCGGTCACGCCATGCGAGATCCGCTGTCCGCACTGTCGGATGCCTTCACCGCCTTCCTCTTCGGGAAGGTGGAGACGACCAGGCTCCCCGTCCGTACGTCGACCGGACAGGCCCAAGCCGTCTACCTGCCCACCGCGGCCCCCGGCCTCGGCGACTCCGGCGTGATCATCGGCCGTGAGGTCTACTCCGGCAAGGGCTACATCTACGACCCCTTCCAGCTGTACGGACAGCAGCTCCCCGCCCCGCACTGGCTGGTGCTCGGCGAGTCCGGCAACGGCAAGTCCGCGCTGGAGAAGACGTACGTGCTCCGCCAGCTCCGCTTCCGCGACCGCCAGGTCGTCGTCCTGGACGCCCAGGGCGAGGACGGCGTCGGCGAGTGGAACCTCATCGCGCAGGAGCTCGGTCTCACCCCGATCCGCCTCGACCCGACCGCCGCCCTCAACGGTGGCATCCGGCTCAACCCGCTCGACCCCGCGATCACCACGACCGGCCAGCTCGCCCTGCTCCGCACGATCATCGAGGTCGCGATGGGGCACGGCCTGGACGAGCGGTCCGGCTTCGCCCTGAAGGTCGCCCACGCCTACGTCAACGAGACGATCAACGACCGGCAGCCGGTCCTGACCGACATCGTCGACCAGCTGCGCCACCCGGAGCCCGAGTCCGCCGAGGCGATGAACGTCGACATAGACGACGTACGGGCCTGGGGCCTCGACGTCGCCCTCGTCCTGGACCGCCTCGTCGACGGCGACCTGCGCGGCATGTTCGACGGGCCCACGAGCGCCGGCATCGACCTCGACGCCCCGCTGATCGTCTTCGACCTCTCGCACATCGACCGGAACTCGATCGCGATGCCGATCCTGATGGCGATCGTCGGCGTATGGCTGGAGCACACCTGGATCAGGCCCGACCGGAAGAAACGCATCTTCCTGGTCGAAGAGGCCTGGCACATCATCAACTCGCCCTTCGTGGCCCAGCTCTTCCAGCGCCTGCTGAAGTTCGGCCGACGGCTGGGTCTGTCGTTCGTGGCCGTCGTCCACCACCTCAGCGACGTCGTCGACGGAGCGGCGGCCCGCGAGGCCGCGGCGATCCTCAAGATGGCCTCCACCCGCACGATCTACGCCCAGAAGGCCGACGAGGCCAGAGCCACGGGCCGGGTGCTCGGCCTTCCCCGATGGGCGGTCGAGATCATCCCGACCCTCACCCCCGGCATCGCGGTCTGGGACGTCAACGGCAACGTCCAGGTGGTCAAACACCTGATCACCGAGTCGGAACGCCCCTTGGTCTTCACCGACCGCGCGATGACCGAGTCCTCCGCACCCGAGCTCGTCCCGGAGGACGTACGCGCCGCCGACCTGGAGGCGGAGCAGCGCGCGGCACGGATCGAGCACCAGCAACGACTGAACGAGTCGTCCGAGTCAACGGTGGCCTGACATGGCGGGGCGCGGCGAGGTACGTACCGACGGCGGCGGACGTGGCGGCGGCGGAGGCGGCGGCATCCCGGACGGCCTGCTGATCGGTCTGCTGGCCTTCCTGCTCGGGCTCATGCTCCTGGCATGGACGGCCACCGGCCTGGCCGGACTGTTCGCGCACGGCGCCTGGCCGGAGGGCGTCTCCCTCACCGAGACCCCCCTGGCGATGCGCCGGCTCGTCGCCGCACCGCACGACCTGCCGTCCGCCTGGCCGAACACTCCGGCGGACGCGCTCTCCGGGTACGGGCTGTTCTGGGGCCTGTTCATCGGCGAACTGATGGTGCTGTTCGTGCTGACGGTGTTCGTGCTGGGAGTGGTGGCCCGCTGGCGCGCGGTACGGGCGCGGCAGCGCAGCGAACGGTACGGGGACAAGGGCGGCTCGCCCGTACGGTCCCCGCTGCACGAGCCCCGGCCGGAGGCGCAGACCCCACCGCAGCAGCAGCCAAACCTGGAGACACAACCGCAATTCCAACCCCAACCGCCCCCACCCCAACTCCAGCCCCAGCCCCAGCCCCAGCCCCAGCCCCAGCCGACGCTCCAGCACACAGCGGTCGCACCCGCCCCACCGGCGCCCCATACCCCAGAACCGAGCCCCGCCACCTCCATCCCCACCCCCACCAACATCCCCACTCCCCTCCCCACGGGGCACCCCCCGCCCGAGACCACAGCCCTCCCCACGCTGCCTGCCCCCCGTACCCCCCTCGTCGTCTACGGGCCAGCCGCCACCCGCCGCCCCACCGTCCTCCAGGCGATCCAGGAGGCCGACGGGCCCGCGCTCGTCCTCACCTCCGACCCCACGGTCTGGGCGGAGACGAAGGACGCCCGCGCCAAGCTCGGCCCGGTCCTCGTCTACGACCCGGGCCACTTCTGCGACACCCCGGCCCGCCTCCACTGGTCCCCCACCACCGGCTGCGAGGAGCCCGACACCGCCGCCGCCCGCTCCACCGCGCTGCTCGCCCCGGTCCGTCCGCAGGCCCGCATCGACGCGACGACGGCCGACACCGCGGAAACGCTCCTGAAGTGCTGGCTGCACGCCGCCGCCATCGACGGCAGGCCCTTCCGCCAGGTCCACCGCTGGGCCCTCGGCGGCAGTGCCCACGAACCGGTGCGCCTCCTCCGTACCCACCCCAAGGCGGCCTCCGGTTTCGCCGGGCTGCTGGAGTCCGCCCTCACCGCACACCCCGAACGCCGGGAGGTGGCCCAGGAGTTGACCGTACGAGCCTTCGCCGCGCTCTCCTCGGTCCACATCCGGGAGGCCTGCACGCCGAACCGGGCCGATTCGCTCGCGCTGGAATCTTTTGTCCGCGAAGGGGGCACCCTCTATGTGGTGGGCGAACCCATCGAGGATCCCCGCTCGGGCCCCGGAGCAATGCCCCTGCTCACGGCGCTCGCCTCACACGTGGTCGAGCACGGCCGCCGCTTGGCCGCACGGTCAACCGCCGGTCGGCTCGACCCACCAATGACGCTGGTACTCGACGATGTCGCCGCGGTGGCGCCCCTGCCCCGGCTCCCCGAGCTACTGTCGACCGGCCATGCCCAGGGCCTGCCGACCCTGGCCCTCCTCCGCTCCCGGGAACAGGCCCGCGCCCGCTGGTCCCAGGAACTCACCGACCCACGCTAGCCAGGCCCCCGGCCCACACAGGCCACGAGACCACCCGGGCCCACGCCCGCCCGGCGACCGCGGCGACCCCGGCCACACACCCACGGCAACCGCCCCGTCCGCTCCCGCCACTACGCCAGCCCCACCAACAGCCGCCCCATCTACCAGCCGCCCCGCCTACAGCCGCCCCACCGCGTACTCGATCTCCCGCGCAGACGGATCGCTCGGCACCGGCACCGACTGCCCGGTGGGCGCGAACCCGATCCGCCGATAGAACGCCGCGGCCCGCACGTTGTCCTCGTGCACATACAGCCGTACACGCTCGATCCGGGGCTCCCCCAACGACCACGCCCAGTCCGTCCCGGCCCGGAACAACTCCTCGGCCAGACCAGCGCCCCGCGCCTCCGGCCGTACGAACACACCGACCGCGTGCGCCTGGTGGAGGCCGGCCGGGGCCCCGAACGGCACCACGCCACCACCGCTGTCCCCGACCCCATCCGCGTTCTCGCCCTCACCCTCGTCCCCGTCAGGCCGCTCGATGAGCACGGTGACGCTGCCGTCCCAACGCCCGTCGGGGGCGACGGCGACGAACTGCCGCACCTCACCGCCCCCGGCCTCGGACGCGCCGAGCGCCCAGTCCCGCCAGAACTCGTCGGAGTGGGCCGCGCTCTGCGCGTAGGTCTCCAGAAAGGCCATCGGCGCCACCGGGTCCCGCAACGCTGCCAGCCGCAACTCCTTGACCAGAGACCATTCGTCGGCGCACACAGCACGAATCACGTGTTCCATTCGCCGATCCTGCCTCTCCGCGCCGGACCTGCGCAAACACCATCCCGCTCACCACCCCGCTCACGGCCACGGACACCCCGGCCCGCCCCGCCGCCGACCGTCCCCGACCGGCTCCAACCAGCCTCGACCGGCCCCGCGTCGTACCCCGGTACTACACCACCCGCCACATCCCGCCCCTGGTCCGACGCCCGCCACGCGCCGTCTCCGTAGCGTCGACCGCATGATCAGGGCATACGAACTCACCAAGAGGTACGGCGACACCACCGTCGTCCAGGACCTCGACTTCACGGTACGGCCCGGCACCGTCACCGGATTCCTCGGTCCGAACGGCGCCGGGAAGTCGACGACGATGCGCATGCTGCTCGGCCTGGACGCGCCCACCTGCGGTCGCTCGACGATCGGCGGACGGGCGTACGCCGCCCACAGCGCACCGCTCGCCGAGGTCGGCGCGCTTTTGGAGGCCCGCTCCGTCCACCCGGGCCGGACCGCCTTCAACCACCTGATGGCACTCGCCCACACCCACGGCATCGCGCGCCACCGCGTCGAGCACGTCCTCGACCTGGCCGGCCTCACCGCGGTCGCCCACAAGCGGATCAAGGGCTTCTCGCTCGGCATGGGCCAACGCCTCGGCATCGCCGCCGCGCTGCTCGGAGACCCGGCCACCCTCATCCTGGACGAGCCGGTCAACGGCCTCGATCCGGAGGGCGTGCTGTGGATCCGCAACCTCCTCAGGTCCCTTGCCCAGCAAGGCCGTACAGTCTTCGTCTCCTCGCACCTGATGAGCGAAATGGCCCTCACCGCCGACCATCTGATCATCATCGGCCGGGGCCGGCTCCTCGCCGACACGACGACCGCCGACTTCGTGGCCACGGCGGGCGGCGCCTCGGTCAAGGTCGTGACCCCGCAGGCCCACGCCCTGCGTGCGCTCCTCACCGGCCCCGGCATCGAGATCTCCACCGGCCCGGCCGCGCCCCCCGACGAGCTGGAGATCCACGGTACGGACGCGGCGCACATCGGCCGCACCGCGGCCGCGCACGCCATCCCCCTGTACGAACTCACCCCGCGCACCGCCTCCTTGGAACATGCCTTCATGGACCTGACCCAGGAGTCGGTCGAGTACCGGATCACCACCCCCGAACCGACCGGAGCCCTCACATGACCACCACAGCCGACCGCCCGGCCCGACTCCCGGACCAACTCCCGACTCCACGCCAGCACCAGCACCGAATCACAGCCACCCGCGTCCTACGCTCCGAATGGCACAAACTCCGTTCCCTGCGGTCCTCCTGGATCACCCTGGCCTCGGCGTCCGCCCTGGTTCTCGCCGTCGGTCTGGTCATGGGCGCGACCTACACCTCCGACGGCGGCGACTCCGACGTCGACACGGTCGTCCTGGTCCTCTACGGCTCGGTGCTCGGTACGCTGTGCACCGTGGTGCTGGGCATCCTGGTGACCGCGGGCGAGTACTCGACGGGCCTGATCCGCGCCTCGCTCACCGCGGTCCCCCGCAGGCTCCCGGTCCTGTGGGCGAAGGCGGCGGTCTTCACCGTCACCGTCTTCGTGGTCATGTTCACCACCGACCTGCTCACCTTCGTCGCCGCCCAACTCCTCCTCCACGACACCGACCAGGCGGCCTCGCTCGGCGACCCGGGCGTCTTCCGCGCCGTCGTCGGCAACTCCGCGGGCGTCACCCTGCTCAGCGTGATCGCGCTCGGTCTCGGCGCCCTGATCCGCTCGGTGCCGGGCGCGATCGGCGCCTTCATCGGAGGCGTCATGGTCCTGCCGGAGATCCTCACCATGCTCCCGTACGACGCCGTGAAGAGCGCCGTCGCCTACTTCCCGACCCAGGCGGCCGGCACCCTCGGCTCCGCCACCCCGCTCCCGGGTGAGGCCCCCGTGGGCGGGGCCCTGCTCGCCCTGTGCCTCTGGGCCGCCACGGCCCTGGGCGCGGCCGCCGTGCTGCTGCACCGGCGCGACGCATGACGAAGGGGCCGCCCGGACGCGAGGATGGGCGTGTGACGGATGACGACGAGAACCGGCCCCCGGGTCCGGGCGGCTCCCCGCTCACCGGCCACCTCCAGCGCCTGCTCCGGCGCGTCCGGGCATTCGACCTGCGCCGGCCGGTGGTCTGGAACGGGCTGCTCACCACGTTCTGGGTGATGTTCGCCGTACTCGACTTCACCTCCGGCGGCTGGCGCACCGTGGCCGCCGACCCGCGGGCGCCCGAACCACTGGTGCTGCTGACGAGCCTGGCACTCTCCGTACCGCTGCTGTGGCGCCGCACGCATCCCCTGGCCGTGCTGGCGTTCATGACGCCGTTCGCCCTGGTCAACGTCTGGACGGGGGCGGTCGTCCAGGCCGCCTACCTCCAGGACATCGCCGTCTTCAACATCGCGCTGCGACTGTCGATGCGCACTCTGGCCTGGGCGGGCGCCCTGGTGGCGGCCCCGCTCGCCATCGGCATGCTGCGCTTCCCGCACACCTGGGACCTGCTGTTCGTCCCTCACCTCTGGGCGTTCGCACTCTCGTCCCTGCTGGGGATCGTGGTCCGTACGCGCAAGGAGTACACGGCAGCCCTCGTCGACCGCGCCCACCGGCTGGAACTCGAACGCGACCAGCAGGCCCGGCTCGCGGCGGCCGCCGAACGCACCCGTATCGCCCGCGAGATGCACGACATCATCGGCCACAACCTCTCCGTCATCACGGGCCTCGCCGACGGTGGTGCCTACGCGGCGGCCAAGAGCCCGGACCGGGCCGCACAGGCTCTGGAAGCCATCGGCACCACCAGCCGCCAGGCCCTCACCGAACTCCGCCGGCTGCTCGGCGTCCTGCGCGACCACCCCGCCGAGGCCGACCGCGCCCCGCAGCCGACCCTCGACGACATGGACGCGCTCCTCACCGGCGTACGAACGGCGGGCCTCCCCGTACGCCTCCGCGTCCACGGCTCACCTCCGACGCCCCCGCCCACCGCGGGGCGCCAGTTGACGGTCTATCGGGTGGTCCAGGAGGCTCTGACGAATACGCTGAAGCACGGCGGCACGGCCCCGTCACCGACAGCGGAGGTCACTCTCACCTACCGGGCGACGGAGCTGGAAGCCCTGATCACCGACACGGGTGCCAGCGGCGGCGGGCCCGAGGGCGGCGGGCAGGGAATCACCGGGATGCGCGAACGGGCATCCCTCTACGACGGCACACTCGAAGCAGGCCCGCTACCGCAGAAGTCGGCCTCCGCAGCCGGCTGGCGGGTCCGGCTCCGGCTTCCCCTGGAGGACACACTCTCGTGACGACCGTGCTCATCGCGGACGACCAGCCGATGCAGCGCTTCGGCTTCCGCATGCTGTTGGAGAGCCAGGACGACATGACCGTCGTCGGCGAGGCCGCCAACGGTCACGAAGCCCTGGACCTCGTCTCCCGGCACCGCCCGGACGTGGCCCTGATGGACATCCGCATGCCGCTCCTGGACGGCATCGAGGCCACCCGGCGCATCATCAGGGCCGGTTCCCGTACCCGCGTCCTCATCGTCACGACATTCGATCTCGACCGGTACGCGTACGACGGCCTCCGCGCCGGCGCCAGCGGCTTCCTCATCAAGGACGCGCTGCCGGAAGAGCTCCTCTCCGGTATCCGAGCCGTGGCGAGCGGCGACGCAGTGGTCGCCCCCGGCCTCACCCGCCGCCTCCTGGACGCGTATGTGCAGCATCTGCCGACCGTTCCCGGTGGCCCTGCCACCCCGGACGCACGTATCGCGACCCTCACCGAGCGGGAGAGGGAGATCCTCACGGTCATCGGCCGGGGCTGGACCAACACGGAAATCGCCGAACGGCTGCACCTCGCCGCATCGACCGTGAAGACACACGTCACCCGCATCCTCGCCAAAACAGGGTCCCGCGACCGAGTCCAGGCAGTGATCCTGGCGTACGACACGCACCTGGTCACCCCCGCCTGAACAGCAGCCATCACCCGGGAAAAAGAAGGGGTAAACGCAGAAAAGCCCCGTGCCACAAGGGCACGGGGCTTCTCACAAAAGGAGTTCGGCGGCGTCCTACTCTCCCACAGGGTCCCCCCTGCAGTACC